>CAVZXW010000010.1:0-66096 GCA_963779375.1 uncultured Chloroflexia bacterium | reverse complement strand
AGGCGAAGGGGTGGCCCACTCGATCGGAGGCAATCCTCAACGGGACCTCCGAGACGCCGCCGGATCACCTCCAGCTCCGGAGCAGCTCGAGGAGGGCCTGGCGCGGCCCTGATGCTGCCGATCCCCGCATGCAGACGCTCGCGGGCGGAGGTCCCGGCGCTCTCCGCGTCGGCCCGTCCACTGTCGATGCGGCAGCGCACGCTCGGCGAGCGGCTCGCGGTCGCCGACCCGGCGCAGGCACCGTCCATCGAAGATGCCCCGCCTCGCGAGTCCTCCTCATCCTCTTAGCGACTGGCGCGACGCGGAGCGCCGCTGGCTAATGGCGCCCGCCGGGTCGCTCGACGGCAGGTCGCCCGGGCCGACGTCGATCGGTTCCGGGACGAGTACGCCCGCGCCCACGCGGCGGCCGCGGTGGCCGCCGACGACTGGGCTCGCCGCCCCTGATCCGCGTTCCCGGGCCATCCCACGCACCGGGCCGCAGGCCGTCCGAACGGGCGACCCGGCCTACCACGGCAGTCCCACTCTCGGAGGTCGATGCGTCCCATGTTCTCGTTCCTTCGCTCCCAGCCCCGAGGTCTCGGTCGAGGAGCTCGACGTCCTGAGGCGGGAGCGATCCGCGCGCGTGCTTGACGTGCGGGAGGACTGGGAGTTCGTGCGCGGTCATGTCCCGGTCGCGATTTACGTCCCGCTCGGCCAGCTCGGCGGCCGCGTGGGAGAGCTGCCGCGGGACCAGCGGATCCTCGTGATCTGCGTGTCCGGCCACCGCAGCCGATCTGCCGCGGATCTCCTCCTCGGGTACGGGTTCGAGGGGACCGCGTCGGTTCGCGGAGGGACGGGCGCATGGGCGCGCGCCGGCGGCCGGCTCGAGCAGGGACCTGCGTGAGCCGCCGAGTCGAGACGGTCGTTCGCCGCGGCAGGTCGCGCCGCGGCATGTCGGGCAGCGGCACGTCGCGAGCCGCCTGAGTCGGGCAGCAGCGCGTCGCGTGGCGGCAGACGGCGCGAGGGCGTGCGAGGGCGTGCGAGGGCGGCCGATCCGCGCCGTCGTCAGCTGGCGGCCGGGATCGACTCGCGCCGGTACGGCACGTCCAGCACCACGATCTCCGGCCGTCCGACCAGCGCCTCGCGGATCCGGTACACATTCTGGTTGTACAGCATGCGCTCCCACCAGTGGCGCGGCAGGTTCTCCGGCAGGAGCACCATCAGCACGGCGTCGGGATCCTCCTCCCTGGCCGCCTCCAGGTACCGCACGAACGGCCGGACGAGCGACCGATACGGCGACTCGACGACCACGACCCCGACCCCGGCATCTGTGCTCCACGCGCTCGCGGAAGCGCTCGCCCGGCTCCGAGATCGGCGGTGACGTGGACCATTCGACGTCGCTGCGACATGGTCCTCCCCACCTTCACGGCCTGGACGACGCGCCCGCGTCAGCGTCGGCGCCGCCACCACCACCCGCTGGCGCCGATGCGGCCGCCGGATCACGACGTCGGGCCGCACGGCCAGCCCGTACTCCTGCGCGTATTCGCGCTTGATGAACAGCATGATCGCGACGAGGACCGGCACGATCACGAGCACGATCCAGGCGCCGAGGGCGAACTTCGCGATGGCGAACATCGACGACGACGACGCCGGTCGCCACCGCGCCGATGCCGTTGATCGAAGCCGAGCACCGCCAGCCTGCCCCGCGCTCCTTGATCCAGTGCCGGACCATGCCCGCCTGCGAGAGGGTGAACGCGGTGAACACGCCGATGGCGTAGAGCGGGATCAGCGCCTCGACGTGCCCCTGGAAGGCGACCACGAGCACGATCGACACGACGGCCAGCGCGACGATGCCGGCATTGAACGCGAGCCGCTCGCCGCGATACGCGAACTGGCGTGGCATGTAGCCGTCGCGCGCGAGGATGGACGAGAGGCGCGGGAAGTCCGCGAAGCTCGTGTTGGCCGCCAGCACGAGGATGCCCATCGTGGAGAGCTGGAGCACGTACCAGAGCGGCGCCCGCCCGTAGAACACGGCCCGCGCCGATCTGCGAGAGGACCGACTCGCCGCTGGCGGAGGGCGCGCGCCCGACACGTGCGACGAGGAACGACATCCCGAGGTACATGATCCCGAGCAGGGCGGCCATGACGAGCATCGTCGTGCTGGGCATTCTTCCACTCGGGCGGCTTGAAGGCGGGCACGCCGTTCGCGACCGCCTCGGTGCCGGTCATGGCCGAGCAGCCGTCCGCGAAGGCGCGCATCAGGAGGAACAGGCCGAAGGTTTCGGCGGGCACGTGCGCCGGGTACGACGCCGGTCACCTGGGGCGGGTGGCCGAGCATCGTGCGCAGGATCCCGATGCCGATCAGCGCCAGGATGCTGGCGAGGAACATGTACGTCGGGGCCGCGAAGATGGAGCCGCTCTCGCGGATACCCCGCAGGTTGATCGCCATCACGAGCAGGATGAAGAAGACGATCAGCGGCACCGCGACCCGCAGAAGCGGCGGGAACGGCGAGTAGAGCGCCTGCACCCCCGCGACACGCTCACGGCCACCGTCAGCACGTAGTCCGTGAGCAGGGCCGCCGCCGCGACGAGGCCGGGCATGACCCCGAGGTTGGCGTGCGCCACGATGTAGCTGCCGCCTCCGTTCGGGTACGCGCGGATCGTCTGCCGGTAGGAGAGCGTCACGAGGGCGAGCACGAGGACGATCGCGACCGAGATCGGGAGCAGCCAGGAGAACGCGATGGTCCCGGCGCCCAGGAGGGTGTAGAGGCTGGCCTCCGTCGCGTAGGCCACGGACGACATGACGTCGCTCGAGAAGACCGGCAGCGCCTTCCACTTGGGAAGGCGTTCTCCATCTCGCGCTCGGTCGAGATCGGGATGCCGAACAGGACCTGCGCGCCTGGGCGGCAACCTGCCCGAGGGCGTGGTGGGCGCATCCGCCGCCAGCTTGGCGGTGTAGGTGCCCGGCGCGACGTAGCGGAAGTAGCGGGCGTGCGGCCGGTCCAGCCGCACGCGGACGTCTCCAGGCTTCAGGCCATGCCTGAACTCGGGGGTCGACACGTCTCAGCGAAGGATCGAGGCCACGACGTGCGCGACGTGAGCGAGGCGGCCGCGGAAGAGGCGCTCGGGAGGCCGGGACGCCCGGGGCTCGGGCACCGCGTCGGCCCGCGCCACCAGGATCGACGTCGACGAAATCGCCCGGACGGCGACCCGGTTGCGCTGGGGCATGGACCGTTCGGCCAGGTCGTTGGCGTCGCGGATCCCGCACACCATGACCCAGCGGCTTGCCCCCGTGGCGACCATGGCGATGGCGGCGTCGAGATGCCTGCGGTCCTCGACGCGCGCCGCGTCCGCTTCCTCGGCGTCGTCCTGCTCGCCGGCCACGTCGGCACCCGGTCCGTTCCCCATGACCACAGCATCGCGCCGGCCGCCAAGAGGCCGGATGCCCGGCGGGAGGCCCGAGCGCTCAGAAAGCGCTCAAGAAACGGGCCTCAGGGCACCGTCACGCGGTAACCGACTCCCGGCTCCGAAACGATGGCCGCGCCGGCCTCGAGCGCGGGGTCCGCGGCGTCGAGCTTCCGCCGCAGCTGGCTCACGTAGACGTGCAGGTAGTGGCCCTCGTCGGCGTAGGCGCGGCCCCACACGGCCTCGAGCAGGCGCTGGCGGGTCACGACGCGTCCCGGTGACGCGGTGAGGACCCGGAGCAGCTCGAATTCGCGGGGGGTCAGGCGGACGACCGTGCCGCTCACCCGCACCTCGTGCCGGGCCACGTCGACGCTGATGGGACCCACCCGCAGGATCCCGTCGAGCTCACGATCGGGTCCGGCCGAGCGACGCAGGAGAGCGCGCACGCGCGCGTGCAGTTCCGACATCCCGAACGGCTTGGTCACGTAGTCGTCGGCGCCGTGGTCCAGGGCATCGACCTTCTGCTCCTCGCGGCCGCGCGCCGAGAGCACGAGGATCGGCGTGTTCGCCTCGCGCCGCATGCGGCGGATCACCGTGACGCCGTCCGTGTCGGGGAGCCCCAGGTCGACGAGAACGAGGTCCGGCCGCCGCGCGTCCCACTGCGCCAGGGCGCTGGCCCCGTCGGGCGCCGCGTCCACGTCGTACCCGTGCGCCTCGAGGTTCCGGGCGACCAGGCGTCGCGTGTCCGCGTCGTCCTCCACGAGCAGGATGCGGGCACGGCCGTCCGAACGCGGTTCGGTCATTCGGCAGGCTCCGGGCGTGCCGGCGCGCCGGCCTCCGCGCGTTCTCCCTCCGCGGGGCCCGAGTCCGCCCCCCATCCGTCCGAAGGGAGGTCGATGACGATGGCCAGCCCGCCGCTCTCGCCGGGACGGGCCGCGATGGCGCCGCCCATCGCCTCGACCAGGCCGCGCGCGACCGACAGGCCCACGCCGGTCCCCCCGCGCGACCCGGCGGCGGCCCGGGGGACACGGAAGAACTTGTCGAAGAGCCGGGGAAGGGTCTCCGGGGGCACGCCGGACCGTCATCCTCGATCACCAGGCGCGCCATCCCCGGCTCCGGTGGCTCCTCGTCACAGATCCGCACCCGGGCGTGAGGCGGCGTGTGGCGCGCGACGTTGTCGAGGACGTTGCCGATGACCTGTTCGAGGAACAGCCCGTCGACGAGCACGGGTGGCCGCGCCGGGTCGAGGTCGAGCTCGACGGGTCGCGGCGAGAGCCGGTCCCGCCGGCGGCCGACGCACTCGCGCACGACATCGGCGAGGGCGAACGGTTCCGGGTGCGGCACGAGCTCGCCGGCCTCGATCCGGCTCATGTCGAGCAGGTTGCTCACGAGTTCGTTCAGGCGCTCCGCCTCGCCGTCGATGGTCGTCGCCGCCTCCCGCTGCTCGTCCGGCGACCAGGACACGTCGGGGTCCATCAGGTTGCCCGCCGCCGCGCGGATCGAGGCGAGCGGGGTGCGCAGGTCGTGCGAGACGGAGTCGAGCAGGGCGGTCTTGAGCGCCTCGCTGCGCCGCGCCACCTCTGCGCTGGCGGCGCGCTCGACGAGCCGCCGCCGCTCGATGGCTCGCCCGAACTGGCCGGCCGCCACGGACACGACGCGCGTCTCGCCCGGGTCCGGCGGCCCGAGCGCCGCATCGCGGACGCCCCACAGGGACCCGCACGGCTCGCCCTCCGCCTCGACGACGACGCGGTAGGCGGTGACTCCCCGCAACAGGGCGCCGTTGCCCGAACCCTGGGGCGTGTGGAGCGCGACCCAGTCGGCCTGGGCACTGGACGCCGGCCGGAGGACGCAGTGGATCCGGGGAACCACCGGCGCATCCGGACCGACCGACGCGACCACCCGTTCGTGGTCCGGGCTCGGGCCGAGCCCCAGCCACACGGACCGCATGCCGGCGGCGCTCGCGAGCGTGTCGATCACGTGGGAGATCGCCTCGGTGCCGTCCGCGTGCGTGGCGAATTCACGGCTGACGGCGAACAGCGCGTGCGCCTCCCGTTCGCGGCGCTCGGCCGCCTCCGCGCGGTTGCGCTGCGTGGCCGCCAGCTGGCCGACGATCGCGCCCACGAACAGCAGCAGGAACAGGTCGAGCCATGTCGTCCGGTCGGCGACGGCGAACGTGAGGACCGGACTGACGAAGAAGAAGTTGTAGAGCAGGAACGACCCGATGGCCGTCCCGATGGCGGCCGGGGTCCCGAAGGCCACGGCCGCGGCAACGACCGCCAGCAGGTAGACGGCGTCGGCGTTGGCGACGCCGAGCAGGCCCTCGAAGAGCGCGACGAGGACCGTCGCGAGCCCGAGAAGGCCGGCGAGCGCGGCGAGCTCGACGATGACATGACGCATGCGGGCGGGCGAACGAGCCACCGCGCGAGTATGCGCCGGGCGCGCCGGCCCTCACGCGGAGACCGGCGCCTCGCCCTCCGCGGCCCCCGGACCCGCGAGTCGCTCCGGCCGTCCGAACAGGTAGCCCTGCCCGAACTCGACGCCGAGCTGCGCCAGCGTGGAGGCCTCGGGCTCCGTCTCCACGCCTTCGCCCACCAGTCGGCAACCGGTGCTGCGGGCGAACTGTCGCATCGCCACGACCAGCGCCTGCCTGCCCAGGTCGCTGTTGACGTGCCGGACGAGGCTGATGTCGATCTTCACGAAGTCCGGCCGCATCTCCACGATGTGCCCGAAGTTGGCAACGCCCGCGCCTGCGTCGTCGACCGCGACCCGGATGTCGTTGCCGAGCCGGTGCACGGCCTCGTGCAGCGCGCGGTAGTCGCCGACCTGCTCGTGCTCGGTGACCTCCAGCACGAGTGGGCGGCCGGCGGCCCTCAGGATCTCCGCGATGCGGTCCGGCTCGAGGCAGCAGGCGCGGCGAGAGGTTGAGGTCGAGCCACAGGCCGGCCGGCAGGCCGGCGGCCGCGTCGACCGCCGCCCGCAGGGTCGCCACCTCGAGCTCCCGGCCCCAGCCCCGCCGACCATGCGTCGCGGAAGCACAGGTCCGGTCGCTGCCCCGAATCGAAGCGGGTCAGTGCCTCGTATCCGACGGCGTCGCGGGTTACGAGGTCCACGATCGGCTGGAACACCGGATGGAAGGCCGCGTCGGCGAGCACCTGCTCGATTCGCCGACGGCGAGCCATCTCCTCGCGGTGCGCGTGGAGCTGTGCGGCCAGCAGCGCGCTCGACGTCGCGCTGAAGGCGACCACCGCGGGCATCTTCTCCACCAGGATCCTGGCTGGTTCGCGCTCCCGGGACCCGATCAGCAACACCCCGTCGACGTGCTCGCCGTGTGTGATCGGCCCCACCGCGATGCCGACGATCCCGAGCTCGCCCAGCTCTGTGGCCCACGTGCCCGCGTCGGACAGGTTCCGCACGTACTGCGCCCACGGCCCCTCGGCCGTCCGGCGCCGAAGGTACCGGGCCGCGGTGGCCGGGAGCGTGCGCCCGGCCCGGGGCAGGGCCCCCAGCGGCGCGTGGCTGGCGAGGACAAGGAGCTCCTCGTCGCCGAGGAACGCGCCCACCCCGACGAGGTCGATCCCCGGCAGCGTCGCGACCTGGTCGCAGATCGTCCGCGCGCTCTCGGCGAGGCCTGCGTCCATGGGGATCCCCTGGACGGCTTCCGACAGGGCCGCCCGGAGGCGCGCCTCGAACACCTGCTCGGCGCGCGCCGCCCGGTAGTGCGTGACGTCCTCGAACGAGGACACCACGCTCGGGCTCCCGTCGCCGCTCGGCAGCGGATCGGTGTGGATGGCGATCCAGCGCACCTCGCCGGACGGCCGACGCAGGCCCATGAGGACGTTCCGCCTGGCCCGCCCGGTCCGCAGGGTCCATGCGGCGGGATGGTCCCGGGGGGCGAACGGCGTGCCGTCCTCGCGGACGACGTTCTCCGGCCAGCGTGCCGGAACCGATCCCGACCGTGTCTTCCAGCCGAGGATGGCGCGGGCGGCCGGATTGGCCGCCACGATGGTTCCGGTGGCATCCTGCACGACCACGCCTTCGGCCAGCGCGTCCACGACGGTCCGGTAGCGCTCCTCGGATCGACGCATCGCATCGACGGCACGGTCATGCGCCGCCTGCGTGCGACGTGCCACGATCCCGTAGGCGAGGTCGCCCGCCATCTCGACGAGCAGGTCGAGCTCCGCGGCACTGAACGCATCGCGCTCCGCGGCGCAGACGACCAGGGCCCCGAACGTGCGCTCGTCAGAGGCGAGCGGCAACGCTGCGCAGGAGAGGAAGCCGGCCCGCCCCAGCTCGTTCCGCCAGGGCTCGACACGCGGGTCGCCGGGCTCGCGCATCGTCTCCGTCCGTCCCGTGCGGATGGCCGTCCCCACCGGCCCGCGACCCCGCGGCTCGTCGGCCCACGTGATCCGCGCGGCGCCGAGGAGTCCGCCGTCGTACCCGGCCGACGCGACGGGCCGGACCGTCCGCTCCGGGTCGTCCTCCGCGTACGCGACCCACGCGAACCGGTGCCCCGCGGTATCGACCGCGACCCGGCAGGCCTCGCCGAGGAGCGTGGCCTCGTCCGACGCGCGGACGAGCGCCCGGTTGAGCGTGCTCAGCGCACGCAGCGCCCGCTCCGCCGACTCGCGCCCCCGCGTCTCGGCCCGGTGACTCGTCATGTCGCGGCTGACAGAGACGCCCCCCACCACCCGGCCGTCCACCACGAGCGGGCTCACGGTGGACTCGATCCACAGCTCCGTGCCGTCGCGGAGCCGGACTGAGCCCTCGCCCCTCCAGGCCCGACCGGCCGCAAGCGCCGTCAGCAGGTCATCCTCGCCGCTGGACGCCGCGATGTCGAAGGGGAGCAACTCGCCGAATGGGCGGCCGTGAGCCTCGCTCGCCCCGATGCCGAACAACCGCTCTGCCGACGGCGCCCAGAAGGTGATCCGGTTCGAGAGGTCGGCGGCGAAGACGGCGTCCCGGACGTTCTCCAGGATCAGTGGGGCCACGGCCTCCGGCGGCAGCACGGATAACCCTGTGTCGCGGGGCTCAGGGACGGGCTCGTCGTGGGACCTGCTCGGCTCGCGGGGACGCACTCTGACGGATGCCCTCCGCGCGCATTGTCCGCGGCACGCGTGCCGTTTGCAAGGCGCGGGGCGTTGCCTGGTGTCTGCGCTGCCCCGGGCCTGCGCTGCCCCGCGTCTGCGGTGCCCCGACGGCACGGACCTCTTCGTCGGCAACCTGGGAACCCTCCCGCTCCAGCCGGGCGGATCCAGGATCTGGCGGATCGGGCGCGACGGCCGACTGTCCCGGTGGGCGGAGGGGCTCACCGCCGTGCTCGGCCTCGCGTTCGATGGCCGGGGCCGGCTGTACGCGCTGGAGAACACGACGACCGCCACGCCGGCCCGACTGACACCCTTGACCGGCGCGGTGGTGCGGGTGAGCCCGGGCGCCACGCACGAGTCGATCGCCTCGGGGCTGATGTGACGCGTCCGCGCCCGGATCCCGCGGCACCCGGAATCCAGATAGGGCACATCGGCACTACCCGCCGGGCGGCCCCCTGCTGTCAACATGGTAGAGACACCACGGACAACAGCAAGGAGAGCCGTCCCATCACCACGGTCGCGCGCTCCCTGCTCCGCGCCGTTCCGGTTCCGGGTGGGCGGCTCGACGTCGCTCTCATCGCCGCGGTGGCGCTGCTCACCTTGGGTACCGCCGCCACCGTGCTCGTCCCCGGGCTCCACGTGCGTTTCGTCGCTCCGTCCGTGGATCTGGTCCTCGACACCGTCACGACGCTCGTCACGCTGTCCGTGTCCGTGCTCGGATGGATCCGCTTCCGCGAGCGCGGCGAGCCCGTCGCTCTCTTCCAGGCCGCCGCGTTCCTCGTTCTCGGCATCGCCAACGGCGTGTCACTCGTCCTGGTCACGAGCGGGCTCGACGGGCAGGCCGGGATGGCGCTCTCCGCGCCGGGACAGGCCCCTCTGTACGACTTCACGCTTGCGCGGCTGCTGGCCGGCCTGCTGCTCGCGGCAGGCGCTGCGGAGTCCCTGCGGCGGCTGCCGTCGCGTCGCCCGCGGACCGTCCTGTTCGGGGCGGCGGGTGGGATGATCGCGCTGATCGTGATCGTCCAGGTGGCGGCCGGCGCGCTCCCGTCGCTCGGGACGGTGGCGGGGCCCGGCGAGGGTGTGTCGAGCACCTCGCTCCCGGCGGCCACGCTCGTCGGCGGGACCGTCCAGGTCGTCGCGGCCGCCCTGTTCCTGCTCGCTTCCGCGCTCTCCAGGCGGCTCTTCCTCCGGGACGGGTCGATGGGCGACGGGTACCTGGCCCTCGGACTCGTGTTCGCGGCGTTTGCCCAGGTCCACGCCGCGATGTTCCCGAGCACGTACACGGGTCTCGTCACCGGCGGCGACATGCTGCGGCTCGCGTTCGACGTGATCCTGCTGCTGGGCATCCAGGCCGAGGCCGGCGCCGCCCTCGCCAGGCTTCGGGAAGCCAACGCCGACCTCGCGAGGCTCGGGGCGGTCGAGGTGGAACGGGCTGCGCTCGAGGAGCGGGCCAGGCTGTCGCGCGAGCTGCACGACGGCCTGGCGCAGGACCTCTGGCTGGCGAAGCTCAAGACGGCGCGGCTCGCGGTCGCTGCCGGACCTCGGGCTGGAGGCGACGGCGTGCTGACCGGCGAGCTGGGCGCGGTCATCGACAGTGGCCTTGCCGAGGCGCAGCAGGCGGTGGCTGCCCTGCGCCTCGGTCGGCGAACCCGGCGCCCCGCTGTGCGAGCTCATGTCCCGCTACCTGGACGACTTCGCGGACCGCTTCGGCGCTCCGCGCCGAGTTCGAGTGCGACGACGAGCTGCCGCCGCTCGCGCCTCGCGTGCAGGCCGAGCTGATGCGCATCGCCCAGGAGGCGCTCAACAACGTGCGCCGCCACGCCGACGCGACCGTCGTGCGGGTCCGGGCCGCCGTGGAGGACGGCAGGCTGCTGGTCGACGTCGGCGACAACGGGCGGGGCTTCGACCCGGCGACCGCGGGCGAGGGCTCCTACGGCCTGGCGAGCATGCGGGAGCGGGCGGTGCTCATCGGCGGCGAGCTGGCGCATCGTCTCCCGTCCGCAGGACGGCACTCGGGTCCGGCTTCTCGTGCCGCTTCCGGCCGTGATGCGGCGCCGCGGCCCCGGTGCCGGTGTGACGGCCGCCCGGCCCGCGCGCCTCCGCGTGATGCTCGTGGACGACCACGCGCTGCTTCGGACCGCCGTCCGCCAGGCGCTCACGGCGCCCGACGTCGAGATGGTCGCGGAGGCCGCGACCGCCGAGGAGGCGCTGCAGCTGGCGCCCCGGGTGCGCCCCGACGTGCTGCTGGTGGACATCGACCTGCCGGGCATGGACGGCGTGAGCCTGGTGCGCGAGCTCGCGCCGCGGCTCCCGGACACGCGGATCGTGATGCTCACCGTGTCGAGCTCCGACCGCCACCTCGTCGACGCGATGCGCTTCGGTGCGCACGGTTACCTCACCAAGGACGTCTCACCGGATGCGCTGCTTCGCGCCGTGCGCAGCGCGTACGACGGCGAGCTGGCCATGCCCCGTCGCATGGCCGCGCGGCTGGTCCATCGCCTCGTGGAGACATCGCGCGGCGCGTCCACCTCGTCCGACGCCGGCGCTCGACATCGCTCACGACCCGCGAGGCGGAAGTGCTCCGCCTCCTCGCCGAGGGCCTCACCGACCGTGAGATCGCGGCGTCGCTCACGATTTCGCCCCGCACCGTCGAGACGCACGTCAGCGCCATCCTTCACAAGCTCGGGGCGAGGAACCGGGCGGACGCGGCACGGCGGTATCGCGAATCGGCTGAGGGCCGGCTCGGGCCTGAGGGCCGCGTCAGCGCCCTGGCGAGCGGCGCGCGCGGCGGCGATCTCGACCCTGAGCAGGCGTGGCCGGTCCACGTCGAGCGAGACGCCCAGCCCGCCGGGCATGACGAGCAGGAGTCGTTCTCCAGACAGCATGACCTCGCGGATCCCGTCGCAGGTCGAAGGCCAGCGTCATCCAGCCGACGAGCACGATGCGCCGCGTCGTCAGGTAGAGGTCGCCGCCGATCCCGGCCGGTGCCTCTCTGCCGGGCCGGGCTGCCGCCGGTCGAGCAGCGCCGAGCGGCGCACCGCGACGACCAGTTCGCCGTCGCCGAGCAGGGAAGCGATCCGCGCATCGGGTTCGAGCGTTGGCATCGGCTGGCTGCGGAACCGGTTTCGCGCGCGGTCCGCCTCGGCCTGGTCCGCGTCGGCGCGCGCCACGATCTCCGCGGCATCGCGGAACGCGACCGATGCTCCGGCCCGGGCTGGCTGTTCGCCGCGAGGCTGGTTCGCGGCCCGGATCCTGTCGCCGGTCCCGATCTCGTTCACGGCTTCGAATCTCGTCGCCGGACCCCACCGCGTCAACGGCTTCGTCGGCTCCCGCACGCCTGCCCGAGCGCTCCATGGCCCAAGGGTGGGCGCACGTCCCTCGCCGGCCATCGGGGGAAGTACGGAGCCGGGTACGGGTTCGTCTCTACGGGTCGCGCCCGGTCCCGCCGGTGACGCGCGTCACCACGTGTACGGAGCGCCGAATCCGTACCGCGCTCCGGGGAGCCCCGGATGGCACCGACCTCCCGCCGAGCCACTCTGATGCACCCGGTGGCGGGTGCGACCGCGATCCCAGTCACACGGCTTCTCGATCCCGCCCGCCACCGAGACTCGCGTCCCACCGAGCGGCCGAACGCAGGCCAGTGCCCGACAGCGACCCCAGGTCGAGGAGGGAGCCTAGCGGTGTAGTGACGCGGAGGCCGCTCCCCGTGCCGGAGCGGAGTCGTCATCACCTCTGTAGCCCAAAGGGGATCCGATCCATGTCCAAGCGCAAGTTCGCGCGCCTCGCCGCCGTCATGACGACGCTCGTGGCGACAGTCGCACTCATCAGCACCGTCGTCGCGAGCAGCGGCGCGTACTTCACCGACAGCCACGCCGGTCAGCCATCACCGCGACCGAACGGCACACGTCGCCCTCAACGTGACGACGGCAGCAGCGGCGACCGCGGCCGTCCAGATCAACTTCGCCAACCTGCTGCCCGGCGAGTACCCAGACCGCCGACCATCGACCGTCCAGAACACCGGCACCGGCAACCGAAGACATCTACCTCGTCTTCGACAACAGCGAACGACGGCTGGAGCGCCGTCAACGACGCTCGGCGCATACGGCGCGTTCACCATCGACGGCACCATCTACGACAACCTGAACAACCGCGTACCCGACAGCTCGGGGCAATCATCCCGGACACGGTACTGCACTGGCTAGCTACAGCGGTGCCTCGACGTCCAGCGCCGATCGACTTCCTGCCGCACTACATCAAGGTCGCCTACGCTCGCCGAGCAGACCGCTGCAAGCAGTTCGACGATCTCGTTCCGGTTCAACCCCTGCATGACGAGCCACCAGCGATCCGCTGCTCAGCCCGGCGTCAGTCGGCGTTCGCCACCCCGCTCAACTTCTCCGTCGTCGGCCGTTCCAGGCCGGCGTCGACTCCGACGAGCCAGTTCAACGGCGCGAGCAAGATCGCGCTGACCCTCGACCCTGCCCATTCGCCTTCAGTCGTCCAGTACTGCCAGTAGATCCGGCTGAGTCAGCCGGAGCAACGAGATGCGGGTGGGCGACGCTCCCTCGCTCCACCCGCATGCCCCACGGAGAGGAGCGACATGACTCTCCGCCGCGCTCGTCGGTCTCGTCGTCGATCCTCGCGCTGCTCGCTCGCCGTCGGCGCGCGGCGCCTACGCCTGGTCGAACGGCGTGCGCTTCTACGCCGTGGACTCGGGCTCCATGTCGCCGACCTTCAACACCGGCGCGCTCGTGGTCGACCTGCCGGTCACCCCGACCACCGTCTTCCACGTCGGTGACGTGATCACCTTCCACCCGACTCCCGGCTACACCGCCACCCACCGCATCGCCGCCATCGGCCCGGACGGGATCGCCACGAAAGGCGACGCCAACCCGAGCCGCGACGTGGGATCCATCCAGCCCAACATGATCGTCGGGCGCGTCGCGTTCTCCGTGCCCTACGGCGGGTACGTCGCCGTGTTCTTCCAGAACCCCGTGGGCGTGGTCGCACTCCTCCTCCTGCTTCTCGCCCTGATGGCGGTCTGGCAGCTGACGAGCGGCACGCCTGTTGCCCGTCCTGCAGAGACGACCCCCGCCGAGGACACGCCGTGAGCCAACGTCGCCTGGCCGCCGTCTGGCTGTTCTCCGTCGCCGTGCTGGTGGCGGGAGTGATGTGCTCCCGCGCGGTCGGGGACACCACGGCCTACTACACGGACTCGCATCCGGGTTCGCTCTCCGGATCGCTGGCGACGTCCGACGCCGAGCCGACGCCGAGCCCGACTCCAAGTCCGACTCCCACGCCCACTCCCGCCCCCGCGCCTCCGACTCCCCCCGAGTGCGCCGGCATGACGTTCGCGCAGGTCATCGTCGGCACGGACGGCAACGACACGATCCACGCCGGCAACGGCGGCGCGCTCGTCTTCGGGATGGGCGGCGACGACACCATCACCGGCGGCAACGGCAAGGACTGCCTGGTCGGCGGAGCGGGCAACGACACGCTGTACGGCGGCAACGGCAAGGACGTGCTGCTGGGCGGCGAGGGGAACGATCGCCTCTACGGTGGTGGCGACGGCGACGTCCTGGAGGCCGGCAACGGCAAGGACCTGCTCGACGGCGGAGCCGGGACGGATGCCTGCTACGTCAGCGACAAGGACACGTGGACGAGCTGCGAGAGCGTGAACGGCGCCGGGACGATCGATCCGGCAGCCACTGACGCACCGTCCTCGAGTCCCACGACCGACCCATCCGACTCGCCCATTCCCACGCCGACCGACACCCCGGCGGACGCCACACCGACGCCCGATCCGACAGCCACGCCCGACGCGACGACGGCTCCCGACACGACGCCAACGCCGACGGTCGACCCGCTGCCAACGGGCCTGACTGCCCCGACCTCCACCCCTGCAGGCTCGGACGGGCCGGTGGCCTCCCAGGCTCGCGGCCGCCGGATCGCCTAGACTCTCCGACCCATGAGCGGAGATGAGCTGGCGGCCGTCGAGGTCTACCTGGAGATCGGGGCGAAGCGGGCGTTTGCCGGGGCCCTGGAGTGGCCGGGATGGTGCCGCACCGGCCGGGACGAAGCCGCCGCGCTGCAGGCCCTCGCGGACCACGGCCCCCGGTACGCGGCCGCCATGCGGGCCGCCGGGATCCCGTTCTCCGGCGTCCGGGACGCGGCCGATTTCGTGATCGTCGAGCGGCTCGCCGGGGATGCAACGACCGACTTCGGCGCGCCGGGGAAGGCGCCGTCGGCTGACGCCCGAACCCTGGATGAACCCGAGCTCGCCCGGTTGCGAACCATTCTGGTCGCGTGCTGGGCGGCCTTCGACCGGGACGCCGAACTCGCGTCCGGGAAGGAGCTGCGGAAAGGACCCCGGGGAGGCGGCCGGGACCTGGAGTCGATCGTGCAGCACGTGCTGGAGGCCGAGGGCGGATACCTTTCGAAGGTCGGCCGGAAGGCGCCTGCGACGGATGCCGCACCCGCCGGGGACGGCGCGTCCTCTGACGACGGCACGCTGCCCGCGAACGACGCCACGCTCGAGCGCGGCCGCGCAACGGTGCTCGACGCGATCGACGCCTCGGCGCACGGAACCGTTGCGCCGCAGGGTCCTCGAGGCGGGTCGCGCTGGTCGGCCCGCTACGCCGTTCGCAGGCTGGCCTGGCACGTGCTCGACCACGCCTGGGAGATCGAGGATCGCACGACCTGACGCCGAAGGTCGGGAAATCCGCCCGATGTAGCCCGACGCGATGCGCTGGGCCGCCGGCCGCGGCGGCCGCCAGGCAGCGGCGACCACGCGAACGGGCGACCGCGCGAACGGGAGAGCCCGGGCCCCTTGGCGAGGCGGGCCGGGCGGATCGGCCCTCGCGTGACAGCCCACGAGCGGGCGAAGATGGCCCCAGCGCCCCCCGGCCGCGCGCCGTGCCCAACCAGGCGTAGGTCAACCATGGAGGAGCCGTGGCTCTCGTCATCGACGGACTCCGCAAGCGCTTCGGCGAGGTCCAGGCGCTCGACGGAATCGGGTTCCGGGTCGAGCCCGGGCAGGTCTTCGGCTTCCTCGGCCCCAATGGCGCCGGCAAGACGACCACCATGCGGATCGTCCTCGACATCCTTCACGCCGACGAGGGGTCGGTGACATGGGCCGGCCGGCCGGCATCCGAAGCCCCCAGGCGGACGTGGGGCTACCTGCCCGAGGACCGCGGGCTCTACCCGCGCATGAAGGTCCTGGACCAGCTCGTGTTCTTCGGGTCGCTCTACGGCCTGCCGCGTTCGGAGGGTGCGCGCCGCGCGCGGCACTGGCTCACGAGATTCCGCATCTCCGAGCACGCGGACCGGCGCGCCGAGCAGTTGAGCAAGGGCAACCAGCAGAAGGTCCAGTTCATCGCCGGCATCCTCCACGACCCCGACGTGCTGCTCATGGACGAGCCGTTCTCGGGCCTGGATCCCATCAACGTGGCGCTGCTCAAGGACGCCTTCCTCGAGCTCCGGGACCGTGGCAAGGCGCTGCTGTTCAGCACGCACCAGATGGAGCAGGTCGAGGAACTCTGTGACTCGATCGCGATCATCGACCGCGGCCGCCTGCTGGTGACCGGCGAGACGCGGATGGTCAAGCGGCAGGCGGGCCGCCGTGTCGTCCGGCTCGGCGTCGCCGGTGACCCCGATCTCACCTGGCTGGATGGCATGGAGGGCGTCCGGGTCACGCGCTCGGGTCTCGACTACCACGAGCTCGAGGTGCGGGACGGAGGGGACCCCGAGCGGATCCTCCAGGCCGCGCTGGGACGCAGCGAGTACGTGACGCGATTCGAGATCGCCGACCCGTCGATCGAGGACATCTTCATCGAGCGCGTCGGGGTGACGACGAGCGACGAACGAACACTGGCTCCGGTGCCGGCGGAGGCCCTGCGGTGAGCAACCAGACAGTCCAGCTCGGGAACATCGTGGCGGTCGCCCGTCGCGAGCTCGTGACGCGCGCCACGACCCGCAGCTTCATCATCTCCACCATCGTCCTGGTCATTGCCGCCGTGCTGATGGGGCTCGCGCCGGTGGCAATCGGCTACATCGACCGCAACACGTCGCAGACGATCGCCGTGCACGTGGGCGCGGCGGACCTGCAGGGCGATCCGGTCGCGACGCTCGACGCGATGCTCAACGCGCCCACCACCGCCACCGGGACGGCTGCCCCGGAGGGCGCGACCCGCCGTCGAAGGACTACAGGATCGAGACGGCAGCCGACGTATCGGCGGCCCGCACCCGCGTCCAGGACGGCAAGCTGGACATGCTCGTCGACATCGAGCGCGGCGCGACCGGGGACCTGGACTTCACGATCTACGTGAACGACCCGGCGATGAGCAGGGGACCCGACCTGGTCCGGCAGGCGGCCGCCTCGATCGCGATCGGGGACCGCCTGGCCCGCGCGGGCGTATCGGGTGCGCAGCAGGCCCAGCTCTTCTCGCCGCCCGCGGTCACCGTTCGCTCGCCCGACCTGTCGAAGCCTGTCGAGAACGGTCAGGGCGTGGCCAGCCAGATCAGCGGGTTCGCGGTCACCTTCGGACTCCTGATGTTCCTCCTGCTGGCCGTCATCCTCTACGGCACGTGGATCGCCATGAGCGTGGTGGAGGAGAAGAGCAACCGGGTCATGGAGATCATCCTCGCCGCCGCGACGCCATTCCAGCTGCTGGCCGGGAAGGTCCTGGGCGTGGGCTCGGCCGCTTTGCTGCAGTACGTCGCGGTCCTCGGGGCGGCCCTCGTCGCCCTGCTGGTCCAGGGCCAGGTCGCTTCCATCGTCCTCGGTGAATCGAGCAGCGTGTCCCTTCCCGAGGGCCTCACGCCCGCGTTGCTGCTGATCTTCTCGATCTACTTCGTGCTCGGCTTCATGCTCTACGCGGTGCTGTTCGCCGCGGCGGGATCCCTCGTGAGCCGCCAGGAGGACGTGAACCAGGTGGTCACGCCCATGACGCTCCTCGCGAGCGCGGGATACCTGGTGGGCACCTATGCGTCGATCGGCCTGCTCGACGCGAAGGCCCCGTGGATCGTCGTCCTGTCCTGGGTGCCGTTCCTGTCGCCGTACATGATGCTGAGCCGCTGGAGTTCCGGGAATGCGACGCCGATCGAGCTCGTCGGCACCATGGTCCTGCTCGTCCTGACGATCGTCGCCGCGGTGTGGGTGGCCGGCCGCATCTACGGCGCCGGCGTGCTGATGTACGGCCAGCGTCCGGGCGTGCGCCGGATGTGGAAGGCGATCCGCGAGGCGCGCTGAGCGCTCCTAGAAGACCGAGTAGCGCTCCACCGCGCTCCAGACGCTGTTGGCGTTCGTGACCGTGGGGTTGGCGATCGCCCGCACGTACCACTGGCCGCGCCACGCGAACGTCCAGCTCCACGTTGCGCGGCCCGTCGAGTCAGCGTAGACGTCGCGCTTGGTCAGCAGCTGCCATGTGCCGGAGACGTTGCGCCAGAACTGGAACGTCACCTTCGCCGGGGCCAGGGAGGGCCCGACGGGTCGGACGGTGGCCGTGAAGGTGACCCTGGTCCCGTACGCAACGCTCTTCACCTTGCCCAGGCTCGTCGGGCGCAGGACCAGCAACTGGCGGACGACGACGCGCACCGGCGCGCTCGTCCCCGGTCCGAGGTCGGCTGCTCCCGCGAACACGGCCTGGAACTGCGTGTTGACGGGCGGCGTGTAGGTGAACGTGGCGTGCCCCGTCGCATCCGTGGTCACGGTCCCGATGTCCGACCACTGCGTCTCGTTCGCCTGCATCCGCTGGATGGTCACGGCGCGGTTGGCACCGGCGGCAGCGATCTGGACCGACAGATCGGCCGGCTTTCCCCAGGCGACGACGGGTGTGCTCGTGCCGATGGTGACCTGGGCCGGCGGAAGCGTGACGGTGAAGGTGACCGGGCTGCTGGATCCGCCGCCCGGCGGCTGGTTGACCACCGTCACCATCCCCGTGGTGACCGCGGTCGTGAGCGCGGCCGGCACGATCGCGGTCAGTTCGGTGGGCGAGACGTACGTGGTCAGGAGCCCCACTCCGTTCATGTACACGGTGGAGGCGCCCGCCGCGAAGCTGGATCCCTGGACGTCGATCGTCACGTCACCGCTGCCGGCCGGCGTGCTCGTCGGGTTGATGGCTGCGAGCAACGGGGCGGGGTTGGGTGGCAGCACGACCGGCGGGGGGATGTACGTGTAGTTGAACTCGAGCGGCGACAGGTCGGTGCCGTTGTAGCGGTCCAGGTCGACGCACCCGGAGATGCCCGCCACGGTCCCGCAGTTGCTGTACTGCCAGAACGTCCAGCCGTGACCTGACCAGTTGTTGGCCGGCACGGTGGGGCTCGAGGTGCCCCAGTGGGCGATCCAGAGCACGGCGTACCCCTGGTCCGCAAACATCGTGGTGTTGCCCATGGAGTTGATCCAGAAGTTCGGGCTCGTGTAGATCATCGGCCGGACCCCGAGCTTGGCGTAGACCTCGCCGAGCCATGCGCCCACCCACGCCTGCAGCGCGCTCACGGACAGGCCGCCCGTCTCCTCGAGGTCCAGGGCGGGGATCATGTCGCCGGGAAGCAGCGCCGCGTTGTTGGCGAACCAGTCGGCCTGGATCACCGCGTCGTTGGGATCGCTCGACGGATCCGCGAAGTGGTAGGCGGCGACCGGGATGCCGACCGCCCTCGCCGCCGCGTGGTTGGTGGCGTATGTCGGGTCCGCGTACGTCTCGCCCTGCGTCGCCTTCATGATCACGAACCGCTTGCCGGCGCCGGCCACGGCCGTCCAGTCGATCGTGCCCTGGTAGCGGCTGACGTCCATGCCTTCCAGTGACGGCGCGGGGGAGGGGGGCGGCGAGGCGGTCGCCTGGAACAGGCCGGTTGCGGCGTACGCGACGCTCACCCCGTACAGCGCCGACACGGTCGCGCCGTTGACTGCCGTGATCGAGTACCAGGTGCTCCCCGAGACCGGGCCGGGACACGAGGCCGACCAGGCGCCTCCCGGGACCGTCCCCGAGACGGTCACGATGCTGCCCGTGGTGATGGTCACCAGCGACGTCGCGGACGTCGAGGGGGTTGTCCGCAGGCGCGCCGAGCACGTCGCGGAATAGTAGGTCGCGGCGGCAGCGTTCCCCGGGACCAGCGGGACGAGCGACAGTGCGAACAGCAGGGCCGTGGCGCCCAGGAGCCGCGTTCGATGAAGGCGCATCTTCCCCCCTCTCCCGGAGCGGATGAGGCGGCGAGGCCGCGTGGCTCGGAGAGGAGCCGGGCGACCCGTGACGTGAACCCGACACCGAGGGGGGCACGGGCCCTTGGAAATCAGGGACCCATCCTAACAAGCGCGCTCGACGAGTTCCAGTCGCCTCACGATCTCGTCCCGGGATCGTCGTCCCGGGACGCCGGCCGCGGGTGCGCTACTTCCGGCGCGCCCTCCGCTCCTCGGGAGTGAACCGGCTGAGCGGCGGGTCCGCCATGGGCGACGTGTTCAGCGGAAGCGAGGCAGCACGTTCCGGCTCCGCCTCGACGTGCACGTACCGCCCTCCCCGCAGCCACGAGGCGGCGGCAGCGCCGAGCGTCAGTGCGGTCGCGACGATGAAGACGATCGTCAGCCCCTGCTGGAACGGGCCGGAGATCAGCTGCGGGAAGAAGTCCTTGCCCGTGAGGATGGCCGCCTGCCCGGGCGGAAGCCCGGCGAGGACCGAGTGCGGGAGCAGCGCGGCCATCGGGTTGTAGCCGAGCAGTGCGCCGAACAGGCTCGAGACCGGCGGCAGGTGGGAGACCTGGGTGGCGATGGCCGAGGGCACGCCATGCGAGATCAGGCCGCGGTAGAGGGTCGTCGGCAGGGACGCCGCGAGGCCCGCGATCATGAGCGAGAAGAAGAGCCCGATCGAGAGCACGAAGCCGGAGTTCATGAACACGGCGCGCATGCCGGAGGCCGCGCCGCGCTGGCGGGCCGGAACGGCGTTCATGATGCCCGCCATGTTCGGCGACATGAACAGGCCCGCGCCCACGCCGCTCAGGACGAGCAGCGCCGCGAACACCGGGTATGCGAAGTCGACCGGCAGCGCCATGAGGCCGACGAAGGCGACGGCCACGACGAGCATGCCGCCCGTCGCGAACGGCCGCGCCCCGAAGTGGTCGGACAGGTAACCGGACAGGGGGCCCGCGACCAGGAACCCGAAGGTGAGCGGCAGCATCGCGATGCCCGCCCACAGCGGCGTGTCCGCGTAGCTGTACCCGTGCAGCGGCAGCCAGATGCCCTGCAGCCAGATGACGAGCATGAACTGGAGCCCGCCTCTGCCCGACCGACGACAGCAGGCCGGCGATGTTGCCGGCGGCGAAGGCCCGGATCCGGAAGAGCGACAGGTCGAAGAACGGCTGCGCCGTGCGCCGTTCGAGCCACGCGAACAGCGCGAGGAGGACGATCCCGCCCCCGATCATCGCCATGACGAAGGGGCTGCTCCAGCCCATCGTGTCCCGCCCGTAGGGCTGGATCCCGTAGGTGATGCCGACCAGGAGGGCCGTGAGGCCGGCCCCGAACGTGATGTTGCCCGGCCAGTCCATGGGCGCGTTCGAGGTCGTCCCGAGCTCCTCGAGCCGCATGTAGGCCCAGATCGTGCCGATCAGGCCGATCGGGACGCTGACGAAGAAGACGAGTCGCCAGTTGATGGTGGCCAGCACCCCGCCCGCGACCAGGCCGATGAACTGGCCGGCGATCGCCGCGATCCCGTTGATCCCGAGGGCGAGGCCGCGCTGGTTGGACGGGAACGCGTCCGTGAGGATGGCCGCGGAGTTGGCGAACAGGAAGGCCCCGCCGACGCCCTGCACGATGCGCATCAGGATGATCCAGAGCGCCCCGCTCGAGCCGGTGAAGGGAGTCGCCGCCAGCAGGAGCGAACCGCCGGTGAAGATCACGAACCCGGCGTTGTACATGCGGACGCGGCCGTACCGGTCGCCGAGCCACCCGAACGCGACCACCAGCACGGCGGTCACGAGCAGGTAGCCCATGAAGATCCAGAGCAGGTAGCTCGTGCTGCCCGGATCGAGCGGGTTGATGTGGATGCCGTTGAAGATGGCGGGAAGCGAGATGATGACGATCGATCCGTCGATCGACCCCATCAGCACGCCGAGCGTGGTGTTCGACAGGGCGACCCACTTGTAGCGCGGGTCGTTCCGCCTCGAACGACCAGCATTGCGCTCCCGGGCGCCGCCATCGGCGGCTCTGGACGTGGCTGCGGAAGCGGGCCTGCGGGACAGGAAACTCACGGTTCGCGGATCTCCCCTTCGAGTGCGATGCGGAGGCGTTCGGCCGCGGCGGCGAACTGGGATTGCTCGTCGGGGCTCCAGCCGGCGAGCATCCGATCGAAGAGCGCGCGGCGCGCCTCGCGGAGCCGTACCAGGGCCGCCGCCCCGGCCTCCGAGAGGTGCACGTTGCAGGCCCGTCCGTCGGTCGGGTCCGTCGACCGCTCCACGAAGCCGCCCCGTTCGAGCGAGTGGATGCGATGGGTGATGGTGGAAGCGTCGACGCCGAGCGATGCCGCCAGCTCGGACGGCCGGCACGAACCGAGGGTGCCGATGCGCCCGAGGGCCCAGTACGCGCCGAACTCGATCGCGACGCCCGCGTCCTCCATCAGGCGACGCTGCGTGGCCGGCCGCTTGAACACGCGGATGAGGTCGGTCACGGCGGCCTCGACCGACTGCGCGGTGCTGCCGGACGAGCGGGTGGATGGCGCCAGGTCGGTGGCTGTCATTGGTTGATTGTACCAAGCAACTTGTTTGGTGCGCGCGGGGGCACAATCGAGGCGGCGCGGGAACGCCGCCGACCGGGCGCGCCGGGGACGCGCCAGGCGCCGAACGACCGCAGGATCGCGGCGGACCCGGCCTCGGCCGGCGCCTCGCCGCGGGTCAGGCGCCGAGCGACCGCAGGATCGCGCGGACCCGGCCTCCGCCGGCGCCCGCACGCCGCTCAGGCGCCGAGCGACCGCAGGAACGCCGCGGCCTCGGCCAGGGCCTCCTCCAGCACGGGGCGGAGTCCGTGCCCCACGCGCGGGTAGGTCACCAGGCGGGCCTCGGGCAGCAGGTCGACTGCCTGGCGCAGGAGCGGCAATCGGGCGAACGGATCGGCTTCGCCCGACAGCAGCAGCACCGGGCAGGTCAGCGAGGGCCAGTGGTCGGTCCGTTCACGCCAGCCGTCCGGGAGCCCCGGCCGGTGCAGCGGGTAGCTCAGCAGGAGGAGTCCGGCCGGCGTGTGCCCCTCGGCCGACAGTCGCGCGGCCGCCAGGCTCGCCACCCGCCCGCCGAACGAGTGGCCGCCCGGGACGCTCGCGGGATCGTCGCTGACAGCGTCGAGGAAGACGGGAACGGCCCGGTCGGCGCGACCGCGCGGCAGATCGATGGCGCGTGCGTCGAACCCGGCCGACCGCAGGCCGTCGACCCACGGCGCCATGCTGGCGGCGTTCCCCGATGCGCCATGACCCAGGACGACGTGCACGTCCACGCCCGGAGCGTACCGCGGACCGGATCCATCAGCGCGAACGCTCTCGACGGTCGAACGCCCACGTGCCCGCGCCCATGAGCACGATGACGAGCGCGGAGATGGCCAGCACGTCGACGATCGGGCTCTCGGGAGCCGCGGCGACGAGGCCCGGGCTCCCGGCGTCGAACACGGACCGCAGCAGGTCCACGGCATATCGAAGCGGCATCAGGCGCGACACGATGTCGAGCGCGGCGGGGAGCGCCTGCACGGGCGCGACGACGCCTGCGAGCACGTACTGCGGCACGATCAGGAACGTGAACACCTGCATCGCCGTGCGCTGGCTGGGCAGCCACGCCACCGTCGCGAGCCCGAACGCCGCGCCCAGAAGGCAGGCCGCGAGACCCGGCGGGACCAGCGCAAGAGCCTGCGGGAGCGAGATCCGGACCCCGAGCAGCGGGGCGACGGCGACGATGCCGACCCCCTGGGTGGCGGCCACCAGCGACTCGCCGACCACCTTGCCGGCCACGATCGTGATGCGGGACACGGGCGCGACGAACAGCTCGCGCGAGAAGTCGGTCTCGCGGTCCTCGACGATCGACACGATTTCGGCCGCAGCGGACTGGAAGAGGGTCGCGGCGAGGATCCCGGTGAAGACGAACGTGACGCCACCCGGCGTGCCGGTGCTCCCGAGCAGTGGTCCGACGACGTTGCCCACCCCGACGATGAGGAACAGCGGGAACGCCAGGCTGAGGGCGAGCCGGTAGCGGTCGCGCAGCAGGCGGGTCAGGTCGCGCTGGGCGATCGCGAGCAGCGCCCAGAGCTCGTGGCGCCGCTCCGGGCGCCGTTCCTGGCGGGGCGGCTCCGAGCGGATGTCGGACGCCGTCACGATCGGGCTCGCTCGAGCAGCGCGAGATAGGCGGCCTCCAGGGTCGGCTCGGCGACACGGAGCACGGTCAGCCGGGTACGGAGGCCGCGGATGACATCCTGGGCGCTCCGTCCGTCGAGTGAGATGCGCAGGGGCTGCCCGGCGTCCGCCTCGATGCCCATCGCCGCCAGCTCCCGGCGAAGCCCCTCGTGATCGGCGGCGTCCAGCACGATCTCGCTGCGTGCGTGGCGCGCACGGATCGCGGCCGGTGTTCCCCGCTCGAGGATCCGCCCCTGCCAGAGCACGCAGAGGGAATTGGCCTCCTCGGCCTCCTCGAGGTAATGGGTCGTCAGCACGATCGTGGTTGCGTGCCGGTCGCGCACGTCGCGGAGGTGGGCCCACAGGTCGCGGCGGCTCTCAGGATCCAGGCCCGCCGTCGGCTCGTCGAGCACGAGCACGCGCGGCCGGTGCATGAGGGCGCGCACGATCTCGAGGCGCCTGCGCATGCCTCCCGACAGAGACCTGACCGGTCGCCCGAGCTGGTCGGCGAGGCCCAGTACGCCGGCCAGTTCCTGGACGTGATCCCGGTAGGCGGCCGGCATCGAGCGGTAGCCCGGCCGCCAGGGGTAGACGCCGTAAAGGATCGCGTGGACGCGGATGTTCTCCTCGACGGTGAGGTTAAGGTCGAGCGACGCATGCTGGAAGACCACCCCGACCTGCCGCCTCACGTCGGACTGTGCCGAGGCGACGTCGAATCCGGCAATGCGGACGCTGCCCGAGGTCGGGGCGAGCGTGGTCGCGAGGATCGAGCTCGTGGTCGTCTTCCCGGCGCCGTTCGGGCCGAGCAGGCAGAACAGCTGCCCCTCGAGGACGTCGAAGGACACGCCATCGACGGCGTTGACCCGTGTCCGGGGGTAGCGCTTGACGAGGTCGCGGACTTCGATGGCACGCCCGGCGACCCGGACGTGTGCGGGCTGCCGCTCGACCGGGAGCGGGACGTCCGGGGGCTCAGGCATGCTCCAGCACGCGCGCGACGGCCCCCATGTAGCTCGGGTCCCCGTCGCGCAAGCGGCGCACCCAGTACTCGGCGCCCCAGAACAGGTACGCGGACAGCTCCACTCCCCGTCCCCGTGCGGCCCGCACACAGCGGTTGTAGTTCTCGACGACGCGGTCCGGGCCGCAGCTGTACGCTGCCCGGCCCCGCAGGTCGGGTGGTGTCGTGGACGTCTCCCACGGCTCTGCCTGGCCCTCGGTGACCATCACCTGTTGCGAGGGCCGCTGCGCCCGCGGCACGTTCCAGCCGCTCGGCCGGCCCTCCAGGTAGACGCTCCACGAACCGGCGCCGACGACGGCGTGCCGCGGATAGACGTCCAGCCCGACGATGTCCGCCACGCTCGCGGCGAGCGCGAGCGAATCGCCCTGGTCACGCGTCCGCCACGCCTGCTGGGCGCGAACGGCCAGTGACGTGGGCAGGAAGCCGTTCAGCAGGATGGGTCGTGTCGGATCGGACGCCCGCACGGCGGCCACCTCGTCCTCGACGAAGTCGGTGCCCAGGCGCCAGGAGTGCTCCACGCCGAGTGGGTCCACGGCCTCGTGCTCGACCTGCCACGCGACGACCGACGCGCGGTCCCGGTAGCGCTCGACCACGCGCCGGACGTGCGCCGTCGCCGCCGCCAGGAGGGCCGCGTGGGTGCGCCGCGTGACGAGGAGCCCTTCCGGGATCGGGCGGTCCAGGTGGTGGCCGGGGACGAAGAACTCCGGATAGCCGAACGTCTTGACCGCGCCCACGCAGATCACGATCTTCCGCCCCGCCCGCTCCACGGCCTCGACCTGGCGGTCGAGCTCGCTGGTGTCGAACGCGCCGGCGGCCGGCTCCATGTGGTTCCAGTAGGCGCCCAGCCGCACGATCGCGAACGGGAGCTCGAGCAGCGTCCGGAGGGTGTCGAGGGGGTCGAGCCCGAACGCCTCGGCCTGTCGCGGCCTGGCGCTGAACCCGAGCATCGTCGGCCCGCCAGGCTCGATCTCGATCGTGCGCCACCGGTCCGTGCCGGGTTGCGCGCTGCGCCGGATCCGAACCTCCGAGACGAGCGGAGCGGCCAGCAGCCCGATCGCCACCGCTCCGAGGAGTGACGTCCGACGCGCCGTCATGGGCCCGGTTCGTTGGCTGCCTGCCGCCGGGCGCGCCGGTTCCCGAACCAGGCAAACGGCGCGAGCAGTGCCCTGAAGACGAGGGCCGGCACGTAGGGCGCCGCCACCTCCTGTCGATACTCGAGCATCACGCGCGCCAGGTCGGAGACGCGCGGAAGCCTCGTGCCGGGGATGTGCCCGGCCCTTCCGATCTCCTCGGTCGCCTCGAAGAACTCCTCCATCCGGAGCGCCGGCCGCACCTCGACCCTCGCATGCGCGACCGATGCACCGGCGTTCCCGAACCAGTGCGATGTCCGTGGTGGAATCGCGACGCTGTCGCCCGCCGCGGCCAGGATCGTCCGGCGGCCCAGCCGGAAGCGCATGCTCCCCTCGATGACCGTGAACCGCTCCTGCTGCGTGGGGTGGGCGTGGCCGGCCGGCACGTGGCCGCCGGGCGGCAGGAACAGGTCGAACGCGAAAAGCCGCCCGTCCGTGTCGCGGCCGCTTTTCCTGACGACGATCCGCTCGCCACTGACGGGGTTGACGATGACGCGTCCCGTCTCCTCGGACTCGTCGTGGATGCCCGCCATGCGCGCCACTATCGCACCGACAAGGCCTCGCGTCCGGCGGAGGTCAGTGTCAGCGCGAGACCGAGGACGAGGAGCGGGATGACGCCGGCATGGACCGCGACGTTGAACCCTGTGCGCAGTCCCGGGTTTCGCACGAGCGCCATGATGCCGACCGCGAAGCCGCCGATGCCGAACAGAAACCCAGCCACCGCGGCGTTCCACGCCCACGGCCGGCGGGCGAAGGCTGCTGCCATGACGACGATCATCGCGATCCCGATCGCCCCTTCGACGATGGCCGCCGCAAGGACCGGTGGCTCCGCGATGCGCGTGGTGCCAAGGGTGAAGACGGCGCCGAAATGCAGGGTGCTCGCGACGAGGCAGGCCAGCGCGATGAGCGCGGCGAGCCCGACCAGGGCGCTCCTGAGCATCGGCCGCCGGTCTACGTTCGACGCGTACCTTCCAGTCGACATGATGGCCAGCCTTCCAGGGTAGGGACCGGAGTCGCCGCCCGATCGGGACGCGGGTCGGTCACGCAGTCGAGCATGCAGCCAGCCTGTGGAGCAACTGTGAGGCTGCCGAGGATGCCCGATGGCCTCCCCCTGTCAGGGGGTATCCGTTCCACGTACGATGCGGCGCAGCATGATCGAACTCGGGACCGTCGCGTCCCTCCCGCTGGCGATCGCACCGGCCGCGGTGGCCGGAGGCGGCCTGCCGAGCCAGCTCCTGCCCCTGTGGGCCGTGGGCCTCGTGGTGGGGCTCCTCCTGTTCGCGCGCGGCCTCGCCGCGTACCGGCTCGGGTCGCGCGTCGCGACGATCGCCACGTCGCCGCTGGGCGGCCTGGCTGCGGGAGAGGTCCGCGCCAGCGGGACCGTCCTGGCGGGCCCGACGACGCTGGTCTCGCCGCTGCAGAGCGCGCGCTGCGTGCATTACGGCTCCCGGGTGACCGTCGAGGAAGGCCGTTCCACCCGGGTGCTGCTCCGCGACGCGAGATCCGTGAGCTTCCGGCTGAAGGACGACACCGGCACGGTGTGGGTGTTTCCACGCGGAGCGCGCTGGGAGCTCGAGCCCCGGCTCGATGCCCGCTCGGGGCTCGACGGCGAACCGGCCGAGCTCCAGGTCAACCGAGGTCCCGCCGAGGCGCCGGGGGTGGAGGACCGCGAGGCCCAGGTCGCACGGCTGCTCACCGTGCAGGGTGCCCCGGATCCCGATGAGTCGCTGTTCGCCCGGACGATGGGGTTCGGGAGCGGGCCGGCGTGGTCGGCCGGGGGTCGGCAGTCATCCGATGGCCCGGCGTCGGGCTTCGGCCTGTCGTCCGATGGCCTCTCGAGCCTGCTCAACGGAGACGTCGGGTCGCTGGCCGGCGGCCGCCACTACGTGGAGGAGCGCGTGGAGCCGGGCGACATCGTGACGATCGTCGGCACCGCGACGCCGTTCTCCCAGGTCGGGGACGGCGCGATGGAGGAGGACGCCAACCCGCTCGACGACCCCGAGATCGCCGAGGACCTGGCGGCGGCCGGCGCGGCGGGCGCGCTTCATGCCCGTGCCGAGGACGCCTGGGGCAACGCCGCCATCCCGGGTTTCGGCATCGGACATCCGACCCGAGCACCCGTGCTCGACCCCGCGGCGACGCCCGAACCGGTGACGCCGGCCGGCCCGGTCGGGGTATCGGGGGCTGCCGCGGCCGGCGTCGCGACCGGAACCGCGGGCGGCGGAGCCTCGACGGCGTCCCCGCCGGACGCGGCCCCGGTGTCGGGCCTGGACATCGGCGCGGACGACCTGGTGATCGCCACCGGCTCGGCCCGCATGACGATCTTCGCCGGGACGCCCGTCGAGGCCGCCGGAACGGAGATGTCCCGGTTCTGGCAGGGGCTCGCCGGCGCCATCCTCGCGGTCGCCTGCGCCGTGCTCATCGTCATGCAGATCGGCGCGGCCTGAGCGTCATGGCCGGCCAGACGCTCGCCGCCCTCGCGGTGCTCCTGCTCGCTGCGGCGGCGCTGGTGGTGCTGCTGACCACGTACAACAGCGTCGTGGCGATGCAGCGCCGGATCGACAAGGCCTGGGCGAACGTGGACGTCGCGCTGAAGCAGCGCCACGACGAGTTGCCGAACCTCGTCGAGGCCGTGCGCGACGTGATGTCCTACGAGCGGTCGGTCCTGGAGCACGTGACGAACCTGCGGGCCGCCTATTCCCCCGACGCCTCCCTGCCCGCGCAGGCGGCGACGTCCGACGCGACGAGCGCGGCCGTGCGCTCCCTCCTGGCCGTGGTCGAGCGATACCCGTCACTGCGCTCGCAGGAGAACGTGATGAGCCTCCAGCGGGAGATCGAGCGGCTCGAGACGTTGATCGCGACCCGGCGCGAGTTCTTCAACGACAGCGTGTACCTGTACGACTCCACCATCCGCCAGCTGCCGGCCGTGCTGTTCGCGGGCCTGATGGGGTGGGCTCCGCGCGACTTCTTCGCGGCTCCCGGTGACGAAGCAGGCGGCGCCGCACGTCGCGATGCCCGGCATCGACGATGGCACGCCCGACGCGGCGCCGGCGGCGGCCGGCGCGACCGACCCGACCGGGCCGGACACTCCCCCGGCCACGCCCCCGCCCGGATAGCGCCCTGGCCGTTCACGGCTCCAGCACATGCCGCGTGGCCGGATCAGGCCGCGTCCATTCGCGGCTCCAGGCCCTTGCATTTGGAGCGCATGGTGGCACGCTTGGCGTCGCCGGCCCGGTTCCTCGGGCGGCAGCGAGAGGCGTCACATGACCGGCAAACCGAACGGGCCCGTCGAGGTCCGCCCCAACACGCTGCGCGACCAGATGCCACCGAACACCTTCCGGGCCGCGTCGGCGCCTCGCCAGGCCGGCGGACGCCAGGATGTGAACCGGGGCGGGGGCAGCATGGCGAAGCGGCCGGTCGTCGCGCGACCGCAGGTGCCGCTCTGGGTGTACGTCGCGCTCGGCGTGGTCGCCGTCGTCATCGCCCTGTACCTGCTGCGGGGGATGCCCTGACCCTGGCGGGCGCGGTGGTCGGGACGGGAGCGGTCGGCCGAGTCGCCTGACCGGCTGCGGAGCCGGTCAGGTCCAGTCGTTGTCGACGTCCGTCAGGACCCGGCCCCCAAAGTTCTCGACGACCTCGCGAACCGCAGCCACGTCGGCCTCCCGGAACCGGCCGGCCAGCACGGTGTCCGGCACGACCGGGTAGCTGGCGTGGCCGAGACGCGCGACCCGGACCTGTCCGGGCGCGAACACCAGGAGCGTACGCAGTCCCTCGAGGGCGGCCTCTGCTGCGAGCACGTCCGAGAACGAAGCGGCGATGGCACGCATGAGAGCGGCTCCTCCTGGGAGTCCCGCCAGTCTGGGTGCTGGTCGCGGATCGCCGCTCATCCTTTGGGCCCCATCTCGTTGCAGTCCCATCGCGAGCGGGGTCCACGCTGTTGCGCGCACAGGGCTTTGTCTCCCCCGGCTTCGGGCGGTGGCGATACGTGTGCGGCCGGCCGCGGGGCTCGGCCGGCGTCTACGTCGAATTGCGGATTGCGCAGCACCGTCCGAGCCGCCCATGATGGAGTCGCCGAGGTCAGGGCTCGGCATGTCGCAGGATCCCCGGCCGAGGGCACCGGCCGGGATCCTTACCCGGACTGCGTTCCGCGGCGCGGGCGTGTCGGCGTGCGGGCCGAGCCTCGCGGGGCGCCGTCCGGCGTCTGCTCGCGAGGCAGAGGCGGCAGCAGCCGCCACGGGTGTGGTCAGCCGGCCGGGGGGCGCATGGCGGCCTGGCCGGTCGACCGGTCCGCGGGAGTGTCGGTGACCCTGACCTTCGCCTGCCAGGGGACGCCCAGGCGTGGCAGCAGCCAGCGATCGACGCCGTAGTACCCGGCGACCCTCCAGCCGAGGATCAGGCCGATGGCGAGCGCGAACATGATCGGGTTCGCCGACGTCGACCCGGCCAGCAGGTACGACATGTTCATGACCACCCCGAAGAACGCGGCGATGCCCACGAGGATGCCCAGGAGCAGCCCGATGCCGACGGCGAGCTCGCCGAGGGCGATCAGCCATCCGAACCAGCCCTCGGCGTGGTTGTCGATGAGGAACTGCAGGAAGCTGCGATACCAGTCGAAGGTGATCGGGGCCGATCCCTGCGTGGGCACCTTGACGGCGTTCTCCCAGTAGCCGAGCAGCGCCGAGCCGCCGCCCGTCCACCCGGCGGCGGTGACCTTGTGCCAGCCGGCCACGGCGAACTCGAAACCGAGGAAGATGCGGATCGGGAGCCACAGCAGGCCGCCCCGCGAGTTGCTGAACAGGTATCGGGCGAAGGCGGGGCCCTCGACCTCCACGGTCTCCGCACCCGGCGACTTGCGGTCCTCGAACATGAGGACGAGCACGACCACGGTGAGCACCCAGAACAGGATGGTCGCGGCATGGCGGACCGTGCTTCCCTCGGCCGGGGGATACCAGGGGTTCTCCAGGTAGACGAGGACCGCCGCGGCGATGATCGCGAGCGGGGTCACCAGGTTTCGATAGCGTGCGAGCATGCTCGACCTCCAGGCCGTCCGGATCGCGGCGGGGGGCGCTGGGCCGACCGGATGCCGGGCCCATCGTCGTCGACTTGTCGAGGGCGGTCAATCGGAGTCCGGGCCCGACGTGAGTCGGTCCGACGTGAGTCCGGGTCCGACGCCTCGGGTGGCGACCCATCGGGATTCCGCGGTCGCTCCACAGTTCCGACACACCCTCGGGCGACGATAGGGCCCATCGGCGCTTCTCGATGTCCGCACTGCGGCGGGAGGCCCTTCGTGGAGGCCATCATGGTCAGATCGCCTGTCGGGCGCGTCCTCGCGCTCGTCCTCGTGCTGCTCGCGGTCCTCGCTCTCGTGGTTGGCGCCTACAACGTCGGCGTGTCCGCCGGCGTCGCGTCGGCGGGAACCGCCGTCACGGGCGTCCCGCACGCATGGGGCTATGCGTTCGCCGGCGGGTACGGCTTCCCCGTGTTGCTCTTCTGGCCCATCTTCCCGATCCTGTTCATCGTCTTCGTGGCGCTGCTGCTGCGGGCGGTCGTGTGGGGCCGCGGTCCCTGGGGCGGCAGGTCGTGGGGCCCCGGGACCCCTGGCAGCGACCACTGGCACGACACTCGCATGGCGGACGGTCCGCCGGCTCGCTTCGAGGAGTGGCATCGGCGCGCACATGCCGGCGAAGGCCCGGAGACGGCGAGCCCCGGCGCGGCACCTGCCGACCGGGCGTGAGCCGGACGGGTGGCACGCTCCCGGACCGGGCACCTGCCGACCAGGCTCGAGCCTGATGGGTGGCGGACTCCCGGGCCGGCGCGTGTGTCGCCGGTCCGTTCGGCCACGACTGGCCCGTGAGTCAGGGCCGCGGCGGCCGCGACTAGGATGAGGCCATGAAGAGCGTTCTCGTCGTCGACGACGAGCCGAAGATCGTGCAGCTCGCGCGCGACTATCTCGAGCACGCGGGTTTCGCGGTCTCACGGCCGGCGACGGCAGGGCGGCCCTCAGCGCGGCGCGAGCGCAGCGGCCCGGACCTCGTCGTCCTGGACCTCGGCCTTCCCGAGATCGACGGGCTCGACGTGGCGCGGACGCTGCGCCGCGAGTCCGACGTCCCGATCGTCATGCTCACCGCCCGCGACGACGAGCTGGACCGCGTGATCGGGCCTCGAGCTCGGCGCCGACGACTACGTGACGAAGCCGTTCAGCCCGCGCGAGCTCGTCGCGAGGGTGCGGGCCGTGCTCCGCCGGACCGAGCGGCTCGACCGAGCCTGCCGACCTCATCCGCGCCGGCGACGTGCTGCTGGACGTGCCCCGGATGCGGGTTGAGGTCGGCCGGCCGCACCGTCGACCTGACTGCCACGGAGTTCGAGCTCCTGGCCACCATCGCGCGGCAGCCCGGGCGGATCTTCACCCGCTCCCAGCTGCTCGACGCGCTGCACGGCGTGGCGTTCGAGTCGTACGAGCGCGCCATCGACACGCACGTCAAGAACCTGCGTCGCAAGCTCGAGCCCGATCCCCGCCAGCCGCGCTACATCCTCACCGTCTACGGGGTCGGGTACCGGTTCGCCGACGACGCGACGTGACCGACCCGACCGTGCCGGGCGCTGCGGAGGCCGGGGAGACCCGGGCCGGGGGCGACACGCCGCCAAGCGGGCACCGGAACCGTCGCGGGCGGCCGCAGGGACGCCCGCCGTGGTGGCCCGCCGGGGAGCCGTGGCCCCCGCCCGACGATGGCACGTGGCCCGGCATGCGACGCGGCTTCATGTGGCGCACCGGCTGCCTCGCCGCTGCCGTTCTCTCCGTTGGGGCCCTCGGCAGCCTCGTCCTCGTCTGGCATGCCGCCAGTGCGCTCGGCCTCTCCCCCGGGGGCGCCGGGGGCGTCGCCTTCCTCACGACATTCGGCGTCATCGTCCTGCTCGGGCTCGCGCTCGTCGGCCGGACGGTCCGGCGGTTCGCCGTCCCATTCGGCGATCTCATCGAGGCCGCCGGGCGCGTCGAAGCGGGCGACTACGGCGCCCGCGTTCGGGAACGGCCGTGGGGCCCGCTGCCGGTGCGGGCTCTCGTGCGTGCCTTCAACGGGATGGCCGCGCGCCTCGAGACGGACGAGCGACAGCGCCGGACCCTGCTGGCGGACATCAGCCACGAGCTCCGGACGCCGCTCTCGGTGGTCCAGGGCGAGATCGAGGCGATGCTCGACGGCGTCCATGCCGCCGACGAGGAGCACCTTGGGGCGGCGCTCGACGAGACGCGCGTCCTCGCGCGGTTGATCGAGGACCTGCGCACCCTGGCGCTGGCCGAGGCGGGCACGCTGGCGCTGCATCGCGAGGCGACCGACCCGAGCGTGCTGGTCGAGGAGGTCGGCGCGCGCCTTCGGCCCCACGGCCGAGGCGGCGGGCGTCTCGATCGTGCTCGACGTCGACCGACGATGTGCCTCTCATCGAAATCGACCCGGTCCGGATCCGCGAGGTACTCTCGAACGTGCTCGCGAACGGCCTGCGGTACGCGCCGCGCGGGAGCCGGGTCCGCGTCGGGATGCACGTGGGGGACAACCGCAGGAGCATGCGTTTCGCGGTCGAGGACGAGGGGCCGGGCATCCCGCGCGAGCTGCGCGCCCACGTCTTCGAGCGGTTCGCCAAGTCCGCCGAATCACGCGGCTCCGGCCTCGGCCTCGCGATCGCCCGACAGCTCGTCGAGGCGCACGGCGGAAGGATCGAGGCGGAGAGTCCTCCCGGCGGCGGGACGCGCATCTCCTTCGAGCTTCCTCTCGTGGAGCCGGGCCCATGAGCGAATGCGCGTGTGACCACGCACCGGGCGATCGCCGGACCGGATGGCTCACGGTCGCCATCCGGCATCCTCGACACGCACACAGGTTCTTCACGCCCGTGCACGAGGCTCGGTTCTCGCGGATGGAACGCGGGTCGGCACGGCGCGCGGCGTGTCCCGCCATCACGGAGGTTCATGACCCATGACAGGTGCTCCGCTCGTCACGCGCTGGGTGGTCAGGGTGACCGGCGCGATCCAGCTGGCCCTCGGGCTGATCATCTGGACCGGCCGGGCCGACGGCCTCACCCTGCCTGCACATCCTCGACGGCCTGGTCTTCGTGGTCGCCCTGCTGGCGACTGGCATGGTTCGCCGCGCGGGCCGGCGCGAGCCGCGGGCTCGTCGCGCTCACCGTGGTGTGGGCACTGGTCCTTCCGGTCTTCGGGATCGTCCAGGCGCAACTGGTGCCGGGCAGCGGGCACGTGATCATCGACCTCGTGCACCTGCTGCTGGGACTCGGTGCGATCGGCCAGGGCGAGGCGCTCGCGCGACGCATCACGGGGAGCACCGTCGGCGGCCGCGCGGCGATAGATCCCGCCGACCCTGGTTGGCGGCTGCGGCCCGGCCGCCGGCTGGCCTGCCGAGGCGCGCCCGATGTGCCGATGATCCCGACGCGGTCGCCCTACGCGCCCGTGGCCTGGGGCCTGGCCCTCCGCCGGCACTCCCCCGGCGTTGGTCCCGTGGAATCGCTCGACACGATCCCGGATGCCGAGCAGCTGGCGGCGGACCATCAGGAACACGCGAACCCCATCCACGGGAGCGTGACCTTCGTCCACGGTCGGTCACCGCCGGTGAAGTGGATCCGGAGCCGCTCGATCAGCCGGGTCCGCTCGTCGCCGATCGGTCTCGAGCACGAACGTCCAGCTCGCGTGGAACTCGGACGGCTGGGCCGCGCCCATCAGCGCGCCTCCAGCCTGCAGGTTCGCCGGCGTGCGATCCGTGCCGCCGGCGTGGCCGGCCTGCGAGCGGACGAGTTCGTCGTCGAGGTACAGGACGAGCGCGTGGCCGGGCTCGAGCACGCGCACCTCGAACCCACCGCCCGGGTGGGTCGGTACGACGTCACCGACGGCGAGCGTCTGCAGGTCGGGGATGATCCGGTCCGCGCTGGTGCCCTTCATGTCGAGCGCGTCGTAGCTGTACCAGCCGGCGCGGCCGAATCCCATCTGGACCAGCCACGGCCAGACCTCGGCCGGTGGCGCATCGATCGTGATGCTGCGGGTATCGCTGACGGGGGCGCCCGAGACCACCTCGTCACCGGGCAGCGCCCGGTCAGCCTCGTCGGGAATCACGCCCCACCGGTGCCACCACGGCCGGACGGTGGTCCAGAGGGCAGCGCCGCCGAGCGTGACGGTGCCGGCGACAACGGCGACGCAGGTGCGGAGCTTGGGCATCGGGCACGGGTCCTTTCCTGGTGCGCCGCCCCGGCGCCGCTGTCGGCGCGTGCAGATCGTTCGGCGCTTCGGGCCTGACCGGGCAGGCGCCCGGCCATGCTCGACCCCCTCCGCGCCGGTGCGACAGGGCCGAGGCTCCCGTCTTTCGGCAGGGCATCCGGCTGTCCGTGACTCGCAGGCGGAGCCGGCCGGCCGCCCGGCGGCGTCGGTCGGGCGTCGTCCGGGAGGAGCGCTGCCCGGAGACGTCGGGTGGGACGCCCGGCTGGCTGGTCGACGTGACGTAGCGCATGCGGCCCAGACCCTATTGGGACGAGTGGGCTACAGACCCGGGCGGTGCCGCCGCCTAGCATCCGGTCCGGGTGCCGTGCTCGGAGGCACCCGCCGCGTGTCCGGGTCGAGTCCTCCGGGGGCGCCCATCGATCGTCGCCGACTCGTGGGAGAACATCTTGCATATCCGCCGGCCGTGGCCGACTGCCGTGCTCGCGTTCCTCGTCACGCTGGCCGTCATGCCGTTCGTGCCGGGATCGGCAGCAGCCGCTTCCGACTACGCGGCACGTTGCCCCGTCCGGCTGCGGGCGGCACCAGCGACATCCGCTTCGAGCGAGGCGACCCTCCCGACGGGTTCGGTGATCACGGTAAGCGGGACGGTCTCCGGTGGAACGTGGTCCGCCACCTGCCCGGGGTCAGTTACCGGCTCGACCTGGTACGTCGTCTCCGAGGTGAACGGCCGCAGCACGTCCGTGCTCTACGGCGTGGGGAGCGTCTATGCGGCGACGGGGATGTTCCGGCGGGCCATCTACCTCGAGGGCATCGACGTCAGCCGCTACCAGGGCACGATCTCCTGGCCGCGAGTGGCAGGCGCGGGCAAGCGGTTCGTCGTGATGCGGGCCACCCTGGGCCAGACGTACGTCGATCCCGCCTACGCGACCAACCACGCCGGGGCGGAGGCCGCCGGGCTCCCTGTCGCCGCGTACCATTTCGCGTCGCCCTCGGGTGCGGCCGGCGATGCGGTCCGGCAGGCGGATTCGTTCGTGGAGCACGCGGCCCTGCAGGTCGGCGACCTCGTGCCGGCCCTCGACCTGGAGCAGAGCGGGGGGTTGTCCGTCGGCGCCCTGCAGTCGTGGGTGAGCGCCTGGCTCGGCGAGGTGTATGCCAGGGTGGGGGTCCGGGCCATGATCTACACGAGCCCGAGCTTCTGGGCCAGCGCCATGGGCGACACCGCGATGTTCTCTGAGCAGGGGTATTCCGTCCTCTGGATCGCCCACTGGGATGCCTCGAGCCCGAAGGTTCCGGGCGGCGACTGGGGCGGAGCCGGCTGGACGTTCTGGCAGTACTCCAACTGCGGGTCCGTGGCGGGAATCTCGGGCTGCGTGGACCTCGACCGATACGACGGCACGGACCTCGGTCCGGTGACGATCGCGCAGATCTCGGCGCAGGCCGGGCCCCCCGTGCCCGCCCAGGTCGACGCACCCACCCTTGCATCCAGCAACAGCCTCGTGACGTGGTCGGATCCCGTCACGCTCGCCGTGCGGGTCCCCGTGGTTCCGGCAGACCCTGCGGCTCCGACGGCTCCGACGGCTCCGGCAGACCCCGCGACCGTGACGTCGGCAGACCCCGCGACCGTGACGTCGGCAACGGACGGGCTGCCATCGGGCACCCAGGCCCCGGCGACGCAGCCTGCGGGGACGATCACGCTCCAGCAGCTGCCGGCCACCGCATCGGAGTGGTCCGATGCCGGAAGCCTGGTGCCCGACGCGGGCGGGCTCGCGGCGTTCACCGCGACGCCGGCGGTGAACACGCAGTATCGCGCCGTCATCGCCGGTGCAAGCGCGCCGGCCACCACGACCGCGCCCGTCCGCGTCGTCGTCCGACAGCGCCTCCTGTTGCGGCCGGCGACCGGTGGCGCGGTGCGGCGCGGGACCCACGTCACGTTCACCGCGACCGTCCGCCCCATCGCGAGCGGGGGCCGCACGAAGGTCACGTTCGCGTTCTCGCGGTACGTCAGCGGGCACTGGCGCGCGATCGCCACGCGGAGCGTCTACACGGACGCGAGTGGCCGCGCACGATGGACATGGACGTTCGGGACGAGCGGCAGCTGGTACGTGCGGGCCATGGCCAACCCGACCGCCACCAACGCGAACAGCGCGTGGAGCACGCCGGTCCGCTACACCGTCCACTAGGCTCGACCGCGGCTCGATCCAGCCGTGGGGGGCGGCGGCTCGCCCGGCCCTCGCCGAGGGACCCGCTCAGCCGGCAACCACCGCCCGGCCCTCGCCTTGGGGCCCGCTCAGCCGGTAGCCACCGACAGGGACGCCCCTTCGCGAGCCCCCGAGTCGGGGACGGCTGGGGGCACCGGCTCGTCGTCGACGTACGCCGCCAGGGTCAGCAGGAACTCCGCGCCCCCGCCGGCCCGGGGAACCGCCTCGAGCCTGCCCCCCATCGCATGCGCGAGCTTCCGGCACACGAACAGCCCGATACCCGCACCCGGCGCTGTCGTCGAGGTCGAGGGCTCGCGGAAGTACAGCTCGAAGAGGCGGTCGGCGTTCTCGACCGGGAATCCGGGGCCGCGGTCCGCCACCCGCACCACCGTCTCGAAGCCCTCGCGGGCGACGCCGATCTCGACCGGTCCACCCGCACCCCCGTACTTGGCGGCATTCGAGAGCAGGTTGCGGAGGATCTGGGTGAGGTACTCGTCGTCCCCGGCGACGAGCGGCAGGTTGGGGTCCACGCGAAGCTGGAATTCGGTGTCCGGCCAGAGCGTCCGCTCGCGGTCAACCAGGGGGGGAAGGAGCCGGGCGAGGGGGATGGGCTGGGTCCGCGCGATGTCGGCGCCCCGCTCGACACGGGCGAGCACCAGCAGGTTCTCGACGATCCGCTGGAGCCGCTCGGCCTCCGCCGCCACGTCCGCCAGCACGTCCCGGCTCGTGCCGTCCCCGAGGCGGTCACTGCGGCCCAGCAGCAGGTGAGCGCCGCCGTAGATCGACGTCACCGGCGTGCGCAACTCGTGAGACAGCATGCCCAGGAAGGTCTCGCGCACCTCTTCGGCCGCCCTGCGGTCCGTGATGTCGGAGACGACCGCGATCGTCAGGAGCTGATCGTTCGAGTGGAATGGGCTGAGCGCCACCTCGACCGGGAACTGCGTTCCGTCGGACCGCACGGCGTGCAGCTCGCCGCCGCTCCCCATGTGGCTCGCCTCGAGGCTCGCCACGAACTCTGGCCACTGGGCGGGACGGGTGCGACGGCCCGGCGTGAGCAGGAGATCATCGACGGCACGACGTGACAGCTCCTCCACCGGATGTCCGAAGAGCCCCGCGGCGACGCGGTTGGCGTAGACGACCCGGCCGTCGGCATCCGCGACGAGCACGCCGCTCGGGTTCGCATCGAGCAGGGCGCGGAACCGGATCTCGCTCGCCTCGCGTGCCCGCGCCTCCGCGAGCGAGGACCGTGCCTCGGCGAGGTCGACGAGGGCGCGCTCGCGTTCGACGGCGCGGACCGTCGTCGATCCGAGAAGCGTCACCAGCGCGAGGTCGTCGTCCTCGAACAAGGGGGTGCCCCGTACGACCGCGATGACGGTCGGGCCCGTGGTCACCCCGGGCAGCAGCGGAACGCGAACGAGGCGGCGAGGCGGCGCCGGCCCGTCGTCCGGGCTTGCGGTTGCCGCCGGCGCGCCCGAAGCCACCGGCGCGGGATCGGTCATCGCGTCGCCCGGGAACGACGGAGTCGCCGCCAGCACGACCCCGGACGCCTCGTCGGCGATGGCCACCTCGTCGGTTCCCAGGATGTCGGCGACGGCGGCGGCGAGCCCGTCCCACAGCCGTGCCGCCCCGCTGCCCGGAGACGCCACGAGCTGGTGGACCAGGTCGAACGCGCTCGCCCGGTAGAGGAGGGACCGCAGCCACGCCGGTGGCGCGAACGCCGCGAGGTAGCCAAAGCCGGCACCGAGGACTCCCAGCCGCGCGATGACCACGATCTCGGCCGCGATCGGGCCACCGCGCGCCGCCGCGGTCCCCGCGTATGCGACCAGCACGGCCATGGCGAAGAGCGCCGTCGCGCCGGCCGCCAGGCCGAGGCGGAGCCGGGGCACGCCGACGCGACCCCGGCTGGCGACCCAGAAGCGGTGCGCGGCAACCGCCTCGAGCCCGACGAAACACGCGACCACGTACGCCAGCACGACGGGGGCCCGTGCGACCGGGAGGAACTCCGCGGCCGCGGAGGTGACGAGAGCCGCGACGGCAAGGCGGCCCAGGCCGCGCGACACGGGAGCGAAATGGCGCAGCAGCCGGAGGGTCGCGTACGGCTGCGCCAGCAGCGCGATGGCGGCAATGGGGGAGATCGGGCGGAGGGCCGGCGCGATCGCGACGAGCGACGAGATCGCGAACACGATCGCATAGGCCGAGAACGCCGCCAGGACGTCCCGCTCGAGCGGGGTGCGCCGGCGGAGGAACCGGACGAGGCTCGTGCCGAAGATGGCGAAGTATGCCGCTTCGAGCGCGACGCTGAGCAGGTCCACGGTTCCTCGTGCGAGTACGGCGGCCGGACGGTCGCCCTGGAGGGGAAGGATATGGAACCGGACGTCGCGTTCGGATCACGACGGCATCCCAGCATCTGCCTTGTGGCCTTGCAGCCTCGTTGCAGGCACGCGTCCTGCGCCGCGCTGTGCGCAGGCGTCCGGCGGGACCGTCACCGCCCTGCCATGCTCCGCGGATGCGCAGCACCCTCGGCGCGGTCCCCGCCCGCGATGGCGTCGTGCTGCGCACGCGGACCTGGACGCCCTCCGGGATCCCCCGCGCCCGTCTGCTCCTCGTGCACGGGATAGCGGAGCATTCGGGGCGGTACGAGCGGACCGCGTCGCTCCTGGCCGCCGGGGGCCTCGACGTGCGCGCGTTCGATCTGCGCGGATTTGGTGGTTCGGGCGGACCGCGTGCCTACGTGCGCCGGTGGGACGACTACCTCGACGACGTGGAGGACATGCTGCGCGCGCTGGGGGACGGCCTGCCCGTCGTGCTGATGGGGCACTCGCTCGGGGGGCTCATCGCGCTGACGTATGCCATGAGCCGGCGCCCGGCGCCCGACCTGCTGGTGCTGAGCTCACCGGCGCTCGACACGACCGTGCCCGCGCTCGTGCGTGCGATCGCACCATGGCTGAGCCGTGCGACTCCCATGCTGAAGCTGGGCAATGGCCTGCGGGGCGAACAGCTCTCCACGGACCCCGCGGTCGGGGAGGCGTACTTCGCGGACCCGCTCGTGGTTCCGCGAACGACGGCACGGCTGGGCGCCGAGATGTTCGCGGCGATGTCGCGCGCGACGACAGACCTCGGCTCTCTCCGCGTACCCACGCTTGTCACGCATGGGTCCGCGGACACGATCGTCCCTCCCGCCAGCACGGCGTCACTGGCCGCACTGCCCGGCGTCGAGCGCCGCGTCTACTCGGGGATGTGCCACGAGACGCTGAACGAACCGGACGGGAACCTGGTCGTGGCGGACATCCTGGCCTGGGTGACCGCACAGGGCGCCATCGGGTAGGGGCGCGCCCGGCGCGCCCGGCCGCCATCGGGTAGCTCGGCGCCCGGCGCACCCGGCGCCATCGGGTGGCTCGGCGCCCGGCGCCCGGCGCGGATGACCCGGCGGGTGCCGTCGCCAGGATCGCCGTTGGACCCTGTGCGACGGTCTGGCCGCCGCTATCGTTGGCGCGTCACGCTTGCAGTGGAGGCACCGGGCCCGTGGGCATCCTGACATTGATCCTGCTGATCGCCTTCGTTGCGATCGCGCTGCCACTGCTGCTCGTGCTCGGCGTTCTCTCGTTCGTCGTGTCGCTCGTCCGGCCGCGTCCGCATGCGACGAAGGTCTGCCCGCGCTGCGGACTGTCGGTGTGGCTCGAAGCCCCCGTCTGTCCGCGCTGTGGCTACGCGGGCGGGCGCGCCTGACGTCGGCGCGGTCGCGCCCCCGGGCGCCTCGCCCCGCGCGCCTCGAAGGGCGTGCGCGCGCTACGGCTGGCAGCCGCCGGCGATCCACCGACGGAGGAGTGCGACCCGCTCCGCCGGCCACGCGCCGTCGCACGGCATGTCCCCCGCCTCGGTGACCGCGAGGATCGCCTCCGCGTTGGCCTTCACGTCCGCGTAGTCCCACAGGTCGAACTGGAACGTCATCGCGGAACGATCCCGGTCGCGGAACAGCGACTTGATGTCGGTCGCGAAGCCGGGTGCGGGATTGTCCATGTGCCTGCCCCCCTGCGGTCTCTCAATGCGTGTGGGCAGACTACGTCAGCGGGCCGAAGGGCGCGAATGGCTGGCGAGGAAGGATTCGAACCTTCGATCTCCTGATCCAGAGTCAGGCGCCTTACCGCTTGGCCACTCGCCAGTGGGCCTGCGGATGATACCGCCCTCACCGCACGCCTCACGCGTGCGGATCCGGTGGCGTGCGTGGCGCCAGTTCCTCTTCGGGGGGCAGGTGCCGGAAGAACGCCCAGTACATGCCGGCATTGACGAACTGCAATCCGCCGGCGATCAGGAACGGCAGGGTCAGGCTCACCTCGTCGAACAGGTACCCCGCGGCGATCGGCGCGATCGACATCGCGGCCTGGCTCGGCAGGTTGGACAGGGCACCCACCGCGGCACGCTCGCCCGGGTCGGCCATGGCCAGCACGTAGGACTGGCGCAGCGGCATCCCGATGCGCTGCACGACCATCCGGACCAGGTAGACGGCGCCGGCCAGGACGAACGATGGGGCGAGGACCATCGGCACGAGGAGGACGGCCTGCACGACCCGCACGATCACCACCGTCCGGACAAGCCCCCAGCGCCGCGCGAATTGGGCAGCCGACAGCGTCGAGGCGGCTGTTGCGGCGTTGATGACGGCGAACAGGACGCCGATCTGCCCCGGGCCGACGCCGTACCTGCGAAAGAACCAGTACGTGACGAACGGGCCGAACATCCCGATGGCGAGACCGTTCACGCTGTTCGTGGCCCAGAGGCGGAGGAGAAGCGGCATCGAACGCCTCGGCAGCCGCGGCCGACGGCTCGCGCCCGCCGCGAGGGCGGGTCTGGCCGGTTCGACGAGAGCGAATGCCAGGACGCCGGCCGCCGCCGCCGCGAGCGCGGTCACGAGAAACGGGAGGCGGAACGCGGCCGTCGCGGCCGCGCCGCCCGTGGTGACATGCCCGGCGAGCAGGGCGAGCAGGCCGCCCAGGAAGGCCCCGATGCTCGACGAGAACGCCAGCCGCCCGAAGGCGATGTTGCGCCGGGCGGGTGGCGTGGTCTCCGTGACCAGCGCCTGCTCCGCCGGCTGGTAGGGACCGACCATGCCGGCGCTGGCACCGGCGCCACGCCCGAAGCTGCCGATGGACGCTGCCACGACCAGGACGATCGGATTCCGGGAGATCGCGAAGACGACGCCGGCCAGGGCGGCGAGGAGCGGGACGACGATCAGGAACGGCTTCCGGCCTGCCCGGTCGGATGTCAAGCCGATCACGGTCGACATGACGGCCGTGCTCACGCCCACCACCAGCGCCAGTTCGCCGAGCTCGAATGCGCTGAAGCCGATCAGGGCGAGGTAGACGGGCATGAGGATGCCGGCCAGCGCGCGCGACGTGCTCATGAGCAGGCGGGCGACGACGACGACGGTCAGGTTCCGGTTCGCACGCATGCCGCGCAAGGTGGCCGGCATGAGCCGTCGACCGCGGGGACTCTCCATCCTCGGCTCGACCCCCGTGACCGGGGCGCCCGTTGCCCGGGTATCGGTCGGGGGCGGGCCCACCCTCACGCGCCCGCCGGCGGCTCGATCTCGACCAGGACGGACCCGGTCACGTTCACCAGCGTGGTCGATCGGTACCGGCAGTTCCAGCTGGTGGCGGCGGCGAGAGCGGCGTGGCCGTGGAGCCACAGCGGTGGACAGAGGCGATCGAGCAGGAGGCGGTATGCCGCGAAGCCGCGGTGATAGGGGTCGGCAGGGTTGTCGTTCGCACCCAGCGGAGGGGCATGGCTGATCACGATCGCGGGTGCATCGGGGGCCCGGACGAGCCACGGGCCGGCGAGCCTCAGCACCTGCGCCCATCCAGCCCGATCGCTCCGCGCGGCCCGGTCGCTGTCCCGCCCCGGCCACGGCAGGGCAAGCAGCGGGACGGGGGCGAATGAGCGCAGGTCGGGTCCCGAGGATGGCTCCGGCACGGCCGGAGGATTCGGCCATGGACCGCCACGGTCGTGGTTGCCACGGACGAAGACGATCGGTGCGCTGAAGGCCTCCCCCAGGAAGTCGATCCTGTCCGGCGCGAGGTCTCCGCACCCGACGATCAGGTCCACGCGGCCGAGTGCGTCGCGGTTCCGTGCGTCGTCCAGGAACGGGTCCGGCTCGTCGGAGGCGGCCAGGATCCGGAATGGCCCGCGCCTCACGGCAAACGGCCGTGCGTCGGGCCACGTGATGTTCAGCCGGCGTGTCACGCCCCGGGCGCCTCGTCGTCGGCCGTCGGCGGGCCGGAGGAAGCCGGCGACTCGCCGGAATCCGGCACGTTCGCGCCATCCGGACGGTGGCCGGCGTCCCGGTGGAGGGTGGCGCCGCGCGCGAGCCTGCCGGCGCCGGCGGCCCTCAGCGCTCCTCCTTCGACGAGCATGGCCGACAGGGGTCCGGAAGCGGCGTCCTCGTGCGGCTCGCCGGGAAGGCGGACGGCGCTCACGGCGGCGTCTATGGCGACCTGGTGCGCCCGCCTGGCCGCCGCCACGCGGTTGTGGCCGTCGAGCACCCAGTACCCGCCTGCCGCGCTGAGCACGTCGATCGGCGGCAGCATCTGCATCCGGTCCGTGGCGCCCCGGATGCGATACCACCGCGCGCGCCAGTTGGGCGTGCGGAGCCCCCGCAGCGGCAGGAAGTCCTCGCCGCGCTGGGCCGGCCCCTCGACGGCCGTGCCGATGATCTCGGCGACGGGGATCTCGCGCAGGCCCACTTCGCGCACGGGTGCCCGGCGCGCCTCGGGATGCAGGTCGAACAGGTTGGGGAGGGGCTGGGCCGCAGCGGTGAGGAAGGCATGTCGCCGAAGCCTGCGACGCGACCGCCAGCGTCGCGCCGCAGCCCGGACCGGCGGCGTGACGCGGGCGACCACGGGGTCCCCGAGATCCGCCAGGTGCCCGCCTGCCGTCGCGAGGGTGTCGACCACCTCGCCCGCGCCCGGCACCGCGTCGCGTGCAGCACGCAGGGCCCGGGCCGCGGCCGCGGGGCTGCGGGGCAGGGTCGTCGCGAGGGTCCGTCATCGTCAATTCACTCCGCCATCCATCCTGTCACGGTTGCGCGCGGAACGCCCGTAACCACGAGCGACGCGCCCCGGCAATGGCATTCGTTCGCCGGATGCCGCCTCGTCGTGCGCGCGTGCAACGTCGTTGGCATGTACCATGCGCAAGCCGCGAGCCTGTCGCCACACATCGGCTGGCACGCTCCGGCGAAGGTTTCGACCGGGATCGAAAGGGGAGCAGCGTCGCGTCTGCGACGCTCCGGGCACGTCATCCCTTCCGATCGGCTTGCGGAGCACACCCCCACGCATCGCTCCCGCGGCGCCCGGTCCGGCACGTGACCCGCCCACGAGGCGCGCGGCACGGTGCCCGCTAGGGAGAAACGCCACGCGACCACAGCGGATCCGTCCGTCGCTGGAGCATGTCTTGGAGGCCTCCCGGGAGGCCGGCAGGGACACCGCGACGACGCCTTCCCGCCTGGGCACCGCGTCATGGCAGATCGGGGACGCGCCCGCGCGCCTCGACGACGCCTCGCACCGCCTCGGCAACACGTCCATCCACCTTGGTGCCGCCTCGGTTCGTCTCGGTCTCTCGTCCGCCCAGCTCGGGGTCCGCTCGGCACGCCGTGCGTTCGCCGGCCTGCGGCTTGCCGCGTCCCCCCGGCAACTGGCCGTGGTGGGGGCACTGAGCATGACCCTGATGTCGCCACCCGCCATACCCGACGATGCGCCCGTGCACGCCGGTCTTCTCCAGGGTCCGCCGGCGGGGCACGTCGACGGCAGCGTCCGGAACGCGCCGGTGTTCCCGGGACGGCCGACGAGTGGGGTCCTGGACCCGCTCATGGTGCCGGGGGGCGTCGCACGGTTCGGGGCGCCCGAGCCGCTGTCCCCCGTCCCGGCGCCGGCGGCGATCCCGACGGCTTCGCCGACGGTGACGCCCGCACCCACGCGTGCGGCCACTCGCAGCCCCGCACCGACACCCACGCCGCGGCCCCGTCCGAGCCCGAGGCCCGCTCCCGTGCGAACGGCGGCGCCCGTGCCGCGCGCAACTCCGCGGCCGGCACCCGTCGCGACGCCCCGTCCCGCGCCCATCGTCCGCACGGCGCAGCAGGTCGTGGGAGCGGTCGCGAGCGTGGCAGGCATGCCGAAGGCGGCCTTCGGCGAGGCGTCCACGTACGGGCCCCGGTACGGCGGCCTCATCGCCGTCCCGCACCGTGGTCACTGGCTCGTGAAGATCATCTGGCACGGCCGGTACGTGATCCGCCGGACGAACGACTACGGTCCGGACCAGCGCCTGTATCCCGATCGCGTGATCGACCTGGACGTGGCGACGTTCCAGGCGCTGTCCGGGGAGAGCTGGACGCGCGGCCTCCTGTCCGGAGTGACCGTCGTGTACCTGCAGTTCCTCGGCTACTGACCGGCCCGATCACCCGGGGCGCCGTGACCAGCCGGGTGAAACGTCACCTCGGGACACCGCACGGCCGGCCGCGTCCCGAGTTCGTCCGGGTCGGTGGACCCGGGCGGCAGCCTCAGCGGACTCGTGCGGCAGCCGGTGCGATCGAATACCCGGCGAGCGTCGTGCGACGCGCCGTCACCCGCTCGTGGGAACGCCCGGAAGCGCCTGCGCCCCGTGCCGTGGTCCGGGGCCGGTCAACCGCCGCGAGCCGGACCCCGGCGGTCCAGGCGCCCGGCGACGCGGCCTGGGGGCTGGCCGACGCCCCGGCAGCCGGGCCGTTCCCCTTCTTCGGGGGATGTCCAACCGGGGCGGGCGCCTTCTCCTGCCCCGGTGGGTTGCCTGCGTGTCCCGGCCGCGGCGACGGCGTCGCCCCCGGTCCCGGTACGGTTCCCGGCTCCGGCTTCCCCGGGCCGCCGGCAGCCGCAGCGGCCTTGCCGACCTGACCGAGCGCCGCCCGGACCGCCGGCTGCGCCGCCGCCGGCACGCGATCGAGCAGCGACGAAAGGAGGGCCTCGTGCCGATCCAGGGCGTGCTCGAGCCCGGGTGGCAGGCCAGGAGAGGTGGCGCCCTGTCCGATGGCGTCGGCCTCCGTGGCCGCCACCGTCTGAGAGGATCGACTGGTAGGCGTTGACGGCCGCCTCCACTGGCTGGACGTTGTCGGCATGCGCTGCGGTCTGCGCCTCGCCCAGCCGCGCCGACAGGCGTCCGATCTCGGCATCGAACCAGGCGCCGGTGCCGGCCGGGGGGAAGCGCCAGCGCCTCGACATCGAGTCGCGTCGTGTACAGCGGTCCGCCGGGCGCGCTCGCGGCGAACACCGCGCCGGCGCCGCCCGCCAGCAACGCGGCGGTCGCCACTCCGGTCGCGATCCTGATCCTCATCGGCTGACGCAGGAGCCCGGCCGGCAGTCGCAGGCGCCACGGTGCCCGCGACGCTCCCGCAGCCGCCGCCGGGCCCGCGGCCCCGGTTGCCCCGGGAGCCTCGACGCCGGCCAGGCGCGCGGCGTGCGCCGACTCGAACGACGCCAGCACGGCGACGCGAACGCGGGCCATCGCTTCGGGATCGGGGGACAGCGCTTCGCCCGCGTGCCGGTACAGCGCGGCCCCCGTGCCGACCATGCCGGCGGTCCCGGTTCCCGCGGTCGGCGTCGCCGCTCGGTGCCAGGGGAACCGCCGGGCCAGCGACGCGAGGGCGCCCCACGTCATGGAGCGACCCTGCCTTCCGCGAGCGCGTCGATCGCCTGTGCGCCGACCAGGCGCCGGCGAAGCGCGCCGAGTGCTCGAAACTGCAGCGCTCGCACGGCGACCTCGCGGCGGCCGAGCACCTTGGCCGTCTCCGTCGTGCTGAGTCCGGCGAAGAAGCGGCAGGCGATGACGTGCTGCTGGTCCTCGGTGAGGGTCCGGATCGCGGCGTCGAGCATGGCGGCGTCGGCGGAGCTGGCGGCAACGGCGGCCGGATCGGGCGTGTCGGACGGGTGATCCGCGATGGCCTCGAGAGGCCTGTGGTCGCGCGCGGTGCGTGCGAGATCGATCGTCGCGTTGGGGGCCAGCCGGAACAGCCACGCGGAGAACGGAACGCCGCGCTGCTCGTACCGCGGCAACGACTCGATCAGCTTCACGAACACGCGCTGCACCAGGTCTTCGGCGTCGCTCGGCTCGCGCACGCGAAAGGCCACGTAGCGATAGAGCCGTGGCGCGAACTCGTCGTACAGGGCCGCAAACGCGTCCGAATCGCCATCGGCCGCCCGCGCCACCAGTGCGTCGATCGTGCGTCCATCAGCTGTAGAAACGAGCGGCGGCGCCGGATGTGACGGCCGGACCATCGAACGTCCGGGCGACTCGGGGCGCGAGTCCTCCAGGATCATCGTGCCACTCTGCCCATCCGGCAATGCCCGTCCACCGGGCGAGTCGTACTACACCTGCACGGGCCGTTCCGCCGGGCCGATCCGCCGGCCGGTCGCCGTGGCCCGGACCCGGCCCTTCGGCTCGTCCCGCCGATCCGCGTGCTCCGGGAGCGCCCGACCGGGCAGGCGCGCGCTGCCGATCCGCGCGTTCGCCGCCCTGCCCCGGGCGGGGGCAGGAGCAGGGCGCTCAGGCGGGCAGCGAGACCGCGATTCGTGCCGCCGTTCGCGCGTTGTTCCGGATCAGCGACAGGTTCGCCCGCACGGAGGCGCCCTCGGTCAACTCCGCGATCCGGGCCAGCAGCCATGGCGTGAGTTCCGCACCTCGGATGCCCGCCGCGACCGCCTGTGCCGTCGCCCGCTCGATCACGCGTTCGATCTGCTCGCGAGGCACCTGGTCGGCCTCCGGAACGGGGGCGCACACCAGCATGCCCGTTCGCAGCCCCAGCCGAAGGTGCACCGCAGCGACGCGGGCGGCCTCCTCGGCGGAGGCGACGACGATGGGCGACCGGACGCCGCTGCGCCGCGCCCAGAAGCCGGGCACGTCGTCCGACCCGATGGTCAGGAGAGGCACCCCGCGTGTCTCCAGCGCCTCCACCGTCAGGCGCACGTCGAGGATCAGCTTCGGGCCGGCACAGACCACGATGACGGGGGTCCGGGCCAGCTCGTCGAGGTCCGCCGAGATGTCGAGCGTTCCCGGGGTCCCGCCGGACCCGGCAAGCGCCCCACGGTGCACGCCCCCGATCCCGCCGGTGGCGAACACCGGGATCCCGGCCGCGTCCGCGGCGATCATGGTTGCGGAGACGGTGGTCGCGCCCCATCCTCCGCTCGCGAGCGCCGCGGCCAGGGTGGGCCGCGCGACTTTCGAGACGCCACCCACGGTCGCCAGGGTCCTCGAGCTCGTCCGCCTCCAGCCCCACCAGCAGCCGCCCGTCGTGGATCGCGACCGTGGCCGGCACGGCGCCCTCTGCCCGGATGGCGTCCTCGCTGTCGCGGGCGATGGCCAGGTTCTCGGGGTACGCGAAGCCGTGGCTGATCAGCGTGGACTCGAGGGCGACGACGGGCCGGCCGGAGGCCAGCGCGGCCGCCACCTCGTCCGACACCCTGAGGAAGCCTCGCACCCCGTTCACGCCGCTGGCGGTACCGGTTGCCCCGTGTTGCGCGGACCCTGCCATCGTGGCTCCCACTGCGTGTCTCGACCCTTGCCCGGCACGACGCCGGCACGTGTGCCGGCACGACGCCGGCACGTGTGCCGGCACGACGCCGGCACACGCTCGTCCGGGAGGTGACGTTACACCGAGGGGGCCTCCGCTCGCGGGCGGACCGTGCCGTTGGGGGCGGGCCGGCTTGCCGTGGGAAGAGGCCGAGTGGCAGTTCCCGTGCCTTGCCCGCGATCCCACACTGCGCGCGGGAAGCCGGGCTCGGACCGTCCGGCTTCGGGGGGCCGATCGACCGTCCGCTCGCAGGGAGACCGCACGATGGCCGTCACGTCAGCTCCCACACCCGGGCGGGCCCGGCCTCGGCGCTCGACGTGGGCGCTCACACGGTCGCGCAGGTCCATCCCGCCGGGTCCACGGACACTTCCGCCGGCGTCGCCGTGCTCGCCTGCTCGGGGCTGCGCAAGCGATTCGGGGAGCGGACGGCGGTCGACGGCGTGGGGTTCACCATCGCGCCGGGAGAGACGTACGGGCTCCTCGGCCCGAACGGCGCAGGCAAGACCACCACGATCTCGATGATCTGCGGGCTCCTGGTCCGCGACGGCGGCGACGTCTTCGTGGACGGGCGGCCGCTGGATCCCGGCACGACCGACTCGAAGGGCCTCATCGGGTACGTCCCACAGGACCTGGCGATCTACCCCGACCTCACCGCGCGGGAGAACCTGGCCTTCTTCGGCCGCCTCTACGGGATGGGCGGGCGCACGCTGCGGGAGCGAGTGGACGAGCTGCTCGCGGTGGTCGAGCTGACCGATCGCGCCGGCGAGCGCACCGAGCACTACTCGGGCGGCATGAAGCGCCGCCTGAACATCGCCATCGGGCTGCTCCACCGGCCACGGCTGCTGGTCCTCGACGAGCCGACCGTCGGCGTCGACCCGCAGAGCCGCAACGCCATCCTCTCGAGCGTGGAGACCCTCAGCGCCGAAGGCATGGGGATCCTCTACACCACCCACTACATGGAAGAAGCCGAGCGGCTGTGCGACCGTGTCGGCATCATCGACGAGGGCCGCATCCGCGCCGAGGGAACCCGCCGCGAGCTCGTCGCCCTCGTCGGCGGGAGGGACCGCATCTCGCTCGGTGCCTCCGGCGACGTCCGCTCCGCTGCCGCGGCAGCCCGGACCATCCCGGGCGTGGAGGACGCGACGCCGCGCGAGGGCGGCCTGGACCTGCTCGTGGTGGAGGCCAGGAGCCTGCTGCCGCGCCTGCTCGAGGTCATCGGGGACGCGGGCGCCTCGGTCCGTTCGGTCGAGGTCGTGGAGCCCGACCTCGAGGCCGTGTTCCTCCACCTCACCGGCAAGGCGCTGCGGGACTGAGGCCATGTCCGCAGCCTTCGTCATCGCCGCACGGATCCTGCGACAGCGGCTTCGGGATCGTTCCGCGCTGATCTTCGCCGTGCTGACGCCACTCGGGCTGGCGGTCGCGTTCTCGCTGCTCGTGGCTCCCGCGCAGACCTCGTATCACACGAGCTACGCGGTGTATGACGGCGACCGCGGGGCGTACTCGCGCGTGCTGCTCGACGACGTGTTCGGCCACCTGGTCGCGGGTGGTGTCGCCGACCTGGAGCCGGTGGCGAGCGAGGCGGAAGCTCGAGCCGCGGTCGGCGCAGCCCGCGTTGGAGCCGGCATCGTCGTTCCCGCGGGCTTCAGCCAGGCCATCGCCGCGGGCACGCCGACCAGCGTGACGATCCTTGGTCGCGACGCGCCAGCCGCACTGCAGATCGCGCGCTCCACGGTCCAGCGATTTGCCTCGTCCGTGGGGGCGACCCAGCTCACCATCGCGACGACGCTCGCGACCATGCCGGGAGCAGCTCCCGCCGCCGGGCCGGTTGGCCCCGGCGCCTCGCTCGATCCGGCCACGCTCGGACAGATTGCGGCATCCCTGCTCGCTCCGGGCCCGATCTCGGTGGTGGACGAGTCGGCGGACCGGCGCCAGGCCACGACGCAGTCGTTCTACTCCGCGTCGATGGCGATCATGTTCCTGTTCTTCGCCACCCAGTACGGGGCCCTCTCGCTGCTCGCCGAGCGCCGGGCCGGAACGCTGGCCCGCCTGCTCGCGGCACCCATCCGCCCGGCGTCGGTGGTCCTCGCCGGCGCGCTCGCGGGGATGGCCCTCGGCCTGATCACCATGTCGGTCATGGTCGTCGCCACGACCGTGCTGGTCGGGGCGCACTGGGGCCCGCCGCTCCTCGTGGCCCTGCTCATGGTGGCGGCCGTGCTCGCGGCGGTCGGCGTGTCCACGCTCGTGTCGACGTTCGCGAGGACCGAGGAGCAGGCCGGAGGCTGGAACGTCATCGTGGCGATGACGCTCGCGGTCATGGGTGGCACGTTCATCTCGGTGGCGCAGGGTCCCGAACTCCTCGCCCGCCTGTCGCTCGTGACGCCGCACGCCTGGTTCCTGCGGGCCATCGACGACCTGTCGGTGCCCGGCGTCGGGCTTGCCGACATCGGCCCCTCGCTTGCGGTCCTCGTGGCGATGGGACTGGTCACGGGCGGGCTGGGCCTGCTGCGGGCGCGCGGGACCCTGGTGCCGCGATGAAGGTGCTCGCGATCGCCCAGGCCAACCTGGTGCGCACGCTGCGCGACCGGCGCGGGCTCTTCTTCCTGCTGGTCCTGCCGATGGTCCTCATCATCGTGCTGGGCATGATCTACGGCGGCTCCGGGACCGGGCGCGTGGGCGTCGTCGACGGCGACGGCACCGCACTCAGCCGGGGTCTGATCGAGGGCATCGGCACGGCCAGGGCCCCCGTGCTCGTGCGCACGTACACGACGGCCGCCGACCTCCGCGACGCCGTCGAGCGCGGCTACGTGGAGCTGGGGATCGTGATCCCGGCCGGATACGAGGCCACGCTCCGCAACGGCGGCACCGCCCGCGTCCAGTACGTCGCGCAGGCCATGACGCTCCCGGCCGCCATCGCCCCGGCCGTCGACGAGGCCATCGCCGCCCAGGACGGGCTCGTCCGCGCCGCGCGCTTCGCGAGCAGCGCGAACCATGTGTCCTTCGACGAGGCGCTCACCGCGGCGCAGGCGCGCAGGGACTCCGTCCCCGGTGTTGCGACGAACGTCGAGTCGGTCGGCGACACGAACGCCGGGCCGACCGGCTTCACCCTCGGGGCGCAGAGCCAGCTGCTCCTCTTCATGTTCCTGACCGCGCTCACGGCGGCGACGCAGCTGATCATCACGCGCGAACTTGGTGTCTCGCGCCGCATGTTCGGGACGCCCACCGCGGCCCGCACGATCATCGCCGGCGAGGCCCTGGGCAGGTTCCTCGTCTCGTTCCTCCAGGGCGTGTTCATCGTCGGGGCATCGTGGCTGATCTTCGGCGTGGACTGGGTGGATCCGTTCGCCACCGGCGCCCTGGTGCTCGCCTTCGCGCTCGTCGCGACCGGCGCGGCGATGCTCATCGGGTCGATCGCCTCGAACACGCACCAGGCGGGGTCGATCGCCCCGGCCGTCGGCATGATGCTGGGCCTGCTCGGCGGGACGATGGTCCCGCCGGAGATCTTCCCTCCGGTGATGCGGACGCTTGCCCACCTCACGCCGCACGCGTGGGCGCTCGACGCCTTCCGCCAGCTCAGCCTCCGGGGCGGTGGCCTGGTGGGCGTGCTCCCCGATGTCGCGGTGCTCCTCGGGATCGCGGCCGTCCTGCTGGCCATCGCGGCGACGCGGTTCCGGCGGGCGCTGGTGGGCGGGTCCATCTAGCGTCGCGGGCGCCGCCTGGCTCCCTGGCTCGGCCCGCGCGGCGCCGCGACCTCAGTAGACCCACGGGATGAGCTTGCGGGTGCGGGCACGGTAGGCTGCGTAGCCCGCGAAGCGCTCCTGCAGCCACGCCTCCTCGCGTCGGGACTTGAGATCGAAGAACGCGGCCAGGAGGACCGACGCCGCGAGCGAGACGGGCGCGGCCATGGCCAGCCCCCAGCCCAGCCCGCCCAGGACCAGGCCACCGTAGATGGGGTGTCGGACGAGTCCGTAGCTTCCCTGCTCGACAAGCCGCGCGCCATCGCGTGGGCGGGGGAAGACCGTCAGGCTTTCGCGGAGATCGAACAGGCCCCGCAGCGCCAGCCACCCGCCGCCGCCCATCAGCGCGATGCCGCAGGCCGCGGCGGGAATTCGATACGGAGCGGTCCAGGCCGCGCCGATCAGGCCGCCACCGAAGATCGCCCCGAAGATGACGAACTGGAGCGCCACCCAGCCCTCTCCGCGCGGCCCGAGGTCGGGGAGTGACTGGCGCATGGGCGGACGGTAGCGCATCCGCGGTGAAGGTCCATCAGGGGACCCCGGCGGCGGCACCGGACGCCGTCCGTCGGCGGCGCGTGCACAGCCCCTGGCCCGAGCAGTCGTGGCTCCGGTCGGGGGCGGCCGCCGGGCTACACTCCGGGACGTGACCAGCCCGGATCCGTCGCGCTGCCTCCAGGAGGCGCTGGCGCCGCACAGCGTGTGCTACGGGTGCGGGCCGGCCAACGCGGGCGGCCTGCACCTGCGCAGCTACGAACGCGACGGCGAGGTGGTGGCCGAGTGGCGGCCCGAGTCCCGGTACGAGGCGTTCCCCGGCGCGCTCAACGGCGGCGTCATCGGGACGTTGCTCGACTGCCACAGCAACTGGGCGGCCGCGGTCGCGCTGATGCGCGCCTCGGGGGACGGCGCCGTGCCGGCGACGGTCACCGCGAACTACCAGGTCACCCTGCTCCGGCCGACCCCGACCGACGGGCCCGTGACGCTCCGGGCCCGCGTGGTCGACCTCCAACGGGACCGCGCCACCGTCGAAATCGACCCTGGAGGCCGGCGGACGGCGCTGCGCCACGTTCCGCGGCACGTTCGTGGCGGTCGGGCCAGGGCACCCGGCGTACCACCGCTGGGAGTAGCGGCTCCTGCGGTGGCCGGAGCCCGGCTCCCGCGGGCCGGGACCGGATACGCCATGGCCGGTGAGACGGCGTCCCTCGATCAGCCGGGCGAAGGCCGGTCCTGCGGGGCCCGTCGGCCGTGTTCGGATACACTCCGGAACCGGTGAACATCTCCGCCGACATCGGCATCTTCGTCGTCAGCCTGGCAGCGGGCGTGATCGGCGCTCTGGGAGGTGTCGGCGGCGGAATCCTCATCATTCCCGCCCTGACCGTCCTGTTCGGCGTCGACATCCGCCACGCCGTCGGCGCAAGCGTCGTCTCCGTCATCGCGACGAGTTCCGGCGCGGCCGCCGCCTACGTCCGGGACCGGCTCACCAACATGCGGGTGGGCATGTTCCTCGAGCTGGCCACAACGTCGGGCGCCGTCCTCGGTGCGCTGCTCGCGGCGATCGTGTCGACCACGTTCCTGTACCTCCTCCTCGGCGTCGTGCTGCTGCTCTCGGCGGGCCAGCAGCTCTGGCGGTTGCGCGAGGAGCTGCCGCCCCACATCGAGCCGACCGGCCTTGCCGCTCGCCTCGGCCTGGCGTCGACCTACCCCGACAACCGGCTGGGCAGGGACGTCGAGTACGAGGCCAGGCGGATCCCCCTCGGGTTCCTGTTGATGGGTTTCGCCGGCCTCGTGTCCGGGCTGCTGGGGATCGGATCGGGCGCCCTGAAGGTCCTGGCGATGGACGGCGCCATGCGGTTGCCCATGAAGGTCTCGTCCACGACGAGCAACTTCATGATCGGCGTGACGGCGGCCGCATCGGCCGGCATCTACATCGGTCGGGGCGACGTCGACGTGAGCATCGCCGCGCCGGTTGCCCTGGGCGTCCTGGCCGGTGCGCTCATCGGCGCCCGGCTCCTCGTCCGGATGTCGAACGCCGGCGTTCGCCGCGTCTTCCTGCCGGTGCTCGTCGTGATCGCGCTCGAGATGCTCGCGCGGGGTTTCGGCGTGGGGATATGAGATGAGTGACGAGAGCCAGGGACTGGAGCACGAGCTGGGTGGCGGTCACGGACGATCGCACCTCTCGCCGGAGGCGTTCCGGACGATCGTCAGCTACGTGCTGGCCATCGGCGTCACCGTGAGTGCCGCCGTCATCGCGCTCGGGTTCCTCCTGGCCGTCCTGTTCGGCTGGCGGACATCGCTGACGGGCGGGGCGGCGGGACCCGCCGACCTGGCAGACTTCTCCGCGATGCCCTCCGGCCTGGCCGCGCTGCGGCCGTCCGCGATCACCCAGCTCGGCCTGTCGCTGCTGCTCGCGACACCGGTGGTGCGGGTGGCGGCGTCCGTGGTCGGTTTCGCGCTGGAGGAGGATCGCCTGTACGTGGTGATCACCCTGATGGTGCTGGCGATCCTCCTGGGCAGCATCTTCCTGATCCGGTAGCCTGCGGCTCCTTCCTGATCCGGTAGGTCGCGGCCCCCGTCCGTGCGGGACGCCTACTTCTCGATCGGCATCCCGACCATCGAGCCCCACTCGGTCCACGAGCCGTCGTAGTTGCGGACCCGCGGGAAGCCGAGGAGCTCGTGGAGCACGAACCACGTATGGCTGGAGCGCTCGCCGATCCGGCAATAGGCGATGACGTCCCTGTCCCCGGTCACGCCCCGCCCGGCGTAGAGGGCACGCAGCTCGTCGGTGCTCTTGAACCGGCCGTCGTCGGCGACCGCCTGCGACCACGGGATAGATGCCGCACCGGGGATGTGCCCGCCCCGCTGGGCGGTCTCCGTCATGCCGGGAGGCGCGATCACCTCGCCCTTGTACTCGGCGGGTGACCGGACGTCGACGAGCGCAAGCTCCGCGGTCCCGAGCCGCGGACGGATGTCGTCGCGGAATGCTCGCAGGTCGAACGACGGCTCGGGCAGCTGGATGTCCGTCGGCTGGTAGTGCGGGACGTCCGTGGTGATCGGGAATCCGTTGTCCAGCCAGTACCGGCGCCCCCCGTCGAGCAGGCTGACCTTCCGCCAGCCGAACAGCTTGAGCTGCCAGTAGGCCCACGCGGCGAACCAGTCGTTGTTGTCGCCGTACAGGACGATGTGCGTGTCCGGGCCGATGCCGGACGCGCCCAGCAGCTTCGACAGTTCCTCGCGGGACGCCAGGTCGCGCCGGAGGCTGTCGCTGAGCTGCGTCGTCCAGTCCCAGGCGACGGCCCCCGGGAGGTGCGACTGATCGTAGGACGTCGTGTCGACGTCGACCTCCACGAAGCGGACGCCGTCGTCGTCGAGGTGTGCCCTGGCCCATTCCGGCGTGACGAGCGCCTGGGTGGACGATGCGGTGGGGACGCTCACCGTGAACCTCCATGTGCCGGGCTGCGGCCCGACCTGCGTGGGCGAATGCCCGGAATCTCGCGGGCTTCGAGGCCTCCTGCCGGAACCTCCATGCCCGGGCCCTGCATACACGAAAGCCGCAGCCCTGGTGGACTGCGGCCCCTGCACCTGCCGGGTGGCGCGTCGTGCGCGCCCCGTCAGGCCCCGTCGGGTGGACGGAAGGCCGCGGATCGACAGCGACACATGCAGGAACGGCTCATCAGGAGTCGAACCTTGCCACAGAGGGCCGGGCCGTGCAACCGGGATGGCCCGCGACGGCCCGCCGGCATGGTCGCTGCGCTCCGGCGTCCACCGGGGGACGCGCGCGTCAGTGCCCTCCGATCCCTTCCGGCAGCATCTCACCGGCTTCCACGCGGATCGGAAGACGGTTCTCGGCGGGCGGGAGCGGACACGAGAAGTGCGGTGAGTAGACGCACAGCGGGTGGTAGGCGAGGTTGAAGTCGAGGACCACGGTCCCGTCCTCCTCGGTCTCGAGGTCCATGTAGCGACCGGCGCCGTACGTCTCGTGCCCGCTGGTGCCGTCGATGAACGGGACGAACAGCTCGCCCTCGTCGGAATCGTCGAATCCGTATGCGTTGAGCGCGAGCGGCGAGGCCCCCAGTTCGAAGCGGAGCGTCGCGAGGCGCCGGGCCTGGCGAACCCGGCCGTCCGAGGTGGGCATGGCGAACGTCGCGGGCTCCGGGCCGGCATATGGCTCGGGGCGGACGCCCTCGAGGCGATAGGCGAGGTCCGGGGCGTAGTAGCGGAGGCCGTGGAACGCGGCCCGGTCCTCGGGGAGCAGCGGGCTGCCGTCCCCTTCGGTGAACGCGCGGTCGCGCCGCCGCCGGAAGTCCCCGAGGGCGGTCGCGTACTCGGCCGCGATGTCGTGGACGTGGCCGTCCGCGGCGTGATGATGCTCGTGCTGTGCTCGCTCGTGCTCGTGCTCGTGCTCGTGCTCTCGTGTTCATCCATCGGCTGAGCCTACTCCCGCTGGCCGGGAGGCTCCGCGGACCGGCGAACGGAGGCCGGCGGCCCTGGGCGCCACAATTCGCGGGCCGGCGGTGCTCCATTCGTGACATGGAACCCATCAGCCAGCGCCAGATCACCTGGACGACACTTCACGGTACCCGGCCCGCCGTCCCTGGCGGTGCGACCGGAACCATACCGGGCAGTTCCTCGAGGACGTCGCACGTGCCGAACACGGTTGCCGCACACGACGACGCGACGAATGCGTCGGACGCGTTCGAACACCTGTTCCTGCGCGAGTACCCGCGCGTCGTCGCGATCGCCTACCGCGTGCTCCGCGACGCCGACGCGGCGCAGGACGCTGCCCAGGAGGCATTCATGGCATTCCAGCGCGTGGGCCACCCGCCCGACGCGCTCTTCGCCGCCGCGTGGCTGCACGCTGCCGCGGCGCACGAAGCCCTGAACCAGCTGCGCGGCGAGCGACGCCGGCTGCTCCGCGAGGCCCATCCGGCTGCCGCCGTGGCCGGCGCCTCACCGTCCACGCGGCCCGACGATCCTGCCGGGCTGGTCGAAGCCGCGGAGACGCGCGACGAGGTCCGAAGGGCGCTTGCCCGGATCCCGCCGCGAGCCGCCGCGGTCCTGGTCCTGCGATACAGCGGCCTCAGCTACGTCGAGGTCGCGGCGTCCCTCGGCGTCCCGGCCAACCAGGTCGGGACGCTTCTGCGGCGCGCCGAGGCGTCACTGCGCAAGGAGTTGAACGATGCGCCACCCATCTGAAGGAACGCTTCGGCGTCTCCTGGACGAACCGCTGTCGGTCGCCCTGCGCGACCGGGAGCACTGCGCCGCCTGCGTGCGTTGCCAGGGCCGCCAGGCCGGCATGCAGGACGATGCGATGCGCGCGGCGTCGAGCATGGCGATGCCCGCGCTCGAGGTCGACGCCCGGGGCGCGCTGGCCTCGTTTCGGCTGCGGTCGGCGGCGCCGGTGGGTGCTGCACGCGGTGACGCCGGGGTGCGCCTGCCTGGTCGGCTGGCGAACCGGCTCACGTCCGGGTGGAGCCGGCCGATGCGTGCCGCCGCGGCCCTTGCCACCGCCGCGGTCCTGGTCGGGACCCTGGCCGGGACCGGAGCGGCCGACGCGCTGCTCACCATCTTCCAGCCGCGACAGGTCAGCACCGTGACGGTCACGCCGTCCGACTTCTCCGCTCTTCCCGACCTGACGGCATACGGGCAGGTGACGTGGATCGCGCGCCCGTCGGAGCACGCGGTGGCGAGCCTGGCGACGGCCGACCAGCAGGCTGGCGAGCACGTGCTGACGGTGGCATCGGTGCCTGATGGGGTCGCCGGCGCGCCGTCGATCCACGTGTTCCCGGCGACATCCGGGAGCTTCGCGTTCGATCCCGGCCGGGCGTCCGCGGCGGCAGCGGCGGCAGGTGCCACCCTGCCTCCGATGCCGGCCGACATCGCCGGAAGCACCCTGTACGGGTCGATGGGACCGGGCGTCCTGCAGGTGTTCCATGCGACCGCCTCGCTGGGCGGCGCCACCTCGGCCGGGCTGGGCGGCGGCGCTCTGCCGGCCCTCGTCGTCGGCCAGACCCGTGCCCCGGTCGTGTCGACGACGGGCGTGACGTTCGAGCAGCTCAGGGACTACCTTCTGGCACAGCCGGGGATCTCTCCGGCGCTGGCCGCCCAGCTTCGGGCGCTGGGCGATCCCGCGCAGACACTGCCCATTCCGGTCCCGGCGAGCGGCACCGTGACGAAGAACGTGACGGTGCGGGGCGTGCCGGGTGTGTGGATCGGCGACCAGGGCGGACTGGGTGGTGGCGTGATCTGGCAGAGCGGCGGGACAATCTACGGCGTGGGCGGCATGTTCGACGAGCAGCAGATCCTGGCGATCGCTGACGGCCTGCATTGACGGCCGTTGCCGGGCCGGGTCTCCAGACGCCGGCCATCCACACGACGGAGCTGGCCAAGCGCTACGGGTCGACCGTGGCGCTGACCGGCCTGTCGCTGACGGTCCCCGGCGGGGAGGTCTTCGGCTTCCTGGGCCCGAACGGCGCGGGGAAGACCACCGCAGTCAAGCTGCTGCTCGGGCTTGCGGCTCCCTCGGGTGGTGAGGCCTGGCTGCTCGGGGCGCCGGCGGGGGATGCGGCGACGCGCAGGCGCGTCGGCTACCTCCCGGAGCTCTTCCGCTACCAGGGGTGGCTCACGGCACGCGAGGTGCTTGCGCTCCACTGCGAGCTTGCGCGGCTTCCCCGTTCCGACTGGGGCGACGAGATCGGAGGGGCGCTCCGCACGGTCGGGCTCGAGGGACGGGCCGACGATCGGGTCGAGGCGTTCTCGAAGGGCATGCAGCAGCGCCTCGGGCTGGGCGTCGCCCTGCTGGGACGGCCCGATCTCGTGATCCTCGACGAGCCGACCTCGGCGCTCGACCCGGTTGGCCGGCACGAGGTTCGCACCATCATCCGCGACCTGCGCGAGCGTGGCACCGCCGTGTTCCTGAACTCCCACCTGCTGACCGAGGTGGAGCAGGTCTGCGACCGCGCGGCCATCGTCGATCACGGTCGCGTCGTCGCCAGCGGCCGGCTCCAGGAGCTGCTCGGAAGCACCGGCGTGCGCCTGCGCCTGGCCGGGCTCGACCAGGCGCAGCTGGCGGGCCTCGGCAAATTCGGCAGGACGACCGTCGAGGACGGGTGGCTGGCGGTCGAAGGGCCGAAGGACGAGGAGGTGGCCGACCTGGTCGCCGAGATCGTCCGGCTGGGCGGCCGCGTGTACGCGGTGGAGCCCGGGCAGGCCACGCTCGAGGACCAATTCCTGCAGCTCGTCGACCACGCGCCGCGGCGGCCGGAGGATGCCCGATGACCACGATTCTCCGCCTGACCCTGCGCGAGGCCGTGCGGCGCCGGCTGATCTGGGCGCTCCTCGTCATGACCGTGCTCGTCGTGGTGATCACGGGGTGGGGGTTCGAGCGCGTCGTCGCGATCTCGCATCAGCGGCACCTGCTCGACGCGGAGATCCAGCTGGGCGTTGCCCAGCTGCTGCTGCTCGTGGCCTTCATGTTCAGCTTCGTCCTCGCCATGACGGCCGTCTTCTTCGGGGCGCCCGCGCTGGCCGCGGATGTCGAATCGGGGCTGATGCTGGGCCTCCTGTCGCGCCCGCTTCGCCGGGTGGATCTCGTGCTGGGCAGGTGGCTGGGGCTGGCGGTACTGGTGATTGCCTACGCGGCCCTGTCCGGAGCGCTCGAGATCGCGGTCACCGCCGCGCTCACGGGATGGGTGCCGCCCGATCCGATCGGTGCCGTCGCCTACCTGGCGGTCGAAGGCGTCGTGCTGATGACGCTCGCGCTGCTGCTCAGCACGCGGATGTCGGCGGTGACCGGCGGTGCCGTCGCGGTGGTCCTCTTCGGGCTCGTCTGGCTGATCGGCATCCTGGCGAGGTTCGGGTCGGTGCTGCACATCGACGCGCTCACGCAGGCCGGCATCGTCAGCCAGCTCGTCCTTCCGAGTGATGCCCTGTGGCGCGGGGTCGCGTCGAGCCTCCAGGCGCCCGCGGCCCTCATCGCCGCGAGCGTGACGGGCGGGCAGGGCGCCGGCGGGTTCGACGAGGTGTTCACCGGCAGTCCGCCAACCCTCGCCGAGCTCGGCTGGGTCGTCGCCTGGATCGCGATCCTGCTGACCGGCGCCGTGGTCCTCTTCCGGCGCCGCGACCTGTAGCAGCGCCGTCGCTGGGGCGCCTGCGTCAGCCCTTGGACCTGCGTCAGCCCTCGGACAGGCGCGCGCGACCGTGCGTGTCGAGCTCGAGGAACCCTTCCGACTCGAGCACTGCAACCGTCTCGCGCACGACTGCGTGCGAATGCGGCCCCCGGTCACCCTCGATCGCGAGCCACGAGCCGGGCGGAAGGTCGCGCAGCTCGCGGAGGAGCTGACCCCGCAGCCAGCGGCGGGTGGCGGTGAACGGCACCGGGCTCGGGCGCAACCCGGCGGGGCTGGCGCCCGGCCGCGACCTTGCCGTCGCGCAGGCGGCAGGACCGGCGACATCGTTCGTCGCTGCGCCCGACGCCAGCCAGCGGCACCGGGCCGCGAGAGGGCACTCCCCGCAGTCGGGGCGCCGCGGCCGGCAGACAACCACCGCCAGGTCCATCACCGCATCGGCGAGATCGCCCGGATGGATGCCGCCGGATGTCCCGGTGGTGGCCGCCACCCCGCCGGCAGCCGCCATCGCGTCGGCACATGCCTGGATCTCGCGTGTGCTTCGGGCGGTGGACCCGGCGGTACCAAGGACGCGGCCCAGCACCCGCCGCACGTTCACGTCGACCGGCATCACCGGAGCGGCGAACGCGCGGGCGGCGACGGCGCGCGCCGTGTAGGGCCCCACGCCGGGGAGATCGTGAAGTGCCTCGAGCGTGGCCGGGACCACTCCCGCGTGCCGCTCGACGATGCGCTGGGCCGCGGCCCGCAGGGCGAGCGCACGCCGGTTGTAGCCGAGCCCGGCCCACGCCCGAACCGCATCGGCGGCCGGCGCGGCGGCAAGGGCCGCGGGGTCGGGAAAGCGTCGGCAGAACACGGCCGCCGCCTCGAGCGAACGGTCGAACTGCGTCTGCTGCGACATCACTTCCAGGACCAGCACCCGCCAGGGCTCGCGAACCTCGCGGCCCGGGAGAGCGCGCCCGTGCGCCGCGGACCACGCGAGGATGGCGTCGCGAACGTCGCGGGGCTCGATCGGGGCACCGTCCGCCCCGGGCGGCGCCGTCCTGGTGGTCACGGCGTGCAGCGTATCGCTCGAATACCCCGCGGGCAGCGGCGCCGCCCGACCCGGGGCATGATGTCACCGTGGAGCAGCTCCATCGCGCGCTCGCCTACGCGACCGTCGCCGGCGTCCTGCTGGCCGTCGGCTGGACCGTCGCGGTCGTCGTCAGCGGGAGGGGTGGCGGTCAGCGGCTGGAATCGTTCCAGTCGGCCGTGGTCGGAGTCGTCGCCCTGACGGCGATCGTCGGCCTCGTGCAGCTCGTATCGGGCCACGGCCCGCAGGATCAGCTGCACCTCCTGTACGGGTTCCTCGCCGTTGCGGCCATCCCGTTCGCCCGGTCGTTCGGCACGCGGCTGTCCCAGCGGGGCAGGCTCCTGCTCGGGCTCGTCGGCCTCGTCGCACTCGCGCTCTTCGTGCTCCGCCTGTTCATGACCGGCTGAGTTCGTGCATCATCGCGCGGTGGCACGACAGAACCCGGCCGTCCGTGCGGAACCCCGGAGCATCGGCAGTGCGGGCGCCCAGGACCCGTTGCGCGTCGAAGTCCGCCTCCTGGGCGCGCTCCTCGGGCAGGTCCTCGTCGAGCAGGGCGGACCGGAACTGCTCGAGCTCGTGGAACGCGTGCGAGGGCGCGCCATCGCCCTGCGCGCGATGCCGGACCCCGATGAGCGCCGGCGGCTCGGGGAGGAGCTGGACGGCCTCGACCTGGCCACGTGCGAACGGCTCGCCCGGGCGTTCACCCGCTACTTCCAGCTGGTGAACCTGGCGGAGGAGAAGCAGCGCGTGCGGGCCCTTCGCCGTCGCGAGCGGGCCACCCCGGAGGGATTCGCACGCGAGAGCCTTGGCGCGGCCGTCCGCGACCTCGCGGCCCAGGGCTGGGATCGATCGCGGATCGAGTCCCTGGTCGGCGGCCTGTCCATCCATCCCGTTCTCACCGCGCATCCCACCGAGGCGCGTCGCCGCACCCTCCTGGTGGCGCTGCGGCGCGTCTACGCGCAACTCGACCGCCTCGACGATCCGCGCCTGTCGCCCCGCGAGGATCGGGAGGTGCGACGCCGTCTGCGCGAGGCGATCACCCTGCTGTGGCAGACGGACGACCTGCGTGACGTGCGTCCGTCCGCGCTCGACGAGGTCCGCTCGGCGATGGTGTTCTTCGACGCGACGCTGTTCGGCGTGGCCCCGCGGGTGCTGCGCGCGCTCAATTCGGCGCTCGACCTGCTGCCCGAAGCGGCTGGCGGCCTGCGCTCCGACTCGCGCGGGCGCGGCGCGGATGGAGCGGACATGCGTTCGGGGACCCGGCCCCCGCGCGTGCCGGCGTTCCTGCGCTGGGGCACGTGGATCGGCGGCGACCGCGACGGCAACCCCAACGTCACCGCCGACGTGACCCGCGCGACGCTCGCGATCCAGGCGGACCACGTGCTGCGGGCCTACGAGCACGTCGCGGAGCGGCTCCTCCAGACGGTCGCGGTGTCCGCGACGACCGCGGCGACGCCTCCCGGGCTGGAGGCGTGGCTCGAGGGCGAGGCCCGGCTCCATCCCGAGGTCGCGGATGAGCTGGCGCGCCGGTTCGCCGCCGAGCCGTATCGGCGCGCGTTCGGGTTCATCGGTGCGCGCCTGCGGGAGACACGGGCGCGCCTGGCCGGTTCCGGGCCGTCGGCCGACACCGCTCCGCTCGCGGAGGAGCTGACGGGATCTCCGGCCGCCGACAGGGGGGCGGGCCACGCGACGGGCCACCTCCGGCCCACCGGTCAGCCCCGGCCGAACCGCGCGACGCCCGCTTCCCCGGCCGATCCCGACCCGGTCGGCTACGGATCACCCGCGGAACTGCTGATCGACCTCCGGCGCATCCAGGAGGCGCTCGTGGCGGGGGGAGCCGGACGCGTGGCGTGGGGCGACGTGCAGGACTTCGCCTGGCAGGTCCAGACGTTCGGCTTCCACCTGGCAGAACTCGAAGTCCGGCAGCACTCGGAAGTCCATGCGGCGGCGGTCCGGGTCCTGCGAGAACAGGACAACGGCGAGGGCTCGGCGCGCGGTGGCCCCGGGCACGACCCGGGCGCGGCCGCCGGGTCCGGGTCGGTCGGGCGCGGTGGCCCCGGGCGCGACCCGGGTGCAGTTGCCGGGCCCGGGCGGTCGGGAGCGGTGGTGGTGTCCCCGGGCCCGGGGCGGTCGAGGCCGCCCCGGGGGTGACCGTCCACGAGGTGGTGGACACGTTCCGCGCGATCGGCGAGCTGCAGTCGGTGTTCGGCGAGGCCGCCTGCCGGCGGTACGTGATCAGCTTCACCCACGAGCCCGCCGACGTCCTGGCGGTGCTCGACCTGGCGCGCGTCGCCGACCCGTCGGGCGCGCTCGCCGACCGGATCGACGTCGTCCCGCTCCTCGAGTCGCTCGACACCCTGCAGGCGGCGGGTCCATTCCTGCGGCAGCTGTTCCGCACGGACAGGTATCGCGAGCACCTCGAACGCCGCGGCCGGCGCCAGGAGGTGATGCTCGGCTACTCCGACTCGAACAAGGAGTCCGGTTTCCTGGCGGCGTCGTGGGCGCTGCACCGCGCGCAGGCCGAGCTCGCGCAGGTGGCGGCCGAGGAGGGGATCGAGCTGACCCTGTTCCACGGGCGCGGCGGCGCCATCGGGCGGGGCGGCGGGCCGACGAACCGCGCGATCCTCGCGATGGCGGCCGGGTCCGTTCGAGGGCGCCTGAAGAACACCGAGCAGGGCGAGGTCATCGCCGCCCACTACGGGAACCCCGCCATCGCGCTGCGCGAGCTCGAGCAGGCGGCCCACGCGGTCATCGGCGCCTCGACTCCGGAGCACGATCGCCGCGTCGCGGAGGCCGCCGAGCGCTGGGGACCTGCGATCGACGAGCTGGCCGGCGCCGCCCGGGGCGCCTACCGGGCGCTGGTGTGGGACGAGCCCGCCTTCGAGGCGTACTTCGCCGCCTCGACGCCCATCTCGGAGATCTCCGGTCTCAACCTCGGGTCGCGGCCCGCCTCGCGCGCCGGACAGGCGGCTCCGTCTGCGTCGGGACGGTCCTCGCCGACCCGTCCCGTCCGGGCGCCGTTCCCGCCTCCCGCCCCACTCGACTCACTGCGTGCCATCCCGTGGGTGTTCGCCTGGTCCCAGAGCCGCGCGTTCGTCCCGGGCTGGTTCGGACTGGGCACCGCCCTCGCGACGTACCGTGCCCGGCATGGTGAGGCCGGGCTGCGTGAGCTACGGGCGATGTACGCGAGCTGGCCGTTCTTCGCGACCACGCTCGACAACGCCGAGCTCGTGCTCGCGAAAGTCGACGTCGGGGTCGCCGCCTCGTACGCGGCGCTGGCACGCGGCCTCCCCGACGCCGAACGGCTGTGGGGGGTCATCCGCGACGAGTACGAACGGAGCGTCGCCGCGCTGCTGGCCGTGACAGGACGCGCGAAGCTGCTCGACGGGGCGCCGGTGCTGCAGCGCAGCATCGAACTCCGCAACCCGTACGTGGAACCGCTCAGCGAGGTGCAGCTCAGGCTGCTGGCGCGTGTCCGCGCGCTCGCCCCCGGCGATCCCGAGCGGGATCGGCTGCTGCGGGTGGTCCGCCTGACGGTGAACGGCGTGGCGGCCGGCCTGCAGGGCACGGGATGAGCCGTCGCGCCTGACGCGGCGAGCCACCGGGGAGCGCCCGTGGACTCGGCTCCCCTCGCCATGTGGCACCCTATGCGTGCCATGAGCCCTGCCGCCCCCCCACCCGTGTCGCGCGCACCCGTGCCCGACGAGACGCCGCTCCCGGCCGACGATCCCGCACTCCGGGGTGAGCCGCTCGACCTCGAGGCGCTCGCGGCCCACTGGCACGAGGCGGCGGCACGGTCGCCCATGACGGGCGAGGAGATGCGCGGGGCGGATCACAAGGCCCAGCTCATGGGGACGCCGGGCCGCTGGCTGATGGAGCAGGCCGGTGCGGCCACGGCCGCCGCCGTGCGCGGGCTCCTCGAGACGACGGAGCGGGCCGGCAGGGGACTCGTGCTCGTCCTGGTCGGACCCGGCAACAACGGCGGGGACGGTTGCGTGGCGGCGCGGCTCCTGGCACGTGGCGGCCTCCGGGTGGTGGTGGTGCTCGTGTCGAGCGAGACGCGCCCCGGTACGCCGGACGCGGCGCGCAACTGGGACGCTCTTGCCGCAGTGCCCGGAATTGAGCGGATCCACGCCGCTCAGCCGCGCGACCTGCAGATGCTGGGGCAGGGTGTCGAGAAGGCCTCCGTGATCGTCGACGCGCTGCTCGGAACCGGTGTCCGCGGCGAG
>CAVZXW010000009.1:0-12751 GCA_963779375.1 uncultured Chloroflexia bacterium | reverse complement strand
GGGCTGGCTGTGCAAGGCGATGCTCCGCGCGGCGGGCGCGAAGGCGAAGCACGACGAGGCGTCGATCTATCAGCGCGAGATCGTGCGGCTCACCGAGGAGCCCCCGGTCCCCGCGCACGGGCATGGACTGGATCAGCTTCACGGTGGCGTTCAAGGGCGTCCTGCTCGAGGGGCTCGAGGTGGCCTTCATCGTCGTCACGTTCGGCGCCTCGGCCGGCCAGCTCGGCCCGGCGGCGCTCGGCGCGGCCATCGCCGGCGTGCTGGTGCTGGGCGTCGGGCGCGTCGCTGCACCGGCCGCTCGCCCGCGTGCCGGAGAACGGCCTCAAGTACGCCGTCGGGCTCATGCTCGTGACGTTCGGGACCTTCTGGGCCGGCGAGGGGATCGGGATCGCCTGGCCCGGCAGCGACGCGGTGATCCTGGTGCTGCTGGCGGCGTACCTGGTCCTCAGCCTGGCCGGGGTGTGGGCGATCCGCACGATGCTGGATGCGCGCCGGGTGCCGGCTCCCGCGCGGGCGAGGCAGTAGGCGATGCGCTACGTGCGAGCTTTCGGGGCCTTCTGGTACGACTTCCTCGGTGGGCGATCGGCCCGAGCTGTTCGTGGGGCCCATCGTCGCCCTGTTCCTGGCCTGGATCCTTGTGCGTGGCAGCGTCGACGCCGCCATCGTCGGACTCGTGCTCTTCGCGTCCGTGGCCCTGGTCGGCGCCTTCAGCCTCTACCTGACGACGCGACCACGCGGCTGAGGCCGGCGCCTGAGGGCGGCGGCTGAGGCCGGCGCCTGAGTGGCGGCCAACGCCGGCGCCTGAGGGCGGAGCGTCGAGTGTAGTTCCCGGGGTTGTTGCGACATGTCGCGGTCAGGCGGGCATGACCCGCTTGCGCGATCGGCCGACTACGTCCTCGCCACGACCAGATGGGTGCGGAGTGTCGTGGTACGCGCGGGATCCCGAGCCCAGGACGGCGGCTCAAGCGGTCGACCGTATGCCCGCGCGAGCCGCCCGAGGTCGGCCAGCTCGACCTGCGGCCAGCCCACACGTGTGAGGAGGGACTGTGGATCGTCCGTGGTGAAGGGCGGCGGCAACCCGTGGGCGGCACGCGCCCGGAGCGCGGGCTCCATCATCGGCAGCGCCAGGAGGCCGCCGCCCGACGCATCCGCGGCGAACACGCTGCCCGATCCCGAGAGGGCGCGCGCCTCGGCGAGGAGCCCGTCCACCGCTGCAGGCGTCAGGTAGTAGAGGAGCCCCTCGGCGATCCAGGCTGTCCGCAGCCCGGCCGTGAACCCGGCCGTCGGCAGCGCGCGCTCCCAATCGCCGCCAAGGTCGGCCGCGACCACCACCCTCGTCCGGGGGCCGCCGGCCGCGAGGGATGCGAGGACTGGCTCCTTCTCCGCGAAGAGCGCGGGCGCGTCGATTTCGAACAGACGCACCTGCGCAGGCGCGGACAGGCGGAAGGCGCGCGTGTCGAAGCCGGCGCCCAGGAGCACCACCTGGTCGACCCGATCCGCTTCGCCCCGGACGAGGTCGTCGAAGAAGCGGGTGCGGATCGGGAGGAAGGTGTTCCAGCCACCCGAGGCGGCCTCGGACGCGGCGAGCGCCGCCTCGCCGTGACTGCCGGCCAGGGCGGCCGCGAACGGGTCGTGGAACAGGGCGTCGGGTCGGGACGACTCCCGGGCCCGAGCCGCTGCGATCCAGGTGCCGTCAGTCGGGTCACCCGAGGGGCGTTCGACACTGCCCGATCGTCTGCCATCCGGGACCAGTCTACGGGCGCGCGCCCCCGCGGCGGACTGATCAGGCATGCGTGTCTCAACAACCCCGGGAACAACAGTCAGTCGCCGAGGCAGGTCCCCACGTCACGCGCCGCGCGGACCCATGCGTGGTCGGGCGGCACGGTCTTGCGCCGCCCCGCGACGTGCTCGAGCGCGACCGGCGCGGTGCCGTCGCCGCGGCCGCGACCATCACCCCGAAGACCCCGTCGGCCACGTACTGGGCGCCCGCGTCGCCTAGCCGCGTGGCCAGGACACGGTCGGCGGCCGACGGCGCGCCGCCGCGCTGGACGTAGCCCAGGATCGTCACGCGCGACTCGAGCCCGGTCATCTCCTCCAGGCGACGCGCCAGGTGAAGCGTACCGTCGAGATGCCCGGCTTCCAGGGCCGCGACTTCCGCGCGGCGGCCGCCTTTTCGCCGGGTGACGCGGCCGCGGCCGCCGCGAGAGCGCGGCCGGCACGGGCGAGCGTCGCCGACCTCCATCGCCCCCTCGGCCACGGCGACGATGCTGAAGTTCGTGCCCAGCCGGCTGCGCCGGCGGATGGCCGCCACGATCCGCTCGATGTCGTAGGGGATCTCCGGGATGAGGATCACGTCCGCCCCGCCTGCCAGGCCGGCGGCCAGCGTCAGCCAGCCGGCCCGGTGACCCATGATCTCGGCGACGATGATGCGGTGGTGGCTGTGGGCCGTGCTGTGGAGCCGGTCGATGGCCTCGGTGGCGATCTCCAGGGCCGTGGCGAAGCCGATCGTGGCATCGGTCTCGGCACGTCGTTGTCGATGGTCTTGGGTAGCGTGATCACGTTCAGGCCCGCGTGGGCGAGCCGCAGCGCGTTCTTCTGCGTCCCGCCGCCGCCCAGGCAGACGATCGCGTCAAGGTGCCGCCGCTCGTAGGTGGCGACGATGGCCGGCGTCATGTCCACGACCGCGCCGTCGCGCGGCATGCGGTGCGGTTTGTCGCGGCTGGTCCCCAGGATCGTCCCGCCGACGGTCAGGATGCCGGCCAGGACCGGCGAGTCGAGCCGCATGCGGTGGTCGTCGGCCAGGCCGCGGAAGCCATCGCGGAACCCTACGAGCTGCATGCCGTGGCGCCCGAGAGCGGCTTGCCGAGCGCCCGGATCGCCGCGTTCAGGCCGGGATTCGCCGCCCGCGGTCAGGATCCCCACTCGCTTCGGCCTCGCCATGGCCGCGCCACCTCCGGTGCCTGTCGTCGCTGTCACCACAGCCCCCGAGAATACGCCGCGGAGCCCCCGGGCCCGCCAGGGCCGGCTTCTCGGGCGCCGTCAAGCCAGGCTCGCCAGGGCTCACTCGCCGACGGCGGACACCTTCTGCAGGACCGAGCCGCTCGCTCGTTCTCGTCCCTGGAGCCAGGGACCGAGGACGAAGCGTCCGAGCATGTCAGCAGACGAAGCTCAGCGAGCTCACGAAGAAGCTCACGGGCAGGTTCGTCGGAGTGATAGAAGGATAAAAGCGAGCCCTGAGAGCAGCGCGATGCCCACGCTGAGTACGGTCGCGCGGCCCGGTGCGGCGGTGAGCTGCTCGGCGGTGGCCCGGGTGTGATGAGCAGCGTCAGGATGAGCAGCACGACGAACGCCTGCACGGCCTTGGCGACGGCCGCGGCCATGATCAGAAGGAAGACGACCGCGAAGAGGCGCACGGGCACGCCACGGCCTCGGCGACCTGGGTCGACGTGGCGAACATGAGGCGCCGATACACGATGGCAAGGCGGCGACTGATCGGGCCGATCCCCAGCGAGGAGCAGCACGTCTCCCGGCTGACCCCTGTGATCGCCCCGAACAGGATCGAGAAGGCCTGCGTCGCGAAACGCGGGGAGAGCGTGAGGAAGAGCACGCCGAGCCCGAGCCCGAGGCCATGACGACGCCCACCACGGAGTCCGCTCCCGCACGCGGACGCCCGGGCCGATGAAGACGCGGTGAGGTGCGTGCCGGCCAGGAGGCCGAGCACGGCCAGACGCCGAGATGATCGGCACCGCGGGCGCCGTGAACCCAGCTCGGACAGGGCGTGCACGGCGAACGCCATGCTCGCGCCACGACGAACCGGCTCACGATCCCGGACACGATCCCGATGACGATGCCGGCCTCGATGGCCTCTGGACGAACCGTGGCCGAGGAGGTGGAGGAGCTGGTCGAGCTCATGGCGGGACCTCGCGAGCGTGCCCGCCGGCATCCGCGGGCGAGGCAGGTGGTGCGGCTCCTCCATCTCGACCCTGCCCCGAACGCCTCCCCCACCACGAGGTCGCTCATGGACACGGACCACGTCGACGTAGGCGCCGTAGAGCTCGGTCAGGCGCTCGGAGGTCAGGACCTGTTGGGTGTCCCCATCGCCACGGCCGTTGACCACGAACAGGACCTGGTCGACCAACGAGAGCACGGGTCCACGTCGTGCGTCACGAAGAGCACGCTGCGCCCGGTCCGCGCTGCCAGCCCGACGAGGTCGGTGATCTCCCGCTGGTGGCGCAGGTCCAGGTGCGCCAATGGCGGGTCGCAGAGCAGGAGCAGAGGGTCGCCGACGAGGGCCTGGGCGATCCGCAGGCGCTGCCGCTCCCCACCCGACAGGCGCCCGACCGGTGCTCCGCATAGGGGCCGGCCTCCACCGCGGCGATCGCGTTGGCGCGCGCCGCGCAGTCTGCGCTCCGGTCGCCCGACTCCCCAGCGACGGCCGTCCACGCCCAGCCGGACGAGGTCCCGGCCGCGCAGGGGCATGTCACGGTCGAGCGCCTGGGGCCTGCGGCACATAGCCGATCGCCGGGTTGCCCCGGCGGGGCGCTTCGCCGAGCACCTCCACCGAACCGGCGCTCATGGGCGGCCAGCGCGAGCACGACCCGCAGCAGCGACGTCTTTCCCGAGCCGTTGGGCCCCAGCACGGCGACGAAGCTGCCGGGGCTCGAACACCGAAGGGTCAGGTCGCGCCAGACTTCGCGCCGGCCGTAGGCGAGGGTGGCGTCGCTCGAAGCCGGACGGTGGGGTCGGGCATCGACTCAGGCTCCCCCGGCCAGGGCCTGCCCGAGCTCGGTCATCTCCGCCAGCTGCCACTCCAGGTACGTGTGGTACTGAGGGCGGCATCGTCTCGGCCACGCCCCACCACGGGGATGCCGTTCGCGACGGCGAGGTCGCGGAATCTGGCTACGTGAAGCGGAGTGATGACCTGGCTGTTGTAACAGGAGCACCTTCACCTGCTTCCCGGTAAGGGAATCCCGTTCGGCGGCCACGTCGGCGGGAGGCGGGTCGGTGCAGTCCTCGATTGCCCTCTCGAAACCGACGGGCGTCAGCACCTGCAGCCCGATTGCCTTCGTCAGGTACTCGGCCACGGGCTCGGTGAACGCCACCGGTGAACCGCCGTACGTCGCCTTCAGGCTGGCGATCTTCGCGCCAAGAGGCGCCAGCGAGGCGACATCGCCTGCTCGCGGGCCGCGAAGTAGGAGGCATTGGCGGCCTCGAACAGGGCCAGTGCGGCCTCCGCGGCCGCGGCCACCCTGGGCATCGTGCCCGGGTCGTACCAGACGTGCGCGTTCGACGTCGGTCGGGAGGTCGAGAAGCTGCTGCACGTCGATCACGACGCGGCTTGGCGTCGGGCGAGGCGTCGAGGAGGTGCCGCATGAAGTCGTCGTAGCCGAAGCCGTTGACGATGACGAGCCGTGCGTCGGCCACCGTGGACGGCGGCCTGTGCGCTTGCGTCCAGAAGGCGTGCGGGTCGGCGTTCGGGTTGTTGAGCAGGCTGGCGGTGGTGACCCCTGACGCCCCCCGATCTCGCCGAGCAGGTCGGCGTAGAAGTTCTCCGTCCCCAGCACCGGGATGGCCGGCCCGGCGGCGACCGCACTCGGCACGGCCGCGCCGGAGACCGCGGGGGCCGGTGGCGCGGCGATCGTGCAACCGGGCGGATCCGGCCCCGGCCGGTCCGGGCGAAGAGGCTGGCACCGAGGAGACCGCCCGGCCGTTGCCGACGTGGCGCATCCGGCCGCGAGAAGGGCGACGACCACCAGCATCGCGAGGCGTCCGGAGGTCCCGGCGCCGAACCAGAGCCCGTCCTGACCCCGGATCGTGTCGCAGACTTGGTCTCATTTACAAGGGCGGCTCCGGACTCGAAGAGTGGACGACGAGTCAGGCCTCGCTGGACGTCGCGCCGCGACGGTAGGAGAAGAGCCAGAAGAACTCGATGCGGTGGGTGTCGACGAGGAAGCCCGTGCGCTGCTCGACCAGCTCGCGAGCGATGGGCGTGATCCCGAGGTCGCCCACCTCCTGGCTGCGCCCGCACCGCTGGCACACGACGTGGTGGTGATGGCTGCCGGCGCACGCAACGTACGCGTGCTCCCCGTTGGGCAGGTGCACCTGTTCGACCAGCCCGAGCGCCTCGAAGATCTCGAGCGAGCGGAAGATGGTCGCCCGGCCCACTCCGCGCCGGCTCCGGCGCGCTTCCGACAGCAGGTCCTCGGCGGTGAACCGTCCGGTGCGGCCCGCCACCATCTCGGCCATCGCCCGGCGGGGAGCGGTGGAGTGGTAGCCCGCGCGATCGAGGGCATGGGTCAGTGCATCGGGATCGCCCATGGCAAGAATGATACGTGGTCGCTGATCGCCGTCAACTCGCGCCCGGGCACCGCCACCTGCCTGGCCTCGCCGCGTGCTGTCGTCGCCGCGGAGTGTTACGGGGATGCGCCCGGCGCGAGCCTGGCTCGGGACGCCTGCGCCGGCCTGCCGCTTCGCGCGGTTGCGACGTCTACTGGTCGCGGACCTCGACGCCGAGATACGCGGCAAGCAGTGGTGCGAGGTCGGCGAACTGCTCGCGGCTCAGGGTGGTGCCCCGGATGCTCTCCACCCCGCGGAGCTGGCGAACGATCGCGCCCGACAGGTCCATGGCTCCGATCCGGGCCCCCGCGATGTTCAGCGCATCGATCGTGCAGCCCTCCATCCAGACGGAATCCGCCTGCGTGTCGGCGAGGTCGAGCTCGCCGATCTCGCACGACTCGAACGCGACATCGCGCAACCGCGACCCCGTGAGATCGACGAAGTTCAGCTTGGTGCCACGCATCAGGACATCGGTCCACGTCGCGCCCGGCGCTCGAAGGGCCCCCAGGCGACCGCCGCTGACCAGCACGTCGCGAAGGATCGAGTCGGACAGGTCCACGGCCGACGCCTCGGACTCCTCGACGAAGCATGCCGAAAGGCGAGCGCGGCTCGCGAGGAATTCGTCGAGACGGCACCGCACGAGGCGACACTCGGTGAATCTCGCGCCGCTCGCGTCCTGGCCGTGGAGATCGAGGCCCCCGAACTCAAGCGCTTCGTACTCCCCACCCGCTTCGAGCGCGTCGCCTTCGAACGGCTCGAGGGGCGTGAGCCCGATCGTTTGCGGCGGTCCGCGCCGGGGTCGTTTCGTCCTCGTCATGCTCGCGCGATCGTACGTCGGTTGCCCCCGACGGCGCTGCCGGCCCGACGGGCACGCCGCCTCACGCGTCTCGCTTCGTGATCGCGATCATGGCCACCGCGAGCGGAACCGCGCCGTACGCGAACAGCGCGCCGAATGCCGCCCAGGGCGGGAGCACGGCCCCAAAGACCGAGTGCGCGTTGCCGGTGCCCGCGAGCTGGCCGGCCAGGGCTCCGGGCACGAGCGACGTGAGCCAGGCGCTCCAGGGCTGGGGGACGTGGTTGGCGAGGAGAGGCCCGATGTACCAGAGGAGCACGAGCGAGACCACGCTCGCGAGCGCGGAGCGCGAGATCGCGCCCAGCCCGAGACCGATCATCGCGAAGGAGGTCGTGGAGAGACCCATCGCCACGAGCAGGGCCACGTCTCCGATGGCCAGTGGCGCCTGGCCATTGATCGCGCGGCCTCCGACGACAAGCGCGGTGCCCAGGCGCGTCACGCCCAGTGCCGCCTCGGATACGACGAACGTGAGCAGCGCGATGACCACCGCCTTGGCGGCCAGCACCTCGCCCCTCCGCGGCACGGCGAGAAACGTCGACTGGATCATGCCGCTCGCGTACTCCGATGTGATGGCCAGGGTGCCGAACACCGCCATGCAGAGGGCGAGGACCCAGCCCAGGAGTTCCGGAAGTGATCCGAGCGACGCGTGTGGGCGCTCCGCCGGAGAGAGGCCGTCCCAGAACGCGACGAAGTACCACGCAAGGCCGAGCATGAGCGCCGTGAACACGCCCACGACGCCCAGGACGTACCGCGTCGAACGTGCCGTTATCGTCTTGCTCCATTCCGCTGCCAGGACGTCACGCATCGTCGTGCCTCGCCGCGGCCCCCGCCCGGTACTCTGCGCTGCCGGCGGTGAGCTGCATGTAGGCCTCCTCCAGCGACGCCCGACGCGCGGTCAGGCCACTCGACGGGATCCCGGCCCCCGCGGCAATGGCTCCAACGGCGGTGGCGTCGAGCCCCGTGATGTGCAGCCGCGACCCGGCCTCAACCACCACTCGGGCCCCGGCGGCCGTCAGCACCTCCGCGAGATCCCCTGCGCGGGATGACTCCGCTTCGACCCCGTCGCCGTACCGTTCCGCCAGGGCAGCGACCGTCGTGTCGGCGAGCAGGCGACCGCGGCCGATGACCACCAGGCGCTCGGCCGTGATGGCCATCTCGCTCATGAGATGGCTGGACACGAAGATGGTCCGTCCTTCGCGCGCATTCGATCGGAGCAGCTCGCGCAGCCAGCGCACGCCATCCGGGTCGAGCCCGTTGACCGGCTCGTCGAACAGCAGGATCCCCGGGTCGCCGAGCAGGGCGGCGGCGATGCCGAGGCGCTGGCGCATACCCAGCGAGTACGTCGCGATGCGCCGCCGGGCGATACCCGCGAGTCCGACCTGTTCGAGCAGCAGCCGGACGCGCGCATCACCGATGCGGTGGCTGCGGGCGAGCCAGCGCAGGTGCTCCCACCCGGTTCGTCCGGTTTCGGTCCCGCCCGCGTCGAGGAGCGCGCCGACCTCGAAGAGCGGCCGCTCGATCTGCCCGTACCGCCGGCCACCCACGAGCACCTCGCCGGCCGCAGGTGCGGCGAGGCCCAGGCGCCGCACGCATCGTGGTCGTCTTGCCCGCGCCGTTCGGCCCGAGGAATCCGGTCACGGCTCCCGGCCGCACGGTGAACGACAGGTCGTCCACGGCCAGCGTCCGCCCGTAGCGCTTCGTGAGATGCCGCACCTCGATCACGGCACGATCGTCCCAGGCGCCGGCGCCCGGCGCATCGGCCCCCGGGATGATTCGCGGTATCGGCCCGGGGGACGACCCACGCGCGCGCCGTGCCGGGCATCCGCCGCGGGGATGACGCCCTCGAGGAGGATGCCGGCGGCTGCGGGCGCGGATACGCTGTGCCGGGATGCCGGACGATGAGCAGCTGATCTTCACGCGCCCGCTGACCCGCACGCAGCTGGCAGGGCTGGATGCCCTCGTTGCGAGCGGCTACACGCTCGTGCTGTCCACCATGGTGCTGGCCGAATCCGCATCACCCATGGCGCCCTGGGCCCGGTTGCTCGTCGTGTTCGCGATGGGCCTCCCCCTGGCCGCGCGACGGTTCTGGCCCCTGCCGGTCTTCGCCGTCGCGTTCGCGGCTTCCGTGGTGGCGCTCGTCGCCGGTGTCGCGCACGACGCCTTCGTCGGGGCGGCGTTTGCGCTCTACCTCGTGGCCGTCGTCGGCGATCGCCCGAGCCGCGAGCCCACGCTCGTCATCGCCACGCTCGGCGCCCTCGGCGCCGCGACCCTGGTCATGGCCGGGAGCTCGCGGCCGCTCGGACCCGACGCGGGTTCGATCGTCGTGGGAGTCGTCGTGCTCGCCGGGGCCTGGACCGTCGGCCGGGCCGTACGCGAGCGCCGCCGGTTCGCGGAACGCGCAGCCGCGCAACTCGTGGAGCGCGCGGTCTCCGAGGAGCGGCTCCGGATCGCCCGCGACCTGCACGACATCGTGGCCCACGGGCTGAGCCTCATCGTGGTCAAGGCGGCCACCGCCAATCACGTCTCCAGCGTGCGGCCCGAGGAGCCCGGGGAGGCGCTCCAGGTCATCGAGGCGACAGGCCGGTCCGCGCTCGTCGAGATGCGCCGGATGCTCGACGTACTGCGTGACCAGGACCCTGCCGGCGACGTGGCGGATCTCGGGCCTGCCCCGACCCTCGCGCAATTGCCGGCTCTCGCGGAGCGCGTCGAGCTGGCCGGCGTGCATGTCGACTTCGACCTGCGGGGCACGGACGCGCTCCCCGAGGGCGTGGCCCTTTCGTTGTACCGGATCGTGCAGGAATCACTGACGAACGTGATGAAGCACGCGGCACCTGCCCGCTGTCACGTGACGATCGCGGCCGCCGATGGCAGCGCGACGATCGAGATCGTCGACGACGGGCTCGGCGCCGGTGTCCCCGGCGACCCGGCAGACGGGACCGCAGGGCACGGTCTCGTCGGGATGCAGGAGCGGGTGCGCGTGCTGGGCGGCGAGTTCACCGCAGGTCCGCGACCGCGGCGGGGTTTCGCGTGTTCGCCCGCATCCCCTACGCGATCGCACCCTCCGCTCGGAACGGCGGCTCATGAGCGAGCCGATCCGCGTGGTGGTCGCAGACGACCAGGCGCTCGTCCGCGGCAGCTTCCGCCTGCTCGTCGACACGACACCCGGCATGCTCGTCGTGGGCGAGGCCGCCACCGGAGCGGAGGCGGTGGAACTGGCTCGACGCGAACGTCCGGACGTCGTGTTGATGGACATCCGCATGCCCGTGATGGACGGCATCGAGGCGACCCGGCAGATCTGTGGAGCACCCGGCGGGGCGCCGTGTCGCGTGCTGATCCTCACCACGTTCGATCTCGATGCCTACGTCTATGCGGCGCTGCTCGCGGGGGCCAGCGGGTACCTCCTGAAGGACGCTCCGCCGGCCGACCTGCTCACCGCGATCCGCGTGATCGCCGCAGGCGAGGCTCTTCTCGCGCCATCGATTACCCGGCGGCTCATCACCGACTTCGCCCGGAGACCCGGGCCCCGGCAATCGCGCCCCGCCGACCTCGCGGTCCTGACCGAACGCGAGCTGGACGTCCTGCGCCTGATCGCCATCGGCCTCTCCAACGGGGAGATCGCCGTCCGCCTGGTCGTGAGCCCGGCGACCGTCAAGACGCACGTCGCCCATCTCCTCGACAAGCTCGATGCACGTGACCGCGTCCAGCTGGTGATCGCGGCGTACGAGAGCGGGCTCAGCGGCTCGGGGGGCGGCCCGGAGGAATGACGTGCGACTGCGCGACCAGACTGGGGTCGACCTGCATCACGCGCCGAGGCGCGGCCACACGACAGCCGTCGATCGGGAAGGAAGTGGAGCGGGAGACGGGATTCGAACCCGCGACATCTTGCTTGGGAAGCAAGCACTCTGCCAACTGAGTTACTCCCGCTCGCAGGGCAACCGTTGTTATAGCAGAAGCCGGGAGGCTCGACCAGCACGGCGGCGGGCGGGGTGACCGCCCCACCGTCGGCTGTGCGTCGTGTCCCCGCCGGCGAGTCACCCCACGCGAACGCGCCGGGGGGATTCCACCCCTTCAAGCGCTCGCCGCGGCCGAATACGGTTCGGCGCATTCCGGGCCAGCAGAGGGGGATCACGATGGCGGTCATTGCCAGTCGCAGGGGCGGGATCGGGTCCGCGGGCCGGGGGAGACAGCTTGCGGTCGTCGTGGCGACGAGCGCGCTGCTCGTGGCGTGCGGATCCAGCGCTGGCGGTGGCGGGACTCCACCGGCGCCTGGTTCGTCAAGCGACCTGACCCTCCCGTCGTTCGCGCCTCCAACCGGGTCCGCCGGCGGGGGCGGCGCCGACGAGCCACAGGGGCCGCCGACCGGCAAGATCCGCCTGGCCAACTTCTACGCGCCGGACGGGCAGCCGGGTCCGGCGCTGGACATCTACGACCTGTCGCGCCCCGGCTCCGGCCGACAAGCCCGCTCATCGCGAACCTCGGGTACGGGCAGGTATCCGCGTACGTCTCGCCGCGGGCCGGCGGCAACGGCAGCACGTACAACAACCTCTACATCTTCCCCGCGGGCTCGAAGACGCCCGGGCAGCCCATCGACGGGATGCAGTCGGGCGGGAACATGTCCCAGAGCGGGTGGGAGGCCGGCCAGCAGGGAACGTACGTCCTCGGCACGAACTCGCAGGGGGCAAACGGCAGCCCGAACGTGTCGTTCCAGGAGGTCGAGGAGGTCATGCCCGGGAACGCGACCGTCTCGTTGCCGTCCGCCGCCCCGGGCGGCGCGGTGCTCGCCGTCAACGACTTCGGCGTGCCACAGGGAGACACGGTCCCGGGTATCGAGGTCCGCATCGATGGCGTGTGCCCGGCCGACGAACAGAGCCCGACCAGCGGGCCCGTCGTGCTGAGCCAGATCAACGGCACCAGCTTCGGCGTGTCGCCCGGTTCCCACACCGTCGACGCCGTCGTCGACCCCGCGCCCGGCTCGGGACTGAGCGCGGACCAGTGCAAGGCGGCGACCGCGGCGGCATCGGCGTCGGTCAGTGCCACGGCCGGCTCCCCGGTCCTGGTCCTCCTCTACGGGCCGGCGATGTCCAGTCTCAAGATCGTCGCGGTGCCGGTGGGCTGACCGGGGGTGACGTCCTGAGCGCCCGCCATACCCGCTCGGGCGTGAGAGGCAGCTCCCGGATGACCGCGCCGGACGCCTCCCGCACGGCTGCGGCGACCGCCGGCGCCACGCAGAGCAGCGCGCCCTCGCTCATGCCCTTGGCGCCGTACGGTCCCGGCCCGTCCTCGTTCTCGACGAACTCGCTGTACAGCTCGAGGGGCAGGTCCATGCTGGTCGGGATCCGGTAGTCGATAGCGCCGAGGTTCCGGATGCGCCCCTCGTCGTCGAAGACGTAACCCTCCATGAGGGTATGCCCGAGCCCCTGGACCGCGGCGCCCTCGTCCTGCATCCGGACCTGCAGCGGGTTGAGTGCCTTCCCGACGTCCGAGACCGTGACGTGGCGGGCCAGGGTGATGTCGCCCGTGTCTGCGTCGACCTCCGCCTCGATCGCAGTGCAGTTGAACTCC
>CAVZXW010000008.1:0-70070 GCA_963779375.1 uncultured Chloroflexia bacterium | reverse complement strand
TGGGACACTAGTGCGAGGGCCGCAAGACCAGTCCTTACCGGCCCGGAGGCATGCGACGGTCGCTGAGGAGCGCGAACCGCCGCCACACTCGACGGGCACCAGCTGTGACGCTGGTAGGCGGCCATCGACGGCCTTGCCCGCCGCCTCCTTCAGGGCCGGTGCGCAAGCGGTCGCCCCCCACCGTCGCTGCCGTCCCCATCACCCAGGCCACGTCGTATGGCGAGAAACCCACTTGCCCATTTAAGAAGCGTAGACCGTCGGTGCCCGACGCGAGTCGCAGCGCCCTTCGGGCCACGGCTACGCCCCGGATCACGTCGGCTAGGCGAACGACGCCGCGCTCCGCTGGGCAACAGGATCAGAGGATCTTGGCGAATCCGGTCTCGACCCGCTTGAAGACCCAGATCGCGAAGGTGAGCAGCACCAGTGAGAGTACGAGCACCGCGGCGAGGCCCACCCAGTCGGGTGCCGTCCCCGAGTAGGCGATGTTGCGATACGACGTCAGGATGTAGGTGAAGGGGTTGAGGCCGAGGACGAATTCGGAAGACCGTCCCCTGGAGCGCCGTGACGGCGTAGATGGCCGGCGACGCGTAGAACCAGATGCGCGTCGCGTGCCGCAGCAGGTTTTGCACGTCGCGGTAGTACGTGTTTACCGCCGAGAAGAGGATCGCCAGGGCGAGCGTGAAGACGTACTGGACGGCGGCCACGATCGGGAACGCGAGCATCCAGGCGCTGAGATGCCGCGGGTAGATGACGTACAGCAGCGCCAGCGAGACGAGCCCGAACCCGAACGTGATCGTGCCGGCGATCGTCGAGGCCGCGGGCAGGATGATCTTGGGGAACTGGATCTGCCGGATCAGGTTGCCGTGAGCCGTCACCGACGTCGTGGCGTCGAGCAGCGAGGTCTGGAACCACTGCCAGGGCAGGATCGCGGCGAAGAGGAAGAGGGGAGCGTCCGGGATCTGCTTCGCGAAGACCACCGTGACCAGGATCGAGTAGATCGCCATCGAGAAGAACGGGTCGATCAGCCACCAGACCTGGCCCATGACGGTGTCGGCATGGGTCCGTTTGAGGTCGGTGTCCACGAGGTACTGAAGCAGGCGGCCGCGGGTGCCAAGGTCTCGCCAGCCTCGGAGGACCAGGCGCACAAAGTCGAGGCGCAGGAACAGCTCGCGGAAGCCAGGGGGCCGCTGGGTGGCCGCGGTGCCAGGGCCGGGGGCCTCCCGGACTGGGGTCGTCATACGCAGACCGAACGGTAGCACGGCCGGTCCCGGCGGCGCCGGGGCACTGTGCCACGGACCGGGACTGTGCGATCGACGCGGCGCCGCTTCGGTGCCCCGGCGCGTCGGCGCCGCCGCAGCCATGCCGACCGTCGCGACCCGCGTCCGCCGGCCGCAGGACCAGCGCCGCTGGGATCCCCCACCCTTTCGCTCATCATGATGTGAGAATCCGGAGCCCGATGGCGATGAGCACAATCGGCACGAGCAGCGTGCCGTAGTGGACGAGGAACGCCGCGCTCCGCGGATGCCTGGCCAGGCCCCAAGCGAGAACGATCCAGAGAGCGGTCATGGCGAGCGACACCACGACGAGCCCCACAGCATCGGCGCGGGACTGTGTCGCGAAGACCGGAGCGTAGGCGCCGAGGTTGTCGCCGCCGGTGGCCGCGGTCAGCAAACCCACACCCGCCACACCCCGTGCCGTACTGGTCCGTCGAAGATCGGGCGGCATCCCGCCGCGCGCCAGCGCAACCACCCGGCGTACGCCCACCGCGAGCGGCAGAAGGCCCGCAACGCGCACCCATGGCGCCGCGATGGCCAGCACCGCCAGGGCGACCAGGAGGCTCGCGGCCAGGATGAGGCCCTGACCCAGGACCTGACCAACGGCGATCTCACGCGCCGGGGCGCGCCGCTCGGCGAACCACGCCAGCAAGAGGAACAGGTCGTCCACGTTTGTCGCCACGAAGAGCGCGACGCCGAACGCCAGCAGGGTGGGCACGGTCATGTGAGGAGTCGGGCTAGGTCGGCGCTGCCGTCTGCCTGAGACCATCTCCCCGCGTCAACAGCGGGACGCGTCCCATATCGCGCACCGTCGCGAATCGGTGGCTCAGCGACGTCGCGACCAGATCCACCAGGCGAGGAGGAGCACCACGATCACCACGCCGACAATCAGGGCCTCGCGCCCGGAGAAGGTGAACCCGAACAGGGTCATGGCGAGCAGCATCGGGACTCCCTGCGCTGGGGGGCGGACGAGACCGCGACATGGGGCCGAGGACGGCCCACCGATCCCGAACCCACGCGAGGATACTGTGTCCCTCGGCCCGTGCATGCGCGAACCCGGGGCGCGGCACGCCGACCGTGGCCGCAGAGAGGAGTTCAGGCATGCGCATCACCTTCGAGCACCAGGTGCATCCGCGCGTGGCCGCGCACAAGCAGATGGCGCCGCCGAAGACGACCGACGAGCACGTCGGCTTCAACGGTCGCGTCGCCCTCATCCTGACCACGGCCGTAGGCACGATGTGGTGCGCCTACGCCTTCGGCGTCCTCGCCCTGCTGGTGCTGCCCCAGGCGGTCCAGGGCGGCACGCTGCCGCTCGTCCAGTGGGTGAGCCAGACGTTCATCCAGTTGGTCATGCTCTCGGTCATCATGGTCGGTCAGAACATCCTGAGCCGGGCGTCGGACAAGCGCGCCGACATGACCTACCAGGACGCCGAGGCGACGTTCCACCAGGCGGAGCAGATCCAGGCGCACCTGCAGGCGCAGGACGATGCCATGAACGCGTTGCTCGAGAAGGTCGAGACGCTCGAGGCCGCGCTCGCGAAGGGGTAGCCGTGGCCGGGCACGAAGGGGATCCGCTTGTGCGCCCACAGGCGTCCGCGTGACGCGCGCAGGCGCGGGGCCGACCGTCCAACGTCGGGAGCGACGGCGCTCGCTCGCGGCACTGCGACAGGCGCTTCGCCGGCATCGGCCTGCCCGATTGGATCTCATCTTCTATGGAACGGTCGTCGCGGTCTACGTCGCTGCGGCATTCCTCGCCCTGCACGCGACGCACCCCGCACCCGACCGCATGATGGTGCTGGCCGAGCGGCTGGTGCAGGGACACCTCGATTCACCGACGTTCGCAGGCACGGTGGACTCCGTGGAGTGGGGTGGCAGGTACTACGTCGCGGTCGGCCCCCTGCAGGTCGTGCCGTACCTGCCGTTCGTGCTGCTGCCTGCCCTGCGCGGGATTGCCGCCTACCTGGTCGCCCTCGCGTTCGGCATCCCCGCCGCATGGGCCGCCTTGCCTCTTGCCCGCGCCTACGGCGCACGCGGACGGGCCGCCCACTGGATCGCCTGCTTTACCGCCTTCGGGACGCTGCTCTTCTTCGTGTCCGTCCTCGGCAGTTTCTACTACCTCGCGCATGCCGAGGCGTTCCTGTTCCTCGAGCTCGCCCTGCTCGAATGGGCGCATGGACGGCGCCCAGCACGACTGGGTGTCCTTCTGGGCCTGGCGTTCCTGGCTCGTCCGACGACGGTGCTTGCGGTGGTTCCGCTCGGGCTGGCCATCACCTGGCGAAGCCGGGAGCGCGTGCGTGCGCTGGCCGCTCTGGGCGGGCCGATCGCGGTCGCGGTCGTGCTCTACGGTGCCTTCAACTGGGGGCGCTTCGGATCACCGCTCGAGACGGGGTACGCCATCTCGCGGCTCGCCGACCCTGCGCTCGAGGCACGGCGCGCGGCGGGCCTGTTCTCGATCGCCCAGGTCCCGGAGAACCTGCGGTTGGCCCTCCTGCAGGGCTTCGGCCTGCGGAGCCGCTTCCCGTTCCTGACCGTCGATCCGACGGGCCTTTCGATGCTGCTCGTGTCACCCGCCCTCCTCACGGCCCTCTGGGCGGGTTTCCGCTCTCCGCTCGCGAGACTGCTCTGGACAGCGGCACTCCTCGTGGCCATCCCCGTGTTCCTCTACTACGGCGGGGGGTATAGGCAGTACGGGTTCCGCTATTCGCTCGACTTCACGCCCTTCCTCATTGCCCTGATGGCGCTGGGCTCTGGCCGCTGGGTCGGGGTGCCAGAGAAGGCCCTCGTGGCCTTCAGTGCCACGTCGGTCCTGGTCGGCGTGATCTGGGCCGGCCACCTGTTCGGATGAGCGCGTTCCGGTTGTTTCGCGGCGGTGTCGTCGACGCCCCCGTGCGCCTGATCTGGTTGACTCGATCTCGAGCCGCCCCGGAATTGGGGGCGACGTCGAAGCGGACTACCTGCCCGGACGGAGCCGCTCGATCCGACGCACGAGCCGCCGCATGCGGGCTCCCGCCCCCGCGAGGCTCGAGCGTTCGCGGGCCGCGGGGTCGTTCCGCATGAGGGCGCGCACCGCGGCGGCGCGCACCGCGATGCGCTCTTCATCCTGCCCATCGCCCATGGTCCATGTCACCCGGTACGGCGCAAAGCCCATCTGCTCCTTGAAGAAGCGGAGTCCGTCCGTCCCGGACGCGTGGAGGTTGTACATGGCGAACCGCAGCCCCGCGCTCCCCACCAGGTCGCGCACCGCTTCGGCGACCAGAAGCGACATGATCCCGGACTTCATGTGCTCGCCGTGGCCGAGAATCGTGGAGAAGAGGCACATCTCCCCAATCACGTAGACCCACGCATAGGCATACAGGTGGCCGTCGCGCAGCACCCCGTAGCGGCGCAGTGCATGGCGCGGACAGGGAAACTCCCGCAGCGGAGCCTGTGGCACTGGGCGCTCCCGGTAGGCGTCGGCCATCGGGCGACCCTGGCGCTCGGTCATGGATGTGTTGATGGCGTAGATGTCGTCGAGGTAGTCGTCGCGGTCGATCCGCGCAAAGACGTACCTGTCACGGCCGGCCCGGCGGATCTTCTGGCGCATCCAGTAGGCGTGCGGCGAGGACCAGTACTCGTCGAACGTGGCCGGAGCGACGAGGATCGAGCAGCCGTCCTCGTACCGTCCGACACGGGGGTCCCGGGAGCTTGGCTCGGTGAACGTGGCGTAGAAGCGATCCGGGTACTCGACGCAGTGCGGGTCGGGGGTGTCGGCCCTCAGGAAGCTGATCGTCAGGGGCGCGTAGGTCGCCCGCCCATCAGGGGACTGCCGTGCGCCAGCTTCCTGCGAGTCGGTCCGATTCGCTCCGCTCATCGCCAATGACGCCCCGCCGGACGGTCTTCGGCCCGGCCTCCGCTGCCTGTCGCACTCCGCCCCGGGTAGCGCAGGCTGTGACCCGCCGCCGGGCACGCCATGCTAGCGTACCTTCGCCCGTCGTCACGGACGGTGCGACAGTCACGATGAGTGCGTGCATTCGACTGAGGTCGCGGTGACGGAACCCACACCGCCCACGGCGCGCCGCCTGACACCCGACGTCCTTGTCCGGCGCGCCGCCGAACGCATCGCCGGCGAATTCCGCACCGACGGGATCCGCCGCAAGGTGATCGCCGGGCGGCGACGCGTGCTCGCTTGCCGTCGCGCCTTCGGGCCGGACGATCTCGCACTTCTCGACGAGATCCTTCGCCGAGCCGAGCTTGTGGGGCCCGGTGCGGAATCTCGATGACGACGCCGCCCGGGCAACGGGCACGCGGACTGGTGGTGCTGCGTCACGACACCGACAGTGACATCGACAACGCAGTCCGCTTCGCCGAGTGGGAGGCGAGGCGCGGATACCGCGCCTCGTTCTATGTCCTGCACACGGACTGGTACTACCGCGACCGGTCCTCCGGGCCGCCGGCGCGCTACGTCCTGCGGGCCCTCGAACGCATCCAGAGCCTCGGTCACGAGATCGGCCTCCACAACAACGCCATCAGTGTCGCCCTTCGGACCGGCCGGGACCCCGCGGAGGTGTTGGACACCGAGATCGGCTACCTGCGTCATGCCGGCTTCGAAGTGATGGGCACGGCTGCCCATGGCGATGCCCTCTGCCGCACCTTCGGCTACAACAACGGCGAGGTGTTCGCGGAAGCGCCTCGTCCGCGCAACGGCCCGCCGACCCGCACGATCGCCGGCGTCGATCCGGCTTCCGGCCGCGTCCTGCGCTGCGATCTGCGCCCGGTACCGATGCGTTCGCTCGGCCTGACCTACGAGGCGAACTTCGCCGTCAACCGGCACTACATCACCGACTCCCACGGTCACTGGAACCAGCCGCTGGCCGTTGCGGGGCTACTGTTCGAACGCCAGGACGCCGCGCTCAGTTTCCTCATCCACCCGGCCTGGTGGGCCTTTGCCGGGGAACCGCTGCTGGCACGCCAGGCGCCGCAGCCGGCTGGATGGGCCACTGACGACGGGGAGGTGATCGACGCGGCCGACGGCGCGTGATCCTCGCGCTGCCCGTCTCACGATCGGGAAGCCCGGGCATTCGCTCTCGCGACCATCCGTGCGCCGGCGGTCGCGCCGCGCGAGACGGAGCGGGCGGCGGTTCGGGACAGGCTGCCGAGATGGAGGCGCGTCAGCGCGACCCCCAGCCCCAGGAGGCGGCCCGCGACGGAACGGCGACGTAGCGCGTCTCCCATCGCGGAGCGAACTTGTCCTTGAAGAAGGCGAGCCCCGCCACGTCGTAGAAGGGTCGGACGAGGCGGGCGATTGCCGCAAGTGCCCGTTCCTCGAGCCGTTCGCCCGACGGATCGAGCCCGCTCAGGGGCGCGAGACCAAGGGAGAGCGTCGTCGCGCCAGCATCGCGGAACCGTTCGGCGGCCTCGGCGAGGCAGAACTCGACGACTCGGGACGCCGTCGGGCAGACGCCTGATCAGGTCGACACGAATTCGCCTCGGAACCCGTCGGCCTGAACGAGACGAACGCCGTCGGGTCCCCTCCCGGATCGAGCGCCACCGCCACGGGGATCCGCTGCAGTTCCAGCGCCGAGAGTTGGTGAAGGTGAACTCCATCTCGGCCGGGCCGCCGGCGCGCCAGCGCGCGTCGATTGCCACCAGGCGGTCGCCGAGTCCCTCGCTTTCCGTGCCGATTCCTTCCGGAAACCACGCCACGGTGGAGGCCACCGCGCTTCGCCCGGGCGATCGTGTGGCGGAGGTTCGCCCGACGGAGTCCGGACAGGCCGAAGCCCGCAAGGTCGATGACCGCCTCGCGGCCGATGGGGGACGCCTGGAATCCGAGCGCGTTCGAGTCGCTCGAGGTCACCAGGACGCCTGGTACACCACGGGCACCCAATCATGCTGCCGGCATGCGTCCACGAAGGCGGCAAACGTCGCCCAACGCTCATCCGCGGGGCCGACCGGATCGCCGACGGCGACCGCGGTCCGGCCGTCGCGACCGTAGGCGACGAACCCCTGGCGCCCGACCGGGCAGAACCAGCGCTTGTCGGCCGTGAGCTGGAAGGGCAGGAGCGCGCCACGTCCGTAGCGTTTGGCCAGGTCGAGGACGCGGGAGCGCAGCTCAGGTGTCGGGACGTCGTCGCCGGCAGGTCGAAGCATGGCGAGCAGGGCAACGATCAGCGCCACGCGTGACGCGATCGCCAAGGCCAGAATGAGTTCCGTATGCGGACCGCGCGGTGCCTCCCGAAGGTCCCCGAACGCGAGCCAGCTACTGATCGCGCCAGCGAAATCCGGCAGCTCCGCCGGGAAGTTGTGGGTCGCCTCGTGGAGGACGATCAGGACCGTCTCGAGGGGGTGGCAGTCGCCGCACCCACTCCGAGAAGGGCCCACGCAGTCCAGCTCCAGGTTCGCGCCGAGCGCACGCCGTAGTAGCGGTTGTCGAGCGTCAGCAGGGCGAGTGCGATCGCGGCCACCACCCCGCCGGCGGTGTGGCCGAGGGCCAGCATCTGCACCGGTACACCCGCGGCGAAGACGAGGATGGCGAGCCACCAGGCGAGCCGCTTACCCCGGTACAGCCCGATGGCGAGGGCCGTCAGGCCGACCGCGCTCAGGATGGCGGCCAGCGGATCGGCGCTCGGGACGTCGAACGGCAGGAGCTGTGCCAGGCTGGCGAAGCTGGCCTTGCCAAATGCGAACGCATCGGAGATCGCCACGAAAGCCCCGGCCAGGAGGAAGGTTCGCGGCAGCAGGCGCGCGACGTGGCCCACGTTGCGCCGCTCCACCCACCTGATGGCGGCCAGGGCGATCACCGAAGTACCCCGGTCCGAACTTCGCGGGCGGCGACAGCCTGCAGGGCCGGGAGGAACTCGGTCCGCACCCCGATCCAGGCGTGCCCGTAGGTGTTCCACAGGAAGTCGGTGGGATACCCGTCACGGGATAGGACGCTGGCAAAGGCGCTGGCCTGTTGACCGAAGACGCCCACGTTCGGCTGCGCCGCCATCACGATGAAGAGCTGGCGACGGACAGAGGGCGCGAGGCTGCTCGCGGTGGTCATGGGCGAGTTGGCGGAGATCAGTGACGCGACGTGTCCCCAGGGCTGCCACGCGTTGACAGTCTGGCCGCTCGCCAGGCCGGCCACGAAGTAGCCGGCGAAGATGACCGCCTGGTGGAAGACCGTCGGGTGGCGCAGGAGCAGGTTCGCCGCGCAGAATTCCGCCCTGCGAGAAGCCCGCAAGCGTGCGCGCGTTCGCTGTTGCGATCGTCCGGAAATGGCTGTCGACGTATGCGGTGACCGAGGTGGAGACGTACGTGTCGGCATGCTCGAGACCGCTGAACGAGTCCGCGCATTCGCTGTTGGGGTAGGGCCCACCGGCGAGGTCGATGAAGGCCACGATGCTCGGGGGGACGGTCCCCTGGGTGATAGCCTGGTCGAGCAGCGCCTTGACGTGGATGCCGAGGTCCCAGTTTGTGAAGGCCCACGGGACGGTGTAGATCACGGGATACCGTGCGGTCCCGGCGTCATACCCGGGAGGCAGGTAGAGCCAGACCGAGGTGCGCGTCACGCGGCCACCCGTCCAGGGAGCCGGCAGCTTGAACTGCACCACGCGGCCCTGGCCCGACGGCGGGTGCGACGCCCAGGGCCGGGCCGCTGCGACCGCCAAGGGGGCGACCGTAGCGGGCGGGGCACTCGCCACGGTCGCGGCTTGAGCGCTCACGCCAGTGGGTCCCGTGCCGGCGGCCGTGCTCGACCCTCCGCCACCCACCAGCGGGGGCGCCTGCGCGAACCCGCCGCCGGTCATGGCGACATCGGGCGTGTAGTTGATCATGTCGGCGAACGTCGGCAGTGCGCCCACCACGAGCACGACGATCGCAATGGGGACGAACGTGCGGACGAGGCGTCGGCGCGTGGGCGAGTGGCCGTCCCGAGGACCGGCGGCGAGCGCGTCGCGTGTCAGGTCCCACCCGGCGAGCAGCCAACGGCGTACCTCGATCGCGAGGGTGACCATCGACCACCCGGTGACCAACCCGACCACGACGAGGGTGAGGAGCGTCGCGCTCCAGCCAGCCGGGCTGAACCCCGCGGGACCGTGCACGGCGAAGGCGGCCGACGTCTCGGTGAGGAACGCGGCCCCGAAGATATCCGCCAGCGCCACGAAGGCGATGGCCATCGGCATGCCACGCCGACCGCTGACGAGAGCCCCGAGGCCAGCCGCCAGGGCGGCGACGGTCAGCCCCGTGATGAGCATGGCGCGGTCGGGGTCGAAGCCCATCACCTGCAGCGCCGCGCCCATTCCAGCCACCGAGCCGCTGGCCTCGAGCGCGAGGATCACGCCCAGGCCGGCGCCGGCCCCGAGCAGGGGCCGCCAGGTGTGGACGAGCAGGGAGTGGATGCCATCGCCGGGATCGGCGGCGCGCCACGACGCCCACGCTCCCGCCAGCCGAGTTGAACCGGTCATGGGATGTGTGCGGCTCCGCGCTTCGATCTGTCGGCGACTACCGGCCGCATTCAACTCCGCGTCGCGCGCCAACTCAACCTAGATCCCGTTAGATTTCGTTCACACCACGTTCCGGAGCGCCCCGCGCGGCGGACACCCCAACGCTGCGCCCGCCTGTCCGCCCCCTCGAGGCGGCGGCGTCCCGCCCCGGGGCCCGTCGCGCCTCAGACTTCGCGCAGCGACGGCGTGGTCAGCCGGCACCGGCCAGCTGCGCGATGGCATCCACGGTCGTCGTAGAGCCGAGGACGCCGCCGTGCGTCGCGCCCGCCACGAGGACGAGGCTGCTCTGGTAGCCCGCGCTGGTCAGGGCCGCCTCGAGCTGCTGCGAGTACGACGCCGGGATGGTCACGTCGGCGGTGCCGTGAATGACGAGCACCGGGATCTGCGGCGCCGTCGGCGTCGCCAGCTGCTCGAATGGGTTGACCGCCGACCAGACCTGGGGTTCGGACGCCTCGTCTCCCCCGAGCAGTGCCTCCAGGTACCCGGAGCCGACGTACGTCTCGAAGTCGCCCCAGGGTGCGCCGTCGATGGCGACGAGAGCGTCGGGTCGCAGCGACCCCTGCGCGGCGGGGCAGCTGAGGGTGTCGAGCGGGAAGGCCGAGGGGCTCAGGGCCACGACCTCCGCGGCCCAGGCGCCCAGCGAGTGCCCCACGAGCGTGACGCGGTCGGGCGATGCGCCGTACTCGGCGGCCACGCCGCGGGCCACCCCGATCGCGCAGGCGACGTCCTCGAACGACTGCGGGTAGCCCGCACCGTCCGCGGGACGCATCTGCCAGCCCGCGGTGATGACCACGGCGCCGCGCGCGGCGAGCGGGATGGCCAGATCCTGCAGGTAGCGGAACTGGGTTGGATCGGCAGGACCGCCCGGCAGGGCGACCACGAGCGGCCATGGCCCGCCTGTCAGTGGGGCGTACACGTCCAAGCGCAGCGGACAGGCACTCGCACCTGTCGGACAGGACATGGGCCAGGCGAAGGGGAGGTTCTCCCACCGGCCGACCGGCTGGGCGAGCCCGGCCGTGAAGACGGTGTCCGGCGCCGGGCGCGCCGTTCGCGATGGAGATGATGCGGCCGCGACGACCGACTGAGCCGGACCCAGCGGCAGGGTCGAGACGGGAGCTGGCGCCCAGCTCGCATTGATGGCGTCCCCTGTTGCGCCCGGGACCACGCGGGACGTGCCGAGTATGCCGCCGCCCGCGCCGCCACACAGCACCGCGGCAAGCAGCACGACCGTGATCGTCACGATCGGCGGAGTCGGCCGCTGGCCTCGGACGACGCGTGGCCTCACGTTCCAATCCTCATGAAGCCGGCTCGTCCCCGACGATCATCCCGAGGTGCCCCCAGCGCGTACCCGAGGCGCCCCCGACGCCAAAACCACCCGCGCATGGTACCGGTCGACCAGTGGCGTTTACGCGCGCACGCGCGCACCGTCTTGTAACTCACGGCTCCATTGACGCCCCCGCAGCTGAGGGGAACCTGAAAGGTGGGTCTTGGCCGCTGCCAATCTCCCTTGCGCGTCCAACCCCTGGGCGACGTCAAGTGAGTGCCGGTTCCGCCTACGTGAAGCAGGCTCAGGGACTGGGCGGCGACCACATTGATCGAGTAGCGCCGTCGGCTAGACCGGCCGCGGGCGGGCGACCTGTCCCGCGCCAGTGCGGCCGCGGGCGGGCGACCTGTCCCGCGCCAGTGCGGCCGCGGGCGGGCGACCTGTCGCGCGCCAGTGCGCCGCGAGCGGCGCGCGGTCGTGCCGAGGATGAAGGGTGGATTCCGAAGGCGAGGACGACCCGCGAGCGACGCGTCGCCAGCGGCAACCATCGGCCCGTGGCGCCCGTCGCGCCGGACCGGAGCGCCCGCTGCGTCCCAAGCTCCTGCAGCGTGGGTAATGGCGAGCGCGCTCCGACGCCCACGGGCGTTCCCCTGCGACTACGGGGCCTGGACGTGCGGATACAGGAAGGACCAGCTGACGAAGAACCACTGGGCGAGCGCGAACAGGACAACGAGCACCTGCGCGGCCCGCCTGCCGAGGCGCTGCGCGAGTCCTGCGAAGGCCGGGAATGCCACGAGGCTGTAGCGGGGCATGGACGCGATGAACCCGCCGGGCAGCAAGCCGAGCGCCAGCGCCACGAGGGCGTACACGCCCAACTCGCGATCACGCCGTAGCACGAGGAGCGCACCGACCACGACGAGGGCAGTGAAGCCGAGGGCGGCTAGGCGGCGCAGGTCGGGGTGGCGGAGCTAGTCCAGGATCTGCACCACGCCGGTCGAGCGGCCCCAGCTCGGCGAGCCGTGTAGGAAGCCCAGAGGATCGTGCACGAGCCAGGCGATGAACAGCCACCAGGCGGCAAAGGCGGCCGCACCCAGGACCACCGTGAGCAGGGCGGCTCGACGCTCTCGGCCCTTTGTCAGCCACGCGTCCAGAGCGGCCGAGGCGACGATCGCCGCCCCGCTGATGCGGGCGCCATGGCGAGCGCGGCGAGCAGGCCGCACCGCAAGGGGTGCGTGCGGCTCAGGAAGTACGCCGCCGCGAGCAGTAGGAAGAGGGGCTCGGAGTAGGCCAGTGAGAAGACGCAGGCGGACGGGCTGAATGCGAATAGCGCGACCGCACCGGTGGCGAGGTCAGGGTCGAAGCGCTCCGCAAGGAGTCTCCAGGCGAGCACCGCGGCCGCGATGAAGAGCAGGTTGGCCAGTGTCACCGAGGTGGCCGCTCCTGGCTACCTGCAGGTACCAGCCACCATCCCACGACCCGAAGGGGTTCAGGCGATGGGGGTAGCCCAGCCCGTTGGCCAGCCAGATGAGGGCGGCTGAGAAGATGCGCGACCCGGTCGCGATCGCCAGCGGTGCCAGCGCCCAGGACCAGGCCAGCGGCGGATGCCAGCCACCGCGGCCGAGCGTCGCGCTCACGTCGTCTGCTCCGTCGCTCGTCCTCCCGCGGCGCCGTCGGCGCTCTTACGGCCCCGTGGCATGGCCCGCATGGGTGCATGGCGGACTCTAGCGGACCATGGGTGTCAGGGGGATGGCGGGACAAACGGGGAGTCGGCAACCTCCGCCGCCCGATCGGCGCAGCGACGTGGGTCGACCTTCGACGCCTCAGAGCGATGCGGTGCCGTCGCGTGGCCCGAGCCGCCGTAGAATGATCCGGCCCGGGAAGGAGACGCACGTGCGCCGCGCGCTCACGCTCGCGGTGGCCGGGCGTCCTACCCGCGGGCTGCGGCGTAGCGATTTCACCGCCTGCCTGATCGGCTCGCCCGCTCACCCGGTCGCGGTTCCGGCGTCGGCAGCGACAGCCCAGGGCTCGCCCCCGCTGCCGCCTTCGCTACCCCTGCCGAGCCCCGTGCTCGCCCCCACCTCCACGCCAGCGGTCCGTTCGCCGGCGACCTGCTGATCGCCGACCGGGGCAACGACCGGCTCATCATCGTCGACGCGCAGGGCCGATCCTGTGGCGCTTCCCGGTGGCGGGCAGCCTGCCGGCCGGGCCAGACGTTCAGCGCCGACGACGCCTTCCTCTCTCCCGACGGCCGGACGATCTCGGCCAATGAGGAGATGCGCCAGGTCCTCGTGCGCATCGATATCGCCACGGAGCGGATCGTCTGGGAGTACGGCCACTACGGACGCCCGGGCTCGGCCGCCGGCTATCTCAACACGCCCGACGATGCCTACCCGATGCCCAACGGCGACGTCACCGTCGCCGACATCTTCAACTGCCGCATCCTCGAGATCGCCCCGGACAAGCGCGTCGTGCGCCAGTGGGGCCACACCGGCGTATGCCGGGATGCCCCGCCCTATAGCTACGACCAGCCGAATGGCGACACGCCGCTCCCTGATGGCGGCCTGCTCATCACCGAGATCAAGGGCTCACGGGTGGTGCGCCTCGACGCGGCCGGACAGGTCGTCTTCGACATCCACGTCCCGACCACGTACCCGTCCGACGCGCAGCTCGATGCCAATGGCGATGTCGTGGTGGCCGACTACTCGAACCCGGGCGCGGTCGTGGCCGTCTCGCCCGCGGGCACCTGCTCTGGCGCTACGGTCCGCCTCGGCGCCTGGGCGCCTCGACCACCCGAGCCTTGCCGTCCCGCTGCCCGACGGGCACGGTCATCCTCAACGACGACTTCCGCCACCGGGTGATCATCCTCGACCCGCGCACCGGGCGATCGTCTGGCAGTACGGGGGGACGGACACCCGGGCACGGCGCCCGGCCACCTCTACATCCCCGACGGCCTCGACCAGCTGCCGCCGGGCGTGATCCCGGGGCTATGAGCGGCATGGAGCAGCCGGGCGGGCTAGCCGTCGATGACGCGCGCGCGTCGGAGCCCGCGCGTCGGCGCCGTCGCCGGTGGCGGCGGGTGGGACTGGCGGCGGCCCTGGCCGCCGGCGCCCTCGTGGCGGGCGTAGTCGTCCTGTGGGTGGTGACGCCCTCGGGCGCCGACCTGCAGGCCCAAGTCGCGACCCTCGCCGCACGGGAGCACGCGACGGTCCTCGCGCCGGGTGACGTTCCGCCCTTGCTGGCCGAGGCGATCGTGGCGGTGGAGGACGAGCGCTTCTACCAGCACCACGGCATCGATGTCATCGGCCTCGGACGCGCCTTCCTCTTCGACGTGACGCATCTGTGCGCCTGCCAGGGCGGCTCGACGATCACCCAGCAGCTCGTCAAGGACACCTACCTCGGGGGTTCCGACGCGGGGCCCGCGAAGCTCGCCGACCTGGTCCTGGCTTTCAAGGTGGAGCTGCACTACAGCAAGGCGCAGATCCTCGCCGACTACCTCTCCATCGTTCCGTCCGGGTACGGTCGCTACGGCATGGCGAACGCCGCCTGCGCGGACTTTCATCGGCCGCTCGACGCGCTCGACTTGGGTCAGCTGGCCCTTCTCGCGGGGATGCCGCAGGCACCCTCGGCCTACGACCCGCTGCTGCGTCCCGACCTCGCCCGGGCACGGCGAGCCAGCGTGCTGCAGGCCATGACCGAGGACGGCACCATCAGCGCACCGGCGGCGGCCCAGGCCGCGCAGCAACCCGTCACGCTCCCGCGGGTGGTGGTGGATGCTGACGCGGCGACGCCACTGCCTTGGTGCCAGGCTCTCCCGTCACCCCCCGTCACGCGTGCGTCGCCGAGCCCTGGTAGAAGATCGGCGCTGCCGACCCCGCGTATACCCACTTGCCGACGAACCGACCGATGGCGGTCCGCCATCCACCGGCAACAGCCAGTCACCCTGACGCACGGCCCACGGTCTGTGATCGAAGGTGAACCAGTTCGTCCCATCGCTCGTCGTGAAGGCCACCGGCCGTCCGCTGCCGTACTCGAACAGCCATTGTGTGGACGTTGTCACCGCCGTCCTCGGCGTGGATTGAAAGACCCACGGTACTCCCCCAGTCGTGGGTCGGCCGATCACGACACGCTCGGGACGCCGAACCGGGCGCGGCAGACCGCGTGAAGGCAGTGCTCGTCCCGACAGATCTCCCGAGGGCCGCTGTCCAAGCCCAGGTGAGCCGCGCCGACGGCCGAGAGCGATACTGCCTGCGATGCTGGCTCGCCTGGACGCTGCGCATACGGGCAGGGCCACGACCCTGACCATGCCCCGGGGGGGGCTCGTGCCGTCGGAAAGCCGTCCGTTCACGGCCACGCCGTGGAGGGCGACACCCGGTCGCTCGCGCCGCCCGTCGCGGACTCCGGCCACCGGGACGAGGTGGTGGTCACGGCTTCATGCCCGCGGGGTGTGGAACTGCTGGGCGAGCGCCCGAAGGGCGACCGCCTCGGTCTGGCCGAAGGCCTCGTGCCGACGCACTCCAGCCGTGGCCGATCACGGGCCGTGCGTAGACCACCCAGAGGTGGTCAACCTCGCGCCACTGCGGGCTCAGGACCGCCCAGCCTCGCGGGAGGACAGCGTACACCGTCTCCCAGGCGGCGACACGGTCGGGGTCGTCCATGCTGGAGGGGAGTGTAGCCGGGGCGCGGGGCCGGTCTCAGAGGCCCCGGGCGTGCTACCGGGGTGGCCTTCCAGCCTCCTCGTTCACCTGAAACGACAGACCCGACTGGGCGGGCACGGACCGGGACTCCTGACCCGAGCCCCGGTCCGCCCGTTCCAGCGCCCGGACCGGTGTGCGAGTACGCGACCCCGTCCGGGACGGGGGCTGTGATCATGGCGGGCCGGCCGGCCCCTGGTGCTTGCCCGCTCAGGCCGAGCGTGCCTCTGCGGCGGCGGAGCCACCCGGTCGCCCGTGAGAGGAACCCGGTGCGCGGCAATGAGCGCGGCCTCGAGCTCCCAGCTCCCTCTCCATGGCGGCGGCCCAGTCGGGGCTGTACGGCACGCCGCTCTCGACCCGGCGGCGCAACGGGCAGGCCGATCGGCCAGGGTGTCGCGGTCCATGCGATGACGGTAGGCCGACCGCCCGGGCGAGAACACTGCCCAATGCGCCCGGCGCGACCCACTCCCTTGGCTGGCGCGGCGTGCAGGATGGTCCGGGCGGCGCGCCAGCGCCGGCATACCTGCGTGAGGCGGTGGTGCGCAGGCCGTCCTCTGACGCGCACCCCACCTCCCTCCGGCCACACCTGCGCCCCCGGGCTGGACGGATCGCGCGCGCGGCGGCTGGCGGCCTCCGGTGGCGTCTGGGGCCGGCCGACTACGAGATCAGCGCCTATGACCCCGGCCACGATCTCGAGTTCCAGACGGTGTCGGGCCCGGTCTGCGACCGCACGGGCGCTACTAGTTCACGCCTGCCGTTAGCTGGTGAACACCCACGTCAACGTCCAACGCTCGACGCGCAGGCTGACGGCCTGCGCGGGCTCCTGATGGGCTCGATGGTCCAGCGCACCATGGACGCCGAGGTGCACGCGCTGGAGCACCTGAAGGCCGTGCTCGAACGCGGGTGACCGGCCCGGCCCTAACCTGTAGCTCGACCGAACCCACACTCCATCACAGCGAGGAATGACCGCCATGGCAAACTGGCAGCGGTACGCAGGACGATCCGTGGGTCCTCGAGACCCCGCCCCGTACGTCCTCGTACGCCATGTACCGCGACGACACCGCGGAACCTCCCGTTACTCGTCTGTCAGGTCGGTGGCACGCGCCTTCTCTATGACGCGCGAGCCATCATGCGCGCCGACCTGCACGCGATGCTGCAGGCCCACGGCGACTGGATGCCGCTCGGCAGCGCCGACGAGCAGAAGCCTGCGGCCGGGGGCACCGTCGAGGCGTGGGGACGCTCAGCGGACAACCCGCTGGGTGGCTGGTACGGGCTGAAGAAGGGCCTGCGCGGGCGCTTCGGCATGTACCTGCCCCCGCTGCTGGAGGCGCTCGGCCTGGCCGAGGTCACCCACGAGGCCAAGAACAGATCGCAGTGCAGGCCTCGCTGATCGCGGACGCCGGGGAGCTCTGAGAGAAGATCCTTGCATGTAGTTCCGGCCCTCTCCCCAGGAGATCGTGGCGCTGTTCGAGCGGGTGGCCCCGAGCGGATCCGACGTTACGCGGCGCAAGATGTTCGGGCTCCCCGGCCGCGTTCGTCAAACGGCAACCTGTGCTGCGGGACATTCAACGAGAACGAGTCGACCTTCCCTCATGCCGTTCTCCTCTCCCACCCGAGCGGAGCGAGGCCATGGGCAGCCGCGCTCCGCTCATCGCTTGTTGGGCCGCGGTCGGCGTCGTGGTGGATCGATCTCCCCATGCGCGCTCGTACTCGGGAGAGTACCGCGTGATGACGGCCAGATCGAACTCCCGCAGGATGGACTCCTTCGGCTCGCGCTCCAGCAGGGCACTGTCAGTTCAGCGCCTACTATGAGCGATCCCAAGCGAAACTGCTGCGCGAGCGTGCGAAGTGCGTCCGCCTCGCTCTGGCCGAACGCCTCCCGCGCAGGCTGACGCCCGGCGAGGCCCCCGCCGAGCACGGCGCGGACGACCCACAGGCATTCGGGCTCGTCCCACTCCGGCGGGAGGCGACCCAGCCCTCCGGAAGGGCCACATCGAGTTCGTCCCACGCGACCTCGCGGTCGTCGAGCATGCGTCGCCTCGCGCCGATGGGCGCTCACTTGAAGTGAAGCGTCCCCGTCGCTCCGGTGCCCGGGTGAGACGGGATCATCTGCCCAGCATGCTGGGGGGCACCAGACGGTTCGTCCACCCGCCCCGGGTGCGACGGGACCCTACGGTCTGCGCCTGTTACGACGGGGACGTGTCATGAGTGTCAGCCTTCCCGTCATGACGGCTGGTCATGCGGGCCAGCCGTGAACCCGAGGGGTCGGGGCCGCTGCCGTCGGCCCGCCTGCCCACCGACGGGCCCCATCCCGGCCCCGGTGTGCAGCGCGGCGCTACGCCGTCCCCGTCCGGAACCGCTGCGCCAGCGCCCGGAGCGCGGTGGCCTCAGTCTCGCCGAAGACTTCCACCCACGCCCGATCCTCGCCGCGTCGGCTCATGGGCCGGGCGTAGACGGCCCACCGGCCCATCGTCCCCCGCCATAGCGGGCGCAGGACCACCCAGTCCGCAGGCAGCACGGCATACACCTCGGCCCACGCGGCGTCGCGCTCGTCGAGCATCGGACGTGCCGTCCCTCAACAGGGTGCCCCGGATCGCTTGGCGCCCCGTCACCGACCTCCGGGGCAGCCGACTGTGCGCGCCGGTGCCGTGTCGTGCAATCGTCAGAACTGCCTACCCGGAGTACTCGCTGAAACGGCCGAGCGCCTCGGCCTCGTCACCATCGCGGTGGTACTGGTGATCATGTACCTGATGGTGGTGAAGCCCTCCTAGCCGAGGACGGCAGCCGCCGCACCCTCGCGGCAGACGCGGCGTCACCCGCCCCGAAGACCACGTGGGCGGTGTTACGACGGTCGCGCGACAATGTGCGCCCAAGGGCGAGACATGGATCGCACCGAGATCGTCATCGTCTGGTCACCCACGCGCAGGCTCCACTTGCTGGCGCCCACAGGACTGCTGCGGCCCGTCGATGTGGCGGTGATCGAGCGACTGCTGCGGCGGGTTGACGATCTCGACCGGGTCGCCGATGCCGTGGCGCAGCTGACCGGGCGCCCGGTCCGGGTGCGTAGCTGGGCGCCGCCCACGTCTGACTTCTTCGTGGAGATCGAGTCACCCCAGACGTGAGACGACCGCATGCGCGAGCCGCTCAGAGGGTCGGGGGGTGCCCCCAACCCGCCACACGCATGGATCTTCAGGCGCAGTGGATGCGGCGAGCAACACCCGGCTCGTCCAGGGCGGTCCAGAGACGGACCCGGTAGCACGAACCCGCCCTCGCGCCCTACACCCCCGGTTCGGCGGCGTAGAGCTGCCACTCACCGGGCACGCCGCGCAGCTCGTGGCGCCCTCGATCGACGAGCGCCAGGTCGGCCTCGGCGAGCGCGTCGCGCATCGCGGCGGAAACGAGGATCTCGCCATCCCCCGCAGCGGCCATGACACGGGCGGCCGTGTGCACGGCGAGACCGCTGGGCTGCTCCCCGCGCATCTCGCACTCTCCCTGGTGCAGACCCGTGCGCGTCTCCAGACCCGAGCCCGCGCACGGCGCTCCGGATGGCCCACGCGCAGCGCAGCCCGTCGAGCGGTCGCTCGAACGTGGCGAAGAAGGCGTCTCCCGCCGTGTTCACCTCGTGGCCCCGGTAGCGGGCGAGCTCCTGGCGCACGGCTTCCAGGTACTGGCCGAGGACGCCGCGCCAGCGGGCATCGCCCAGCTCGACCAGCGTCCTCGTGGAGCCCACGATGTCGGTGAAGAGCATGGTGAGCATGGCCCGTCCGGGCAGCACCCGGTCGACCAGCGGGCGGACGCGGCGTCGCAGGGGGCTGAAGGTGACCGCGGCCCCCGCACCCAGCGCCGCCGCGACGAGGTCCGAGTGTTGCCCGGTGACCGACTCGGCGATCCGCTGGAGGAGGATGTTGGCTCCGCCCACGGCGACGAGGAGCAGCGCGGTCACCGACCCGTACACCGCCGTCCGGTTGAGGAGCAGGTCGATCTCGTAGAGGCGGTAGCGCAGGATCGCGATGCCGATGGCGACGGGCAGCAGGGCGAGTCCAACCAGGAGCACGAGCCAGGCCACGTTCGAGATGGCGAGGGGGATGCCCCCGCTCGCGTTGCCCAGCGGCAGCGCCACGGCGAGCGCCACGCCCGACGATCGCGGCCGCGGCCGCGAACCAGCGCAGCTGGGCGCGCTCCATCCCCGTCGCGCGCCGGTAGCGCAGGACCAGCGAGGCGAGCCGCGAGCGGAATGCACACCACGCCCGTCGCGGTGGCCGCCGCGGACCCGAGGTCCAGCAGGGAGGCCAGCGTGCCACCCAACGCCAGCGGGTTCTGCACCCCCGGCGGCGCCGAGCCCGGCGAGAAGGGAGTGAACGCGGCCTGCAGCTCGGAGACCACGAGGGCGGCGAGCCCGAGGGCGACCACGAGCCGCCAACGCGGCGAGGGCAGGCGCCCGGTCGGGAACACGAGGGGCAGGAAGAGCGCCACGAGCACGAGGGCCGGGACCCAGCACAGGTTGCCCAGCCACGTCACCCACGGCGTGGTGGCCCCTGCCCCCGTCGGCAGGACCGAGAGGCCATCGGCCCCCCCGAACAGCAACCCGCCGGCCCACAGCAACCAGCCGATCGGGCTCCGCGGCAGACGGGTCACGAGCACCGCTCCCACGAGTGCGAGGGACAGGGCGGCGAGGGACCCGGTGAGTCCCGTGACGATCGTCACGAGGTCGTGCGTGGCGGGCAGCCCGTCGGTCATGCCGAATGCGACGAGGACCAGCGTCAGCCCGAAGCCGGCCCACACGAGGAGCGCGACCGCTCGCTCGCGGGGTAGGTGATGGACCGGTACGGCCGGGGAGCCGAGGGGGACGCTCACTCGGGATGTGACTCCGTGCGGAGGCGACGCGAACAGGATAGGCGCCACGACGGTCGGGGGCGATTACAGTCATGGGACGTGGCCGGATCGATCCAAGGGCGAACTCGGTGGCCCTCCCGCCAGGCGGGAGCGAGTGCTGTTCGGCCGAGCTCGCGAAGGCCTCACTCTCAGCTCGCTTGGTCGCGTCTCGTGGACGCACTTCTCCCTTGCCTCACCCGCACCACCGGCAACGCCAGCGCCACCGGGCGGGCTGACCACACACAGGTCACTCGCAGGCCGGCGTCGCCCGCAGAGGATTTGGGGACCTTCCGTTCAGGACGAGTTCAGTGACCGAGCCCATCATCCTGCTCGTCTCCTCCCTCTACCCTCCTCCCACGGACCTGGAGATGACTTGCGAGAACCCCCGGCACCCCCCTTGCCGGGGGTTCTTCATGTCCTGACGCCCGCGCAGGGCCTGGATGTTCGAGCGCGGCCTCCACCCGCGGACGGACCTAGCGAAGGTCGCTGGAATCGCGGCTGAGACCTCCGGCCGCACGGAGTTCAGCCTCGGGCACGTGGTCGAGAGTCGCGACGGTGTCGATGCCGTGTTCGCTCGTGCCGGAGTCCTGCGCGCCGTCTGACGGGTACTCGTGCGGGCGACCCTGGGGCGTCTACCCGGGCTACTTCGAGGACCCCGATGGCCACCTCAATACTGGACGAGTACCCCTTGGTTGACACTCGATCCGAGACTCGGATATCGTCCCGCTCGATGACTGATCCAGGCGCCCTGCTGACCGCGCTCGACCGCGGCGGATACCACCTCACCGCCCCGCGACGGGCGATGGCCGAGATGGTGGCCGGCCAGGCGGGCCGCTTCTCGGCCGAGGAGCTGGTCCAACTGGCACAGCGCGACCGGCGCCGTGTGGGCAGAGCCACCGTCTTCCGCTCGCTCGAGGTTCGAGGCCCTCGGTCTGGTCGAGCGCATCCACCTAGCCCGCGGCGAGCATGCCTACGTAGCCTGCGACCCGGCGCACCATCACCACCACGTGGTCTGCGAGCGTTGCGGCCGCAGCACAGACGTGGGCGACATCGGCATCGGCCCGATCGCGTCCGCCATCACCGAGCGCACGGGCTTCGTCGTCGATGCCCACCGCATCGAGTTCTTCGGGCTGTGCCCCGACTGCCAGCGCGCAGCCGCCGGCTCCGACTGACACCGGGGTTCACCCTCTTGCCACCCCCACGGAGGTTCGCGATGCGTCCCATGAGACCTCGTCTGCGCACTGTTCTGCGGCTGGCGCCACTGGTCGCCGTCGTGGCGCTCCTGGCCGCTGCCTGCACAGGGTCGGGCGGCCGTCCAGGGGCCGCCGGCAGCGGCGCCAGTGGGGTGCACCGGCGGCCAGCGCGCTGCCCGCGGCGCCGCGGTGCAGGCCCAGCAGCGCGAATCCGCCGTGGACGCTCCGCCTCGCCACCGGCCGCCGAGAACTTCTACGCCGATCTGCTGACCCAAGGGGGTGCGCGCGTCCGGGCGACGAGCCTGCTGAACGATCCCAACGCCGATCCTCACGCGTTCGAGACGAGCCCGCAGGCGGCCGCCCAGGTGGCCGATGCGCGTCTGGTCATCGTCAACGGCATCGGCTACGACGCATTCATGCAGCAGCTCCTGGGTGCGGCGCCCGACCCGACACGGGTCGTGATCAACGTGCAGCAACTTCTCGGCGTCGGCGATGATGTCAACGTGCACATCTGGTACGACCCGGGCACGATGCCCAAGGTGGCTCAGGCGGCCACGACGGCCCTGACCCAGCTCGACCCGGCCAACGCCGCCTACTTCGCCGCGAACGAGCAGGCCTACCTCGCGTCGCTCCAGCCCCTGACCGCGGAGATCGCGTTGTTGAAGAGCAAATACGCGGGCGCCCCGGTGGCCTTCACCGAGCCGGTGGCCGGCGACCTCGTGAACGCCATCGGCCTGCAGGTCCTGACGCCCGAGGCCTTCCAGAAGGCCATCGAGGAAGGCACCGACCCGGCGCCGGCAGACGTGGCCACCGAACAGGACCTTCTGACCGGCAAGAAGGTCAAGGTGCTGATCTACAACAGCCAGGTCACCTCGCCCATCACCCAGCAGGTCCACGATCTCGCCGTGCAGAACGGTATCCCGGTCGTCGGGGTAGCCGAGACGATGCCACCTGCCTACCAGCACTACGCCGACTGGCAGTTGGCGCAGATGCAGGCCCTCCAGGCGGCCCTGGCGCAGGGCAGCTGAACGGCGTGCCCGAGGCCGCCGTCCGCTTCAGCGACGCGACGCTCGAATTCAACGGGCGCCCCATCTGGTCGGACCTCTCGCTGGCCTTCGACAGCGCGTCGTTCGTGGCCATCCTGGGACCCAACGGCTCAGGCAAGACGTCACTCCTGCGGGTGATCCTGGGTCTCGCGGCGCTTCGCTCGGGCCAGGTCGAGGTCCTGGGCCATGCCCCCCGACGCGGCGATCCGGGCATCGGCTACGTGCCCCAGCACCAGAGCTTCGACCCCGACCTGCCCGTTCGCGGCCGCGATCTCGTGCAGCTCGGCGTGGACGGGTATCGCTGGGGGATGGGGCTGCCCGACGCCACGGTGCGCCGTCGCGTCGACGCGGCGATCGGGGCCGTAGCCGCAACGCCGTACGCCGATGCGCCGATCGGCCGCCTGTCGGGTGGCGAGCAGCAGCGCCTGCGGATCGCGCAGGCCCTGGTCGGGAACCCGCAGCTCCTGCTCTGCGACGAGCCGCTGGCCAGCCTGGACCTGCACCACCAGCAGGAGATCACCGATGTCATCGGAGGCTGGCAACGTCGCACGGGCGGCACGGTCCTGTTCGTGACGCACGACGTCAACCCCGTCCTGGGGCTGGTCGACCAGGTGCTGTTCGTGGTCAACGGCCGCTGGGCGATGGGCACGCCCGACGAGGTCCTGACCTCCGAGCGCATGACCGCCCTGTACGGCTCCCACGTGGACGTGTTGCGCGTCCACGACCGGATCCTCGTGGTGGTGACTCGACCGGGTCGGGCTTCGACCTGGAGGAGCCGCATCATGTGCCCGCGGTGGACGACGTGGCCGACCACCTTCCCGGGTCGTCGGCATGATCGACCAGCTCGTCCACCTGCTGGGCTACGACTTCGCCCAGAACGCGATCGCGGCCGGTTTCGTGGTGGCGATCGTGTCGGGCATCGTCAGTCGGTTCGTCGTGATGCGCAACATGGCCTTCGCCGTGCATGCGTTGTCCGAGCTCGGCTTCACCGGTCTCGGCAGGGGCGATCCTTGTCGGCGTCTCGCCGGTCATCGGCCTCATGGCCGGCACGACGATCACGGCCCTGATCATCGGGGCGCTGGGCGTGCGGGTCCGCGAGCGCGACTCGGTGGTGGGCATCACGATGGCCTTCGGCCTGGGCCTTGGCGTGCTCTTCCTGTCGCTCTACCCGCCTTTCGCCACACAGGCCTTCGCCATCCTGTTCGGCTCCATCACCGGGGTCAGCCGGGGTGACGTGGCGCTCCTCATCGGCATCGGCGTGGTCACGCTGGTCGCCCTCGCTGTCATCTACCGGCCGCTCACGTTCGCGACCGTGGATCCCGAGGTCGCCGAAGCACGCGGTGTGCCCGTCGGGCAGCTGGCCATCGCCTTCCTGCTCATCATGGCCGCCGCGGTCGCGGAGGCGGTCCAGGTCGTGGGCGTCCTGCTCATCCTGACCCTCCTCATCACGCCCGGCGCCACCGCCGAGCGGCTGACGGTCAGCCCCGTCCGGGCCACCGTCTACAGCATCCTCATCGCGCTGTCCGTGGAGGGCGGCATCCTGCTCGCGCTGGCGACCAACCTCCCGGTCAGTGTCTACGTCACGAGCCTGAGCTTCGCCGGGTACCTCGCGGCGCGCTTCATCGTCGGGCCCATGCGTGGCTCACGGGCGAGCGTGGTGGAAGTTCGGCTTCGCGCGCGACTCGGGGGCTCGCCGAGTAGGCCACTGAGCCCGCAGGCGTTCCAGAGTCGGCTGGATCCGCGCCGCGCCCGCGTGGCGACCCTGGCGCCGGACGTGCCGGTGCGCGCTCTGGTGCACGGCGACAACTGTTCGGTCGCCGGCGACCGAACAGGCGAGATCGCGCGGTTGGGCTGTCGTTGCGCCCGCCTGCACCGCACTCTCAATGTTGTTCGCTGCTGCCTCACGCCACGAACCTCAGCGGCGCGAGAGGCGGAGAAGGACGGCTGCTCCGAGAAGGACGGCGGCGAGCACGATCGCGACGCCCGCCAGGAGAACACCCGTCGGAAGCCTGCCAGCGGCGGGGGCGGCGGACGGCGGCGGTGAGCCGAGCCCCGCCAGCGCGCTCGCGAGTGCCGACGCGAGCGGTGCCACGGGGCTGGCGGACGGGCTCCCGGGCACGCTCCCGGGCGCGATCAGGGCGAAGACCCCGAACTGCGTGACCGGCGAGAGGAAGAGGTCGGACACCTCGGGAATCGTCTTCAGGGGCTGCCACGCGGTGCCCGCGTAGCGCTCCATCGTCGCGTCAGCGACACCCGCCGGCGCACGCAGGATGACCGACACGAGGGCACTCGCCGGCGCGGTCAGCGGCGCGCCCGCCTGATCCGTCACGGCGATCTCGTACACGTTGCCGGCCACGTGCATGCCGGCCGGCGCGGCGGGCGGCGGGATCGGCGCGATGCGGACCCGCACCTCGGTCGTGCCGGGGGCCAGGGTGAGCGTCCCGACGGTGGCGAAGATCTGGGCCTGCGGCGGGCTCTCGCCGGTGGCCACGGCCAGCAGCGGGTTCTTGCCGTCCTGCACCGCACCATGCCCTGAGGCGGACGTGGGGTCACCCCGCTGTCCGGGACCCGGGGCCAGGAAGCGGTAGGGCTGACGACCACCACGCCGTCATAGAGGGGCGGCTCGGCGAGCGGCCCCGCGAGCTGCACCCAGGCGGCGGCGGCAAGCCCGCACGCGATGGCGGCCAGGCCCAGACGCCGGGGCGTCACAGGAACCAGGCTGCGAGATCGGCCACGGCGTGGGCGACCGCGGGGGCCGCGACCCCACCGCTCCACAGGCGCAGGCCACCGAGGACGAGCCCCACCGCGAGATCGAGCGGGACGACGGACGGGCCGTCGAGGGGCACGTGCAGGAGGGCAAACGCGACGCTCGTGGTGCCGAGGGCGAGGAGCGGACCGCCCGCCCGCTCGATGGCCCCGAAGAGCGCGCCGCGCAGCACCGCCTCCTCGGCGCCCGCCACCAGGGTCGTCGCAAGGACCCACCATCCGAACGGCGCGGCGTGGCCCAGCGGCAAGGCCACGGCGTACCGCCGCGCGACCATCGACAGCGCGATGAGCGCGAGACCCACCAGCAGCCCGGAGGCGGCGGCAACCAGGGCCGGCCGGCCGGCTCGCCAGCCGCCCAAGCCTGCCAGCGCAAGGAGCGCGGCGCCGAACAGCAGACCGACGAGAATCCCCCCGGCGCCGGCCACGACGAGGCGCTCCCGGAGTTCGACGAGGAGCGCGAGAGCCAGGCCCAGACCGGCAGCCTGCGCGAGGGCCCGATCACGAGCCCGACCCGCTGCGCCGACACGTGCCGAGAACCCGGGGACGCTGAGCCCCGCATCGGCGCTCACGCCGGCAGCGGCACGAACCGGATGACCGTGGCGAACGTGGCCGGCCACACCACCACGCTCGTGCGCACCGCCTGCCACTGCCAGATGACGGCAGCGGCCCGGAGGTTCTGGCCGAGCTGCCCTGCGTCCGACGAGAAGCGCAGGCCGGCGCCGTTGGGCAGGCTGCCCGTCGGCAGGTCCACCGCACGCGCCGCGGTGGCGATGGCCCCTGGCGTGACGGGGCCGCCGGCGACGACCGCGGGCAGCACGTCCCCGAAGAGCGCCCAGCCGGCGGTGAAGCCCGAGAGCCCTTCCTCGTCAGGGGCCGCATCCCCGGTCCGGCTGCGCCATGCCGCCGCGAAGCGCTCGTAGAGGGCGCGCGCGGGACCACTCAGGGCGGCCGGATTGAAGCCGCCGGTGGGGCGATCCGAGGCGAAGACCCCGACGGCCGCGGCCCCGAGGTCGGCGCCGAAATCGCTCATGCACTGCGCCATCGTCGAGCCGATGAGCGCGCCGACCTGCAGGTGGGCCGCCAGCATGGCCCGCCGGAAGGCCTCGCCGTCGGGGATATGCGCCGCGAGGATGAGGACGTCGGGCGCGGCCGCCCGCACCCGCGCGATGACGGCTGGCCAGTCGGGGGCCGCGAGATGGTACTCGATGCGCGTGACCGCCTCCCCGTTGGCGCTCGCCACCGTCCCGGCCGCATCGGCCACCGAGCGCGCGTAGGCGTCGTCGGCCGCCACGATGGCCACCCGCAGGGCCGCGGGAGCCTTGCCAAGCCGGGCGGCCAGTTCGGAGGCGGCGAAGCGGGCCGAGTTGGAGCCGAGCAGGGCGCCGTTCGCTCCCACCCGGAAGACGAGGGGCAGCCCCTGTCCCGTGAGCTGGTCGGCCACCGCCCCCGCCTCCCAGTACACGAGGCCGGCCGCATCGGTCGCCTGGGCCGCCGCGATCGAGAGGTCCGACGAATAGGCGCCGATGATCGCCACATCACCTGCCGCCTTGAGCTGCGCCACGACACCCGGGGCATCCGCCCGGGCCGCCAGGTCGCGCAGATCGAGCACGACGCGCCGCCCGTCGATGCCGCCGTCGGCGTTGACGAGATCGGCCGCGATGGCCACCCCGAGCGCCTCCTCGTCGGCCAGCGGCGAGGCGTTGCCCGATACGGGGAAGACCGCCCCGATGCGGATGGGTGGCAGTGCGGATGGGGCCGGCGCCGCCGCCCCGTGCAGCCCGACGCCGCGAGCACCACGGCGAGGAGGAGCCCGACGCGGGAACCGATCGGCGACGCGGGGACGCGCGTGCGCAGCACGGCGCAACTGTAGCGTGACCGGCGCTGTCGGTCCTGCGCCGAGTCGATCGGGCCGGCGAGTGCCGTCACGCCGAGGTGCCGCCCGTGGCCCGGCACGCCGGCAGCGCCGCTCGGCCTGGCGACCTCGCTACACTGCTGGCGTGTCGGTCCGCGTCCCACACGCCGATCTCCTCGCCGCCGCCCGGGCTGCCTCGCGACGCTCCGCTGCGGCACGTCCGTGACGGGCTCGCTGCCGAGCTTCTACCAGCTGCTCCTCGGGGCGAGCGGTGGGTCGCTGCCGGGTCTCGGTCCCGCGGTGGCCCTGAGCCTGCTGCTGGGCGCCGTGCACGCCGCGTCGCCCGGCCACGGCAAGACGCTCGTGGTGGCGTCGCTGCTGGGCTCGCGGGGCAGCCTCGGCCAGGCGCTCCTCCTCGCCGTGACGGTGGCCGTGACCCATACGGCCGGGGTGCTGCTCCTCGCGCTCATCGTGGTGACCGCCAACGATGCCCTGCTGCCCCAGCAGCTCACCCCATTCATCTCGCTCGGCGCGGCGATCCTCGTCGTGCTGTTCGGGGCCGACCTGGCCCGGCGGGCCCTGCGAGCGCGCTCGGGGACCGACTCGATGCAGGTCGAGCATGACCATGTCCACCCGCATCGGTCACCTCCGGCAGACGGGCCGGGTGGCCAGGAATCGCCCGCCCATCGCCATACCGGCATCGAGCTGACCCGCGGCTACACGCTCTCGGTCGGCGTCATCGGCGGCCTCGTCCCCAACGCGACGGCCCTCCTCGTGCTCGTCATGGCGATCACGTTCCGCGAAGTCCTGCTCGGGCTGCTGCTGGTGGTGATGTTCGGCTCGGGATCGCCGGTCGTGCTCGCGAGCGTCGGGGGGGGCCGTCGTCGTGCGCCGGCGGAGTGGGCCGTTCACGTTCGGTCACCGCACGCTCGGCCGAGCCCTGACTGTGCTGCCCCTCCTCTCAGGGCTCGCCGTGATCGTCGTCGGGCTGGCCCTCACCCATCCAGGCGCTCGGGACCGTCAGCGCCCTGTAGGGGGATCGATAGAGGCTCGCGGGCTCGATCCGCCTGACAGCCAAGTTGACAGCCACGGGCTAACTGACAGCCACACCAGGCAGCACCAGGCAACGCCTCCTGAAATCAGAAGTGCACTGAAACCCATATCCACGAGCCTCTGATCCTGACTCTGGATCAGGGGATTGAAGGTTCGAATCCTTCCTCGCCAGCCAATCTCCGAGCACGAATGAGCCCCGTCGGACCAGGTCCGGCGGGGCTCTCGACGTGACGTGCGGCTGTTCCCGCGCGTGGCACGCGACCCTGAGCGATCGACGACAGCGGCGCGGATGGGGTCGCCTATGGAAGAGCCGTTCAGGCCGGTCAGGCTTGTCGCGTCCTCACTGGGGCGGCGTGATCGATCCGTCGGTGATGCTCTTGATCAGTTCGTCGGCCTTCGCCTTCACGTTCGCGGGCAGGGTATAGCCGGGGTTGAACTCGATCGTCTCGCCGCCGTTACCCAGGTTGATCGTGTAGGTGGCCCCGCCGAGCTTGCCCGCCCGGATGCTGGTGACCATCTGCGTCAGCACCGGCGCCCAGTTGTAGATCTCCGTCGCGACGACCGATTTCGGGGCCAGTGAGGCCATCGACCAGTCGTTCCCGAACCACGGGAGGTTGTTCTGCCTGGCCACACCGATGGCCCCGGCTGACGCCTGCGTCGTGCCGGCCAGCACGTCCGCGCCACCCGCGACGAACGTCTTGGCGGCCGTGGCGTAGAGGCTGGCGTCGCTGTACGAGCCGGTGTAGACGGGATGGATGGTGACCGACTTGTCGACCGACTTTGCCCCCGCCGCGAAGCCGTCGATGAAGAGCTGGTCATCGCCCGCGGCGATCGGGCCGATGGCACCGAGGACGTGGGACTTGCTGAGCATGGCGGCCATGGCGCCCTCGACGTAACCGCCCTCGTTGGCCGCGGCCAGGTAGGCGAACACGTTGGGCAGGTTGTACGTCGAGCCGGCCGTCCCCCAGGCGAACGAGACGTTCGGGAACTGCGGGGCGAGCTGCTGGATCGTCGAGCCGTACTGCGACCCGTGGGCGATGATGAGGTTGTAGCCCTCGGACGCGTATTGCCGGATGATGTTGCCCGCGTCGGCCGTCACGAACTGGTTGTCCGAGATGGCGATCTGCAGGTTGGCCGACTGCTGCACGCTCTGCAGCCCCTCGACCATCGTCTGCGTCCAGCTCAGGTCGTTCTTTGCGCTCGGCGCGACGAGGGCCACCTTCAGAACGGGTCCCGCGGCGGCCGCACTGGGGGCCACGGACGCCGCCGCTGTCGATGCCACCGGAGCGGTGGTTGCGGCCGGCGCGGAGGCCACGGGGGCCACCGAGGCGGGGGCCGCGGCGCTTGCGGCAGGGGGCGCCGGCGTGGCTGCCGAGCTGCATCCCGCGGCGACGAGCACGATGGTGCTGGCAGCGACCAGCAGCGACAGCCGCCTGTTGGCGTTCGTTGGCATGGTTCCCGGCCCTCCTGCATGGATGTGTCGCCCGGGCCGCCCGCCCAGACACCTCAGACGTTGGGCGTCTGACATCCGCGCTTCCCTTGTGGCACCTGGCGGAGGTTCAGCCAAGTGCCATTCGGCCTGCCGTACCGCCGTGGGCCAGGTGACCGCTCGTGGCGCCTCGGGCCCAGCCGCCGTCGATCCTTCCTCCGGATCTCCCGGCTGTCCCGGGCGGAGGACCGGCCTACTGCAGGCGGAGCACGGCCCGCACGAGGCCGCTGCCGGCCATCGGCTCCAGGGAGAACCCGGCCTTCTCGGCCGCGCGCCGCATGCCGTGGTTGTCCGCGAGCATCTCGGCGTCGATCCAGGCAAGCCCTTCGTCGCGGCCGACCTCCACGAGGCGCCGCAGCAGCTCGCTGCCCAGGCCCTGCCCCTGGCAACAGTCCGCCACGACGAGCGCGAATTCGGCCGCGTTGACGGCGTGGTGCTTGCTGAGCCGTCCGACGGCGACGATCTCGCGCGTGCCGTCCGACGCCGTGCGCTCTGCGACGAGGGCGATCTCCCGGTCGTAGTCGTTGAAGCAGACGCGCACCAGCCGCTCGTGCGCGGTCCGCTCGGCGAGGCCGAGCTCCCGGAGGTACCGGCCGTAGACGGTTCGTTCCGAGAGCGCCTGGTGGAAGCCGACCACCATCGGCTCGTCCTCGGGCCGGATGGGTCGGATGACCAGGGGCGTCCCGTCGCTCGTCGCCCACGTCCCGACGTACTGGCGCGGATAGGGCCGGATCGCGGGGTGCGGCAGCTCCTGGTCGGGCACGTCCGGATCGTGGAGCACGACGCGGGCGTCGAGCGCGATGAGCCGCTCGGGCGACGCGAGAAGCGGGTTGATGTCGATCTCCCTGATCCAGGGCTGCTCCACGACGAGCTGGCTGAAGCGGACGAGGAGCTGCTCCAGGTCGTCCGACGTCGATGGGCGTCGGCCGCGGATGCCCTCGAAGGCGCCGTGGATCTTCGTCCGCTCGATCATGCGCCGGGCGAGGGTCGTCGTCAGCGGCGGCAGGGCCAGGGCGCGGTCGCGGAACAGCTCGACGAGCTGGCCGCCCATGCCGAACAGGAGCACCGGCCCGAACTGCGCGTCGATGCTGCTGCCGACGATCAGCTCGTAGCCGCTGTAGTTGATCATCGGCTGGACGGTCACGCCCTCGAAGTGCTCGGCGCCCCGCCGCTCGGTCACGGCCGACTGGATCGACAGGTAGGCCTCGCGCACGGCGCCGGCGTCGCCCAGGTTCAGCTGCACGCCACCGACGTCGGTCTTGTGGGTGATCGTGTGCGAGTAGAGCTTGACGACGACCGGGTAGCCGATCGCTTCGGCCGCGGCCACCGCGTCGTCCACCGTCTGCGCGATGCGCGTCTCCGTGATCGGGATCGCGTACGCCGAGAGGACCTGCTTGGACTCGAACTCGGTCAGGAGCGTGCGACCCTCGCTCCGGGCCGCCTCGATCACGTCGTGTGCAAGGTCGCGGTTGAAGGCGCGGTGGCGTCGTCGGGCAGGGTGGGCGTCTCGTAGAGCGCGTGCAGGCTGTCGGCGTACCGCCACATGTAGTTGAACATCGACGACGGCCGTGTCGGGGTACGGGAACGTCGGGATGCCGGCCTCGCGCAGGATCGCCGTGCCCTGCCTCGACGTCGCGCCCGCCCATCCAGCTCGCCAGCACGGGCTTGCCCGTCGAGTGGGCGAACGGCACGAGCTGCTCGGCCGTCCGGGTCGGATCGGTCATCGCCTGGGGCGTGAGGATGACGAGCAGCCCGTCGCTGCCGGGATCCGCCGCCGGCGACCTCGAGGGCGGCCGCGTATCGCTCGGGCGGCGCGTCGCCGATGATGTCGACGGGGTTGTTGTGGCTCCACGGGGCGGGCAGGATGGCGTTGAACGCCTCCGTCGCCTCCGGGGTGAGCTCGGTCAGCTGGCCGCCGCCGCCGATCAGCGCGTCGGTGGCGAGGACGCCGGGGCCGCCCGCGTTCGTCACGATCGTGAGCCGCCGCCCCTTCGGCCGGGGCTGCTTGGCGAGCACCTCGGCGATGGCGAACAGGTCCTCGATCGCGTCCACGCGAAGCACGCCGACGCGCCGGAACGCCGCGTCGAGCACCTCGTCGCTGCCGGTCAGCGAGCCGGTGTGCGACGCGGCTGCCTTGGCGGCCTGCGCGGTGCGACCCGGGCTTGATGACGATGATCGGCTTCGTCAGCGCGACCTCGCGCGCGGCCGACAGGAACGCCGCGCGCGTCGCCGACCGTCTCCATGTAGATGACGATGCTCTCGGTGTTGGGGTCGTCGCCCATGTGGTAGATGACGTCGCCCCAGCCGACGTCGAGCATCGATCCGAGCGACACGACCGAGCTGAAGCCGACGTTCTCGCGCATGCTCCAGTCGAGGATCGCGGTGAGCAGCGCGCCGCTCTGGCTGACGAGCCCGACCGAGCCCGGGCGCGCGATCCCCGCGGCGAACGTCGCGTTGAGGCCGCCGATGGGGTTCATGACGCCCAGGCAGTTGGGGCCGACGACGCGGATGCCGCCGCGGCGCGCCTGCGCGAGGACCTGCCGCTCCAGCTCCTCGCCCTCGGGCCCGGTCTCCTTGAACCCTGCCGAGATGACGATGGCGCCCTTGACGCCGGCGGCGACGCACTCGTCCATGACGCCCGGGATGGTCTGCGGCGGCGTGACGATGACGGCGAGTTCGACCGGGTCGGGTGCGTCGGCCAGGCTCGGGTACGCCTTCAGGCCGAGGACGTTGGGGCGCTTGGGATTGATGGGGAAGACGGTACCGCCGAACGGGCTGCTGATGAGGTTCCAGAGAACCGTCCGACCGACGCTGCCGGCCTTCTCGGTAGCGCCGATCACCGCGACCGACTGCGGGGCGAACAGGACGTCCAGCGGCCGCCGACCGTGCCCCAGCACGTCGCTGGCCTTGTCGACGAGCATTCCGGCCCCGACGCGTCCGGCGGACAGCTCAACCATCACCCACTCCAGCATGCGGTACCAAGGATGCGAGTCAACACCCCGGCATCCCGGCCCCTCAAGGGCCAAAGAGACCCGGAACCCCGGTCCTCCGCGCCGTCGGCCCGGTCCCGTTGGCCGCTCCCGTCAGACGATGCGGAGTGCTTCCCCGGTTGCCTTCGCCTGCGTGACGCCCAGCCCGGCGGGACACGCGACCCCGGTGCCGTGATCGGGGCAGTATCCGTGCGGGTTCTTGGAGAGGTACTGCTGGTGGTAGCCCTCGGCAAAGTAGAACGTCGGCGCCTCGCGGATCTCCGTGACGATGGCGCCGTACCCGGCGGCTGCCAGCTCGCGCGCGTATGCGGCACGTGACGCCTCGGCCTCGCGCTGCTGGGACTCGGAATGCGTGAAGATCGCGGACCGGTACTGGGTGCCCACGTCGTTGCCCTGGCGGTTGCGCTGCGTGGGGTCGTGGTTCTCCCAGAACCGCCGCAGCAGCTCGCCATAGGACACGATGCCCGGATCGAAGACGACCTGGACGGACTCCGCGTGCCCGGTCAGCCCGGAGCACACTTCCTCGTACGTCGGGTTCGGGGTGGACCCGCCGGCATAGCCGACGGCGGTGACGATGACGCCCGGCACCTGCCAGAACAGCTTCTCGGCGCCCCAGAAACAGCCGAGGGCGAACGTCGCCACCTCGTTCCCGTCGGGGTACGGCGGCTGGAGGCGCTGGCCGTTGACGTGATGCGCGGCCGGGACGTCCACGGGTGTCGGACGGCCTGGCAGCGCCTCCCCGGGGGTCGGCGGGTCCAGCTTCCGGTGCCTGGAGAACAGCATCTCGGGATCCCTCGTTGGTGAGAGTCCCAGTGTAGCCGGACGCGCAATTATCGAGCCCGACCGGCGGGAAATGAGGCGGTCCTGCACCCCTGCATTCCGGACGGCCGTGATCGGCCGACCGCCATCGTGGGCGCCCTTCGCGCGTACGGGAATGCACGCGGCCGTCACCTCTGTCCCGGGACGTTGCAGCACGACCCCGGCGCGGAACCCACTACTCTGTCCGGGTGACCGACGACGGGGGCCTCATCCTGCAGCGTGCCCCGCGTGCCCGCCTGGCCTGGCTCGCCCTGGCGGTGCTCGTGCTGCTGTGGGTGGCGCGGGACGTGCTCCCGCCGTTCGTGATCGCCGCCGTGATCGCCTACGCGTTCAGTCCACTGGTGGGCGCCGTCGAGGAGCGGTCGCGGTTGCCCCGCGTCGTCGTCGTGCTCGTGCTGTACGCCGTGGCCCTGGCGGCCATCGTCGTCGCGACGTGGGCCGTGTCCGGGCAGCTGATCAGCGAGCTGGAGGAGCTCGCGACCGGCGGGGCCGCGGCCCTGGCCGACGCGCTGCGCGGCCTGCTGGGACACGATGCGGTCCAGATCGGCACCCGGCAGATCACGGTCGAGGAGATCGCACGCCAGTTGAACAATGCGGTCGGGCAGTCGCTGGCCACGCCGACCGACGCCCTGCACCTGGCAACGCTCGTGGGCGAGGCGGCCGTGCAGGCCGTGCTCGTGCTGATCGTGGCCTTCTACCTCCTCCTCGACGGCGAGCGGTTCTGGACCTTCGTCCTGGGGTTCCTCCAGCCCGTCCAGCGCGAACGAGCCTCCGGCATTGCCGGCCGGATCCACCTCGTACTGGGTCGCTGGCTGCGCGGGCAGCTTGGTCTGATCATCCTGATCGCGCTGGTGCTGTACGTGTGCCTCGGGCCCGTGCTCCACGTTCCCTACGCGCTGGCGCTGGCGCTCCTCAGCGGCGTGCTGGAGATCATCCCGCTGGTCGGGCCGATCATCGCGGCCGCACTTGCGGGCACCGTGGCGTTCTCGCACGGCGGCACGGACATCACCCTCGTGGTGCTGGGGGTCTACCTCGTCGTGCGCGAAGTCGAGGACCAGCTCGTCATGCCGCTCGTCATCGGACGCGCGGTCCACCTGCACCCGGTCGTGACCATCTTCGCGGTGCTCGTCGGGCTGTCCGTGTGGGGCATCCTCGGTGGCCTGCTCGCGGTGCCCGTCGCCGCCGCGCTGAACGTCACGCTGACCGAGCTCTACCCGACGGCGGCGCCGATGGATGCCGGCCGCGTTGCGGGCGTGCCGGGCACGGCTGCGCCTCCCTCGGCCGCCGAGGCCGGGCGTTCCGGCACCGAGCCGGCCATCCCGGCCGATGCGAGGCCCCCGGGCGCACGCGTGGAGTAGGCTGCGGAGACCATGCCTCTCCCGGACACGCCTCACCCGACATCCATCCCCGCTCGCGGGGGGCCGCCGCTTCGCGATCGGCTCGCCCGCGTCGTTCCCGGCATCCACGTTCCCCTCCCCCCGGGCCGGGTCGCGATCGTGCGCCTGTACGGGCCCATCGCGGGTGGCGGCCGCAGCTCGTCGCTCGGTGAGCTCGCCGCCCACCTCCGCGACTCGCGTCGCGTGCCGGCGGTGGTCCTGGACATCGACTCGCCGGGTGGCTCCGCCTCGGCGTCCGACGACCTGTACCTCGCGTTCGAGCGTCTCGCGCGAGCCAAGCCCCTGGTCGCCGCCATCCGCGGCACGGGCGCCTCGGGCGCCTACCTTGCGGCCCTGCCGGCACGCCGGATCCTGGCCAATCCGAACGCGATCGTCGGATCGATCGGCGTCATCTCCGCCGGACCGCGCATGCCCCGCCTGCTGGAGCGGGCAGGCGTCTCGGTGAGCGTCCGCAAGGCCGGCCGCCTCAAGGACATGGGCGTGCCGTGGCGTGACGAGTCGGACGAGGAGAGCGCGAAGGAGCAGGAGCTCGTCGACGCGATCTACGACGCGTTCGTGGCCCGGGTCGCGGCCGCACGGCACATGCCCGTCGAGCGCGTGCGGGAGCTTGCCACCGGCGAGGTGTGGTTGGGGAGCCGCGCGCTGGAGCTCGGCCTCGTCGACGAGATCGGCGACATGGAGCGGGCCGTGGAAGTGGCCGCGGAGCTCGCCCGGGTTCCCGCGAAGTCGTCGCGGGTCCGGCTCCATCAGCCGCTCCTCGGACGGGTCATGGACCGGTTCGCGGGCAGGGCGGCGCTCGCGATCGCGGACGAGCTCGAGGCCAGGCTGGGCGGCCGGTACCGGGGGCTGTAGCCGGACCAGGCGAGCCGCCATCCGGGCTTCCGGGCCGGATGCACAGGCGCCTGCGGGCCGGACGCGTGCCGTGGCTGTCCGCGGCCCGTGTTGCACGCGCCCGCCGCCCCTCGGACCAGCCGTTGCTCCGGGATTGCGAGGACCCGTCCGGCCGCCTCTTCGCCACTGCGCCGATACACTATGGCCACCTCCCGCCATCGCCGGAGCACGCCTGCGAGACCGATCCTCGATGACGGCCCGGCGCCCGGGCCGTCCGCGCGTCCGAGGTCAAGCGCCATCATGCCGTCCCCCTGCGTTCCGATCTTTCCGGTCGATCCCGCCTGCTGCTGCTGGTCCCGTTTCTGCTGGGAGGGCTCCTGCTCGCCTATGCACTCGGCGCGATGTCGGGCGCGCCCCCGCTGGCCGTCGCCTCGGGAACGCCCCTGACCTTTCCGCAGCTCGTCGAGCAGATCGACGCGGGGACGGTGGTCGCGGTGGTCCCCGCCACGCGTACGGTGCCCGGAACCACCGGTGCGGCGGGCGCCCAGGGCGCCACGGCCGTCAGACCCGGTCGCACCGGTGCCGCCGTTGCGCAGGCCGCGACTTCGGGAAGCCAGGCCGCCGCGGGGCAGTCGGGAAGCGGAGCGAACTACTCCACCGCCCCGTCGTCGTCCATCGTCGCCGCCGCCCAGTTGACGTCCGGCACGATCGCCCCCATCGACTCGGCCGCGGGTCCGGCGGCTGTGATCGACGCCCTCCGGCTCCTCGGCCGCACCTCCGTCATCAGCCCGGACGCCACGCAGCGGTGGCCTGCGGCCGGCGGGGGCCTCGATCCCGGGGGCCTGCTGCCCATCCTCGGAATCGGGCTGGCCGTGCTCGCGGTCGCGTTCGTGGCCGGATTCACGGTCGCGCGGCGACGGCGAGCCTCGGTTCCGGACCGCTGGACGGTCCGGGGGCCACACCCCGCCGCCCCGACGTGGTCGGCCACGGCAGCCGCCCCGCCGGCATCCAACCCGGTCGGGTTCGCCGACGTGGCGGGCGTCGAGGAAGCCAAGCTCGAGCTGTCCGAGACCGTGGAGTTCCTCAAGGATCCGGCCCGGTTCCGCGCGCTGGGTGCAAAACCGGTGCGAGGCGTGCTGCTGAGCGGCCCTCCCGGAACGGGCAAGACGCTGCTGGCGAAGGCCGTGGCGAACGAGGCCGGCGTTCCCTTCTTTGCCGCCTCGGGCTCGGAATTCGTCGAGCGGTACGTGGGCGTCGGTGCGGAACGCGTGCGGTCGCTGTTCGCGAAGGCCCGCGAGGCAGGGCGGGGAGTCGTGTTCATCGACGAGATCGACGCCGTGGCGAAGGTTCGGGGCGGGCCGAACAGCCATGACGAGCGGGAGCAGACGCTGAACCAGCTGCTCGTGGAGATGGACGGGTTCGCGACCGGCGACACGGTCGTCGTGATGGCCGCCACGAACCGGGTCGACACGCTGGACCCCGCGCTCCTGCGGCCGGGCCGCTTCACGCGGAAGATCCATGTCCCGTTGCCCGATCGCGAGGCGCGGGAGGCCATCCTCCGCGTCCACGCGGCGGACAAGCCGCTCGCGACGGGTGTGGACCTGGCCGCGATCGCGCGGCGGACGTACGGGTTCTCGGGCGCGATGCTGGCCGATCTGCTGAACGAGGCCGCGATCTTCGCGGCGCGCGCCCGCCGTCGAGAGGTACTGCCCGACGACGTCCACCGCGGCTGGCTCAAGGTCGCCGTGGGCACGGCACGCCAGAGGTCGATGGACGAGCGCGAGCGTTCGATCATCGCCGCGCACGAATCGGGGCATGCGATCTGCAGCGTGGTGGCCGGCGACGGGCGTCGCGTGGAGGAGATCAGCCTCTTCCAGCATGGCGAGGCCCTGGGGGTGACCGTCAGCTCCGGCGACGACGACGCCCTGCCGTCCGAGGTCCGCCTGCGCGCCCGGCTGATCGCCCTGATGGGCGGGCGGGCCGCGGAGGAGCTCGTCTTCGGCGAGGTCACCGGTGGCGCGTCCAACGATTTCGAGCAGGCGACCCGGCTGGCGACCCAGATGGTGACGCGGTGGGGGCTCGGAAGGGACCCGGAGGCGGTCGATCCCGGGCCGACCGGCCGCGGGCTGCTGTCCGCGTTCGTGGTCACGAGCGAGGAGACGCCGCTTCCCGCGGAGCTCGTGACGGCGCAGGCGCGCGCAATCCGGGAACTGCTGGACGACGCGTACGCGCAGGCGAGCGTCCTGCTGCGCTCCCAACGCGAGCGGCTCGACCGCGTGGCGGCCTACCTGTTCGACAACGAGCGCATGAGCGGGGACGAGCTGAGTGCCCTGATGGACGGCTCGCTCGCGGCCGCGGGAACGGAGCGGTGGCGCGAACTCACGAGCCGCGAGATCGACGAGGAGGCCGCCATCGCCGCCGGCGCCGTGCCCGTCGCACGTCGGGGCGAATCCCGGGTGCGAGTGGGTCCGGGCGCCCTCCAGGGCGGCGGGGCGGCGGTCGCGGCAGCGGGCGCCGCGAGCCGCGCATCCATCGGTCGCGTGGCGGAGAGCGCGAGCGGGATGGCCGGCATGGGCCGGACGGGGACACGTGCGACGCACGCCGTCCCTGGAGACGTCCGTGCCGGCACGCCCGAGGATGTCGAACCGGGCCCGGTGGGCGGGCCACGCTCTCGCCGTTCCAGGTTCTCGCGACGAAGCGTGGCAGCACGCTCCGCTGGTCACGAGGACCGCCCGGTGAACTCGCCGATGGGGCACCGTGACGAGGATCAGGGAACCCGGCGCCGTCCCCGTCTCGTTCTCCGGCACCGGCTTGCGGGTCCGGTTGCCGCGCTGGCCATGGCCATGCTGAGGGCTGCCGGACGTGCGCCGGGAGACGCTGCCACGACTCCGGCGCGAACGCGGTCGCGCACACCCAGGGTCGCGCCGCCTGCCGCGCTGTCCGATACCGGAGAATAGTCGCAGCGGCACCTGGCCCGCCGGGTGCGCGACGGTCTCCGTCCGGTGTCGATTGACGAGGCAGGGCCCGCGTGCCGTGAGTGCGTCAGCACCCCCGCGGGGCGCGTCAGTACACCTGCGGCACGAACGTCTGGTCGGTCATCGGCGGACGGACGTACCCGTCGTCGCGCTGGCGTACGGGCAGCACGATCGGCTCGGGCGTCAGGTCCGCGTACGGGACCACCGAGAGCAGGTGGTGGATGCAGTTGAGCCGGGCCCGTCGCTTGTCGTCCGATGGGACCACCCACCAGGGAGACTGGCGCGTGTCCGTCGAGGCGAACATCTCGTCCTTGGCCTTCGAGTATTCGACCCAGCGGGCCCGTGATTCCAGGTCCATCGGGCTCAGCTTCCAGCGCTTCGTCGGGTCCGCGATGCGGTCCTGGAAGCGGCGCTCCTGCTCCTCGTCGCTCACCGAGAACCAGTACTTCACGAGCGTGATGCCCGAACGGATCAGCATGCGCTCGAACTCCGGGCACGAGCGAAGGAACTCGCGGTACTCATCCTCGCTGCAGAACCCCATCACGCGCTCGACGCCGGCTCGGTTGTACCAGCTGCGGTCGAAGAGGGCGATCTCGCCCGCGGCCGGCAGGTGCGCAACGTACCGCTGGAAGTACCACTGGGTGCGCTCGCGCTCGGTCGGCGCCGCGAGCGCGACCACGCGCGCGTAGCGCGGGTTGAGAGGTTCCGTGATCCGCTTGATCACACCGCCCTTGCCTGCCGCGTCCCGGCCTTCGAAGACGACGGCCACCCTCCACCCCTGCGCACGGACCCATTCCTGCATCTTCACGAGCTCGATCTGCAGTCGGCCGAGCTCGGATTCGTAGGCCTTCCGCCCGACTGGCGGCCGTTCCCCGGCCCGGCCGGGGTACGGCGAGTCCGCGGCCTGATCGGCCGGCGGGTGCCGGGGATCGGCAGGGGTGTCTGCGCGGACGCCGGCATGGCCATCGCGCGTCTCACCGGTCGCCTCGTGCGGCAGGCCGTCGCGACGGGAGGCGTCGCCGGCCCCCTCGGGGCCACCATGATGGCCGTGTCGAGCCCGCTCGCGGGGCTCGTGATCCCTGGGCATGGCGTCCCTCCGCTTCACCACGGCGTTCTGCCCGATGCTACGCCGGTCCGGGCACCCGGACGCGCGCGTCGCCACGCGCCCTCGGCCCCCATGACAACCGTGCGGCTGTCGCGTAGGGTGAGCACTCCATGGTCGGGCCGGTGGTCCGGCAACAGCGAGGTGCAGTGTGGCGGACGTTCGGCGGACGGCGGGCGCAGTCGATCTCCTGCGATCGGTGGGGCTGATGGCGGACGGGCCGGTGCGCTGGGGAGCCCAGGTTCGCAGCACCCGGCCGGGCGTCTATCTCATCGAGCTCCCCGGCCCACTCGCACGCGCCCCGATCGACCTCTCACCCGTGGGCACGTGGATCGAGCGCGTCCCCTCCCTCGAGCTCGACGGCGCCCGACCGGCGGGGCGGGATCTCGCGCACCGTCTCGGAGAATTCTGGCTGCCCGACCAGGTGGTGCTGTACGTCGGCGCGACCGACCGGGCGATCGGACGCCGCGTGGACGAACTGGTGCGCACCCCGCTGGGCGACCCGGGCCCGCATCCGGACGGACGCTGGCTCGGGACCCTGCGCGGCATGGAGCAGGTACGCGTCTGGTGGGCCGAGACGGATGCTCCCGAGGAGTACGAGGACGCGATCCTCGGCGGGTTCGCGGAGTCGGTCGACCCTGCCTCGGTCGCGGCATTGCGGGATCCGACGGTCGTCGTGCCGTTCGCGAACATGTCCACGCCCACGGGCCTGCCCAAGGACCACGGGATCAGCGGCGACCTCCTCGCGGCCGCACCGGCGGCTCCCGCGGTCGTGTCGCGACGCGTGGTCACGCTCCCTCCCGGCAACGCGGTCTCGAGCGAGCAGTCCATGACGCCGCGCTCGAGAGCGACCGGCGGCGTGAGCCGGGCGAAGGCCGATGGCACCGGGCCGTCACGGTCCCCCGCCGGCGGGGATGCGGCCGACGCGACGGTCGCGGCCGCCCCGAGCGCCGGATCGTCGCCGCGGACGAGCGCTGGTTCCCCGCAGACCGGGGCACGCGCGACGGCCAGCTCCCGCGGACCCGCAACCCGGTCCCCAGCGGCCCGCCCTCCCGCACGTGGCGGAACCGTCATCAGGCACCCGACCTCGCCGACCAGTTCCGTGGAGCGGCCACCGACGCGACGGGCGGCCGGCTCGAAATCGACGGCCCGGCAGGCGGAGGTCGTGCATCTTACCCAGGAGGGGCTCGCGGCCCTGCAGGCGGAACTCGACGATCTCGTCCGCGTCCGCCGGCCCGAGATCATCGCCCGTGTCCGGGCAGCACGCGAGCTCGGCGATCTGAGCGAGAACGCGGACTACGAGTCCGCCCGCAAGGAGCAGTCGTTCGCCGAGGGCCGGATCGGCCAGCTCCAGGCGATGATCCGCAACGCATCCATCATCGAGGCGCCCTCGGGCGGCAACGAGGTCCTCCTCGGCGGAACGGTGGTGGTGGATTCTCCCGAGGGCGAGGAGACGTTCACGATCGTCGGCTCGAGCGAGGCGCGGCCCGGCGAGGGGCGGATCTCGAACACGTCGCCCCTGGGCGCGGCGCTGCTCGGACGCCGGGTCGGCGACGACGTGGTCGTGAAGGCCCCGGCGGGTGAGCGGCACTACCGGATCGTCGGGCTGCGCTGAGCCGGTCCCCCACACCGGGGCCGGACCGGCACGGACAGGAGGCGCCGCCAGTGACCAGGCTGCTGCTGCGGGACGGAGCGCTCGCGGACGGGCGCGGGCCGGACCTGCGGCTGGCCGTCAGCGTGCTGATCGAGGACGGGATCGTCCGCTGGATCCGGCCCGTCGACGGCGAGGAGGACCCCGGCCCGAACGACGGACTCACGGTCATCGACGCGAGCGGGAGCACGATCGTCCCGGGCATGGTGGACGCGCACAGCCACGTCACGATGCCCGGCGGTGCCCACTGGATCGACCGCGGACTCGATCCGCCGGACGTGCTGCTGTCCACGGCGGAGAACAACGCGCGGCTGCTCACGGGGGCCGGGGTGCGCTGGGCGCGAGACGTGGGCGCGCCGGTCGGGAGTCGACCCCGTCGACGGACGCCGGCGCGCGCTCAGCCTCGGCCTGCGCGACCGGTGGCGGGGCCGCAGGGGCTATCCCGAGATCCGCGCGGCCGGAACGTGGGTGACGCGTGCCGGCACCCTCCCCTCCGGACTGGGCGTGGAGGCACACGACGCGGACGAGCTCCTGGCCCTCGCGCTCGGGCAGCTCGACGATGGCGCCGACCTGGTGAAGCTGTACATGGACGGGCCCGATCCCGCCACGCCCCCATGGTCGGCGCCGGAGACGCGACGGGTGGTCGAGGCGGCGCACGCACGCGGTGCCCGCGTCACGGCGCACTCCACCCGGCTGGATGGCGCCCGTGTCTGCGTGGAGGCCGGCGTGGACGCGATCGAGCACGGTTTCGAGCTGGACGATGAGCTCGCCGCAGCAATGGCCGGAAGGGGCACCTGCGTCGTGTCGACGCTCGCGGTCTTCCGGTCGCGCGTGACGTTCGCGCGGACGACGACGCTCCCGCGCTTCGCATCCGCGGACGGCCGGCGAGCCGTGCTCGACCGCTTCGCCCAGGCTCGGGACTCGATCCGCCGCGCGCATGCCGCAGGAGTGGCGATCGCCGCCGGCACCGACTTCGGCGGTGGCTCGGGCCGGGCGAACCACCTCGCATGGGAGGTGGAATCGCTCGTCGACGCCGGTCTCGAGCCGTGGGAGGCGCTCGGCGCCGCGACGTGGCGCGGCGGCGAGCTGCTCGGGATCCCCGACGCCGGCACGATCCGCGAGGGGGCCCGCGCCGACGTCGTGCTGGTCCACGGCGATCCGCTGAGCGACCCCTCGGCGCTGTGGCGGGTCTGGTGGACGTCGTGGAGCTGACGCCCCGTCGAGCATCACGGCCGGCCTTGGCGCGTCACCCCGGGTAGTCCCAGCGAGCCTCCGACCACCGGCTCCCCGGGGACCGGTCGCCGGTGCCCATCGCCACCTCCATCAGGCGCCCGCGGCCGAGGAACAGCGCGATCCCCACGATGAGGAGGACGCCGAGCAGCATCGGCACGGTCCGGTTCGATTCTTCCTGCCCGGCAAGGCGCCGCGCGCCCTTCGCCATCTCCTGCACGGACTCGCCCAGGTCGCCGGCGGAGGCGCCGACCGTGCGGCGGATCCCCTCGACGTCGATGTCGCCCAGGTCCTTCATCCGCCCGGCGACCGCATCCCTGACCTCGTGACCGCTGCCCATCGCGACCCTCCTCTCGACCGTGTGCTGCCGGGCGGCGGCCCGGACGCTGTACGTGCCGGGGCCAGTCGGGCGCGTTCGCCGGCCTGACCGGCGTGACGACGTGCCTCGGCGCGTCGTCGGCCGCCGCCTCTCATCGCGGTTCAGGGGACATCCTCGGCCCCGCAACCCCGCACGGGACCGCACGCGAACCACCCCGCCCGTTCCAGCTGCCTTGCATGCGTGGAGGAGTCCGGACGGCCCGGCCGGAGCCGCCCTGCGGCGGGGGTCGGCACCCCGCCCCGGCACGGAGCGGGAGGTGAAGGTCCTGCGCCGTTTGGGGGAGGCGGGCGTTGCGGATCCGTAGTACGGTTCCGCCGTCCGGAAGGAGCCCTCGCAGCAGGAGCCCGACAACCCAAGATCGCCGCTACCACGGTCGACCTCGTCGTCGTCGTCGTCCTCCCGTCCGCCGGCACTCCGGCGTCCGGCCCGCACGTGGCCCGTGCTCCCTTCCGGTGCGCCCTTGGTGCGCCCTGGGTCCTCCGTCAGCGGCATGTCCCACCGCCATCGCCCGTGACAAGGCGATGTCCTGGTAGATCGGAGGGATCGTGGGCAAGGTCTCACGACTTCGGGTCGCGGCATTGGCGACCCTCGCAGCAGCTTCGTTCTTCGTCACCGTGGCGGCGTCCCCACCGTCGGCCGCGGCGACCACCGGCACTCTCGCCGACCGCGTCATCGCCGACGCGATGACCCACGTCGGAGCCCCCTACGTCTGGGGCGCTTCCGGCCCCCGCGCCTTCGACTGCTCCGGCTTCGTGTACCGCGTCTTCGCGGACAACGGGATCGGCGCGCTGATCGACAACTCGCACAGCGCGTACACGCAGTACGAGATCTACCTGCGAAGGGGCCTTGCCAGCCGAACCGGCGGCCAGCCCGGCGACCTCGTCGTCTACGGCGGCGGCTCGCACATCGGCATCTACCTCGGCAACGGGAAGGTGATCAGCGCGCTCGTCGAGGGCGTGAGGGTCACCGGGGTCTACGCCCTCACCACCCCGTTCACCGCCTTCCTCCACACCGGTCTCAGCGGCCGGACGGTGACCTACGCTCTCGCCCGCCACACGACGAGCTCCACGGCGCGCTACACCCGCGTGTCCGTGAACCTCCGCTCGAAGGCGAGCACCACCAGCACCCCACTGACTGTCCTGCGACCCGGCACGCGGGTCACGGTCCTCCGGTCGACGCACGACCGGGCCGGCCGCCTGTGGGACGAGGTCCGGGTGCCGGGCGGCCGCGTGGGCTGGGTGGCCAACTGGCTGCTTCACGCCTGAGGCATGGGACGCGAACGCCGGTGCTCGACCGACTGACGTCCGCGGATCCCACGGGTTCCGATCCGGGAGGGTCCTGCGCGAGCGAGGCGCTGGCCGATGACGGATCACGGGAAGGCCGGGCATCCAGCCCGGCCTTCCTGATTCCCTGGGCCTGGCAGGTCCTGGGGCCCGGCCGGCCCCCTCCATGGGGTGCGTCTTGCCCTCACCCCGGCCCCACATCGACCGCGACAATCGGAACGGAGGTTCTGGCACGCCGCCCTGGCGCCCCGAGCCCCTGGAGGACGCGGGACATGGAACGTACACGACTCCCCGGATACATCGCGGCCGGCCTCGGCGGGGCCCTGGTCGTTGCGCTCCTCGTAATGCTGGCCGCTGGCGCAGGGTTCCTCGTGGCCGGCCCCGGCGCGGCCGGGAGCGCACCGGCCGCCACCGCGTCGAACGGGAGCTCGGCGGCCGCCTCCGCGGGGCAGTCGTCCGGAATCCGGGCCTCGGGGGACGCCGCGGCGTCCGCCGCCACGCTGCCGGCGACCGATCCGCAGTCGATCGGCCGCGCGGACGCTCCGGTCGTCGTCGAGGTGTGGGCCGACTTCCAGTGCCCCTTCTGCGGGCTCTTCGCGCACGGCCTCGAGCCGTCGATCCTCCGGGCGTTCGTGGTTCCCGGCACGGCCCGCCTCGTCTTCCGCGACTTCGCGTTCCTGGGCACCGAATCGATCACTGCCGCGACGGCCGCACGCTGCGCCGGCCGGCAGGGCGCGTTCTGGCAGTTCCACGATCTGCTCTTCGCCAGCCAGAACGGCGAGAACCAGGGCGCGTTCAGCGACAGCCTGATGACGCAGATGGCGGAGTACCTCGACCTCGACCCAACGACGTTCGCGGCATGCCAGGCGGACCCGTCGGTCGCGAGCGCGCTGGAGGCGAGCCGGGCAGCCGGCCAGTCCGCCGGCGTGCAGGGCACGCCGACCATCCGGATCATCGGACCGAAGCAGACCGTGCGGCTGGACACGATGCCCACGCTGCCCGTGCTCGAGGCGACCATCGACCGGCTGGCCCGCGGATTGCCGCCGCCCACGCCGGCGCCGACGGCCACGCCGGGACCCTCGGCATCCGCGGGGGCCGCGGGCACCGCACCCGCCGCGTCCGGTGCTGCGACCGGCGTCCCGGCCGCTTCCGCCAGTCCGGCCTCCTAGGAGCGCTCCACCTCGCGGATCGTTGCCTGGAGGATCTCGGCCGAGCGCCGCAGTCCCGCCTGCTCGTTCTCGTCGAGCTCCAGGCGCAGCGGCTGGACGACGCCGCGCCGGTCGATCACCGTCGGCAGGCTGAACGACACGTCGTCGATGCCGTAGTAGCCCTCGATCCGGCTCGACACCGACAGAACCGTGCGCTGGTCGCGCAGGATCGCCTCGACGAGTCGCAGCAGTCCCGCGCCGATGGCGTAGTACGTTGCGCCCTTGCGCTCGATGATCTGGTACGCGGCATCGCGGGTCTGCCTGAAGATCTCCTCCATCATGGCCGGCTCGTATGCCCGGCCCTGCGACGCACAGAAGGACGGCAGCCGCATGCCCGCGATGTTGGCGAGCGACCATACCGGGACCTCGCTGTCACCGTGCTCGCCGATGATGTACGCATGGACGCTCCTCGGATCCACGGTGAAGTACTCGCTCAGGAGGTAGCGGAACCGGGCCGTGTCCAGGATCGTGCCGGAGCCCATCACCCGGCCCGGCGGCAGGTCCGAGAGCCGCCAGGTCTCGTACGTGAGCACGTCCACCGGGTTCGTGGCCACCACGATGATCCCGTCCGGGTTCGCCCGGGCGACGGCCGGGACGATCTGCCGGAAGATCGCGGTGTTGCGCCGCGACAGCTCGAGCCGGGTCTCTCCGGGTCGCTGCGCGGCACCGGCGGTGATCACCGTGACCGTCGCGCCTGCGCAATCCTCGTAACCGCCCGCCCACACGCGCGCGGGCGGTGCGAACGGGACGCCGTGGACGAGGTCCATGGCCTCGCCCTCCGCGCGTTCACGGTTCACGTCGACGAGGACGATCTCCGTGGAGAGGCCGCTGAGGAGGAGCGTGTAGGCGAACGTCGCGCCGACGTTGCCGACACCCACGATCGCGACGCGGCTGGGCTGCTGCTCGCTCATCGCCGCCGACTGTACAGGACGCGGGCGGCCCGTGTCCCGGCCTCGAATGCGCGACACTGCACCGCATCGGGACGAGCCACGGAGGGCACTGGTGAGCGCCGACACGCGCGGAGACGCCGATCCCGGCGTGGCATTCGAGGTGGTCGTGCCCACGGACGCGGCGTGGGCCAAGCACGACTTCTACATGCGGCTGGCCGGGGTGGTCGAGAGCGGCGCGAAATGCCTGGGCAGCCGCGTGGGCGCCGTCGCGGTGCGTGACGATCGGGTGCTCGGAATGGGCTACAACGGCACGCCGAGCGGGTATCCGAACTGCACGGAGGCCGAGCGCGGTTGCCGCCGCTGCGCGCTGCGCCACGACCTTCCGGAGGCCGGCCTGGCGGGTCAGCTCTACGACATCTGCCTGTGCGTCCACGCCGAGCAGAACCTGGTGGTGACGGCGGCGCGCTTCGGCGTTGCCCTCGCGGACGCCTGGGTCTACTCCACGCTCCAGCCCTGCTTCGGCTGCCTGAAGGAGCTGATGCAGTTGCGGATCCGGGGGATCGTGTTCCTCAGGCCATGGACCGCCTATCACCCCGAGTACGGCTGGGTGGAGGCCGAATACGCGCGGCTGGTCACGCACTACCGCTCCCGCGGGGGCTCGTTCGCGCGGCTCGAGACCGGCGCCGCGCTGGAGCCGGTGGGCGTCTCGGTGGGGGGTCCCATCCGGTGAGCGGCGCCGCGCCGGAGCCGCGCGTCCGCTGCTGGTGGCCCGCGGGGACCGAGCCCGCCGACGCCGCCATGGTCGAGTACCACGACGCGGAATGGGGCGTCCCGGCGCACGGAGACGCCGCGCTCTTCGAGCGACTCGCCCTGGAATCGTTCCAGGCCGGCCTGTCCTGGTCGACGATCCTCCACAAGCGGCGTGCCTTCCGCGAGGCGTTCGCCAGATTCGATCCCGCGACCGTCGCCGCGTTCGGCCCGCCCGACATCGAGCGCCTGGTGGCGGACGCGGGCATCGTCCGGAACCGGGCGAAGATCCAGGCCACGGTCGGCAACGCGCGAGGCGTGCTCGAGATCGCGCGGGAGTCGGGCTCGTTCGACGCCTGGCTGTGGGCCCGGGTGGATGGAGCCCCGCGCCGGCTGCCGCGCGAGGCCACGCACGCCGACGTGCCCTCCGCCGACCCGCTCGCACATCGCCTCTCCCGGGAGCTGCGCGAGCGCGGCTTCCGGTTCGTCGGCCCCGTGATCGTCTACGCGTTCATGCAGAGCACCGGCATGGTGGACGACCATCTGCCGACGTGCTGGCGCTACGGAGGCTGACGGCAGCCTTCACCCTGCCTGCCGTGAACCCGGACACCGAGCGGGTCAGCCCACCGCACCCGGGGCCGCCCCGCCCGCGACGGCACCGGCCGGCATGGCCTCCGCGATGGTCCGCAGCGAGCGCACGGGCGAGAACACGATCGTCAGCACTGCCAGCAGACCGCCGGCTCCCGCGACCCACATCGTTTCCCGCAGCCCGATCTCGCCGCCCAGCCAGCCCCCGAGCATCGCTCCGACCGGTATCGCGCCCCAGGCGAGGAACCGGACTGTGGCGTGCATCCGGCCCTGGAGCTGCGGCGGCGTGATGGCCTGACGCAGGGTCAGCTGGTCGACGTTGAAGATCATGCTGGTCGCGGACAGCAGCAGAAGCGCGCCCACCAGCCAGGGCACCGCGTACTCGCGAGGCGTGGCGGCGATGGCGAGGACGCCGACCGCGGTGAGCACGATCGTGACGACCAGGGTGTGCCCGAGCCCGAACCGGGCGGTGACGGCCGACGCGCCCAGGGCCCCGAATAACCCGAGGTTGCCGAAGGCCAGGACCGCCCCGATCGTCCCCGCGTCGAGTCGCAGCTCGCGCACGGCGAACAGGAGGACCACGGCGCCGAACATCGACGTGAACACGTTCAGCAGCGAGGCCCCGATCGCAAGGCTCCGCAGGTGGGGCTGGCCGAGCACGTGGCGCAGGCCCTCGGCGACGTCCTGCGCGATGCCCGCGACCCCCGTCCGGTCGCCCCGGTGGTTCGCCCGCGGATCGGGTTCGGAACGCCTGATCGCGAGGACGCAGACAAGCGAGACCACGAAGCTCAGCGCGTCGGCTGCCACGGCGTATGGAGCGCTGACGAACTGGACGAGCGCGCCGCCGATCCCTGGTCCGGCGACCTGGGCGGCGGAGCTCGTCGTCTCGAGCTTCGCGTTTGCGTCGGCGAGCTGGTCGGGCCCGACGAGTGAGGGCACGTACGACAGGTACGCGACGTCGAAGAAGACCGTCAGGAACCCCGTGACGAGCGCCACGACGTACAGCTGCGTCAGCGACAGGACACCGAGAGCCGCCGCGACCGGGATGGAGGCGAGTGCCACGGCGCGGCCGGCATCGGCCACGACGAGCACCCGGCGCCGGCGAACGCGGTCCACCCACGCGCCGGCCGGCAGCCCGATCAGCAGGAACGGCAGCGCCTCCGCGGCATTCAGCGCGCCGACTTCGAACGCCGTCGCCCCGAGCATCGTGATGGCGATCAGCGGGATGGCCAGGAGACTGACCTGGCTGCCGAAGCGCGAGACCGTCTGCCCCGTCCACAGCCGGAGGAAGTCCGCGTGGCGCAGCAGCCCGACGGAGGCGCGCGGCGGCTGGGTCGCGAGCACACTCGCGGTCATTCGAGGATGACGCGGACGCGGTCCTCGTCGTCGCCCACGTCCACGATCGGCCCCGACAGGGTCAATGCCCGGCTGGCGCGGCGCCCTTCAGCCCAGCCCGAACTCGGCCCGCCGACGTGCCGTCCAGGCCGGGGCGGCCCTCGCCATCCGCGACTTGCGCAGGTTCTCCCGCACGATCCACCGGACGTCCGGATCCGCGGAGCCACACCAGCGATCGAGCAGCGCCGTTCCCTGGCCGGGAAGCGCGGCGATTGCGACGCTCCACGCATACCCCAGGGCCTGGCGCAGGATCCGGAACGGGTCCCGGCCGCGGTCCGCCGCGCCGGGCATCGTGGCGGTGATCTCGTCCAGTGCCGACAGCACGGCTCGTGCGTGGCGGGGTTCGCGGAGGAGCACCGGCTCGGCAAGACCCGCGACGACGGCACGCTGCTCGAGCCGGTCGCCGTGCACCCACCCGGCGGCGACGCCGAGGAGCCGGTCCATGTCCGCCGCGCCGATGCGCTGGAGGGCCATTGCCACGGCCTCGCGCACCCGCCATCGCTCGTCCCGGGCGTGGGGCCGGAGATCGTCGAAACCGAGCCGCCCCTGCACGACGAGCCGGCCGAGGCCAACGACTCCGCACGCGACGAGGAACTCGCCCGGCGTGTTCGTCGGCGCCTCGCCGGGGCCGATCGCCGCCCATCGACGGAGGTCGGACTCCAGGGCATCGTCCGCGGCCACCTGGAGCAACTCGAGGTTGCCGCGTGGCCCCGGCAGCCCGGACGCGGCACGAAGGAATGCCTCCCGGTCGGAAGCGTCGCGAAACCTCGACCGCCATTCCGCCGACGACGTCACAGGCCGGACCTCGGACGGTCGAGCCGCATCCGGTCCATCAGTCGAGGTACAGGCCGCCGACTCCCCCCTGGTACGAGATGTCGACGCGGTTGGCGGACGAGGCCCAGTCTGCCGACATCCATCCGCCTCCGGCCCGCGGGAACCGGCGTTCGTCCACGTGAGCGGCCCCCAGGGCCATCGTGCCCGCCATCCGTGCGGCGACTCCGGGGGGCACGCGGAGCCGCACCGACGCGGCGCCCGCCTCCAGCCGCACGGTCGTGCTGCCAGCCGCCTCCGGCAGGATCACGCGGGTCTCGCTGGCCCCCGTGTGCAGCTCGAGGTTCATCACCCGGAGCTTCGACAGGTCGAGCAGGTTGTCGCTCGCGCCGGTATGGACGGTGAGGGAGACGGGGATGTCCTGTGCAATTCCCACGTGCCATCGGAATCCGCCTTCCCGGGGCCAGCGACCGGACCACCAGGCCGATGGATCCGCCTGCAGGCGGACGCGACCCGGCCCGCCGGACTCGACCCGTCCGCCACCGCCGAGCATGCCGTCGACCAGCTTCCCCGTCGCCGCCGCCCCGACCTCGAGCCGGCCCGCTCCGAAGTCGATACGGACCTCTCCACTGGGCGTTCCCCCGAGGTCGACGGAGACTGGAACGTCCGGCGCCGACTGTCCCGGCCAGGCCGATTCAAGGAGGATGGCAAGCCCGATCCCCACGATGAGCAGGGGCCACCAGCTCCCGATGAACGCGCCGGCGTCGAACGCGCCGTTGCTCAGCTGGTCGGCCAGGAAGAGCAGGCCGACGGCGATCAGGACGAGAGGCCAGAAGATGCGCCCGGTCCGGTACATCGATCCCTCCGCACGGTGGACGCCGCCCTAGGGTACGCGACCGCACGATGTTCCGGACGGGCGCGGAGACGCCTTCAGCGCGCGACCGCAACGCGGAACTGCAGGAAGGGGATCCCGCGCGAGGACGTCCAGATCCCCGACTGCACGCCGTCCACCTTCCACGTCTGGCGCCCGGAACTCACGGGGATCACCGCGACGGCCACGGTGGCGGACCGGCCCGCAGCGATCGCCGCGGGGAGGACGGCGGAGCCGATCTGCCTCCCGGGCGACGGGGAGCCGTCGAACGGAACGGCGAGCGGAAGGGAGCCGATGGAAATCCTCAGCGCGGCCGGGATGGGCCGCGTGCCGTTGTTCGTGACCGTGACGCGCACGCTCGTGCGGACCCCGACACGGGGAGCGGACACTGGACCCGCCGGCCCCGTGGCCGCCGGATCGAGACGCAGTGCGTACGGGCGATCTGCGAGGAAGGCGGTGATCCCGTCGTAGTACGCGCTCGCCAGGAGCGACCTGGTCGATCCCTCGGCGAGGAGCTGCAGCTCGTGCGGATTCGAGAACGCGAGGGATTCCACGAGCGCGCCCGGCATCTCGATCGGTCGCGGCCGGAACGCCGCGTCGTACGGCCCGAGGACGTAGAAATGGCGGCCGGTCACCAGGGTCGCGTCCGCGAAGTGGATGTAGTCGTCGGTCGGGTTGCGCACGGCCTCGGGAATTGCCGGGTCGCCCACCGTCAACTGCCACGCGTCCGTCTGGAGCGGCGCGAGCCGGGCGACGTGCGCCTGCAGGATGTCGCCGGCCAGGGACTTGCTCGCCTGCGGCCACGAGCAGCCGCGCCCGCAGAAGAAGGCCTCCGTTCTCCCCTCCCCCTTCGGAAGCCAGTTGTTGTGCACGGCCACGTACAGGTCCGCGCGGACGGCGTTCGCCGCGTCCGTGCGCGCCAGGAACTCGTCGTAGCCGTCGACCCGGCCGTCATGATTGCGATCGACGCCGGCCCGGTTCGCCGCCGCGTCCGTCGTGCGGGACATCGACACGCGGATCCCGGCGTCGCGCAGCATGGCCGCGAGGCGCAGCGAAATGTCGAGATCCACGTCTGATTCACGGAGGATCGAGCCATCCGGGAGCACTCCCGTCGTGCCGGTTTCCGACCCGCCGTGGCCAGGATCGAGGAACACCGTCACGTCCGACGGAGCGAGCGGGTAGGCGGGCGCGCTCACCTTGGAGACCCTGGCCTCCGTTGTGGTGACGGCGCCGCCAGCGTCGGTCAGCGTGAGACGGACGCGATAGGGGCCGTCGGGAGCCGGGCTGCCGTCCGGCCCGGCGCCGTTCCAGGTCAGTCGCGTGGTCCCGGTGGGCCGCCGGCTGGGATGCAGGATCTCCCTGACGAACCGTCCGTCCCAGCTGAGGACCTGCGCCTGTCCCATTGTTGGGCGGCTCACGACGAGATTGATCCTCGCAACCGACGCCGGTGACGCCGCGGTGGCCGGATAGACGAGGCGCGATTGAGCGGTGAAGCTCACCAGCGGGGCCGTGCCCGCCGCGGCCCGCCCCGCAGGAACGGCGATCGCGAGCGCCGCCGCCATCGCCAGGACGAGGCCAAGCGGGCCGATCCCGGGCGTGCGGGACCGGGGGCGACCTCCCCCCGGCATCGCGCGGGGCAACGGGGCTGGAGGCGGGCCGGTGGTGCCCATCCAGGGGACCCTAGCATCCCTCGGCAAGCCGGCGCACCGGCCGCACGGCCCGCCGACGACGGGGCGTCCTTCAGACTGCAGCAACTGGCACGCGGAACGGCCCACGCGGCCGGCACATACGTGGACGGGTTCCGCGTGCTGCGCCAGGTCGTGCGGGCCGCCCCGCCCCGGTTCGACTGAGCGTCAGGAGTTGCCGGGGGTCGTTGGTGCCGGCGTGGCCGGGACGGCGGGAGCAGTGGCCGGCGCGGCGTGGACGCACCGCACCAGGTACGCCGTGAACGATCCGTCCTGCTCGGTGGCGAACACCATGGCCCGGTCGCCCGCGTGCAGCTGCGAGAGCGTGATCACCTTGCCCGCGGCCCGCAGCCTGGTCTGTGCCGTCACCGCGAACGTGGTGGTCGCGCCGTCCGCCGTCTTCACCGTCACGCTGGCGGTGCCGACCGACGTGACCTGCCCTCGCTCGTACCGGATCGTGCGGTAGCCGGTCTTCGTCTTCAGCGTGAGGTCGGCGCTCACGGTCCGCCGGACAATTCCGCGGAGCACCAGGCGCGCCGCAGGGCCCGTCGCGGGTGTCGTCGTCGGCGCGGCCGTCGCGGTTGCCAGGAGCGGAGTCGCCGTGCCTGCGAGCGGGGATCCGCCACTCGTCGCGAAGACGGCGCCGGCGCCGATGGTCGCCGCGAGGAGGAGGCCTCCCCCGAGCGCGAGGATCGCCCGGCCGTGTGTCCGGATGCGTTGTTCCATTGTCGTGGTCCTCCATGACCGCATTGGCGATGCGCGCAGTGCGTGCGCGCGTGGAACGCTGGTTCCTGCCGTCAGGATCGCGCCGACGCATCAAGATCGGGTCAAGGGCAGCCGGGTGCAGAGCCGGGTGGGCACGGCAGTGCATACTCCGGGTGATGGGGTTCCGGATCGTCCACTTCGCCGACCTGCACCTCGACGCTCCGTTCGCGTGGGCGAACCCCAGGACCTCCGCGCAGCGCCGCGCCAACCGACGTCGCACCCTCGAACGGATCGTCGGACTCGCGCAGGCGGAGCGCGCCGACGCGATCACCTGCGGCGGCGACCTGTTCGAACACGACCTCGTCACGCCCGACACCGTCGAGTTCCTGCGCCGCACGTTCGAAGGCGCCGGACGGCCCGTCCTGCTCGCCCCGGGGAACCACGACTGGTACGGCCCGGAGAGCCCGTACGAGCGCACGGCGTGGCCCTCGAACGTGCGCATCTTCGAGGACGGCGACCCGGTCGCGGTCGACCTCGCCGAGGGCGTCCGGATGTGGGGCGTCGCGCACCGGGGGCCGGTGACGCCGGCCAACCTGGTCGGTGGCCTGCGCACGGACGGCACCGCCGTGCATCTCCTGCTCGCGCATGCCTCCGAGATCGGGGGCCTCGCCTGGCAGGGTGAGGGAAAGCAGGCACACGCGCCGTTCGCCGCGTCCGACCTCGAACGGAGCGGCATCGACCTCGCGCTCCTCGGCCACTATCACGCGCCCAGGGACGGCCAGCGGTTCTCGTACCCGGGGAACCCCGATCCACTCGAATTCGGCGAGGATGGGGAGCGCGGCGCGCTGCTCGTGACCGTCGGCCCGGACGGCACCATCGAGCGCGAGCGGCGCCGCGTGGCCGTGAGCGAGGTCCACGATGTCGACGTGGACGTGGACGGCGCGCGCGACCGGGACGACGTGTCTGCCCGCCTGCGCGAGGCGATCCGGGGCATGGGCGGCTGTGTCCGGGCGACCCTGCGCGGCGAGCTCGGGGCCGACGTCCAGCTCGACCTGCGGGAGCTCGAGACGGCGGGGGATGGCCTCGACGGGCTCGTCGTGCGGGCGGCGACGCTCACGTACGCCTACGACCTGGAGTCGATCCGGACCGAGCCGACGGTGCGCGGGCAGTTCGTGCGCGATGCCGATGCCATCGACGACGACGACCTCCGCCGGCGCGTCATCCTGACCGGCCTGCGGGCCCTGGCAGGCCGCGACGACCTGGACGTCGCCTAGATGCGCATCGACAGCGTCACCGCGCGCGCCTTCGGTCCCTTCCATGGCGAGCAGCTCGACCTCGCGCCGGGCATGACGGTCGTCGCAGGCCCGAACGAGGCGGGCAAGTCGACGTGGCACGCGGCCCTGCGCGCCGCGATCTGCGGCATGCCGCGCCGTCGCGGACGCGCGACGGCGGCCGAGCAGGAATTCGCCGAGTTGCACAGGCCGTGGGACCGGCCCGACGAGTGGCTGGTGTCGGCCCGCCTCGCGCTCGACGAGGGAGGGCGCTGCATCGAGATCCGCCAGGACCTCGGCGAGCGCCTCGACAGCGCCGCGATCGAGCTGCCGATCGGGCGGACCGTGACCGGCGAGATCCTCGGCGACGGATCTCCGGACGCCTCGCGATGGCTCGGGCTCGATCGTGATGCGTTCGCGGCCACGGTCTGCGTCGACCAGGCCGACATCCTCGCCGTCACGGCCGCGGCGGGATCCCTGCAGCAGCATCTGCAACGCGCGGCGGCCACGCGCGGCTCGGACGCGACGGCCGCGGAGGCGATCGAGCGCCTGAAGCGCTTCCGCTCGGAGCGGGTCGGCCTCGACCGCCCGAACGCTGTCAGGCCGCTGCGCCAGGCCACCGAGCTGCGCGATTCTGCACGGCAGGCGCTCGACGCCGCGCGTGCCGAGCACGCCCGGTACCTGGAGATGGCCGCGGCGGCGGACGAGGCGCGGCAGGCGCACGGGCGCGCGGAGCTCCGGCTGCGGTCGGCAGAGGCGGCCGTGGCGCGTCGTGACGCAGACTCGGCAGCCCAGCGGGCGGGGCGCGCCCGGGCCCTGGCCGAGCGCCGCCCATCCGAGCCGTCGGGGGCGCCCGAGCGCGACCGGCTCGCGGACGAGGTGGCCGCCGCCATCGGCGGCTGGACCGGCCGGCCGGAGGCGCGGCGCCTGCCGGGACCGGATGCCACCGACCTGCAGGCACAGCTCGACGGCGTGGAGGCCGAGCTCGACGCACTCCGCGACGTTCCGCCCGGCGACCACGCGGTGGCCCCGGCCGTCCGCGACGCGCGCGAGGCATGGGTCGCGAGCCGGGATTCCCTCGCCCTGCTCGGCGAGGCGCCTCCCCTTCCAGCGGCACCACCGGTCGGCCTCCCGTCCGGGGAGCTCGAGTCCCTGGCGGCCGACCTGGAGGCCCGCGCGCCGGACCCGGACGCGTTCGCCGAGCACGCGATCGCAGCCGCGGATGCCCGACGGGCCGACGCGGAGCGCCGGGCACTGGCCGCCGGGCTGGTGACCCTGCTCGGAGCCGCGGCCGCGGTCGGCGGCGCCGTGGGAGGCATGCTCCCGATCGCGGTGCTGGGCGCCGTGGTCGGGGTCGTGGGCCTCGTCGGATGGGCGCGCGCGCGCTCCTCTGCCACGACTTCGGTGGACGAACGACGGCGCACGCAGACCGGACTCGCTCCCCGGGACGTGGCCCGCGCCGCAGCCGATGCGCGCCGCGACGATGCGCGACGCAGGTTGCAGGCTGCGGGAGTATCCGACCCGGCGCCCGACGTCGTGCGCTCGCTCTCCACCGTGGTGGCCGCGGCCGAGTCGGCCACCCGCGCCCGCGCGGAATGGGAGTCACGGGCGTCGTTGGCGATGGGGCGGCTGGAGCGCTCGCGGGGTGAGCTGGCCGCTGCCCTCCGTGCCCGCGGCGTGCAGAACGTCGATGACGTCGAGGCCGCATGGCGAGCGTACGAATCGGCGTGCGCCACCCGCGCGACCCTCGCGGCCGGCACCTCGCGTGCCGACGCCCTCCGGTCCGCGCTCGCGAGTCGCCACCAGGCCGAGGACCAGGCCCGGGAGGCGGCACGGGCGGTGGACGAGGCCCGCGCAGTCCTGCTCCGCTGCGCAGAGCGCGCCGGCATCCCTGCTGCCGGTCGCACGGAGGCCGCGATCGTCGAGGCGCTCCGCGCGTGGCAGGGTCTGCGGGAGCGCGACCTGCGAGCCACGTCGGAGGCGCGGACCGAGTGGGAGCAACTGCAGGCGCTCCTCGACGGGCGGACGCTCGACGAACTCGAGGCACGTGCGGTCGCGCTCGTGCGCGTCGCCGACGACCGGGAGCGCGACCTCGCGGCGCTCGTCGCGCATGCGCGTCCGGGAACGAACACGGTCCGACCGGGCGACCCGCACGCGCCGCACGGCGCCGGCGCCGCGTCCCCGGACGGCGAGAACGCCGCGCGCCTTCAAGCGGCCGCCCTCGCGACCGGCGATACGGTGGTGGGCCTGACCGCGCTCGCCTCGGAGGAGCGGCGGCTCCTGGACGAGGCAGGGTCCCTCGCCGGCGCGGCCGCGGACCGGGCGAGCCGGCTCCTCGACGTCGCCGAGGCCGAGGAGGCGCTCCAGCGGGCCGACGAGGTGCTCGCGCGCGTGCAGCGCCTGGACGTGGCCCTCGCAAAGGCCACGGAACTGCTGATCCAGGCACAGGAGCGGGTGCACCGGGACATCGCCCCGGTGCTGGCGACGGCGATCAGGGGCAGGCTGGCGGAGCTGACCGCGGGAAGGTACGACGACGCGGCCGTCGACCCGGCGAGCCTGGCCGTGCGCGTGCGCGAGCAGGCCACGGGGCGGTGGCGGCACGCGCAACGGCTCTCGCAGGGGACGCGCGAGCAGGTCTATCTGCTGCTGCGGGCGGCCATGGCACAGCACCTCGTCACGACCGGCGAGACCGCGCCCCTGCTGCTCGACGAGGTCACCGCGCAGGCCGACGAGCAGCGAAAGGGCGCCATGCTCGGCGCGCTCCTCGCGATGAGCCGGGAGCGGCAGGTGATCCTGTTCACGCACGATCGCGAGGTCGCCGACTGGGCTCGTATCCACCTCGATCCCTCCCGGGACCGGCTGATCGAGCTGCCGGACCGGGCGACGCTTACGGCCTGAGTCCAACGGACGCGGCGACGGGGAATGCGGGCGCGGCGACCGGGAATGTGGGCGCGGCGCCCGACGCCTGGGTGCGGCCTCGGGGACCCGCGCCGGGAGTCAGCCGCGGCGCGCCACCACGTTCAGCCGCACGTAGTCGAGTGACGCGTCGGGCAGGCGGGCGATGACCGCGCGGACGAACGGCATCCGTTCCGCCTCGGGCAGGAGCGCGACGTGCTCGCGGAGCACGACGGCCGCCAGGAACGTCTCGAACGGCTCGCCCGGCTCGAACGCGGTCGGCTCCGGCTGCAGCCACACCTGCACGTCCACGAACCCCGCCTCCAGCAGGGATCGCCGCTCGGGACCGGGCTCCGGGTAGGTCCACCTCCCCGGAAGCGGGTCCCCGATCTCGGCGAGGGCGCGGGCCACGCTCGCGATGTTGCCGGCACCACCGTACTGGGCGATCAGCTGGCCGTGGGGCGAGAGGACCGCGGCGAGCCGGTGGAACAGGGCGGGGTGATCCGGCACCCAGTGGAACGTGGCGGTGGACACGATGGCGTCCACCGCCGGGTCGATGGGGAGCGGCTCCCGCAGGTCGGCGCAGGTGTACTCCACGCGCGAGCCGAACCGGCCGAGCCGGCGACGGGCCTCGGCCAGCATGCGCTCCGAGGCGTCGAGCGCGACCACGCGCGCCTCCGGCAGGCGCTCCAGCAGCTGCTCGGTCACGCGCCCGCTTCCGCAGCCCGCGTCCAGCAGGCGTCCGATGCCGGTTGGATCGAGCCGGCCGATCACGCCGGCACCCCACCGCGCCTGCGGGTCCGCAACCCTGTCGTAGACCGTGGCGTCCCACTCCCGTGTCATCGGCGCACGATACCCAAGGACGCCGACTCGTGCGCTCGACGTGCCGGTCAGCCGCCGTGCGTGGGAGCGGTGGCCCGGCCGGACCACGCCGGCGCCCACTGCTCGCGGCGGATCCGCTCCACCTCGTCGGGCGAGATCTGCGGGACGGGGCGGACCGCCAGCGCGCGCAGGTAGGCGTCGGCCGCCCCCTCCACGACCGAGGCGGCGTTGTAGGCGTGGTCGACCGTCGGCCCGATCGCCAGCACGCCGTGGTTGCGGAGCAGGCAGGCGCTGCGGTCCCTGAGCGCCGACGCCGTGAACTCGGCCACCTCGGAGGTGCCCCCGCGTGCGTAGGGCGCCGTCACGATGCCCCCGCCACAGGCGGAGACCAGGCCGTGCAGGATGGGCGGGATGCCGATACCCAGCGCCGCGACCGCCATGGCGGCGGCGCTGTGCGTGTGCACGACACCCCCGACATCCGGGCGCCGCGCGTACGCCAGCGTGTGGAGGGGAAGCTCGCTCGTCGGTCGTCGGGCACCGTCGACCACTCGCCCGTCGACCCGCACGATGACGACGTCCTCGGGGCGCATCGTGTCGTACGGGGTGCTCGCCGGCGTCACCGCGACCAGGTCCGGATCGTCCCGAATCCGCATGCTGATGTTGCCCGCAGTGAAGTACACGAGCCGCTCGGCGAGGAGCCGGCGGCCGAACAGGACCACGACCTCTCTCGCCTCGAGCCAGCCGGGCGGAACGGTCATCCTCGCGGGCCGCCTGTCGAACCGCCTGACGCCACCCGCTCGATGGGGAACGGCGGATGGATCACCCCGATCTCGGTGATGAATCCCGTGATCAGGTCGTGCGGCGTGACATCGAACGCGGGGTTCCAGGCCGCGACGCCTTCCGGCGCGGAAGAATGCCCCTGCCAGGTGCGCACCTCGTCGCCCGACCGTTCCTCGATCGCGATCCCCTCGCCCGAGGGTGTCGCGAGGTCGAACGTGGAGATGGGAGCGGCGACGTAGAAGGGCACACCGGCATGGCGCGCGGCGAGCGCGAGCGAGAACGTGCCCACCTTGTTCGCGGTGTCTCCGTTGGCGGCGATCCGGTCGGCCCCGAGGACGACCGCGTGCACGCGTCCCGAATGCAGCAGTCCCGCCGCCGCGCTGTCGGCGATCAGCGTCACGTCGATGCCGGCCTGCGTCAGCTCCCAGGCCGTGAGCCGGGCCCCCTGCAGCAACGGCCGGGCCTCGCAGGCGAAGACACGCACGGGATCGCCGGCCGCGGCCTTCGCGTACACGACCCCCAGCGCCGTCCCCCAGCCGAGCGTCGCCAGCCGACCCGCATTGCAGTGCGTCAGGATGGCGCTCGCGGCCCGCCCGAGCTCGGCGCGGCCGTGCTCGCCGATCAGGCGGCACGCTTCGCGATCCTCGTCCACGATGCGCTGTGCCTCGACGAGGGCACGATCGCGGATGGCCCGGGGCGTGGGTTCGCCGTACGCCGCGTCGCGCACTCGCTCCACCGCCCAGGAGAGGTTCACGGCCGTGGGCCGGGCCGCGCCGATCCGCTCCGCCAGCGTCCCGAGCGCCGCCCGCGCCTCGTCGACCGACTGCGGCCGCTCTTCGTCGAGGCCGACGACCATGCCGAGGGCCCCGCAGCCGCCGATCGCGGGGGCGCCCCGCACGGCCAGCCGGCGGATCGCGTCGACGACGTCGGCCGTCGTCGTGAGCCGGATCACCTCGAGCCCGCCGGGCAGCAAGGTCTGGTCGATGATCTCGATCGCGTCGCCGGCCCAGGTCACGGTCGCCGGGATGCGCTGGACGTCGTGCATTCGCTCGTTCGCCTCGGATGTGTGCTCGGCCGGGCCGGGATCCCGGAGGGACCCGTCCGATCGCCGGACGGCCGTGGGCGTCCGCGGACCGTCGGCGGGATTTCAAGTATGCACTTCCGGCTGCACCGTCCGCCGGCCCTCCGGGGGGCGACAGGTCGCGGGTCAGCCCCGGTACGTCCTGCGTGCCGCGTTCTCGGCCGAGACGCGGCGCACGACCCTGGAGAACTGGCGCTGGGTCGCCCGCAGCTCCGCGGCCGACGGCTGCTCGGCCAGCTCGCGGCCCAGGCGTCGATAGCTCCGCACCCGCCCCGGATCGAGCGAGCCTTCCGCGAGCTGGCCGAGCAGCCGTCGGCCGCGGAGCTGCGGGCGACCCAGCGCCAGTTCTCCAGGGTCGTGCGCCGCGTCTCGGCCGAGAACGCGGCACGCAGGACGTACCGGGGCTGACCCGCGACCTGTCGCCCCCCGGAGGGCCGGCGGACGGTGCAGCCGGAAGTGCATACTTGAAATCCCGCCGACGGTCCGCGGACGCCCACGGCCGTCCGGCGATCGGACGGGTCCCTCCGGGATCCCGGCCCGGCCGAGCACACATCCGAGGCGAACGAGCGAATGCACGACGTCCAGCGCATCCCGGCGACCGTGACCTGGGCCGGCGACGCGATCGAGATCATCGACCAGACCCTGCTGCCCGGCAGGCTCGAGGTGATCCGGCTCACGACGACGGCCGACGTCGTCGACGCGATCCGCCGGCTGGCCGTGCGGGGCGCCCCCGCGATCGGCGGCTGCGGGGCCCTCGGCATGGTCGTCGGCCTCGACGAAGAGCGGCCGCAGTCGGTCGACGAGGCGCGGGCGGCGCTCGGGACGCTGGCGGAGCGGATCGGCGCGGCCCGGCCCACGGCCGTGAACCTCTCCTGGGCGGTGGAGCGAGTGCGCGACGCGGCGTACGGCGAACCCACGCCCCGGGCCATCCGCGATCGTGCCCTCGTCGAGGCACAGCGCATCGTGGACGAGGATCGCGAAGCGTGCCGCCTGATCGGCGAGCACGGCCGCGCCGAGCTCGGGCGGGCCGCGAGCGCCATCCTGACGCACTGCAATGCGGGTCGGCTGGCGACGCTCGGCTGGGGGACGGCGCTGGGGGTCGTGTACGCGAAGGCCGCGGCCGGCGATCCCGTGCGTGTCTTCGCCTGCGAGGCCCGGCCGTTGCTGCAGGGGGCCCGGCTCACGGCCTGGGAGCTGACGCAGGCCGGCATCGACGTGACGCTGATCGCCGACAGCGCGGCGGCGGGACTGCTGCATTCGGGACGCGTGCACGCGGTCGTCCTCGGGGCCGACCGGATCGCCGCCAACGGAGACACCGCGAACAAGGTGGGCACGTTCTCGCTCGCGCTCGCCGCGCGCCATGCCGGTGTGCCCTTCTACGTCGCCGCTCCCATCTCCACGTTCGACCTCGCGACACCCTCGGGCGAGGGGATCGCGATCGAGGAACGGTCGGGCGACGAGGTGCGCACCTGGCAGGGGCATCCTTCCGCGCCGGAAGGCGTCGCGGCCTGGAACCCCGCGTTCGATGTCACGCCGCACGACCTGATCACGGGATTCATCACCGAGATCGGGGTGATCCATCCGCCGTTCCCCATCGAGCGGGTGGCGTCAGGCGGTTCGCAGGCGGCCCGCGAGGATGACCGTTCCGCCCGGCTGGTCGAGGCGAGAGAGGTCGTGGTCCTGTTCGGCCGCCGGCTCCTCGCCGAGCGGCTCGTGTACTTCACTGCGGGCAACATCAGCATGCGGATTTCGGGACGATCCGGACCTGGTCGCGGTGACGCCGGCGAGCACCCCGTACGACACGATGCGCCCCGAGGACGTCGTCATCGTGCGGGTCGACGGGCGAGTGGTCGACGGTGCCCGACGACCGACGAGCGAGCTCCCCCTCCACACGCTGGCGTACGCGCGGCGCCCGGATGTCGGGGGTGTCGTGCCACGCACAGCGCCGCCGCCATGGCGGTCGCGGCGCTGGGTATCGGCATCCGCCCATCCTGCGCGGCCTCGTCTCCGCCTGTGGCGGGGGACGTGAGCGGCGGCGCTACGCACGCGGGGGCCCTCTCCGAGGTCGCCGACTCACGGCGTCGGCCCTCAGGGACCGCGGCGCCTGCCTGCTCGCAACAACCGCGTGCTGGCGATGGGCCGACGGTCGACCACGCCTACAACGCCGCCTCGGTCGTGGAGGGGGCGGCCGACGCCTACCTGCGCGCGCTGGCGGTCCGCCCCGTCCCGCAGATCTCGCCCGGCGAGGTGGAGCGGATCCGCCGCGAGCGGTGGGCGCCGGCGTGGTCCACCGGGCCTCGCTCCCGCGCGCGGCGGCTGACTGGCACGTCAAGCGCACGAGTCAGCGTCCTTGAGTGTCGTTGCGCCGATGACAGGGGAGTGGGACGCCAGGTCTACGACAGGGTTGCAGACCCTCAGGCGCGGCGGGGTGCCGGCGTGATCGGCCGGCTCGGTGGGCCGGCATGGGCCGCCTCTGGACGCGGGCGCGGAAGCGCGCGCTGACCGGGCGCTGCTTGAGCGCCGCCGGAGGCGCGCGTGGTCGCGCTCTACGCCTCGGAGCGCCTCTCGCCGAGGCCCGTCGCCGGCTCGGCCGGTTCCGCTCGCCCGTTGAGTGCACCCTCGCCGACCTGCGGAGCCGCCCCCATGACCGGGCGGTGGGCGCCATCGTGTCCACAGCCGTTCCACTGGGTACCGGGTCCCCCCGCCCTGTTCCACCGGCTCGCCGCGGTCCTCTCGCCCCACGGCCAGCTGATCGCCCAGTACGGCGGCGCCGGCAACATCGCGAGCGTGCGCGAGCACTCGCCAAGATCGGCGACCCGCTTCCGGGGAGGTGGACCTACCGGAGCCCGGGCCCGGAGCGGCCGACCCTGCAGGAGGCGGGGTTCGTGGACGTCCAGGTGTGGCTGCAGCCGGAGCCGACAGCCTTCGAACCGGGCGAGCCGTTCGAGACGTTCCTGGCGGCGGTCGTCCTCCGCGAGCACGTCGCGCTCCTGCCCGAGGCGGAACGGATGCCGTTCGTGCGCGCGGTCATCGCGCGCCTGCCCGACGCGTCACTCGACTACGTGCGGCTGAACGTGGTGGCGCGGCGCGGCTGACTCCCGGCCGCCGGGTCCCCGAGGCCGTCCCAGGCGTTGGGCGCCGCGCCCGCATCCCGGTCGCCGCGCCCGCCTTCCCCGTCGCTGCGTCCGTTGGACTCAGGCCGGAAGCGTCGCCCGGTCCGGCAGCTCGATCAGCCGGTCCCGGGAGGGATCGAGGTGGATACGAGCCCAGTCGGCGACCTCGCGATCGTGCGTGAACAGGATCACCTGCCGCTCCCGGCTCATCGCGAGGAGCGCGCCGAGCATGGCGCCCTTTCGCTGCTCGTCGGCCTGCGCGGTGACCTCGTCGAGCAGCAGGGGCGCGGTCTCGCCGGTCGTGACGAGGTGCTGTGCCATGGCTGCCCGCAGCAGCAGATAGACCTGCTCGCGCGTCCCCTGCGAGAGCCGTTGCGCGTGCCGCCACCGCCCCGTGGCCTGCTCGCGCACGCGCACGGCCAGGCTCGCCGGGTCGACGGCCGCGTCGTCGTACCTTCCCGCGGTCAGCTCCGCCAGCCTGCCCCTGATCGCCGTCGCCAGCACCGGGGCGATGTCCCGGTGCACCCGCTCCTGTGCCTGGATCAGCAGTTCCGTGGCCTTTGCGAGGGCCACGTCCAGGCGCTGCACGCGCGCGAGCACCTCGTCGGCCCGCTGGAGCGCCTCCTCGGCCTCGGCGACGTCGAGGAGCCGGCTCGCCCGGTCCGCGGCCGCGCCGGCGAGGGAGCCTGCCTCGTCCAGGAGCCGCCGCTCCTCCGAGGCGAGCGCGGTCAGGCCCACCACCGTATCGCCGGTCGCGAGGGCGGCCGCTTGAAGGCGCGCGGCGTTCTCGCCGTCCGGGGACGCGGCGCCGGCGCCGTGCGGCGCGTGCGGGTCGCCCGGTCGGACCGTGTTCGTTCCCGGACGCGCATGCGCGACGAGCGCCGCGAGGTCGCGCTCCCGGTCGTCGGCGACGCGCACGAGCGCGACCGCACGTGCCTCGAGTTCGTCGAGCGTCCGCCCGTCGAGCAGCGCCTGCAGTTGCTCCCACTCGGTCCGCGCCTCCGACGTGGCTCGCAGGTCGCGCTCCCGCAGACCCTGCCACGCGCGGAGCGCCTCGACGATCGCGGCCTCCGTGCGACCGGCAGCAGGGATGCCCGCGCGCTCTGCGCAGCGGAGCAGGACTGCGCCGGCCTCGTCCACCGCCCGTGCCGCCTCCCGGGCCTGGTCCTCGGCCTGGTGGCGACTCGCGAGCGCGGACCGGAGGGCGTCGGCACGCGAGGTGCCGGCCGCGAGGGTCGCGCGGGTGGCGCACGCCGATTCGTACGCTCGCCATGCGGCCTCGCCGTCATCGGCGTTCTGCACGCCGCGGGCACGGAGGGCAGCGGCCAGCTCACCCCGCGAGCGCTCCAGCCGCCCCATCGCCAACGACGCCCGTGACTCCCATTCCGCCCGGGCGCGGGTGGCCGACTCGGCCGCGGCCACCACGGTGGCGAGCGAGCGCACGACGTCGGGCGCCGGGTCGGATACTCCGCAGCCTGCAACCTGCGTCGCGCATCGTCGCGGCGCGCATCGGCTGCGGCGCGGGCCACGTCCCGGGGCGCGAGTCCGGTCTGCGTGCGCCGTCGTTCGTCCGCCGAAGTCGTGGCAGAGGAGCGCGCGCGCGCCCATCCGACGAGGCCCACGACCCCGACCACGGCGCCCAGCACCGCGATCGGGAGCATGCCTCCCACGGCGCCGCCGACCGCGGCCGCGGCTCCGAGCAGGGTCACCAGCCCGGCGGCCAGTGCCCGGCGCTCCGCGTCGGCCCGTCGGGCATCCGCGGCTGCGATCGCGTGCTCGGCGAACGCGTCCGCGTCCGGCGCGCGGGCCTCCAGGTCGGCCGCCAGGGACTCGAGCTCCCCGGACGGGAGGCCGACCGGTGGTGCCGCTGGAAGGGGAGGCGCCTCGCCGAGCAGGGCGAGGGAATCCCGGCTCGCGACCCATGCCTCGCGCGTGTCGCGGACGGCCGGGTCCACCGCGTGGTCGCCGGGCGGGACGTCGCGGAGTGCGTCGAGCTCGGCTTCCACGCCGTCGAGCTGTGCCTGCAGGTCGGCGGCATCTGGCCCCGGCAGGAGCCGCACCTCCGGCCGGCCGGTCCAGCCGCCGATGGCGGCGGCCACCTCGTCAGCGAGCCGGTCGCGCTCGGGCGCCCCTGACGGCTCCGACGGGTGGCGCTCGGCCAGCGCCCGGGCGCGCCCCGCCCGCTGGGCTGCCGAGTCTGCGTCACGACGCGCCACGGCCGCCTCTGCCGACCGCAGCCGGAGCTCCGCGCGCCCGTGCGCCTGCCGCGCCTCGTCCGCCGCCGCGGCCATCTCCAGGTAGCGGGCGTGCTCGGCACGTGCGGCGTCGAGCGCCTGCCGTGCAGAATCGCGCAGCTCGCTGGCCTGGCGCAGCGGCCTCACCGCGTTCGGGCGGTCGAGGCCGACCCGCTCCGAGCGGAAGCGCTTCAGGCGCTCGATCGCCTCCGCGGCCGTCGCGTCCGAGCCGCGCGTGGCCGCCGCGCGTTGCAGGTGCTGCTGCAGGGATCCCGCCGCGGCCGTGACGGCGAGGATGTCGGCCTGGTCGACGCAGACCGTGGCCGCGAACGCATCACGATCGAGCCCGAGCCATCGCGAGGCGTCCGGAGATCCGTCGCCGAGGATCTCGCCGGTCACGGTCCGCCCGATCGGCAGCTCGATCGCGGCGCTGTCGAGGCGCTCGCCGAGGTCCTGGCGGATCTCGATGCAGCGCCCTCCCTCGTCGAGCGCGAGGCGGGCCGACACCAGCCACTCGTCGGGCCGGTCCCACGGCCTGTGCAACTCGGCGAATTCCTGCTCGGCCGCCGTCGCGCGTCCGCGACGGCGCGGCATGCCGCAGATCGCGGCGCGCAGGGCCGCGTGCCAAGTCGACTTGCCCGCCTCGTTCGGGCCTGCGACGACCGTCATGCCCGGCGCGAGGTCGAGCTGCTCGCCATGGAAGGGACCGAAGGCGCGCGCCGTGACGCTGTCGATGCGCATCTAGGCGACGTCCAGGTCGTCGCGGCCTGCCAGGGCCCGCAGGCCGGTCAGGATGACGCGCCGGCGGAGGTCGTCGTCGTCGATGGCATCGGCATCGCGCACGAACTGCCCGCGCACCGTCGGCTCGGTCCGGATCGACTCCAGGTCGTAGGCGTACGTGAGCGTCGCCGCCCGCACGACGAGCCCGTCGAGGCCATCCCCAGCCGTCTCGAGCTCCCGCAGGTCGAGCTGGACGTCGGCCCCGAGCTCGCCGCGCAGGGTCGCCCGGACACAGCCGCCCATGCCCCGGATCGCCTCGCCCAGGCGGCCGGACACGTCGTCCCGGTCGCGCGCGCCGTCCACGTCCACGTCGACATCGTGGACCTCGCTCACGGCCACGCGGCGCCGCTCGCGCTCGATGGTGCCGTCCGGGCCGACGCACGAGCAGCGCGCCGCGCTCCCCATCCTCGCCGAATTCGAGTGGATCGGGGTTCCCCGGGTACGAGAACCGCTGGCCGTCCCTGGGCGCGTGATAGTGGCCGAGGAGCGCGAGGTCGATGCCGCTCCGTTCGAGGTCGGACGCGGCGAACGGCGCGTGTGCCTGCTTTCCCTCGCCCTGCCAGGCGAGGCCCCCGATCTCGGAGGCATGCGCGAGCAGGAGATGCACGGCGGTGCCGTCCGTGCGCAGGCCACCGACCAGGTTGGCCGGCGTCACGGCCCCCGGTCGCGACGCCCCACATCCGGACGCCGTCGGCGAGGTCGACCGCGACCGGGTCGCCGTCCTCGAAGATGCGCACGTTCGAGGGCCACGCCGTGCGCTCGTACGGGCTCTCCGGGCCGTACCAGTCGTGGTTCCCCGGGGCGAACAGGACGGGCCGTCCGGCGCCTTCGAACGTGCGGCGCAGGAACTCGACGGTGTCGGGCGTGACGAGGTCGTGCTCGAACAGGTCGCCGCCGCAGGTGATCGCGTCGGCGCGCTCCGCCTGCGCGAGTCCGACGATCCGTTCGAGGGTGCGACGTCGGTTGGCGCGGCGCTGCGCGGAGGTCCTGGGGTTCGCCCACGCGAACGGAGCGTCGAGGTGCAGGTCGGCGAAGTGGACGATCCGGAACCCCATCACCCGGAGTATGCACTGCCGTGCCCACCCGGCTCTGCACCCGGCTGCCCTTGACCCGATCTTGATGCGTCGGCGCGATCCTGACGGCAGGAACCAGCGTTCCACGCGCGCACGCACTGCGCGCATCGCCAATGCGGTCATGGAGGACCACGACAATGGAACAACGCATCCGGACGCACGGCCGGGCGATCCTCGCGCTCGGGGGAGGCCTCCTCCTCGCGGCGACCATCGGCGCCGGCGCCGTCTTCGCGACGAGTGGCGGATCCCCGCTCGCAGGCACGGCGACTCCGCTCCTGGCAACCGCGACGGCCGCGCCGACGACGACACCCGCGACGGGCCCTGCGGCGCGCCTGGTGCTCCGCGGATCGTCCGGCGGACCGTGAGCGCCGACCTCACGCTGAAGACGAAGACCGGCTACCGCACGATCCGGTACGAGCGAGGGCAGGTCACGTCGGTCGGCACCGCCAGCGTGACGGTGAAGACGGCGGACGGCGCGACCACCACGTTCGCGGTGACGGCACAGACCAGGCTGCGCGCCGCGGGCAAGGTGATCACGCTCTCGCAGCTGCACGTGGGCGACCGGGCCATGGTGTTCGCCACCGAGCAGGACGGATCGTTCACGGCGTACCTGGTGCGGTGCGTCCACGCCGCGCCGGCCACTGCTCCCGCCGTCCCGGCCACGCCGGCACCAACGACCCCCGGCAACTCCTGACGCTCAGTCGAACCGGGGCGGGGGCGGCCCGCACGACCTGGCGCAGCACGCGGAACCCGTCCACGTATGTGCCGGCCGCGTGGGCCGTTCCGCGTGCCAGTTGCTGCAGTCTGAAGGACGCCCCGTCGTCGGCGGGCCGCGCGGCCGTGTGCCGGCTTGCCGAGGGACGCCAGATACTTTGGACGGGCACCACCGGCCCGCCTCCAGCCCCGTCGCCCCGCGCGATGCCGGGGGGAGGTCGCCCCCGGCATCGCACGCCCGGGATCGGCCCGCTTGGCCTCGTCCTGGCGATGGCGGCGGCGCTCGCGATCGCCGTTCCTGCGGGGCGGGCCCGCGGCGGGCACGGCCCCGCTGGTGAGCTTCACCGCTCAATCGCGCCTCGTCTATCCGGCCACCGCGGCGTCACCGGCGTCGGTTGCGAGGATCAATCTCGTCGTGAGCCGCCCAACAATGGGACAGGCGCAGGTCCTCAGCTGGGACGGACGGTTCGTCAGGGAGATCCTGCATCCAGCCGGCGGCCCACCGGGACCACGCGACGACCTGGAACGGCGCCGGGCCGGACGGCAGCCCGGCTCCCGACGGCCCCTATCGCGTCCGTCTCACGCTGACCGACGCTGGCGGCGCCGTCACCACAACGGAGGCCAGGGTCTCCAAGGTGAGCGCGCCCGCCTACCCGCTCGCTCCGTCGGACGTGACGGTGTTCCTCGATCCTGGCCACGGCGGGTCGGAAACCGGCACGACGGGAGTGCTCCCGGATGGCTCGATCCTCCGTGAATCAGACGTGGATCTCGACATTTCGCTGCGCCTCGCGGCCATGCTGCGCGACGCCGGGATCCGCGTGTCGATGTCCCGCACGACGGACGCGGCGGCGAACCGGGCCGGCGTCGATCGCAATCATGACGGCCGGGTCGACGGCTACGACGAGTTCCTGGCGCGCACGGACGCGGCGAACGCCGTCCGCGCGGACCTGTACGTGGCCGTGCACAACAACTGGCTTCCGAAGGGGGAGGGGAGAACGGAGGCCTTCTTCTGCGGGCGCGGCTGCTCGTGGCCGCAGGCGAGCAAGTCCCTGGCCGGCGACATCCTGCAGGCGCACGTCGCCCGGCTCGCGCCGCTCCAGACGGACGCGTGGCAGTTGACGGTGGGCGACCCGGCGATTCCCGAGGCCGTGCGCAACCCGACCGACGACTACATCCACTTCGCGGACGCGACCCTGGTGACCGGCCGCCATTTCTACGTCCTCGGGCCGTACGACGCGGCGTTCCGGCCGCGACCGATCGAGATGCCGGGCGCGCTCGTGGAATCCCTCGCGTTCTCGAATCCGCACGAGCTGCAGCTCCTCGCCGAGGGATCGACCAGGTCGCTCCTGGCGAGCGCGTACTACGACGGGATCACCGCCTTCCTCGCAGATCGCCCGTACGCACTGCGTCTCGATCCGGCGGCCACGGGGCCGGCGGGTCCAGTGTCCGCTCCCCGTGTCGGGGTCCGCACGAGCGTGCGCGTCACGGTCACGAACAACGGCACGCGGCCCATCCCGGCCGCGCTGAGGATTTCCATCGGCTCCCTTCCGCTCGCCGTTCCGTTCGACGGCTCCCCGTCGCCCGGGAGGCAGATCGGCTCCGCCGTCCTCCCCGCGGCGATCGCTGCGGGCCGGTCCGCCACCGTGGCCGTCGCGGTGATCCCCGTGAGTTCCGGGCGCCAGACGTGGAAGGTGGACGGCGTGCAGTCGGGGATCTGGACGTCCTCGCGCGGGATCCCCTTCCTGCAGTTCCGCGTTGCGGTCGCGCGCTGAAGGCGTCTCCGCGCCCGTCCGGAACATCGTGCGGTCGCGTACCCTAGGGCGGCGTC
>CAVZXW010000007.1:0-336896 GCA_963779375.1 uncultured Chloroflexia bacterium | reverse complement strand
GGGGCCGCGTGCCCGACGCGCGCCGGATGCTCGGGCGCGACCCCGCCGTGGTCGGGACGGTCGTGCGCGGTGACGGACGGGGCCGGCTGCTCGGCTTTCCCACCGCCAACCTCGCCTTCCGCGACCGGGTCGCGCTGCCGTCCGACGGCATCTACGCGGTCGAGGCCGGGTGGGGCGGCGCCGATCCGCTGCATCCCGCCCGCAGGGCCGGGGGCGTGGCCTCGCTCGGCGTCCGCCCGACATTCGAGCCGGGTAGCCGGGTGCTGGAGGCGTACCTGTTCGACGTGGCCGAGGATCTGTACGGCGAGCGGCTCCGGGTGGCGTTCGTCCGCCGGCAGCGGGCGGAGCGACGGTTCGAGTCGGCGGCCGCGCTCGTCGCCCAGATGGAGCGCGACGCTGTCCCGCGCCCGCGCGATCCTCGCGCGGAGAGGCCTGGCGCCAGCGGGCTCGCGCTGAGCCGGGCCGCCCGGCCGGGCCCGCGGCGGCTGCGAGCCGTGCGCCTGCGAGCCCGGCGGCCGCGATCCATGCGGCTGCGAGCCCGGCGGCCGCGATCCGTGCGGCTGCGAGCGTCGCGCCCCTCGACACCGCGCTCGTGCGGCCCCGGGGCACCGTCAAGACTCCCTGTGTAAATGCGGCAAGCGGGCGGCAGGCCAGGAGCTCGTTCAGACGGAGCACCTGACCATAGAGGATGCGGTCGGCCGAGCGGCGGTCGGCCAGGGCACCGACGGCCCGTAGCCGCCGGCGCAGCTCCCGGAAGGCTCGTTCGATGAGGCTGGTCGTGCGCAGGCTGGGCCGCAGCGCGGGCGGCAGGTCGAACACGGCGAGGAGGGCCTCGAGGTCCCGCTCGAGCCCCTCCGACGAGGCGCGGGTGGCGGCGCCGCCAGCGCACCGCGAAGCGCCAGTAGGCGGCCACGGCGGCCCGTTTGGTGGGCGCACGATAGATCGCGCGCAGGTCACGCAGGCAGCCCTTCCGCTCGGCGCGCGGCAGGGCGTCGAGGAGATCCCGGATGCGATGCGTCCAGCAGCGCTGGAGGTGTGCCTCGGGGAACGCCTCGGCCACCGCGGCGGCGATCCCCCCGGCCCCGTCGGCGGCCACCAGGACGATCGCGTCGGGGTCGAGGCCGCGCTGCACCAGCGAGCGCAGCAGGATCCCCCAGGCGGCCGCGGACTCACTCGCCGCCTGGCGATAGTCGAGCAGCTCGCGGCGGCCCGCCTCGTCGAGCGCGTAGGCGGCGAGGATCACCCGCTTCGCCGCGCGCCGGCTGCGATCCCGGATGCTGACCCACAGCCCGTCGAGGAGCAGGTAGCGCGCCGGAAAGGTCATCCGTCGCCGGTGGAAGGCCGCCACCTGCGCGTCGAGACGGGCGGCCAGGCGGCTCACCGCGGCGGCCGAGAGCGGCACCCCGGTGAGTTCCTCCGCCAGGCGCGCCGTCTCGCGGGTGGAGAGCCCGCGCAGGAAGGCCTGCCGCAGGAGGCGGTCCACGTGTGCGGTGCGCCGCGCGTGGCGCTCGAGGAACGAGGGCCGATAGGCGAGCTGCCGGGCGCGCGGCACGGCGAGCTCGATGGCCCCGAGCTCGGTGGCCAGCCAGCGCCGGAAGTGCCCGTTGCGGCGATCCACCCGGTCCGCCCGGCGCTCGTAGGGGCGGGCCGCGAGGAGCGTGGCCAGCTCGTCCTCCATGGTGCCCTCGAGGATCCGCTTCACCGCCTGGGCGAGCTCGGGACGCAGGTCGCCCCACAGCGACGCCTCGTCCCGTACCTGGGCCCACCGCTGCGCCGGCGTCCGTTCATCGAGTGCGACTACGCTTCTCATCGGGCGTACTCCTTCGGTGCTTGCACACACACCTGGGTAGTACGCCCGCTTGCCGCGGCAGGCAAAGTCCACAGGGAACGGTACGTGGCTCGGCCCCCGGTCCAGGATTGCCTCCATCGTCCCGGGCCTGTTACACTCCGCGGGTTGACAGTTGTGAAGTGAAGGTTGGAGGACCGAGTGCCGCTTACGCGGGAGACCAAGGAAAGGCTCATCGGCGGGTACGCCATCGATGAGGGTGACACGGGCTCGCCGGAAGTCCAGATCGCGCTGTTGACGGAGCGAATCCGGACTGACCGACAGCACCTGCGCGCTTCCCGAAGGACCATCACTCGCGACGCGGCCTCCTCAAGCTCGTTGGACAGCGACGTCGGCTCCTTGCGTACCTGTGCGCAAGGACAACGCCCGGTATCGCGCCGTCATCGGCCGGCTCGGCCTGCGCCGCTAGGCGACGCACTCGCGGCGGGCACGCCCGGGCACGTACCGACCCCGGGCGTTCGCCGTGCCCCGGCGGGCCGCTCCAGCGCGCCGGGTCCGTCCTCCGTCACACGTGGAGGACAGATGGCAGTCTCAGTCTCCACCGAGTTCGGTGGTCGCACGCTGACCATCGAGACCGGCAAGCTCGCACGGCTTGCGGGCGGCGCCGTCACCGTCCGATACGGCGACACGGTCGTGCTCGGGCACGGCCAACCGCTCCGAACCCCGGCCCGGGCTCGACTTCTTCCCGCTCACGGTCGACTTCGAGGAGCGGATGTACGCCGCCGGCAAGATCCCGGGCGGCTTCATCAAGCGCGAATCGCGGCCGTCGGAGGCGGCGATCCTCGCCGCGCGACTGACCGACCGGCCGATCCGCCCGCTGTTCCCCGAGGGCTACAAGGACGACGTGCAGATCGTCCTGACCGTCCTCTCGACCGACCAGGAGAACGACCCGGACACCCTCGGCACGATCGCCGCGTCCGCCGCGCTCACGATCAGCGAGATCCCGTTCCTCGGGCCCGATCGCCGCGGTCCGCATCGGCCGAATCGACGGCGAGTTCATCGTGAGCCCGACGATCACGCAGCTCGAGGAATCCGAGCTGGACCTCATCGTCTCGGGACGCGCGACGCGATCATGATGGTCGAGGCCGGGCGCGAAGATCCTGCCCGAGGACGTGATGGCCGAGGCGATCATGTTCGGCCACCGGGCGCCTCGCACCCGATCCTCGATCTCCAGGACCAGCTCCGCGAGCTGGTCGGCAAGCCCAAGCGCATTCCGTACCTCGAGCCGGGCACCGGACTCCGTCCTCGACTTCCTCGACGCCGTCGAGGCGGGTCGGCCGTTCGTCGTGTTCGACGTCGAGACCACCAGCCGCGACGTCGAAGCTCGGCGAACTCGTCGAGATCGGCGCGGTCAGGGTCGAGGGCGACCAGATCACCGACCGCTGGTCGAGCTTCGTCAAGCCGGCCGATCGATCGTCGGCGCACCAGCTCCACGGCATCACCGACGACGACGTCGCGAACGCCCCTTCGGCCGCCGACGCGGTCGCGAAGTTCCTGCGAGTTCGCCGGCGACGCGCCACTCGTCGGCCACAACGTCGGGTTCGACCTGGGCTTCATCGAGGCCGCGCTCGCCGACGGGACCACGTTCTCGCCGGACCGCTACTTCGACACGCTGTCGCTGGCGCGCGAGGGCTACCCGGACCAGGACGTCTTCAAGCTCGCCGAGCTGGCGCGCTACTTCGGCCTCGCGCCGCAGCCCGACCATCGGGCGCGCGCCGACGCCGAGGCCACCGCCCAGCTGCTGCTCCACTTCGGAGAGCGACCTTCCCGGCCGCGTCGCCGCGTACAAGGAGGCCGTCGCCGCGTCGATCCGGATGCGCGCGAACGGCGGCGACGCTGCCGCTGCCGATGCGGCACTGGAGCGGCGCAGGCCGAGTCGCGCCTCTCCAAGAGCCTCACGACGCTGCTCCACAAGAAGACCGTGCCGCGGCTGGTCCTCGACGAGGGCGATCCGCATGGACGGCCGCGACCTCGACGAGATCCGGCCGATCTCGGTCGAGGTCGGGCTGCTGCCGCGGGCCCACGGGTCGGCCCTGTTCACCCGCGGCCAGACCCAGGCGCTGACCGTCGCCACGCTCGGTCCGTCGTCGGACGTCCAGCGGATCGACACGATCAGCCCGGAGGAGTCGAAGCGCTACATCCACCACTACAACATGCCGCCCTACAGCACCGGCGAGAACAAGCCGATGCGCGGCCCCGGCCGGCGCGAGATCGGCCACGGCGCGCTCGCCGAGCGGGCGCTGGTCCCGGTCCTGCCCGACGCCAGGAGGAGTTCCCGTACGTCATCCGCCTGGTCAGCGAGTGCGTGACCTCCAACGGCTCGACCTCGATGGCCTCCACCTGCGGTTCGACCCTCGCGCTCATGGACGCCGGCGTGCCGATCAAGGCGCCGGTCGCCGGCGCGGCGATGGGCCTCGTCACCGAGCGAGAAGGCCGGTTCGCGGTGCTGACCGACATCCTCGGCAAGGAGGATGCCTTCGGCGACATGGACTTCAAGGTCACCGGCACGCAGGACGGCATCACCGCCCTCCAGATGGACATCAAGGTCAAGGGCATCAACGAGGCGATCATCCGGGACGGCCTGGCAAGGCGTACGCCGCCCGCCTCTTCATCCTCGACAAGATGCCCAGGTGCATCCCGGCGGCCCGCACGGAGATGAGCGACTTCGCGCCGCGCATCATCACGATCAAGATCAACCCCGAGAAGATCCGCGACATCATCGGCAAGGGTGGCGCGACGATCCGCAAGATCCAGGAGGACACCGGCACCGAGATCAACGTCGAGGACGACGGCATCGGTCGAGATCGCCGCGGTCAACGGCGAGAACCTCGCGCCAGGCGATCCAGTGGATCGAGAGCCTGACCCGCGAGGTCGAGGTCGGCGGGCTCTACCTGGGCAAGGTCACCCGGATCATGAACTTCGGCGCGTTCGTCGAGATCCTGCCCGGCAAGGAAGGCCTCGTCCGGATCGGCGAGCTGGCCGACTACCACGTGCCCACGGTGGAGGACGTGGTCTCGATCGGCGACGAGATCATGGTCGTGGTCATCGAGATCGACCGCCAGGGCCGCGTCAACCTGTCCCGCAAGGCCGCCATGCAGCGCCACCTCGCGCGGCAGAACGCGTAACCCCTGCGCCGGATTGACCGGCCGGCGCGGGTCTCCGGCGGCACGCATCGCCGCCGCAGCCGCGCAGCACCGCGAGGCAGGGGCGTTTCTGCTCCGGCCTCGTCCGATTCCCGACCGAGCACCGCGTATCATCGGGGCATCGCCCAAACCCACGGAGTCGAGTACGCATGTCCACGCCAACTCCAGCCGATCCCCGTCCCGTCGTCGCCGTTTGCGGCGCCACCGGCCTGGTCGGCCGCACGATGGTCCACGTCCTCCACGAGCGCGAGTTCCCGTTCCGCGAGTTCCGCCCGATGGCGTCCGCGCGGTCCGCCGGCACCGAGCTGACCATCGACGGCAGGACGTACCCCGTCGTCGAGGCCACGCCGGAGGCGTTCGACGGCGTCGACGTCGCGCTCTTCTCGGCGGGCGGGACGGTCGCCCGGACCCTCGCGCCCGAGGCGGCGCGGCGCGGATGCACGGTCGTGGACAACTCGTCGGCATGGCGCATGGAGCCCGGCATTCCCCTGGTCGTGGCGGGCGTGAACGACGACGACGCCGCCGGCCACGAGGGCATCGTCGCCAATCCCAACTGCTCGACGATGCAGCTCATGCCCCTGTTCATGGCGCTGCGCGACGCGGTCGGCCTGGAGCGCGTCATCGTGGACACGTACCAGGCCGTCGGCGGCACGGGCGAGAAGGCTGTCGACGAGCTCGAGGCCCAGATGCGGCCCACGTCGCGGGCACGCCGAAGGAGGCCCGCGTCTACCCGCACCCGATCGCCTTCAATGCGCTCCCCGAGATCGACGTCTTCCTCGACAACGGGTACTCCAAGGAGGAGTGGAAGGTCGTCACCGAGAGCCGCAAGATCCTGCACCTGCCGGACCTCCCCGTGTCGTGCACGGCGGTGCGCGTGCCGGTCTTCGTGGGCCACTCGGAGGCCGTCCACGTCGAGACGCGCGATCCCGATCGGCCCGGTCGAGGCGCGCGCGCTGTTCGCGGCCACCCCGGGCGTGGTCGTGGTCGACGAGCCCGCGTGAGCACCGGTACCCGCTGGCCACACATGCGGCGGGCACCGACGAGGTCTACGTGGGACGCATCCGGGCCGATGCCTCGCGCGAGGACGGGCGCGGGCTGGCCTTCTGGGTCGTTGCCGACAACCTCCGCAAGGGCGCGGCCACGAATGCCGTCCAGATCGCAGAGCTCCTCGTCAGCCGGGGATGGCTGGCGGCGGCGTCCCGGCGTGGCGCGGTCGTCGGGGCGCGGGGGTGACGGGCCGGGAGGCGCACGCCGTGTCCGGGGACCGGGTCGCGACGTGACCCCGGAGGAGCGGGCGGCGGCGCTGGAGCGGATCGCGGAGGAGGTCCGGGTCTGCACGGCATGCCGGCTCCACCGTGGACGCACGCGCGCCGTGCCCGGCGAGGGCCATCCGGACACGGAGGTCGTGTTCGTGGGCGAGGGCCCCGGGCAGAACGAGGACCAGCAGGGCCGCCCCTTCGTGGGTGCGGCCGGAGGCCTGCTGCAGGAGCTCCTCGGCAGGGTCGGCTGGCGCCGGGACGAGGTGTTCATCACCAACGTGGTGAAGTGCCGGCCGCCCGGGAACCGTGACCCCGAGCCCGACGAGATCGCCGCCTGCGGCGGATTCCTGCGGCGGCAGCTCGAGGTCCTCGATCCGGCGGTGATCGTGACGCTCGGGCGCTTCTCCCTGGGCACGTTCATGCCCGGCGCGAAGATCTCGACGGCGCACGGGACCGTCCGCCCCGTGGATCGAGCCACCGGGGCCTCGTCCGCGGTGGCATTCGCGATGTACCATCCAGCCGCGGCGTTCAGGCAGGCCGCCCTCAAGGAGACGCTCGTCGCCGACATGGCCAACCTGCCGCAGGTCCTGCTCGACGCGCGCGCCGTGCGTTCGGCGGCGACGGGGGAGACGGTGGCCCGCGAGGAGCCACGAGCGGCGCACCCGCTGGAGGACGAATCGACCGAGCGAGAGGCGAGCGAGGCCACGACCACGGGCACGGACGCCGTTGCGGCCGAATTGCCGGCCGAGGTGATGCAGGTTCCGCCAGCGGCTTCGGGGACCGAGCCCGGCCCTCATCCAGCGGCGCTCATCGCCGAGCCTGGTGCCGGGGCCACGGCGGTGGTCGCCGCGCCCATCCGGACATCGACGGGCGGGGATGCGCGCGACGGAGATGCTCCCGACGGGCAACACGCGCCGGGCGCGGTGCCTGCGGACCCCGGGACGGCGCACACCCGTCCCTGTGTCAGGGGGGCAGGACAGCCAGGCCGGGACCGGTGATGCCGGCGCCGTTTCCCCGTATCCGTCACTCGACCAGACCGCCCCGGACCGCCTCGACGCCGACGATCTCGAGGCACTTGCCCGGCCTGCCCTCGTGGGCGCCGGCGCGAACGATGAGAGGGACCAGACCGACCAGATGACGCTCTTCTGATGCCTTCCCGAACAGCGCGGCGGCCAGCCGCCCCTCCGTCTCCGGCCGAGCCGACCGTCGGTGCGGCTCGCGTGGCCGTCGCCCGGCCATCCGAGTCGACGCCGCTTCGAAATCATCCCGCTCGGCGGGGTCGGCGAGATCGGCAAGAACATGTACGTGTTCGAGTTCGGCGACGACATCATCGTCGTCGACTGCGGGCTGATGTTCCCCGACGAGGAGATGTTCGGGATCGACCTCGTCGTTCCCGACGTCACGTACCTCCGCGAACGCCGCGACGCGGTCCGTGCCTTCGTCATCACGCACGCCCACGAGGACCACGTGGGCGGCCTGCCGTACGTCCTGCCCGACTTCCCCGGCGTCCCCATCTACGCATCGACGCTGGCCCGCGGCCTGCTCTCCAACAAGGTCCGGGAGCATCACCTGACCAACAATCCCATGCTGCCGCTCGAGGCCGGCGACACCGTCACGATCGGCCCGTTCGGTGTCACCGGGTTCCGCATCGGACACTCGATCCCGGATGCGATGGGCCTCATCATCCGGACGCCCGTGGGGATCGTGGTCCACACCGGCGACTTCAAGTTCGACCACACGCCGGTGGACGGCAAGCCCTCCGACTTCGGGACGCTCGCACGCGTCGGCGCACGAGGGCGTGCTGTGCCTGCTCTCCGACTCGACCCGTGCCGAAAGCCCGGGCTACACGCCCTCCGAGCGCACGGTCGGCGAGGCGTTCCGCGAGATCATGGAGCCGCTCGAGGGGCGCGTGATCGTCGCCACGTTCGCGAGCAATATCGCCCGGGTCCAGCAGGTCTTCGACGCCGCCGCGACGTTCGACCGCAAGGTTGCGGTGGTCGGGCGCAGCATGGAGCAGAACGTCCGGATCGCGACCGATCTCGGGTACCTCCAGTACCCGCAGAGCCAGTTGATCGCGAAGGACCAGATCCGGAGCACGGCCGCCAACCGGCTCGTGATCGCGACGACCGGTGCGCAGGGCGAGCCGATGGCGGGCCTGGCACGCATGGCGAACCGTGACCACCGCTGGGTGGAGGTGGAGCCCGGCGACACGGTGATCGTGAGCGCCAGCCCGATCCCGGGCAACGAGGAGTACGTGGCCCGCACGATCGACAACCTCTTCAAGCAGGGCGCGAACGTCATCTACCACGCGATCAAGCCACGCGCACGTCTCCGGCCACGCCAGCCAGGAAGAGCTCAAGCTCATGCTCGGGCTCACGAAGCCGAAGTACTTCATCCCGATGCACGGCGAGTTCCGGATGCTGGTCCAGCATGGCCGGCTCGCCGGCGAGGTGGGCGTCGCGCCGGAGAACATCCTGATCGTCGAGAACGGCCAGCCCGTCGAATTCCGTGCCGACGGATCGGCACGACGGGGACAGCCGGTCGCCTCCGGCTACGTCTTCGTCGACGGGCTCTCCGTGGGCGAGGTCGGCGACGTCGTGCTTCGCGACCGGCGCGCGCTCGCCAACGACGGCATGTTCCTCGTCGTCGTCACGGTCGACAAGCAGACCGGCCGCCTGATCGGCGAACCGCAGATCGTCACGCGCGGCTTCGTGGACGACCTGTCCGATCCCGTCATCGGCGGCGCGGCCCAGCGCGTGATCCAGGCCATCGCGCGGCCCGACGAGCACACGAGCGAAATCGCGCTGCTCAAGACCCAGATCAAGGACGGGCTGTCGCGGTACCTGTACGAGCAGACCAAGCGGCGTCCGATGGTCTTCCCGGTCGTCGTGGAGGTCTAGCCCATGGCGACGCCCGCCGGCGAGCGCCGGCCACGACACCCCGCGCGCGCGGCACGCGACGCAGCCGTCGTCCGCGCCGTCGATCGACCTCGCGTCTCTCGCCGGAGCTGACCCGCACGCTGGTCGGGGATCATCCTGCTGGTCCTCGGGGCGGTGACCCTGATCGCGCTGTTCCTGCCCGGGCCGGGGATCCTCAACCGGTACGTCAACGAGCTGCTCCGCCCCGGCGTTCGGCCAGGGCGCGTGGCTGCTGCCCTCCTGCTCCTGGTGGCGGGCGCGTTCGTCGAGCGCGCGCCGAGCGCGGGAACGGGCTGGGGCGTCTCGGCTCTCGGCGGGCTCGTGACCTTCCTCGGCGGGATCGGCCTCTTCCACCTGGTCTGGGGGCAGGGCCGCACGCCCGACCAGCTGCGCAACGGCGGGGGATGGCTGGGCAGCCACGCTGTCGGGTCGGCGCTCACGGACCTGGTGAGCGCTCCCGGCGCCTTCGTCGTGCTGCTGGGCCTCCTGCTCGCCGGGATCGTGCTGCTCCTCAACGTCACCGTCCGCGGGCTCCTGAACCCGGTCGTCTCGGGCGGCCGCGCCGTCGCAGGCGCCCTGGCCGCCGCGCGCCGCCGTCGGGCAGGACCAACGGAGACGCGGGCCCGCGCAACGGCCGCGAGGCACGCGAGACGCGGGGGCGCGAGACCGCGCCGGACCGCCGACGAGCGCGACGCTCCATCGCACGCCCGACCTTCCGGCGCCCGTCCCCAGCCCCGCTCCCATGAGCCGGACGGTCTGGTCCGGTGAGCGGGCCGCTGCGGACGCGGTGGCCGGCAACGGCGCAGGGACGGCGGCAGCACCGGTGGCCCTCGCGACGCCTGCGGAGGCGAGGCTGGCGCTGGCCGGGGCGCTGCCGGAAGCGGACGATGCGCCGCCGTCGGTGGAGCACCGCCCGTGGACGCTGCCCGATCCGTCGCTGCTGGACGTGGAGCGCCCTGCCAACGGCTCGGCCGAGCCTGGACCACGCCCGCAACCTCCGCATCATCGAGGAGAAGCTGCGCAGCTTCCAGATTCCCGCCGTGGTCATCGGGCACGAACATCGGACCGGTCGTGACGCAGTACGAGGTGAAGCCGGACGCCCGGGTGAAGCTGTCGCGCATCGAGGCTCTCGCCGACGACCTCGCCATGGCGCTCGCTGCGCCGCTCGATCCGCATCGAGGCGCCCATCCCGGGCAAGGACGTGGTGGGCATCGAGATCCCCAACCACTCGGCCGAGGTGGTCGGGTTCCGCGGGCTGTACGAGGACGCCCAGATGGCGGACGCGACGAGCAAGCTGACCTTCGCCCTCGGCCGGGACGTGTCGGGCAAGGCCTACGCGGTCGACCTCGCGCGCATGCCGCACCTGCTGATCGCCGGCGCGACCGGATCGGGCAAGAGCGTCTGCGTCAACGCGCTGATCACGAGCCTCCTGATGCGCGCCACGCCCGGACGAGGTGCGCCTGATCCTCGTCGACCTCAAGCGCGTCGAGCTCGCCGCGTACGCGACCTGCCGCACCTGCTCGACGACGTCATCGTCGAGCCGCGCGAGGCCCGGGCCGCGCTCACCTGGGCGGTGCGACGAGATGGAGGAGCGCTACAAGGCGCTGGCCTGCCAGGACCGAGCGCAACATCGCGGCCTACAACGCCAGCCCCCGGGTCCGCCGAGCACGAGCGGCTGCCGTACATCGTGATCGTCATCGACGAGCTGGCCGACCTCATGATGCGCGAAGGGCGGAAGGTCGAGGACCCCATCGTCAAGCTCGCCCAGAAGGCACGCGCGGTGGGCATCCACCTGGTGCTGGCCACGCAGCGGCCGAGCGTCAACGTGGTCACCGGCCTCATCAAGGCCAACGTGCCCAGTCGCGATCGCGTTCGCCATGTCGTCCAACGTCGACAGCCGCACCGTGCTCGACGCGCCGGGCGCCGAGGACCTCATCGGGCGCGGCGACATGCTCTACCAGCCCGCCGACCTGCCCCGCGCCGGTGCGCCTCCAGGGCGTGTTCGTCAGCGACCGCGAGGTCCAGGGCCGTCACCGACCACTGGCGCGACGCAGGCACCCGAGCCCCAGCTACGACCCGGACGTGCATCGCCGGGCGCCGAGGAAGCCGGCGAGGGCGGAGGCCAGTTCGCCTGGCTCGCGCAGCTCGCGGAGGACGAGATGACGCCGCGCGCCGCCGAGCTGATCGTGACGAGCGGCAAGGCGAGCACGTCGATGCTGCAGACGAAGCTGAAGGTCGGCTTCAACCGCGCCAGCCGGCTCATGGACGAGCTCGAGCGCGTCGGGATCGTCGGGCCGCAGGATCCGCGCAATCCGGCGGTGCCGCGGCAGGTCTACGGCCCGAGAACTGGCTGCGCGGCCTCGACGACGTCGACGACCCGTGAGGGCGGCCGGTCGGCCGGCATCGGCTGCGCCTGGGGCGCGCCATTTCGGGGCCCGGGGACGGCCCGGGATCGCGCCGGCGAGGCTGCGGGCGCCCGGGACGGGGGGCGACGCGGGGTATGCTATGGCCCGCGAGATGTCGATCGAGGACCGGCCCGCACCGATGTCCGGCCGTACGAGGACCCGCTGGAGCCGATGACCACGCGTGACCACGCCCGTACGGGACGGGACCGGCGACACGCGAGCGCGGCCAGCCGCCCGAGCCCGGCACGGCGCTCGGCGAGCAGTTGCTCGCGGCGCGCGAGCGAAAGGGCGTGGACCTCTATCGCGCCGAGCGGGACACCAAGATCCGGGTCCGCTACCTGGCGGCTCTCGAGCGCGGCGCCTACGGCGAGCTTCCGGGCACGGTCTACACGAAGGGCTTCCTGCGCAACTACGCGCTCTACCTCGGACTGAACCCGGACGAGGTGCTCGAGCAGTACCGCCAGGAGTACGGCAACGCACGGACGGCGGCCCCGGTCGCGATCGTGCCCCGCGCTCTCGAGGCACCCGCGCGTGGCCTGACCTTTTCGCGGGGGATCGTCGTCGCGGCCGTGCTGTCGCTGGTCGTGGTCGCGTTCATGGTCTACGTCGCGTTCCAGCTGCTCCGTTCCATGCAGCCGCCCAGCCTCGCCGTCACGGACCCCGCTGCGCGGGTGACGACCGTCGACGCGACGGTCGACCGCACGGTCCTCGCGGGCACGAGCGGGCCCGGAATCACGGTGACGATCCAGGGGACCGGGCAGTCGCCGTACCGCGTGACCGCCGACACGTCCGGCCACTGGCAGCAGCAGGTGCCGCTGACCAAGGGCCAGAACGAGTTCAACGTCACCGCCACCGATCCCTCGACCGGCAAGCAGTCCCTCCCGATCACCCTGATCATCACGGTCCCCATCCCGATCATCGAGGCGCCGACGCTGGCGGTGACGAGTCCCAACGACGGGACAGCCGTCACGAACGGCGCGATCCCGGTGCAGGGGACGACCAACGCGACGTCGGTCACGGTGTCCGCCAGGTACCTCGGTTCCGTCGGGCCCCACGCGAGCGCGGCGCCGGGCGCCAGCGCCACCCCCGGGGCGAGCGCGGTGCCGGCACCGAAACAGATCTCGGTGGCGCCGGACGGCTCCTTCTCCGACTCGTACCAGCTGGCCCCTGGCAAATGGTCCCTGACCATCACGGCGAGCGGCAGCCAGCAGGAGACGACGACCGAGACGCGTTCGGTGACGGTGGCGTTCACGGGAGTCGACCTCGTCGTCGCGATCAAGGGCTCGCCGGCCTGGCTCAAGGTCTGGGTCGACGGCACGCTCGATCCGACGCTGGGAGCCGGCGGCCAGACGTTCGGGGTCGGCAAGACCGTCGAGTTCACGGGCCAGCACTCCGTCGAGGTACGGACTGGCTCGGCCGGGTCCACCTCGTTCACGCTCAACGGTCAGGCCCTCGGTGCGCTGGGGCCGTCCGGGGTGCCCCAGACGTGGCTCTTCGCGCCACCGGCCGCGCCCCAGCAGACGAACCGGCAGTGACGTCGTGGACCGCGACGGGGATGGCGACGCGACGGATCCTCTCGCCGGCGCGCGCGAGCTCGCGGCCGCGGTGCAGGCCCGGTGCGTCCGCGCCGGGCTGTCGCTCGCGACGGCGGAGTCGTGCACGGGCGGGTTGATCGGGCACGTCATCACGGAGCACCCGGGATCGAGCACGTACTACGCCGGAGGGGCCGTCACCTATTCGGACGCCGTCAAGGAGGCGCAGCTCGACGTGTCCCGGGTCACCCTGCAGGCGCACGGGGCCGTCTCCGCGCAGGTCGCGGCCGCCATGGCCGAGGGCGCGCGCCGGCGGTTCGGCACCGACCTCGCCGTTGCGGTGACGGGCATCGCCGGCCCAGGCGGCGGCAGCGAGGCGAAGCCCGTGGGCCTCACGTACGTCGCGGTGGCCGGCGTCGCGGGCGTCGAGGTGAGGCGTCACCTGTGGCACGGAGACCGGGCCGCCAACAAGGTCCGGAGCGCGGAGGCGGCTCTCCGGCTTCTCCTGGACCGCCTGGGGGAGGGGCCGGAGGCGTGACGCGCGCGCCCGCCGACGTCGGCCGGGGCCTCGCGCCCGCACGGTCGCGGCCGCGCCATCCACGCCAGGGAGCGCATCCACGTGGTCGGGGCGGCCGGGGCGGGCGCATCGGCCGCGGCCATCCTGGCCACCCGCGCCGGTGCGCTGGTCACCGCCTGCGACCGCTCGACGGATTCGCCCTACGTGCCGGCGGTGGAGGCTGCGGGCGTCACCGTGCTGGAAGGTCACGACGCGTCCCACGTCGTGGCCACCGAAGGGGGCGTGACCGTGGCCCGGGTGGACCGCGTCGCGGTCACGAAGGCCCTCACCTCGATCGACCCGGGCCACGCGGAGCTCGCCTCCGCGCGCGCGGCGGGGATCCCGCTCGAGCCGTGGCAGCAGGTCGTCGCGGACTCGGCCGAGAGCCACGGCGGACGCCTGGTCGGCGTGGCGGGCACCCACGGGAAGTCCACCAGCTCGGGGTGGCTCGTCGAGCTGCTGTGGCGCGCCGGGCGCGATCCGTCCGCCTTCGTGGGCGCGCTGCTTCCGACGGCCGTATCGGGGGCGCTCCCGTCCACGGCGCGGTGGGGGACGGGCCGGAGTTCGTCGTCGAGGCCGACGAGTACGCCGGCAACTTCGACCCGTACCGCCCGGCGGTGGCCGTGCTGCTCAACGCGGAGTGGGACCACCCCGACGTGTTCGCAGACGAGGATGCCGTGTTCGCGGCGTTCGAGGCGTGGATCCGCCGGGCGGACGGGGCCGGCGAGCCGCCCGCGCTGATCGTCAACGTCGGGGACCGCGGGGCCGCGCACGTCGCCGAACACCTGGCGGACTGGGCCGGGCGCATGGTGGCGGTGACCCTCGAGCCGGCCGCGGACCTTCCCCGCGCGGTGGCCGCATCCGGCCTGCGGACGGCCCTCGGGCCGGCCCTGGCCATCACCGGCCGGGTGACGGCGACGGATCCGGCGGGGACCACGCTGCGCGTCGGGGGCTCCACGGAACGCCGGGCGAGACCACGGCGAGGATCGCGCTCCCCGGGCGGCACAACGCGCAGGACGCCCTGTGCGTCGCCGCCGCGGCGGCGGTACTCGGCGTGCCGGCCGCCGCCATCGCCGCGGGACTGGAGGCGTTCCGTGGCGTGGGCCGCCGCCTGGAGCTCAAGGGCGAGCCCGGCGGGGTGATCGTCCTCGACGACTACGCACACCATCCCACGGCGATCGCCGAGACGCTGGCCGCCGTCCGGCAGCGCTACCCGGGCCGCCGCGTGTGGGCCGTCTACGAGCCGCTCACGTACCACCGCACCGCCGCGCTGCTCGACCGGTTCGCGGACGTCCTCGCCGAGGGCGCGGATGCCGTCGTCATTGCCGACATCTGGGCCGGCCGGGATCCCGACACGACCATCGCGTCTGCCGAGGGCCTCGCCGCAGCCGTCAGGGCCAGGGGCATGCCGGATGCCGCCGCGCCGGGCACGGTGATCGAGACGGCCGGCTGGCTCGCCTCGCGCGTGCGCCCGGGCGACGTGGTGCTGGTCATGGGCGGCGGCCACTCGTACCGGATCGCCGAGCTGCTGGTGGAGGCCCTCGGCGAAACGGCCTTGTAACGCGGATGAAACACCCCGACCGGCCGAAGCGGAGTAGGGTGGACGAGTTGGAACCAGCCCAGCGAGCGATCGCAGGGACGACGCCACGATGTCGATGACGATGCACGAGTTGCAGGTTCGGAGCCGCCGGCGCATCGGCGCGGCGCTGCCGAAGCCCGTCGATCCGATGGCTGGCGTGGTCAATCTCGCGTTTCGCCCGACCGCCGGGGTGCAGAGCACGGACACGCGGGCGGGCAGCGAGGGGCGGTAGGGGTCGTGAGCTCCTCCCGCGGCAACGGACCCGGACACGGCCGGCGGGCGCCGGCCGTCGGCATGTCAGGGACGCTCTCGTCCCCGGGATCCACGCGAGTCCCGGCCGCACGAGCCGGTAGACTTGACCCATGTCGGGCTTGACGAAGGGGAACGGTGACGATCTCGTGGCGCGCTACAGGCGGGCCCGCGAGACGCGCGACGTGGACGCCATGATGGAGCTCTACCGGGGCGACGCCGACCTTCGGACGGACCCCTTCGAGGAGCATGCCACGGGTGAGCTCGCGATCCGCGGCCACTGGAACCGTGTTGCCGCCGAGCAGGCCAGCGTCGAGTTCGACGCCGAGCGCGTCTGGGTCTCCGGGCCGACCGTGCTCGCGGCGTGGCACGGCGCGTGGACGAGGCGCGAGACGGCCGAGCGAGTGCGCGAACGGGAATTCATGACGGTCGAGCTCGACGACGCCGGCCTGATCATCCGCGAGCGCCACTGGACGATCCGGCGCGTCGTGGGCATGGATTCCACGCTCCGCCCGGGCGCGCCGTCCGGCGCCGGCCCGACGGACTGAGAGGGGAGAGGATGGCCGCCGAGGTCTCGTTCGATGTCGTCAGCGATTTCGACCACCAGGAGCTGGTGAACGCGATCGACCAGGTGCGGCGCGAGGTGGCCGCGCGGTTCGACTTCCGGAACGTGGCGGTGGAGCTCGATCTCGGCAAGGACGAGATCCTGCTCCGGACGTCCGACGAGTACCGCGCCAAGGCCGTCCGCGAACTGCTCGAATCGAAGGCCGTGAGGCGGGGGCTCTCGCTGAAGATCTTCGACTGGGGGACGGTCGAGCCGGCGGGCAAGGACACCGTTCGCCAGCGGATCGGCCTCCGGCGCGGGCTGGACGAGGACCTGGCGAAGAAGATCTCGAAGCTGGTCCGCGACGAGTTCCCCAAGGTGAAGTCGCAGATCCAGGGCGACGCGGTCAGGGTCTCGGGGAAATCGAAGGACGATCTGCAGCGCGTGATTGCGCGACTGCGGCTGTCGTCGGAGGAGTACCCGGTCCCGATCCAGTTCGAGAACTACCGGTAGCCGGGCCGCCACGGACCATCGAGCCATGTTCGACATCGCCACCGCGGCCGTGGAGTCCGCGCTCGCCGCCGGTGCCAGTTACGCCGACGCCCGGGTCATGGAGCAGCGATCGGAGACGATGGGCGCGCGCAACGGCGTCGTGGACACGCTCGATCGCGGCGAGCGGGCGGGTGTCGGTGTCCGCGCCCTGATCGGCGGCTCCTGGGGCTTCCATGCCGTCCCCGACCTGTCGCCCGCGTCCGCGCGACGCGCCGGGGTGCGGGCGGCCGAGGTCGCGCGCGCATCGGGCGCGGCCGCCGGCGCACCCGTCGACCTCGCACCGCAACCGCCCTCGGTGGGCAGCTGGGCAAGCGAGTGCCGCGAGGATCCGTGGGGCGTCAGCCTGGCGGAGAAGGGCGACCTGCTCGTCGGCGTGACCCGGACGATGCTCGACCACGGCGCCGACATCGCCGAGGCCCGGGAACGGGTCTGGGACACCCGCAAGTGGCTCGTCAGCAGCGAGGGTCACCGGGTCGACCAGCGAATCCGCGAATGCGGGGCCGCGATGAACGCGACGGCGGTCGGCGAGAACGAGACCCAGCGCCGGTCGTACCCGGGCATCCGTGGCCAGTACGGGACGCGCGGCTGGGAGCTGGTCCGCGAGATCGACCTTCCCGGCAATGCCGCGCGCATCGCCGAGGAAGCGCGGGCCCTCCTCACCGCCGCGCCATGTCCCGCGCGCGACGCGACGGACCTCATCCTCGGAAGCGAGCAGATGGCGCTGCAGATCCACGAATCCGTGGGACACGCGGTGGAGCTGGACCGGATCCTGGGGTGGGAAGCTGCCTTCGCCGGAACCTCGTGGCTCGACCTGTCGCAGCTCGGCCGCATGCGCTTCGGATCCGACCTGATGAACGTCACCGCCGACGCGACCCTCCCCGGCGCCCTCGGGAGCTTCGGGTATGACGACGAGGGAACCCCCGCGCACCCGGTGGACATCGTGCGCAACGGGATCTGGGTGGGCGTGCTGTCGGGCCGCGACTCGGCGTCCCGCATCGGGCGGGCGTCGGGCGGGGCGATGCGGGCGGACGGCTTCGACCGGATTCCCATGGTGCGCATGACGAACGTCGGCCTCCTCCCCGGAACCGACAGCCTCGAGGCCATGGTCGCGGCCACGGACGACGGGATCCTGATGGACACGAACCGGTCCTGGTCCATCGACGATCGCCGGCTCAACTTCCAGTTCGGCTGCGAGATCGGCTGGGAGATCCGCAACGGCCGGCGCGGGGCCATGCTGCGAAACCCGACCTACACGGGCATCGGCCCCCGGTTCTGGGGCTCCATGGACATGCTCGGCAACCGTACCGAATGGACGTTCTGGGGAACGCCCAACTGCGGGAAGGGACAGCCGCAGCAGACCGGCCATACCGGGCATCCGGCCGTCCCGGCGCGGTTCCGCGGCGTGCGTGTCGGGGTGCGGGGGTGAGCGCCGGCGACATGTGGGGGATCGTGGGAGACCCGCTGGCGCTCGCCGAGCAGGTGCTGGACGTGGCTCGGACGCGTGAGCCCGGCGCCGAGGTGGAGGTGCTGGCTCGCGGCGGGGTCGAGGCGCTCACCCGCTTCGCCAACGGGGCCATCCACCAGAACGTCGCCGAGGACGTCGGCCACCTCCTGGTGCGCGTCACGCTCGACGGCCGGACGGCGCGGTACACGCTCGACGGACGACCCGATTCCGACGGCATCCGCGCCCTGGTGGACCGAGCGCTGGACGCGGCGCGCGTCCGCCCGGCAGACCCCGATTGGCCCGGCATCGCCGCCCGTGCCGCCGCGCCGGACGTGGAGCACTGGGACGAGGCGACCGCCCGCGCCGCACCCGGGGAGCGCGCAGGTCGAGTGGCGGACTTCGTGCGAGCCGCCGCGGGTCTGGAATCGGCGGGCTACTGCTCGTCGACGGCTCACGTGGTCGCCTACGCCAACACGCGCGGACAGCAGCTTCGTGGCCGATCGACGCTCGCGGTGCTGGACGGCATCGCGCGAACGCCCACCTCCGACGCCAGCGCGCGCTGTGCCTCTGCCGCGCTGGACGATCTCGACGGGGCGGCGCTCGGGGAGCGTGCAGCCAGGGGAGCTCGCGACGCCGCGGATCCCGTGGACATCGACCCCGGGCCGTACGAGGTGGTCCTCGGGCCGTCGTGCGTGGCCGACATCATCGACTTCCTCTACCGCTACGGGTTCAACGCCCGCGCCGTGGAGGAGGGGCGCTCGTTCGTCCGGCTCGGCCGCCAGCAGTTCGACGCTGCGATCACGCTCCTCGACGACGTCACGGATCCGGGGACCGTGGGGATCCCCTTCGACGCGGAGGGCACGCCGAAGCGCACCCTGCCGGTCGTCGTCGCGGGCGTCACCTCGAACGTGCTGCACACGCGCCGGACGGCAGCCCTGGCCGGCGTCGCGAGCACGGGCCACGCGCCCGAGACAGGCGAGGACTGGGGCACCCTCGCCGTCGAACCCGGTGCTTGCGGCCGGCGACCGGGCCACCGCGCAGCTGGTCGCCGGGATGGACCACGGCCTGCTCGTGACGGACTTCCACTACACGCGGATCCTGGACCCGCGGACCGAGGTGGTGACCGGCCTGACGCGTAACGGGGTCTGGCTGGTGGAGAACGGGCGCGTCAGCCGGCCCGTGCGGAACCTGCGGTTCACACAGTCCTACGTGGAGGCGCTGGCTCCCGGGGCGGTCCTCGGCGTCGGACGGGACCGCAGCCTGGTCGCATCCTCCGACGACGCGGCCGCATCACTCGTCCCGAGCCTGCACCTGCGGGCCTGGAACTTCAGCGGGGGCGCCAGGGGCTGAACGGGTCGGGGCCGTCATGGGAGTCGCCCGGCTCACGCTCGCCGGACCGCCTCACCTCGCCGGGAACGACAGGTCATCCCCGGCGCGCCGGAGTTCATCCAGCAGCAGGTCGTCGCCCTCGTCGATCGCGAGCTCGTCGAGCAACGGGTCGTCGTCCCCGGCGAAGGCCTCCTCGCGGGCCTGCTGCTCGATCTCGAGGCGTTCGAGCGCGCGCGACCTGGCATCAGGGTCGATCGCCTCGAGACGGTCGGCGAGCGCGGCGACGCTCCGGTAGATGCGCGCGACGAGAGCCCAGTCCCTGGTCGAGAACGCCACCTGGAGGTCGATCACGTGGTGCCGGATGTCGGCCTCGAGCGCGGGGACCTCGGGCGCCATGTCCCGGTCGACGTTCTGCATGACGGGAGGTTCGCCCGACGGCGCCGAACCGTCAACCGTGGCGACGGGGCATCCCGGCGCTCCGGTCCGATGCGTCGGCGGGTCGAGCCTGCCGCGCCGGAGGACGTGATCGAGGTCAGCCCTGCGCGGTTCGCCCGCGAGCGAGCTCGTCCGCGATCCGGCCGGCCCACGAGCGGACGTCGTCGAAGTTCCGGTAGTCTCCGCCGTGCCCCTCGAGCACCAGCATGCGCTCCTCGAGGCTGAGCCCCGTGATGCCCAGCTTGCCCCCGAACGTGATGTGGCCGCGGGCCCCGATCGAACGGGCGAGGTTCGCGACGCCGGTGGGCAGCGGGAGGAGCCGTCCCTCGGCCGAGCAGTCGAGCGGTCCGCTCTCGAACAGCCAGACGTCGATGGCGCCCAGCGTGACCCGGTGTCGCTGCAGGAACTTGAACGCCTCCGGCAGCCACGCGCCGTGGTACAGGCCACTGCCGACCACGACGGCCGTGAACCCCGTCAGCCGGTCCACCTGGCGGGCGGGGCGGACGTCGATGTCGCAGCCGGCTTCGAGCAGCACGATGCCCACGGTCTGGGCGATCTCCGCAGTGGAACCGCCCTGGCTTGCGAATGCGACCAGGACGCGGTCGGGGCCGGGCGGGACCTGGGCCACGGCTGGCCCCTCCCAGGGCATCCCCGGCCGGGAGTATCCGGTCCGGACCTCGTGCCACGGCTCCGACGGGTGCAACGGCAGTCCGCCGGTCGCGGCCTCGAGCGTGATCGTGGACTGTTCGCGTAGCGCCTTCTGCATGCCATTCCCGTATGCGCCCATCGGCGGTCCCTGCGGGACCCGGACCTCGACGCATGTCCCGTTGGTCCGCCACGGCGGACCCTCTCACTCTCGGGCCGGGCCGCACGGTTGTGACGTGCCGGATGAAGGTGCGTGGTGGGTCGTTTGGACACCGCGGCATCGGTTTGGACGCTGGGGCGCACGCCTGCGCCGAACCCGCGTCGCGCCTTCCGTCCGTCCGGCACTGGCATCGGGGCGTCGCCCGGGCCGACCATGTGATGCCCGGAAGGAGGCGCGGTCATGCGCAGGATGGTGCTTGCGGTCGGATTTCTGCTGGGGATTGCGGCCGCGGCGATCGGTGTGGGGGTCTGGGCCTGGCGACGCAACCCCAGGATGGGGACGCGCCTGATGAACGATCGGGTCAACCCGTTGCTCCTTCGCCACGGGGTGTCGGGCGAGCCGGGGTCGGAGATCGGGATCCTCGAGCACGTCGGCCGCCGGTCCGGCGTTCGCCGGCTCACGCCGGTGCACCCCGAGCCCACCGCGGACGGGTTCCGGATCGTGGTGCCGCTGGCGGATCGCTCCGAGTGGGCTCGCAACGTGATGGCCGCCGGGCACTGCCGGCTGGAGCTCCAGGGGACCATCCACGAGCTGGACGAGCCGGTCCTGCTGCCCCCGGCCGAGGTGGAAGGCATCGCGGGGCCGGTCCGCTGGGCGACGTCGGCACTGGGCTTCCGATACCTGCGGCTTCACCGCTTCGCGCAGGCGCCCGGCACCCTGGGCGCCAACGATGAGCCGGCGGAACTGCCCGACGAGTCCGGCGAACCGGACACCGTCCCTGAAGGCCCCCGGGCCGACGAGGCCGGGGAGGCGAGCCACGTGTCGACGGGGACCGCGGGAGCCTAGAGCTCGCACCTGCCACGCGGCCCTATCCCGCAGGGCATCTGCCGCGACAAGGCGCAACTCGGCACTCCGCTCCACGGGCGTCTGGCGTCAGCCTGAACGTCAGGCAGCCCATGAGCTGAAGCGGCGATCGTGGGAGGTTCGGCGTGCGTCCATCGCCGGAGCCGCTCGAACGGCTCGATTACGACGTGGAGGGCCTGATGACCCTCCACCCCCCGGTCTGGCGGCACCCCAACAAGGCGGCCGTGTTCGCCGTCGCGTGCCCGCCCGGGACGGAGCACCGGGGCCGCATCTGCTACACCCGGTGGCGGGCGCTGCCATTGCCGGACACCATCGACCCGGCGGAGGCACCGACCGACGTGGTCGAACGGTCGGGGTTCTACGACTACCTGCCGGTCCTGGAGCCGGCCGCGGGCGTCGAATGGCACGTGAACTTCGCCGATCCGCACCTGTTCGTCGCGTACGGCTCGTCCCTGTTCGCGCAGGACGAGCTGCAGGTCGCGGAGCACCCGGCATTGGGCGCGCTGAAGGAGGCCCTCGCGGCCGACAGGCATCCGGCCTTGACGGTGGACGCCGGATCCCCGACCCCGGTGCTCATCACGGGCGTGCCGCGGCGGTGCGCGGTGTCGACCGCCCTGGATCCCGGCGCGGGCCGCCCCGACGGGCTCTACGGTGCCGCGTTCTCGCGGGCCACGCCGCGGATGGTCCGGGGGGCCTGCGTTCCCATCGAGCCGCCGACGCTCACCAACGTGCTGGCGATGGCCGCACCGCGCGGCGGTCGTGGAGCGTACCGGCGTGACGAGATCGTCGCGGTGCTCACCACGGCACTCACGGGGTTCCGCGCCGCGGTCGCCGAGTCGTCGCGCGCGATGGGACCGGGCACTGCCGTCGCGGTGCATTCCGGTTTCTGGGGATGCGGTGCATTCGGCGGGAATCGCACGCTCATGGCGCTGCTCCAGTGGATCGCCGCCGACATGGCCGGGATCGATCTCCTCGTCCTGCACACGGCCGATCCGGCCGGTCGGGCGGCGTACGCCGCGGCCGCCGACCGCCGGGACGACCTGGCGAGGGCGCACGTGTCGGACACCCACGGGCTGATCGATCGCGTGCAGGCGATGGGATACGCGTGGGGCCCGGGCGACGGCAACTGAGATCGCCGGCACCTGACCGAGGCGGCGTCCGACCGCGACGACCGCCGACCTCGTCCGCGGGCTCCCGGTATTGCGCTGTCGACGGGATGCCCCATCATTCCCGCCATGTGCGGCCGATTCACACAGCGTCTCTCGTCGAGCGAGTTCGCCCGCATCTTCGATGCCCGGGACCTGGCGGACGGGGGAGGGGACGCCTTCAACGTCGCCCCGACGCAGCCGGTCACCGTCATCCTCGACCGGGACGGCGAGCGCGTCGCGGACCGGTTCCGCTGGGGGCTCGTGCCCCACTGGGCGAAGGACCTGTCACGTGGCGGGCGCCTGATCAACGCACGGGCCGAGACGGTCGCGACCTCGCCCGTCTTCCGGCACTCGTTCAGGGCCAAGCGGTGCCTGATCCCGGTCGACGGGTTCTACGAATGGCAGCGCCTCCCGGCCGGCCGCCAGCCGTACTACATCACCTCTCCCGACGGGTCGCCGCTGACGTTCGCCGGCATCTGGTCGGCCTGGCACGACGGCTCCACCGGGCTCACGCTCCTGACCTGCTCGATCGTGACGACCACGCCGAACGAGACCATGGCGCCGATCCACGACCGGATGCCGGTGATCCTGCAGCCGGACGCCTGGGCTCCCTGGCTCGAGGCGACCACGGACGCCGGCGAGCTGGGCGGCCTGCTACGCCCGTCCGCCGCCGATCTCGTGGCGTTCCCCGTGTCGAGCCGGGTCAACAGCGTGCGAAACCAGGGTGCCGAGCTGGTCGTGCCGGTGGAGCCGGCCCCCGCCGGCATGGGACGGATGGGCGCATCGTCCTATTGACCGATCCGCGCGGGCTGCGAGAGTGGCGCCATGCGTCACCAGCCGTTGCAGGTCGTGCGCTCGCTCGTTCTCGCCCTGATCCTCGCGTCACCCGCTGCATGCGGGGCTGCCGGGCCCGCGTCACAGGCGGCCGGCGGGTCACCCGCGTCGCGGCCGTCCGCCCCCTCGACCTCCGGGCCGAGCGCGTCCGTCCGCCCGGCCACCGTCTCGAGCGCGACCGACACGGCTTCCCCCGCCCAGGGCGCGCCCGGGAGCGGGGCGGCCGCGTGCACGATCGAGGGCATGACCGGCCCGAGCCCGACACCGGCGGATCTCCTGCACCCGACCGGCACGTGGTTCGGGATGGGGATCGACTGGGGCACGGACAGCGTCGCCGCGGTTGCTTCCAGGATGGGCGCCGGCCACACGCCGGCTGCGTGGGTGCAGTTCGTCGGGTTCCCGATCGCCGATGCCGACCGAGCCAACCTCGACGGTTTCTACCGACAGGTGAGGAGCAGTGGGCGGCATCGCGCTGCTGACGCTCCAGCCGAACGGGGGCCTGTCAACGGTCACGGTGGCGGCCGCTGACTCGCTGGCGCGCCTGCTTGCCGCGTACCGCGCGTGTGGCGTGTCCACCCTGCTGCGGTTTGCCCACGAGATGAACGGCACGTGGTATCCGTGGGGCCAGGATCCCGTGGCCTACGTTGCCGCGTTCCGGACGGTGGCCGCGTCCGTGCACCGCCTGGCTCCCGGCACGGCGATGCTCTGGGCACCCAACAGCGCGGACGGCTACCCCTTCACCGGCGGCAGGTACGCTGCAAGGCCCGGGTCCGCCGCGTTTGCCGCCCTCGACACGAACCATGACGGGCGCCTGACTGCGGCCGATGACGCATACGCGCCGTATTGGCCCGGTGACGACGCCGTGGACTGGGTCGGCATGTCCCTGTACCACTGGGGCAACAGCTACCCCTGGGGCGCCAACGCCGTCCCTCCGCCCGGCCGAGTCGACGGACTCCTGACCGGCACCTCGGGCGTTTCGTCGGGAACCCAGGTGAACTTCTACGCGACCTACGCGCAGGGCCATGACAAGCCGATGGCGATCGCGGAGACCGCGGCGTTCTGGCGTCCGGGCGGCGGAGGTGCGTCGGAGCAGGCGATCAAGCAGGCGTGGTGGCGCCAGGTGTTCTCGTCCGAAACGGCCACCTCGTTCCCGGAGATTCACCTGATCGGCTGGTTCGAGTGGCGCAAGCTCGAGACGGAAGTCAACGCCGTCGTGGACTGGCGGCTGGCGGCGCGCCCGGATCTCGTCGCGCAGTTCCTGGCCGACCTGCCCCCGGGACGGCTCCGGTTCGCTCCCGCCTCGGGATCCTGACCTGCGTCAGGCGCGCAGCGCCCCCGGGATCGTCGAGAGGAACTCGAGGTAGCCGATCTCGCCCGGTGAGTGTCCGAGGCGCGTGGGCAGCCTCGCACGCATGCGGCTGCACGCGGCGCCCGCAGCCCGATCAGCCCTCGGCCGGTTCTCCCGGTACCGTCACGTCGACAACGGCCGCGCCCGTAGCGGTGACGAGGTCCGCAGGCGCGAGATGCAGGTTGACCCCCCGCCGTCCCCCGCCGATGGCCACCAGCTCCAGGCCCATCATCGAGGCATCCGCGATCACGGGCCAGGCACGCGTCGAGCCGAAGGGGGTGATCGCTCCGCGCTCGTAGCCGGTGGCGGCCTGCGCCTCGTCCTTGTCCGGCAGCGAGAGCCGGCTGACGCCGAGGTGGGCCCGCAGCCTGGCCCAGTCGAATCGCCGGCCGCCGGGGACGAGCACGAAGACGTAGTCGTCCTCGCCTCGCCTCACGACGATGGTCCGGATCAGCGCATGCAGGTCGATGGACTGCAGGGCCGCGCTCTCCACCGGATTGCGGGCGATCTCCGTCACGACGACGCGGTGCGGGACTCCGGCAGCCTCGACGGCCCGCACGGCAGGGGTATCGACGGTCATCGCGACAGGATGCCAGAGCTGGCGGCCGGGCGTTCGCGGGGGCCCGGGCCTGGTCGGCGCGGCCCCGCCCGCGGGTCGTCGTGGATCGCCGGCCGGCTCCCACGCACACCGACGCGGGCGCTATCGTGGCGCGATGGACTCCACCGGGGCGCCCGCAGTTCCATCCCCACGCATCGTCGTGCTCGGCGACCTCGTGCTCGACGTCGTTCTGTCGGCCGACCGTCCCCTGCGGCGTGGCACGGACGTGGCCGGCCGCGTGAGCTTCCGGCAGGGAGGCTCGGCGTCGACGACCGCGAGATGGTTCGCACGGCTGGGCCTGGACGCCGCGCTCGTGACCGCGATCGGGGAGGACGGACCGGGCGATGCGCTCGTCGCCTACCTCGAGTCCCGTGGCGTCCGCGTCCACGCCGTCCGGTTCGCCGGGAGTCGCACCGGCCGCCTTGGCGTGATCGTCGAGGACGGCGAGCGGTCATTCGTGGCCGACCGCGCGGCGATGTACCTCCTGGGCCCGCGGCACCTGCACGCGTCCTGGTTCGCCGGCATCGCGCTGCTCCATCTCCCGTCGTACTCGCTGGTGGGGGAACGGCTGGCGGCCGCATCGGCACGGGCCGCGCGCCTTGCCAGGGCCCAGGGCGCTCTCGTCAGCGTCGATCTGTCGTCGGCGGGGTTCATCGCGTCGGAGGGCCCGGGTGTCATGCTGGGTCGCGTCGCCGCGCTGGCGCCGGACGTGCTGCTCGCGACGGACTCGGAGGCAGCCGAGGCGACCGCCGGCGCCGGGCTGCGACCGCTGCTGGACATCGCGCCGGTCGTCGTCATCAAGTCGGGACCGGGCGGCGCCGTGGCCCGCCTCCCGGGCGGCAGGTCGGTCCAGGTCCCGATTCGTGCGATGACGGCCACCGACACGACGGGCGCGGGGGACGCCTTCGATGCAGGCTTTCTGGCCACGTTCGTCGCGCGGGGCACGGACGTGCGGCGCCCGCGCGACCGGGACATCCGGGCCGCCCTGCGGGCAGGGCATCGTGCCGCACGACGAGAACTGGCCGGACGCCGGGACACGCTCGCCATCACCGGCCTGGCGAGCGCCACGCCGAAGGGACATCCGGCCCGCGGTCCCGGGCCGGGTGCGGGAGCGGCGACGGCACCAGGCTGACCGCGTGCCGCCGATGCGCGGCGGGACGCGTGCGGCGCGGGACCGGCGGCGGACCGACCCGCTGATATGCCGTTGACATCGACGCGCGGCCGGGCTATACAAGCGGCGCACAACCGGTTGCGCAACCGGTTGCACGACCGCCAGCCGGAGGCAGCTTGCCTGGGAGTCGCGTCACGATCCGGGATGTCGCAGCGGCCGCGGGCGTGCATGCCTCGACCGTCTCGCGGATCCTTCGCGGATCGTCGGACCGGCCCAGTCCGAGCCGGGAGCGCGTCCTCGACACGGCGCGCCAGCTCGGCTACCAGCCCAACCTGCTCGCCCGGGCGCTGACCGAGCAGCGGGCCCCGTTCGTCCCGCTCCTGATCCCCGACGTGGCCAACGCCTTCTTCCCGGCCGTCGCGCTGGGGGCCGAGGAGGCCGCACGGCAGGCCGGGTTCGCACTCCTCCTGTGCAACACGGAGAGCGAGACGGACCTCGAGCGACGGTACCTGGAGACGCTTGTGCCACTGCAGGTGCCATTCGTGATCGTCGTGCCCAACTCGGAGACGTCCGTGGACACCCTGCGCGAGTTCGCGGCCAGCTGCCCGATGGTCATCGTGGACCGCCTCCTCGACGGGCTGGACCTGCCCAGCGTGAGCGTCGACAACCGGCTCGGCGGCCGCCTCGCGACCGACCACCTCCTGGATGCGGGCCATACGCGCGTCGCGTGCGTCGCGGGCCCGCAGGATGCGTCCACCGCGCGCGATCGCCTTCACGGGTACGCGCTCGCGATGGAGGATCGCTCGCTCGAGCCCGTGGTCATCCAGGGGGGTTTCACGACGCAGGACGGGACGCGTGCCGCGCGGGCGTTCCTCCGCCTCCGATCCCGCCCGACGGCGGTGACGGTTGCCAACGACCTGGCGGCACTGGCATTCATCCGCGAGCTCGAGGCGCACGGCGTGCGCGTGCCCGGGGATGTCTCCGTGGTCGGGTTCGACGACCTGATCTTCGCCGCCTACTCGCGCCCGGCGCTCACGACGATCCACCAGCCAGCGCGGCGGATGGGGCAGCGGGCGATCGAGGTGGCCCTGGCGGCGGGTCTGGACGGGCACCTGGCGCACGTCAGGCTCCGCCCGCACCTCGTCGTCCGCGAATCCACGGGGCCGGTCGCATGAGGATCGTGGTGTTCGGCAGCCTCAACTTCGACACGGCCGTCGACGTCCGTCGCCAGCCCCGCTGGGGGGAGACGATCCTCGCCCGCAGCTCGGCTGTCGCGGCAGGCGGCAAGGGCGCGAACCAGGCGGTGGCGGCCGCGCGCGTGGGTGGCGGGACCGTGGTGATGATCGGTCGCGTGGGCGACGACGCACCGGGGTCGTACCTGCGGGCGCAACTCCTCGCGAGCGGCGTCAGCGACGGCGTGCGTGTCGATGCTCGCGAATTGACCGGCAGTGCCTTCATCCTGCGGAACCCGAGGGGCGCCAACGCGATCGTCGTCGTGCAGGGTGCAAACGGCACGACCTGCGTGGACGACCTCGAGGCGCTGCCGGGTGCGAACGAGCCGACCGTGCTCGTGTTGCAGCAGGAGATATCCATCGCCACATGTGCGGCGGCGGCTCGGCTGGCGCGGCGGCGGGACTGGCACGTGGTGCTGAACACGGCACCGGTCCAGCCCGGGACCGAGGGCCTGATCGACGCCGTCGACACGCTGGTGGCGAACGAGGTCGAGGCGGCACAGCTCACCGGCTGCCCGGTGCGCGATGCCGTGGACGCGGCCGAGGCGGCGGCCACCCTGCTCTCGAGGGGACCTTCCCGCGTCGCAGTGACCCTGGGGGACCAGGGCGCGGTGCTGGCCGTGCGCGGCCGCGCGTGGCATGCGCCGGCACCCCGCGTGACGGCCGTCGACACGACGGCGGCAGGCGACGCCTTCGTGGGCGCGCTTGCGGTCGCGATTTCCGAGGGGCGCTCCGAGCCGGAGTCGCTGGCGATGGCCGTGGCGGCGGGTTCGCTGGCCGCAACGGTGACAGGCGCCCAGCCGTCCCTGCCCCTGCGCGCGGATGTCCTCCGCGCCGCTCGCTCCGTCGAGGTCGAGGAGCTGGGTCCGGTGGCGGCCGAACAGCCGGATCCGGCGACCCTGGTGCCCGGGGGCGTGCCTATGTAGGAATCCGGGCCCGGGCCCGGGGGTCAAGGATCACCACGTTCGAGTGGGTGGCGGGCATCCACCCATCGATATCCAGCAAGGAGGAGCGCGAGATGTCGATCTCGTGGACCAGGAAGACCCGCCTGCCGGCGGTGTTCATGACGGTGGCGGTCCTCGCGACCGCCTGCGGCGCATCGGCGACGACCGCGCCCGCAGCATCCGTCGCCGCGCCGGCCTCGGCGGCACCGGCCTCGGCCGCAGCACCCGCGTCCGCCGCCGCGCCGGCGAGCGCCGCGACATCGGCCGCACCGGCGGCCTCCGGCGCAGCCAGCATTCACGACCCGAACTTCAAGGTCGCCTTCGTCGTGTCGGGCAACCTCGGCGACAAGGGCTTCTTCGATTCCGCCGCCGCCGGTATCGCCAGGGCCGCGACGGACTTCGGGATCCAGACCAAGATCCTGCAGGCCTCGCCCACCGACCCGGCGCAGTGGCTGCAGAACCTCGAGTCCGTTTCTGACGGCTCCTACAACCTGGTCATCGGCGGCAGCACGCAGATGCACGACAACATGACCCAGGTTGCCAAGGAGCACCCGACCCAGCACTACATCCAGTTCGACGACCAGGTCGCGCTGCCGAACGTGCTCAGCATCGAGTACAAGCAGAACGACGGCTCGTACCTTGCCGGCGTCCTCGCCGGGATCGTCGCCACGGACAAGACCGACTTCAAGCTGTCCAGTGGCGGCGGCAAGATCGGGCTCGTGGGCGGCATGAACATCCCGGTCATCAACGACTTCGTGGACGGCTACAAGCAGGGCGCGGAATTGGTCGGGATCAAGGCGTCCAACATCCTCGTCTCGTACATCGGCAACTTCAACGACGCGAACAAGGCGTACAACCTGACGACGGCGATGTACGACCAGGGTGCCGACATCGTGTTCGCGGTCGCCGGCGGCGCCGGGCTCGGCGTCCTCAAGGCCTCCTCGCAGGCCAACAAGTACTCCATCGGCGTCGACTCCGACCAGAACAGCCTGTATCCCGGGCACGTCCTGGCCTCGATGGTCAAGGAAGTCGGTAACTCCCTCTACGACCAGATCAAGGCCGCCATCGTGGGCACGGCGCCGTGGGGCCAGCTGCTCCACTACGGCCTCGCCAACAACGGCGTCGGCCTGATCATCGACAACGCCGACGTCCCGCAGTCGGTCGTCGACAAGCTGACCGCCGCCCAGCAGGACGTCGCCAGCGGCAAGGTCACCGTCAAGAGCGAGTTCAGCCAGTAGGCTCTCGCAGCGTCAGGGGTTCCCGCGGGCGGCGACGCCCGCGGGGCCCATCGCCCGCCCTGGGGAGACGAGTGCCCGTCAGATGACCACCACGACGCCGCTCCTAGAGCTCAAGGGAATCACCAAGCGCTTCGGCCACCTGGTCGCGGACGATCACGTGGACCTGAGCGTGGCCGAGGGCGAGGTCCACGCGCTCGTGGGGGAGAACGGCGCCGGCAAGACCACGCTCATGAAGATCCTCTACGGCCTGTACCGTCCGGACGCGGGCAGATCCATCTCGTGGAAAGCCGGTCTCCATCCGCGGCCCCCGCGATGCGATCCGCCGCGGGCATCGGCATGGTGCACCAGCACTTCATGCTCTTCCCGCCCGTTCACCGTCCTGGAAAACGTCATCATCGGGGAGGAGGCCCACCGGGCCGGGCGTCCTTTCCAGCGGCGCAGCAGCGGCGCGCGGTCCCGGCGCTCATGGAGGAGAACGGGATCAGCGTGCCGGTGGACGCGCGCGTCGAGGAGCCTGCCGTCGGGCTTCAGCAGCGCGTGGAGATCCTGAAGATCCTCTTCCGCGGGGCGCGGATCCTCATCTTCGACGAGCCCACCGCCGTGCTCACCCCGCAGGAGTCCAACGAGCTGTTCCGCACCTTCCGCGCGCTCACGGCCCACGGCAAGGGCGTGATCTTCATCACCCACAAGCTGGACGAGGTGCTGGCCACCGCGGACCGGATCACCGTGATCCGCCAGGGGAAGATCGTGCGCACCATGGACCGGCCGAGGGTCACCAAGCCCGATGATCGCCGGAGCTGATGGTCGGAAAGCCGGTCCTCATGGAGGTGGACCAAGCCCGCCGCGGAGCCCGGGCGGACCGTCCTGGAGGTCCGCGACCTGAAGGTGCGCAGCGCCCGGGGCCTGCCGGCGGTGGACGGGATCTCCTTCTCGAGTCAAGGCCGGCGAGATCTACGGCATCGCGGGCGTGGAGGGCAACGGGCAGAGCGAGCTGGCCGAGTTCATCTGCGGTCTGCGTCCCCCCGCCGAGGGACGGATCGACATCGACGGAGTCGACGTTACGCGGCGGAGCGTGGTCGAGCGGCGGTCCGCGGGCCTGGCGTTCGTCGCCGAGGACCGCATGGACAGGGGCGTCAGCCCGAGCATGTCGATCGCCGAGAACCTCGCCGCTCCGCACTACAGCCGGGCAGGCCTCGCCACCCGCGGGATCGTGTCGCCGGGCCGGCTCCGGCGATGGGCGAGGACGCTCATCCGCCAGTTCGACATCAGGAACGCCCAGCCGGCGACGCCGGCGCAGTCGCTGTCGGGCGGGAACATTCAGAAGGTCGTCCTCGCCAGGGAGCTGACGAGCGAGCCGAAGGTGCTCCTGGCCGCACAGCCGTCGCGTGGCCTGGACGTGGGCGCCACCGAGAGCGTGCACCGCACGCTCATCGAGCAGCGCTCCGAGGGCCGCGCCGTCCTCCTCGTGTCGTCCGAGCTCAGCGAGGTCCTGTCGTTGTCCGACCGGATCCTCGTCATGTACCGCGGCCGCGTGGTCCACGAGACCGCCGGACGGGACGCCACCGACGAGGGGCTCGGCCTCTACATGATGGGGCTCAAGAGCGACCACCCGGGAGAGTCACGATGACCCAACGCACCGTCCCGCTGGACGAGGAGACCGCCGGCGCCCGGTTCTCGGGTGCGTTGCGATCCATCGGCAACGCCGTCCTCCAGCCGGTCATGACCATCGTCTTCGCGCTGCTGATCGGCGTGCTCGTGGTGATCGCGATCGGGCAGGACCCCGTCGCCGCCTACCACGCGTTCCTCTTCGGCAGTTTCGACAACGCGCTCGACTTCGGCAACCTGCTCGCCAAGGCCACGCCGCTCATCACGACCGGAATCTGGCGTGATGATCGCGTTCCGGGGTGGCGCGTTCAACATCGGCGGCGAGGGGCAGATGTACCTCGGCGCGTTCTGGGGCGCCGTCGCCGGCTTCACGTTCGTGAGCCTGCCCGGCCCGCTGCTGATCGTCGTCATCATCCTGGTGGCCGCGATCGCCGGCGGCCTGTGGGCCGCCATCGCGGGCGTCCTCAAGGCCCTCTGGGAGGTCGACGAGGTGGTCAGCACCCTGCTGCTCAACTACGTCGCGATGCTCCTCACCCAGTACCTCGTGGACAACCAGTTCAAGGACGTCACCGCCGGTGCGCCCATGACGACCTACGTCGCGAACCAGGCGTGGCTGCCGCAGATCCTGCCGCCGTCGGCGGTCACGGTCGGCCTCCTGATCGCCCTCGCGGTTGCCGTCGGCACCTGGTTCCTCATGTTCCGGACGGTCTGGGGCGCCCGGGTCCGCGCCGTCGGCACGAACCGGCGGTTCGCCCAGGCCATGGGCATCGACGTCCGGCGCGTCCTGATCCAGACGATGTTCATCTCCGGTGCCGTGGCCGGGATCGGCGGCGCCATCGAGGTCATGGGCGTCGAGCACCGCTTCTACCAGAGCTTCTCGCCGGGCTTCGGCTTCCTCGGGCTGACGGCGGCGCTGCTGGGACGCCTCAACCCGTGGGGAACGCTGGCCATGGCCTTCGTGTACGCGGCCCTCCTGAACGGGGCTGCGATCATGCAGATCCAGACCCCCGTACCCAACCCGCTGGTGAACATCCTGTCGGGAATCATCGTGGTGCTGATGACCGCACAGGCGCGGCCGTCGATCGCCAGGTTCCTGCGGCGGAAGGGGGCAGTGGCATGAACGGCCTCACGCAGCTCGTCAACGCCGACCTGCTCGGCGCGCTCCTGCTCTACACGACGCCCATCCTCCTGGCGGCCATCGGGTGCGTGTTCACGCAGCAGGCGAACATCCTGAACATCGCCATGGAAGGCATGATGCTGACCGCGGCCTTCTTCGCGATCGCGGTGGGTGCCGCCACCCAGAGCGTCCCGCTCGCGCTCGCCGGCGCCGTCCTCTCGGCCATGCTGATGTCCGCGGTCTTCGCGTACGTCGTCCTGGTGCTGGGCGCCGACGTCTTCGTGGCCGGCATCGGCATCAACCTGCTGGCCGACGGCATCACCGTGTTCCTGCTCGAACGCCTGTACCAGAACGAGGGAAGCTTCACGCCGGACACGTTCCCGACGCTCTGGCGGCTCACCCTGCCGGCCGACTGGGCCAACGAGCCGGGCCTCGGGCTGCTCTACCACATGCTGAACGGGCAGACGGTGATCGTGTTCACCGCCCTGATCCTCGTGGTCGTGTCGCACATCGTCCTCTACCGGACGAAGATCGGCGTGCACATCCGCGCGACGGGCGAGAACCCCGAAGCGGTGGAGGCCGCGGGCCTCAACCCCACGACGCTGAAGATCATCACCGTCATGATCAGCGGCGCGTGCGCAGGTCTCGGCGGGGCGCAGCTGGCGATGGCGACCCTCAACCAGTTCGTCCGCGAGATGACCAACGGCGTCGGCTTCATCGGGCTGTCCGCCGAGATCTTCGGCAACGCGACCCCCTTCGGCACCCTCATCGCCTCGGGCGTCTTCGGCCTGGCCAACGCGGTGGCGGACCGGGTGCAGGTGATCCCCGCGCTGAACGTGTCCCCGGATCTCGTCCTCATGCTGCCGTACGTGGTCACGCTCATCGCCCTCACGTTCGCGATGATCCAGCGCCGCCGCGGCCGCATCGCCTGATTCTGCCCCGCACCGGAGGCGTCCCGTGGAACCCCGTTCGCTGATCCTCGACATGGACGTCGGCGTCGACGATGCCGTCGCCATGCTCTACCTCGCCGGCCGACCGGAGGCCCGCATCGCGGCCGTCGGAAGCGTGCACGGCAACGTGGAGGCGCCGCTCGCGGCACAGAACGCACGCCGCGTGCTCGAACTCTGCGGCCTCGACGACGTGCCGGTGGCGGTAGGGTGCTGGCGGCCTCTCGCGCAGGACCTGGCGACGGCCGGATGGGTACACGGAGAGGACGGTCTGGGCAACACGGACCGGCCGGCACCGCGGCGAGGCCCGAGCGGCGAGCACGCGGTCACGCAGCTCATCCGCCTCGCCCATGAGCGCCCGGGTCAGTACGACGTCGTCGCGACCGGCCCGCTCACCAACCTGGGCGCGGCCCTGGTCGAGGACCGGGAGTTGCCGGGACTGGTGCGGTCGGTGACGATCATGGGCGGCGCCGCGGACGGCGTCGGCAACGCGTCGCCCACCGGCGAAGCCAACATCTGGCACGACCCCGAGGCGGCTGAGCTCGTGTTCAACGCGGGCTGGCCGATCACGATGGTCGGGCTCGACGTGACGATGGCCACGCGGCTCGAGGAGCCCGAGCTCGACCGGATCGCGGCCGCGCCAACGCCGCAGGCGCGGTTCGCGACCGAGATCCTGCAGCATTACCTGGGCGTGTACGCCCGCAGCTTCGGTGGCCGCCGCATCTGCCCCCTGCACGACCCGCTCGCCGCCGGTGTCGCCATCGATCCGGGCCTGGTCACGCGGGCGCTCGAGACCTCCGTGCACGTCACGCGCGATGGCGCGACGCGCGGCATGACGCTCGTCGACCGGCGCCCGAAGTACATGGAGTCGGAGGGGCGGCCCGGTCCGTTCACCCGGATCGCGCTCGAGGTCGATTCGCGGCGGTTCGTCGAGGACCTGGTGGCGGTGCTCACCACACCGCTGCCGGCCCATGCCGCGGTGCCCCGAGGCGCCGCGATGCCCTGAGGCACCCGACCAACCGGTCATTCCCACCCATCAGCCGCGAGAGGAGCCCGAGGCGTGGCACAGAAGATCATCCTGGACGTGGATCCCGGCCACGACGACGCGATGGCGATCCTGCTCGCCAGCGCCTCGCCGGCCATCGACCTGCTGGCGATCACGACCGTCGCCGGCAACCAGACGCTGCCCAAGACGACGCTGAACGCGCGGCGGGTCTGCAGCCGGGCGGGGATCCACGGGATCCCGGTCGCGGCCGGGTGCGACCGGCCACTCGTCCGCGAGCAGCGCGTCGCCGAGAACATCCACGGCGAGTCCGGCCTCGAGGGTCCGACGTTCGCCGGGGAGCCGGACGTCCCGCTCGACCCGCGACACGCCGTCGACCTCATCGTCGAGCTGTTGATGGCCTCGGACGGCGACATCATGCTCGTGCCGGTGGGCCCGCTCACGAACATCGGGATGGCGATGCGCCGTGAACCGAGGATCGTGCCGAAGATCCGGCACATCTCGCTGATGGGCGGCGCGTGGGGTTTCGGAAACCAGACGCCATCGGCGGAGTTCAACATCCTCGTCGACCCGGAGGCCGCCCGAATCGTGTTCGAGAGCGGGGCGCCCATCACGATGTGCGGGCTCGAGCTGACCCACCAGGCGAAGGCGACACCGGACATCATCCAGCGGTTCGTCGATCTGCATTCGCCGCTGGGCGATTTCGCGGTCGAGATGCTCCGGTTCTTCGCGAGCACCTACAAGAGGATGCACGGCTTCGACGGGCCCCCGCTGCACGACCCCACGGCCGTTGCCTGGATCATCGACCCGTCGATCGTGGAGACCCAGCCTGCGCACGTGGACATCGAGACGCACGCCGAGTTCTCCTTCGGGCGCACCGTCGTGGACCTCCACGACGTCCTCGGCCTGCCGAAGAACGTGCTGGTCGCGACGAAGCTCGACGCCCCGCGCTTCTGGGACCTGATCGTCGGCGCCATCGCGAGCTACGGAGCCTGACGCCGTGCACGTGCTTCTCGACGGCGACCCCGGCCACGACGACATGCTCGCGATCCTGCTGGCGGCCCGCCACCTGGACGTCGTGGGCATCACGACCGTGTCCGGCAACCAGTCGCTGGACAAGGTCACGCGGAACGCGCTCGTCGTCGTGGAGATGGCCGGCCTCACGCACATCCCCGTGGCGAAGGGCCTCGCCCGGCCGCTGGTCAACGATCCCGTGTACGCGCCCGAGATCCACGGCGTCACGGGGCTCGACGGCGTCGACCTGCCGGAGCCGGTGACCCCGCTGGCGCCCCTGCGCGCGGTCGATTTCATCATCGAGCAGAGCCGGCTCCACGACGACCTGTGGCTCGTGCCGACGGGGCCGCTCACGAACGTCGCCGCGGCGCTCATCACGGACCCGTCGCTCGCCGGGCGGCTCCGGGGAATCAGCCTGATGGGCGGATCGACGACGTACGGCAACTCCACGCCCGCCGCCGAGTTCAACATCTGGGTCGATCCCGAGGCCGCGGACGTGGTGTTCCGCAGCGGCGTGCCCATCAACATGTTCGGGCTCAACGTGACGCGGCAGGCGTCGGCGACACGTGTCGAGATCGAGCGGATCCGGGGGGCAGGTGGCCGGGTGGCACGCACCGTGGCCGACCTGCTGGAGTTCTACCGGAGTTCGCTCGAGCACGTCTTCGGCCTGGCGGGCGCGTCCCTCCACGACCCGCTCGCCGTGGCCGTCCTGATCCGCCCGGAGCTCTTCGAGATGCAGCCGATGCACGTCGGCATCGAGCTGCACGGGACCCTGACGCGCGCGATGACGGTCTGCGACTACCGCTACGTCGGACGCGGCGGCGCCCTCGCGGGACAGGATGCCATCGGCCGTGCGGAGGCGCCCAATGCGGAGGTCGCGGTGGCGATGGACGTGCCGGGCTTCTTCGACCTGCTCGTCGACACGCTGGGCATGTACGCGTGAGCGGTGCCGCGGCCGGTGAGCCCGTGCGCCGCTTCCTCGAGGTGTTCGCCCGCGCTCCCGACGAGCTGCTCGACCGGCAGACGCTCTCGATCCCGGGGCTCGACGGGGACGAGGCCTCGTTCCTGGCCGCTGCGGATCTCGACTACGAGGTGAACCGGCACGACGCGTTCGTGATCCGCCCGGCCGAGACGGTGCTCCTGGTGATCGACCTCCAGGAGGACTTCGTGCGGCCCACGAGCCCCATGTGCCAGCCGGAGGCCTTGCGCCAGCTCCCGAGGGTGCGGTCGCTGGTCGACGTCTGCCGCCGGCTCGCCGTCCCGGCTGTCTTCACGGCCGCCACCTACCTCGTGGAGCGGCTCAACGACACGCCGGCGTACTGCGCGCCGGTGGCGGCCGGCCGGCTGCGTGCCGGGAGCGCGGGCACCGGGATCGCGGCGGAGCTCGGCGTGCGCCCCGACGAGCACGTCATCCGCACGAAGCACACCTACGACGCATTCCACGGAACCGAACTCGACTCGCTGCTGCGGTCGTGGGGCATCCGGACGGTCGTCGTGTGCGGGACGATGACCAACTACTGCTGCGAAGCGACGGCGCGCGGCGCATTCGACCGGGGATACCACGTGGTGTTCGGGAGCGACGTGACCGCGACCGACAGCGCCCTCTCGCACGTGGCCACCCTTCGGACGATGCGGCGCGGCTACGCGCGGGTCATGGATGCCGCCTCCATCGTGGACGCCCTGCGAGGGCCCGACCGGATGTACGAGCAGGCCGCCCGCGAGCGCGGGGCGGACAGGGAGAGGTGAGCGACGTGGAGCGGCAGCCGATCATCCTCGACTGCGATCCGGGCCTGGACGACGCGTTCGCGATCCTGCTCGCCGCCGCCTCGCCCGCGATCGACCTGCGCGCCATCACCACCGTGGCGGGCAACCACACGGTGGACCGCATGACGCTCAACGCCCGGAGGATCTGCACGGTCGCCGGGATCACCGACGTGCCGATCGCCGAGGGATGCGACCGGCCGCTCGTGCGTGCCCAGGTCGTAGGGAGCGACATCCACGGCGAATCGGGTCTCGATGGCCCCGTGTTCGGGCCGCCCACCGTTCCCGTCGATCCGCGGCACGCCGTGGACCTGATCGTCGAACTGCTCATGGCCTCGGACGGGGAGATCGCGCTCGTGCCGATCGGGCCGCTCACCAACGTCGCGACGGCGATGCGCCGCGAGCCCCGGATCGTGCCGAAGATCCGGCACATCTCGCTCATGGGCGGCGCGTGGGGCCTGGGCAACCGGACCCCGGCCGCCGAGTTCAACATCGTCGTCGACCCGGAAGCCGCCCGCATCGTGTTCGAGAGCGGTGCGCCGATCACGATGTGCGGCCTCGAGCTGACGCACCAGGTCGTCGCCACGCCCGGGATCATCGAGCGGATCGCGGCCCTGGACTCGTCCGTCGGCGACATGAGCGCCGCCATGCTGCGCTTCTATGCCTCGACGACCGCGCGGAGGAGGCGCTCGTTCGGCCCCGCGCTGCACGACCCGACCGCCGTCGCATGGCTGATCGACCCGACCATGTTCGAGACGGAGCCCATGCACGTGGACGTCGAGACCCACGCCGAGTTCTCCTACGGGCGCACGCTCGTGGACGTCGACGATGTGCTGGGCCTGCCGAAGAACGTCCTCGTCCCGACGAAGATCGACGCCGTGCGCTTCTGGGACCTGCTGATCGACGCGCTTGCCGGCTATGGTCCGCGCCGGTGACACGCCCGATGCGATGCGCCGCGGACCCTCGGGTCCGAACCGACGGCAACCCGGGCGCGCCGCCTGCACTCCCTGCGGGTAGCGGAGCCGCGCCGCGCGGGGAGGTGGCCGGTTGGACGACCTGCTGATCGCCGGAGGCCGGGTGGTCTCCGTCCTCACGGGCGAGGTGTTCGAGGCCGACGTCACGGTCACCGGCGACACGATCAGCGGCGTCCTGCCGCCCGGGACGGCGGGGGAGGCCCGCGAGCGGATCGACGCCACCGGGCTTCTCATCGCCCCCGGCTTCGTGGACGCGCACATGCACGTCGAGAGCTCGTTCCTGGTGCCGGAGACGTTCGCGGAGCTGGCGCTTCCGCACGGGACCACGACCGTGCTCGCCGATCCGCACGAGCTGGTCAACGTGGTCGGAGCGGACGGCCTCCGCTGGCTCGCCGCGGCCGGCCGGGGAACGCCCATGACCATGCTGTTCGGCGTCCCGTCCTGCGTGCCGTCGCTGCCCGGCTTCGAGACGGCCGGCGCCGAGCTCGACGCCTCCGACGTGGAGCTGCTCCTGCGGGAGCCGGGCGTCGTGGCCCTGGGCGAGGTGATGGACTACCGCGCCGTGGTGTCGGGCGACCAACGGATGCGGTCGATCCTGGATGCCGCACGGCCGGGCGGGCGTGATCGTCGACGGCCACTGCCCGCGCCTGTCCGGCGCCGACCTGTCCACGTACCTCGCGGCCGGCATCGATTCCGACCACACGAAGAACCCTCCGGCCGTGACCCTGGAGAAGGCTCGACTCGGCATGCACGTGCAGCTGCAGGAGAAGTCGATCTCGCGCGAGCTCATGGACGGTCTGCGGGCGCTCCCGCTGTGGCCGCCGCTCTCCCTGGTCACGGACGACGTCGCCGCGGACGCGATGGTGACGCATGGACATCTCGACCACGTCGCGCGGCGGGCCGTCGAGGCCGGGATGCCCCGCTCGAGGCGCTGCGGGCGATCACGCTGGCGCCGGCCCGGCGCCTGCGGCTGTACGACCGCGGCACGGTCACGCCGGGGCGGCGGGCGGACCTGGTGCTCCTGCGGGACGTGCCGTCGTTCCGGCCCGTCATGGTGATCGCGGGGGGACGGGTCGTGGCGCGCGACGGCGTCGCGACGTGGCGTGCACAGGACCAGGGCGACGTTCCCTTTGGCGACACCGTGCGCCTCGCCGCGCCGCGGGCCACCGACTTCGAGTGGCATCCGGGCGGGCCCGATGGATCCCGGCGGGTGCTGGCCATCCGAGCGAACGCGACCGACACGTCGACGCTCGCCGACACGATCGAGGTCGAGGTGCGGGACGGCGTCGCGCGGCTCCCCGCCGGTGCCGCTCTGCTGACGATCGTCCACCGGCACGGCCGGACCCGCGATCGCGCCTTCGCGCCCGTCGTCGGCCTGGACCTCGCCGACGGTGCGGCCGCCACGACGTACGCCCACGACAGCCACAACCTGCTGGTACTGGGCACCTCGCCGGAATCGATGGCGGCGGCCGCCACGGCCGTGGTGACGGCGCGTGGCGGGGTGGCGGTGGCCGAGCGCGGCAGCGTGACCGCGCTCCTCCGGCTGCCGGTCGGCGGCCTGATGTCGACGGCGCCGGGGGCGGAGGTGGCCGCCGAGGCCGCCGCCGTGCGGCGCGCCCTGGACGCGTGGGGCTACCGGCACTCGAACGCGTTCATGAGCCTGGCGACGCTCTCGCTGCCGGTCAGCCCCTCCCTCAAGCTGACGGACCGCGGGCTGGTCGACGTGGAGCGGCGCGACTGGGCGGCGCCGCCGGCGGGACAATCGGAAGGCCCGGCCGGGCCGGGAGGACCATCGTGACGCGACTGCTCATCGACACCGACACCGCCTCCGACGACGCGGTCGCGCTGGTCCTGGCGCTGAACACGCCGGGCATTTCGGTGGAGGCCATCACCGTCGTGGCGGGTAACGTCCCGCTCGACCAGGGCGTCCAGAACGCGCTCTACACCGTGGAGCTGTGCGGCGCCCGGGTCCCGGTGCATGCGGGGATGGCGAAACCACTGGCGCGCCCGCTCGAGACGGCGGAGAACGTGCACGGCGCCGACGGCATGGGGGACGTCGGACTGCCGTCAGGGGCCGGAAGTCCGCGGCCGGGGACGGGGTGGACGTCCTCCTGCGGGCCGTGGATGCGGAGCCGGGGGAGCTCACGCTGGTCACCCTCGGTCCGCTCACCAACGTGGCGATGGCCATCCTCCGTGATCCGACGTTCCCGTCGAAGGTGCGCCGCTGCGTCACGATGGGCGGGACCGGAATCCTCCCGGGCAACGTCACGCCGCTGGCCGAGTACAACATCTGGGTCGATCCCGAGGCAGCGGAGATCGTGTTCGGTTCCGGCATCCCGCTGACGATGGTGGGCTGGGACGTCTCGCGGCTCTACGCGACCATCGGCGCGGACGAGATGCGGCGCATGGAGGCGGTGGACACCGACGTGGCGCGGTTCTGCGTGGCGATCCAGCGGCGCCTGCTCGAGTACTGCCTGACCGAGACCAAGCTCGACGGGTTCGACCTGCCCGATCCGATCGCGATGGCCGTCGCCCTGGACGACGGCGTCGCCACGCGCGTGGACCGGCGGTTCGTGGCGGTCGAGACGGGCGGCACGTGGGGACGCGGCCAGACGATGGTCGACGAGCTTGGGGTCACGGGCCGGGCGGCGAACGTGGACGTGGTGCGCGAGGCCTCGCGGGGGCGCTTCCTCGAGTTGCTGTACGCGGCGATCGGAGGCGCCTCCTAGGGCTCCGCCTCGAATCGGCGCACGCCGCCCATGCCGCGCACGAGGGCCAGGTACTCCGCGATCGTCAGGCGGGGCCGGGACGCGGCGAGCACCTCGTGCGCACCGGCGGCGCCGCGCGCCAGCAGGTCCACGACGGTCGCGACGAGCGCCTTCGTGGGATCGAGGTAGGCGGCCGCCTCGTCGACGACGTGGAACGAGGCCCCGTGGATGGCGCCGCCGAACCCGGCGGTGCTCGGGTGGATCAACGGCATGACCTGCGACAGGTCCCCGGCGTCCGACGATGCCGCGATCGGCGGCCGCACGGTCCAGCCGTCGTCGCCGACGATCGCCCGGGCCCGGGCCGCGAATCGGGCCGCGAGTTCGGGGTTGTGCACGAGCGGAAGGTACCCGGGCAGCGTCTCGATCTCGACTCCCGCGCCCACCGCGAGCGCCGCGGCGCGCAGGCTCCGGTCCGTCTTCCGGGCGGCGTCCAGCATCGCCTCGAGCGTGATGCCGCGCACCTGGGCCTCGAGGCGGGCCTCGGCCGGCACGACGTTCACCGCGGTGCCGCCGGCGGTGAGGATCGAGTGCACGCGCACCCGGTCCTCGTCCCGGAACGTCTCGCGCTGCATCCCGATGGCCGTCAGGGCGAGGGATGCGGCGTGAAGCGCGTTGATGCCCTCCTCGGGCGCGGCCGCAGCGTGGGACGCACGGCCCAGGAAGCGCGTGCGCTTCACGACGAAGCCGGTCGAGCCGCCCGGGATCGAGAGCCGCAGATCCTCGGGGCTCGCCGTCGCGTGGATGTACATCGCCATGTCCACGTCGTCGAACACGCCCAGCCGGAGGAGCTCGGGCTTCCCGCCGAGGAACTCGAGCCGTCCCGCACGGGCCTGCTCGCTGCGCCAGGCGAGGTCGACGTATTCCTCGGCCGGCACGGCCACGAAGGCGACGCGACCGGTCAGCCGGCCCTCGATGCCCGCCTGTCGGAGCGCCATGGCCACCCCGAGCATCTGGGCGAGCTGGGCGTGATGACCACAGGCGTGCGCCACCCCGGTCGTCGGGTCGGCGTCGGGATGGTCGGGCACCGGCAGGCCGTCGAGTTCGCCGATGATCGCCACCGTGGGCCCGGGTGAGCCGAGGTCCAGGTCGGCGCGAACCCCCGTGATCGCCAGTCCCTCGCGGGGGACGAGCCCGAGGGCGCGGAACCGGTCTGCGACGAAGGCCGCGGTCCGGTACTCGCGGAAGCCGATCTCGGGGCGCGCCCAGATTGCCCGGCCGATGCCGACGATGTCGTCGCTGCGCGTATCGACGGCCGCGACGGCCACGGAGATGAGGTCCTGCATGTCATCCACCGCCGGATCGTAGCAGCGGGCGCGGCAGCCGGCCGGGCTGGCCGCAGGGCCGCGAATCGAGAGCCGACAGGGCCTGCCTGGTCGCCCGGTCAGCCGGTGACGGTGATCCCCACGCGGTCCCACCCCGCGGATCCGTCAGGCGGAGCGTCGGCGTACACCCCGGACTGGACGGCGCCCCGTCCGTCCGTGGCACGAACCACGAGGGTCGCCCGCCGGGGAGGGTTCACGACGAGCGTGGCGCGCCACCGCACCCACGTCAGTGGACCGAGGGCGCACGCGTGGCGTCCTCGAGGATCGCGTCCTTCCAGGTGGCGCCGTCGTCGGCGCTGACCTCGACCCGGGAGATCCCCCGGTCCCCCGCGAAGGCGATGCCGGTGACTGCGAACGGCACGCCCGCCCGGACCGTGTCGCCCCAGCCCGGCGTGTCGATCCGCGACATCACCCGGACGACGGCCTGCTCTCCCCAGCCGTTCTGCTCCCAGAAGCCGGGCCGGTCGTGGTCCGCGAGGGTCAGCCGCGTGACCCATTTCGGCTGCTTCATGCCGAACCTCCCGGCGACGAGGACGCGGGCGGGGTACCCGTGATCGACCGTCAGTGGCGTACCGCCCATCTCGTAGGCGATCCACGTCTCCGGGTCACGTGCCACGCCGATCGGGAGCGACTCGGCGTAGCCGTCGGCCGCGGTCCACCACACCCAGCTGGCCGCGGGCCGGACTGCCACGGCGTCCAGGAGATCGGCCACGGGCGACGCCCCTCCACGACTGATCGGAGATCAGGTCGTTCGGGATCGTGATGGTGTAGCTGATGCACTCGAGCGTGCGGTACCCGGTGCGCGAAGGGAGGGCGCGCAGCTCCGCGAGGTCGAGCGAGTGGGGGCGATCGACGAGGCCGTCGATGACCAGGCGCCACGCGGCGCCGTCCACCGAAGGTGGCGAGATGTCCTTCAGGACGACGTAGAAGTCGGGGACCGGGGTGAGCGCCGGCGTGGGACCGAAGCCGGTGACGCTCGCGGCGGCCGGGCCGGTGGAGGCCGCGGCAGGATCCGCGATGCCCGTCGCGGGGCCGGTTGCGCCGGGTGCCGTCGTGCCGGTTGCCGTCGTGCCGGTGGTGGTCGCCCCGGCCGAGGCCCCCGGACCCGTCGCCGAGCCGGCCCCTGGCGCCTCGGCCGCGGAGAGCACCCTCGACGCGGTGATGCCGGCGTCGCCGGCCAGCGCGATCCCGCCCACGATCGCGGCCCCGCGCGAGAGCAGCGCTCGTCGGGTGAGGCCGGGGCGTCGAGCCGGCTCGGCGGCGGGATCCGGCGCCGGGTCCGCGCGGGTGGCGCGCTCCATCGCCCGGTCCGAGGCGCCCGGCAGCATGGCCACCAGCGCCACGGCGTACACGAGAGACGCGACGGCGGCCGGGGCCACCACCGCGACCGGCTCGTATGCCGTGCCGAGGGCATACGGAGAGCCCGACGCGATCCACGTGACGGCGCCGTCGAGCACGGCGGCTGCCGCCGTCGCGCCCAGCAGAACGCCGCCCGCCGGCAAGGTCCCCCGGAACCCTCGCAACGCGACCGCGAGCGCACCACCGCCGAACAGCGTGGCCACCACGACGGCCGAGAAGACGAGGCCCTTCGCGAGCGAACCGATCGCCAGCAGGACGGACTCGAACACGGACAGGGGCACGAACCGCGTGGCGCCGTCGGCGACGACCTCGAGCGGCCCCGGCCTTCCGGTGAGCGCCGATCCAGCCAGCAGCACCAGCACGGCGCACCCAGCCGCGAGGAAGCCGTACCCGAACGCCGCGCGCGCCGTCAGGCCGACCGTCACGTGGCGACGGAAGGGCCCGAATCGGCGGGACGCGGCGGGCGGCACGACGGGATTGTCGCGCTCGCGACCCTCCGCGGCAATCGGTTCGGCCGATCCAGTGCGTTCGACGTAGGCGGGACTCACCTGAAGTGATGGGGCGGCCGGGCGGTCTGGCATGTCGTCGTGGCGCGGCGCCGGCGGGAGACTGGGGACGTCCTCTCCGTCACCCGGTGAACCATCATGCGCGACCTGCCGCTCGTCCGAATCCTGTCCGTCACCCTGGCCGCGGCGGTGGCGCTGATCGTGTCCTCGCCTGCCGTCGCGCCCCGCGCCGCGCAGGCCGCGAGCGCGTCGGTCTCGAACGCGGCGGGAGCCGAGGTCATGCGGTTGACCAATCTCGACCGCACGGCCGAGGGCCTCCCGGCGCTGGCCGAGGATCCCGTGCTCGTCGCTCTCGCCACGGACCGGCCGTTCCGCTGCCCCTCCGGCATGGAGCCGGCCGGCCGGTCGCTCGACATGGCGCTGCGCGGGTACCTCGCTCACGTGATTTCCGGCTGCTCCGTCCCCGGCGGCACGGGGGTGACCCTGATCGATCTGCTGCCGGGCCTCGGGTACAACACGTCGCGGGCCGAGAACATCGCCTGGAACACCGGCTACGGCACGGGGCCGGTCACGTACGCTCCCGGGTGCGACGCCGACGGCTCCGGGTGCCGCGGCGTTCCGACCGGGTCGATCGCCGATGTCGCGGCCGCCGAGCGCGCCTTCATGGCGAGCTCCGACCATCGGGCGAACATCCTTGGCGGCTACGACCGCTTCGGATGCGGCGTGGCACGGACTGGTGCCGGAGCCCTCTACGTCACGTGCCTGTTCTCGCGCGGTGGACCCGCGATCGCCACGGCGGCCGCCGTCATCGGCGCGCCGGCTGGACCCGTGTTCGCGCAGGTCCTCTACACGCCTTCGAGCGTCGCCCGGCTGCACAGCCACGAGTTCGCGGTCATCGTCCGCAGCGCGGCCGGGCTCCGGTCGCTCACGATGTCGTTCGACGGTCGCATGCTGGGCCGCTGGACCCTCACCGGCCACTCGACGGGCCGGTACGAGATCGTTCCCGCCCGCCTGCTCTCGAGCGGGTCGCACACCATCGTCTGGACGCTCACGGACGTCGCCGGACGCCGGTCCGTGCTGGTCCGCCGCGTGACCGCGCGCTGACCCTGGTCGGTGGACGGTTAGGCGGGCGGTCCCGGCGCCGGCGCCACCGGCCGCGAATCGGGTGCGGTGCCGAAGATCTGACGGTAGAGATCGGCGCCGTGACTGGTCGGGCGCGGCTCGCCCTCGACGATCCGGAAGGTCCGCTGCCCGTCCGCGTGGCGCTCGGCCCGCAGGAACAGGGCGGTGACGATGCCGTCGCGGTGGAATCCGTCCGCGAGCTCGAACAGGTGGGTCACGCAGACGACCTTGATCCCGGCATCGAGCAGCGCCTCGATCACGTGGCGCGCGATCTCGGAGCCCTCGAGTTCGTTCGTGGACGCGAACGACTCGTTGAGCAGGAGCATGCCGCCGGGTCCGATCCGCTCGACGATTGCGCTCATCCGTGCCAGCTCTTCGTCGAACTTGCCGCGTGTCATCGTGGCGTCCTCTTCGCGCCTGTAGTGGGTGAAGATCCCGCTTGCCACGTCGGCGGCGAACGACTCGGCGGCCACGAACATGCCGGCCTGCATCATCAGCTGTGCCTGGCCGACACTCCGGAGGAAGGTCGACTTGCCGCCGCGGTTGGCCCCGGTGACCATGATCAGTGCCTTCGCGGCCGCGGCGACGTCGTTGCCGGTCACGCGCCCGTCGAGGCGCAGGCTGAGGCAGGGGTCGTAGAGGCCGCGGGCGGACAGGCTCGGGTCACGGGCCGGCAGGGCCCGGGGCATGCACGCCGGCTCACCCTTCGCGGCGAGCCGGTCGCGAAGGTTGATGCACCCGACGTGGAACGCGGTCTCGACGCGGAGCATCGCGAAGAACCCGAGGATGTGGTCGGCCGACTGCGCGAGCGCGCGGGCGACCACGCTCAGCCCGCGGTTCCGCAGCTCCGCGAGCGCCTCGAATCCCGCGACGTCCCGGTCCGCGACGGTGTAGACGAGGCCCGTTCGATCCCCGAGGACCACGTCCACGAGCCGGCGTCTCCCGGCGGGCGGCACCCGGAGCACGTAGTCGGCTCCCTTGTTGCCCTCGCCCAGGCAGGCGCTGATCAGCATGCCGCGGTCGAAGCGCAGCCGGCGCACGTGGTCCTCGATCGATGCGAGGTAGGCGTCGTCGAGCTCGGTCGCGATCATCCGGAAGAACCGCCCGAGACCTTCCGAGCGAAGCGACGACGCGTGTTCGTCGGTGAGCCGCCGCAGCCGTTTCAGCAGCTCCAGGAAGATCTGGAGCACGTCGAGGGAGCGGCTGAGGAGGCGTTCGGGCTGCCGTCCAGGATGCCGCCGTAGACGCGCTTCTCCCGCTCGACGGCCTCGACCGCGATGGCGTGGATCTCGCGTATGACGTCGGGTAGCCGAAGGCAGTCCGCCACGATCGCCTGCCGGTAGGCGATGTCGTCGAGGTCCTCCATGCTGTCGAGGGCCGACCGGACGACGACGGCCCGCACGAAGGCGTCACCGCCCGCCATCGCGTCGAACAGCGTGTCGAGTTCGAGGTCCTGGACCAGGGCGTCCGCGTTCCAGGGCAGCGTCGCGTCGGGGTCGACGTCGCGGTCGCGGTACATCAGGAAGGCGTTCATGGCTCGGTGTCCGGTGGCCGGGAGGCGCCAGGGTCGGGTGTCGCACGCTGCCAGGCGGGGGAGGCGCCGGAAACGGGCGTCGAGCCCGGGCGCGCGGGTGCGGCCGGAGCGGCCGGGATCCGCTTCCGGATCTGCTCGCGGGTGAGGCCGTGTTTCTGCGCGATGGCCACCGCGTATGCCATCCCGTCCGCCGGCCGTCTCACGATCCTGAACGTCCGGATGGCCGGATCCACGGGATCGACTGTGCCGACCATGCTGACGGTCTCCGGGCTCAATGAGGCGAGCTCGTCCAGGAACGTGACGGAGACGCACAGCGCACCGGAGGCGAGGATGCGCCGCAGGATGTCCCGGCTGAGCAGCAGCGCGTCATGCAGGGTCGTGGAGCTGAAGCTCTCGTTCATGATCACGACGCTCTCGGGCGTGGCGGCGTCGAGGATGGCCCTGATTCGAAGGAGGTCGTCCTCCAGCTTGCCGGCCAGGTTGTCGAGGTCCTCCTCGCGCTCGAAGTGGGTGAACAGCCGGCCGAAGAACGGGACGCTGGCCGCCTCGCCGGGCACGGAGAGGCCCATCCGGCCGAGGTACAGCAGCTGCCCGATCGTGCGGGCGAACGTCGTCTTGCCTCCCTGGTTCGGCCCCGTCACGACGATCAGCCGCTCGGGGGCGCGCAACTCGACGTCGTTGGTCACCACGCGACCGCGGCCCCCGGCAAGCTTGGCAGCCAGCGCGACGTCGAAGACGGCCCGGCCCACGATCTCCCTCGGACCGTCGGACACCTGGGGGTAGCAGAAGGCGAGTCCACCGCGCCGGAGCGGCTCGACGTGCTCGAGCCACGCGAGATAGACCTGCACCTCCCGGTCGAACCGCTCGAGCGTCGGATCGATGCAGTCGCGGTGGTCGACGCCGTAGCGGTCGAGGAAGGCGAACGTGTCCGGGTACAGGCGCGCGACGAGGTCGAGGATGCCGGCCTCGACGTGGTTCATCTCGGGCCACATCGAGAAGTCGAACGTGTACGCCTTCGTGGCGCCCTGCTCGAACTTCCGAAACGTCCGGCTCACCTCGGCGCCGTAGTCGGTCCCCGACTCGAACCGGTCGACCCTGATCCGGTTCGCCCGGATGTGCAGGCCGTAGCGGACGTTCGCCAGCTCGGCCTCCAGGGCGCGCGTGTCGCCCGAGAGCGACCGGAACTCCTCGGACCCCGCGTACGTGCGCACGTGCGCCCGCAGTGCCCGGAAGCCCGCCGAGCCGGGATCGAGTGCGTCCAGGTCCCGCCGGAGTCGCTCCACCGCGTCGCAGTACGCGGACACCGCCTGCAGGAACCAGCGCCGCTCCTGCAGCCGGTAGTGGAGCTTCGCCGCCCGTGCCAGGTGGCTTCGCACCAGGCGCATGCCGTCGGCGAAGGCGCTCACGGCGCCCCGGACTTCCGTCCGCTCGAGGTCCCGCAGGATCTCGTGACGGTACGCCACGGTCGCCGGGCTGGCGGGCAGCGTGTAGAACAGTGGCCCGAGGTCGTAGTGGTCACGGCCGGAGGTCACCGCCGCCACCACCTGGTCCAGGTTCAGGTCACGGAAGAACTCGGGCTCACCGGGCACGAGGGTTGCCGGGATCTCGTCCGGGGCGAACAGGATGCTGCCGAACGGCAGCGCGTCCGCACGCGCCGTGCCCTGCGTCGCGGGGTACCGGACACGATCATCGACCTGGGCCACGCCGGCTTCACCTCACCGTCGAAGTAGAAGCCGTCAGCGGCCGGAGCCGCGGTTTCCTGAGTCGTCCGGCGGGCCTCATCGCCGCGCCGGCAGTCTACCGCCGGGGTCCCGAATCCGCCGCCGCCGGTCCTCCGCCGGGTTCGCGAGGCGCATGGAGGAACCGGCCGTCTGCGCCCGGCCGTCGACGGAGCCTGCGCCTGGCCGGGCCGCATGGCCACCTCGCCGGTTGACGGGAGCCGGCCCCTGCCGCGGCCCCGGCCCCGCTGCCGCCGCCGTGCGCGTTGACGGATCCTGGTCCAGGCGTCACGATGCGCGGCACCACGACTGGCCCGTGCGGCCGGGGGGAGGGGTGGCAATGGCGCTCTCGATGCCCACGCGGAGCGGCCTTCCGGCCCTGCGCTCTGAATCCGGACGCGCGCCGGCGCGCTGCCCCTGAACCAGCCCCGCCTTCCGGCCGATGCGTCCCGCTCCGCTGCCCACGGGCACCGTCACCTTCCTGTTCACGGACATCGAGGGTTCCACCAGGCTGCTCCGTGAGCTCGGGGAGGCGTATCCGGCCGTGCTCGAGGATCACAACCGGTTGCTGCTGGCTGCCGTGCGCGGCCGGCAGGGCGTGCCCTTCGGGTCCGAGGGAGACGCGATCTTTGCCGTCTTCCCGAAGGCCCCCCACGCGCTCGCCGCGGCGGCCGATGCCCAGCGTTCCCTCGCCGCGCACGCGTGGCCCGGCGGCGCGACGGTGAGGGTCCGCATGGGCGTTCACGCGGGGGAGGGGACCCTGGGCGGTGGCAGTTACGTCGGCCTGGACGTCCACCGCGCGGCCCGGATCGCTTCGGCCGCCCACGGCGGGCAGGTGCTCGTCTCGGAGACCGCGCGGGCGCTGTCGGAGACGTCGCTCGCGCCCGAACTCACCCTCCTCGACCTGGGAACCCATCGACTGCGCGACCTGGGACGGCCCGAGCGCCTGTATCAGCTCGTCGTGCCCGGCACGCCATCGACGTTCCCCGCCATCCGCACGGTCGATGCGACGCCGAACAACCTGCCCACGCAGGTGACCTCGTTCGTGGGCAGGATCCGGGAGGTCGGCGAGGCCCGCCGGCTGCTCGCCGGGGCGCGTCTCCTGACGCTCACCGGTCCGGGAGGAACGGGCAAGACGCGACTCGCGCTCCAGCTCGCGGCCGACCTTTCCGACGAACATCCCGACGGCGTGTTCTTCGTCCCGCTCGCGTCCGTCACCGACTCCCTCCAGATCGCACCGGCCATCCTGGAGTCGCTCGGACTGCAGGACGCCGGATCCGGGCAGCCCGAGGAGCGGCTGGCGGACTACCTGCGGGACCGTCGCGTCCTGCTCGTGCTCGACAACTTCGAGCAGCTGACCGACGGCGCGCCACACGTGAACGCTCTCCTGAGGGCCGGTCCGGGCGTGCGTCTTCTCGTGACCAGCCGGGGTGCCCTGCACGTTTCCGGCGAGCAGGAGTACCCCGTGCCGCCGCTCGGCCTGCCTGCCTCCGGGGAGGACGTGGCCCCGGCCACGCTCTCGCAGTACGAGGCGGTCGCGCTGTTCATCGAGCGGGCGGTGGCGGTGCGCCCGGACTTTCAGGTCACCAACGACAACGCTCCGGCGGTCGCCGCGATCTGCGCTCGGCTCGACGGCCTGCCGCTGGCGATCGAGCTCGCCGCGGCACGTGTCAAGCTCCTGCCGCCGCAGGCGATGCTGACCCGGCTCGAGCACCGGCTGGACCTGCTCGCAGGCGGGGCGAAGGACCTGCCCGAGCGCCAGCAGACGCTGCGCGGCGCGATCGCGTGGAGCCACGACCTGCTGTCCGAACCGTCCCGGCGCCTCCTCGCGCGCTTCTCCGTGTTCGTCGGCGGCTGCACGCTGGACACGGCCGAGGAGGTCTGCGGTCCGGAGCTCGGCGCGGACGTCCTGGAGGCCCTCGGCGACCTCGTCGACCAGAGCCTGGTCCGCCAGGAGGAGGCCGACGGCGAACCGCGCTTCTCGATGCTGGCCACGATCCGCGAGTTCGGGCTGGAGCGGCTCACGGCATCCGGCGAACTCGAGACCGTTGCCGACCGCCATGCCCGTGCCTGCCTCGCGCTCGCCGAACGTGCCGCACCCGGGCTGACGAGGTCGGGGCAGAAGGCCTGGCTCGACCGCCTTTCCCGCGAGCACGACAACATGCGGGCCGCCATCCGCTGGGCGATCGATCATGGCGAGGCGGAGACCGGCCTGCGGATCGGTGCCGCATTCTGGCGCTTCTGGCAGATGCGCGGCCAGCTTCGCGAAGGAGGCGACTGGCTCGACCGGCTGCTGGCGATGCCCCATGCCGTCGATCACCCCGAGGCACGCGCCCGCGCGCTCGAAGCGGCCGGCGGCGTGGCCTACTGGCGGGGCGACATGGACGCGGCCGCGGACGCCTATGAGCAGTGCCTGGAGCTGCGGCGCTCGATGGGCGACGCCGGGGCCACCGCCCTGGCCCTCTACAACGCGGCATTCCCCTACCTGGTCAGTACCGCTAACGTCCCCCGATCACGGCTGCTGCTCGAGGAGGCCCTGGGCATCCAGCGGCGGCTCGGCGACGAGGCGTCCATCGGGCGGACCCTCTGGGCGCTCGGCAACGCCTCCTACTTCACGAATGCCTATCCGGAGGCCCGCGACCTGCTGCTCGAGTGCATCTCGATGCTCCGGCGAGTCGACGATCCGTTCTCGCTGGCGTGGGCGCTCCACTCGCTGGGAATGGCCTGGATCCACCTCGGCGAACCGGCGCGTGCCGCGCCGCTCTGGCGGGAGGCACTCGAGCGGTTCTCCGATGCGCGCGATCTCTCGGGCATCGCGCTGATCCTGGGAGACCTGAGCTCCCTGGCGGTCGCGCGGCACGAGCCGGTACCCGCCCTCCGGCTTGCCGGCGCGTCCTCCCAGCTCGTGGCGAGCGGAGGAATCGACCTGGCCCGCGTCATCGATGAGGTCGAGGGGCGCGGGGTGCCGGAAGCCGGCGTGCTCGACCAGGAGACGGTGGTCGCCGCGCTCGCCGAGGGCCGGGCGATGTCCCCGGAGCGCGCGGTGGCATATGCGCTCGACTGGATGGCCGCGACCGAGGGGGAAGGCTGAACCGATGGACAGGCGCCGTGGCACGCTGCTCGCGGTCATCCTCGGGTCCGCGATCGTGTTCCTGGACTCGACGGTGGTCAACGTGGCCCTGCTGAAGATCGGCGAGGACCTCCCGAGTCACCTGTTCGGGGTCGCTCGAGGGCGAGACATACGTCTACAACGCCTATCTGCTGACGCTGAGCGCATTGCTCGTCGTGGCCGGCGCTCTCGCCGACGTGTATGGCCGCAGGCGCATGTTCGCCATCGGGCTGGCCGGGTTCGGCTTCACGTCGGTGCTGTGCGGACTGGCCCCGTCGCTCGAGACCCTGATCGTCTTCCGCATCGCGCAGGGCGCGGCAGGCGCGCTGCTGGTACCGGGGTCGCTCGCGATCCTCACCGCCACGTTCGAGGGCGAGGACCTGGGCCGTGCGTTCGGACTGTGGGCCGGCGTGTCCGCCGCGATGACGATCCTCGGGCCGCTGGTCGGCGGACTGCTCGTGCAGACGATCTCCTGGCGGGCGGCGTTCTTCGTGAACGTTCCCCTCGTGCTCATCGCCCTCTGGGCCACGTGGCGAAGCGTCGCCGAGAGCCGGAGCGGCGATGCACGGCCCCGGTTCGACTGGGCGGGTGCCGCGGCCGCGGGGATCGCCATCGGCGGCCTCTCGTTCGGGGCGATCTACGGCCAGCAGCGGGAATGGAGCGACCCGATCGGTCCGGCGGCGCTGGCGATCGGCGCGCTGGCACTGGTGGCGTTCCTCGTGCTGATGGCCCGGGGACGCCACCCGCTGGTGCCGCTCGGCATGTTCCGCTCGCGCAACTTCGCGGTCACGAACCTGTCCACGTTCCTGATCTACGGCGCCCTCTACGTGTTCCTGTACGAGCAGGCGACGTTCAGCCAGGGGACGCTGGGATACACGGCGGCGGCGGCCGGGATGCTGTCCATCCCCGGGAGCGTGCTGCTGGCCGTGCTGTCGCCACGAATTGGGGTTCTCGGGGCGCGCTACGGCCCGCGCCGGTTCATGGCGGTCGGGCCCGCGCTCATGGCAGCCGGGCTGTTCTGGCAGGCGCGAATCCCGGCCGGCAGCCCCGCGTGGGTCCTGAGCCCCGGCTCGCCGGCGAGCTGGATCCCCCCGGCGGCATATTTCGTCGACTTCCTGCCGACCGCGATCCTGTTCGGAGGCGGCCTGGCGCTCATGGTCGCCCCGCTCACCACGGCGCTCATGACCTCGGTGCCGGCCCGCAATGCCGGCCTGGCGTCAGCGATCAACAACGCGATCTCGCGCGTGGGACCGCAGCTGGCCGGCGCGGCGATCTTCGTGGCCATCACGGCCGCGTTCTACGGCGACCTGGCGTCGCGGATCCCCGGGCTCGACGTCAACTCCTCCGCGCTCCGCCTGGCCGTCGCGCCGCTGCAGAGGCCCGACCCGTCAATCGCTCGGGCAGTCGCCGTCGCGGCGCAGGCCGCGTCGACGGACGCCTTCCACGTGGCGATGGCCGTGGCCGCCGGCCTGCTCCTGCTGGGAGCGCTGGCGAATGCGATCGGTATCCGGGACGCCGAAGCGTCCCGCGAACCCGCGGCGTCCAACCCCGAGACCCAGCCGGCGGCCGGTTCGGGCGCGGAGGGGTGACGGCGCCGGACGCCCGATTCCCGCGTGAGGGCGCCTTGCGTCGCGCTCGCTGACCCGCCGCCGGTGGCGGGGCTCCCTCGTGTACAGTCTCGTCCGCGGGCGCGTCGCGGGCCGCATCCTGCAGGAGGGCACGCCAGGGTTGGACATGCGACCGCTCGAACCGGAAGAGCTGTCCCGAGCGACCGAGATCGACGTGACGGAGGACGGCACGACGATCCTGGAGCAACAAGGCGTGCACCTCTCGGTGCGTCCGGAGACGTGGAGCCGGCGCCCGAGGTCCGCCGAAGGATGGGCCGAGTTCGAACGGCACTGGCGGGCGTTCATCCCCGACGGCGGCATGGCATTCGGCGTGTTCGACGCCGGACGGCTCGTGGGCGTCGCCACGCTGCGGCGAGGGATCCGGCCCGGGATGGACCAGCTCGAGGCCCTGTTCGTGGACCGCGCCCACAGGCGGCAGGGGATCGCGTCGGCGCTCATCGCCGGGATCGAGGCGGCGGCGCGTGAGGCCGGGTCGCGCTCCCTCTACGTGTCCGCGACCCCGTCCGAGTCGGCCGTCGGGTGCTACCTGAGCCGCGGATTCGTGCCGACCGACGAACCGGTCCCGGAACTGCTGGAGTTGGAGCCGGAGGACGTGCACATGGTGCTCGACCTGGGGCGCGAGCGAGTCGGCGGGCAGGCCGGCCAGTCCTGAGGACCGTGGATTTGGACGGATCGCAGGCCGTCGGTGCCCCGACCCTCAGCGATCGCCGTCGAGCGATCGCGCGAGACAGGCGTCCAGGCCGAGGAACCTCGCCAGCACGGGAGAGGCACCGACCATCTCGCGCCGCTCGCGCTGGCGGCTCGGGCGTGCTGCCGCCGAGGCGGGTTCCGGCGGTGCGTGCACCGGCCGCACTCCGTGCGCGGCGTGGTCAGGAACTTGAAGTGATTTCGGGCGGGTAGAACCCGAGCGTGTCGCGGCCACACACGTTGCTGCTCCCGTACGTCCAGGGTTGCACCGGATGCTGCCATCCGCATCCGGTGGCGTCCCTGGTACGAATGGGTGCGCGGCCAACCCGACGGGGGACAGCGACAGGCTAGGACTTCCCCTCGTACGCCGCGCGCAGCTGCGCGACGTCGAGCTTCTGCATCGCGAGCATCGCCTGCATCGCCCGGGCCGCCCCGTCGGGATCCGGGCCGTTGAGGTAGGCACCCATCTCCCGCGGGACCACCTGCCACGAGAGCCCGAAGCGATCCTTCAGCCACCCGCACGGGCCGTGCTCTCCGCCACCCTCGACGAGGGCGTCCCAGTAGCGGTCCACCTCGGCCTGGTCGTCGCAGTCCACGACGAACGAGACCGCCTCCGTGAACGGGAACCCGGGACCGCCGTTGACGCCGGTGAACGGCTGCCCCGAGAGCGTGAAGATGACCAGCAGGACCTCGCCTGCCTTCGTGCTCGGGTTGTCCGCCGCCGCCCGCACGACGTGGTCGACGTGGCTGTCCGGGAACAGGGACGCATAGAAGGTCGAGGCCTCTTCTGCCCGGCCATCGAACCAGAGGTTGGGCGTGATCCCGCGCATCCGCTGCCTCCGCGTGCTGCTGTCTCGCTGCGAGCGCCCGAGCGTACCACCCTCGGACATGCCCATGAGGAGCCGTCGCCTCGGTCACGGAACCTGACAGAGCACGCGGTCGGCCAGCCGGGGGAGGCCCGGATCCTCTCCCGACCGGTAGTTGATCGCGAGGACGATTTCGTCAACGCCGTCGGGTGCAACGAGCGGCGATCGACTGCGTGCCGGTGACGGACCCGCCGCGCCCGTAGAACTGCCCGCACCACAGGTCGCAGGTCGCCAGGCCCAGGCCGCAGGACTGCAGGACCGGCCGCTCCATCTCCTCCACGAGCGCGGCCGGAATCAGCTTTCCGGACACGATCGCCTGCATGATCGTGAGCAGGTCGGACGCTGTCGAGATCACGCCGCCGTTGCCACCGTTGCCGAACTCCAGCAGTTCGCCGGTCACGTCCACCGGCGACCCGTCGGCAAGGCTCGCGTTGTAGCCGCGGAACTCCGGTGGCGCCAGGTCCGGCGGCGCGATGGACGACGAGAGCAACGGCCAGCGAGGTCGTGGGCGCGACGCTGCGCATGGCGCGAGGATCCGGCTCGGTCGGCGAGCGCGGAAGGGTCGAACGTCCGCCGTGCGCGGTCACGCTGGCATGGCGCAGGCCGCGACTGCGCTACCATGCCCCGATGTCGATGTTCCTGGTCCTGCGCCACCAGGCGGGCCCGGCCTGGCTGCCCTCGCGACCACTGGATGAGCAGTCGCGCTGGCGGGAGCACGCGGCGTTCATGGACGCGCTCGTCGACGCCGGCGTGATCGTGCTGGGCGGCCCGGTCTCGGACGACGGCCGGGTCATGCTGGCCGTTGAGGCGGAGTCGGCCGAGGCCGCCGAAGCCGCGCTGGCTCCGGATCCGTGGACCGGCTCGCACCTCGTGCCCGGCTGGATCGAGCCCTGGACGATCCGACTGGACGGCCGCGCCGTCCGCCCGACCCGGTAGGGAGGACGAGCCGGGGCCCGTCGGGTCCGTCCGTGATCCGCGCCCGTCGGTCAGGTGGACGGTCGCCGCGCCCAGAGGTCGATGGCGGGCAGGCCGTGAAGGCCGAGCAGCTGCGAGATCTCGCCCGCGTGGAATGCGTCGTGGCTCAGGAGCCGCAGGAGCACGGACCCGCGGGTGTGGACCTGGACGGTGCCGCCGTGGCGACGGTTGAACGGGATATCGAGGTCGACCGGGGTCCACGTGTCGAGGACCCGTTCGATGATCGCGTCCGTCGAGTCGAGCGCCCGGACCAGCTCATCGGCCGACCTCGGGTGATCGAGGTCGTCCTCCCAACCGAACTCGGCCCACGGGTCCGGGAATGGCGTCTTGTCCGCGCCGGGCTCGCCGAGAACGCCGCACAGCCAGTAGACGCGGACACCGGCGCAATGGGCCGCGAGAGCCCAGATGGGGGCGTGCCCGGGTCCGGCGCTGATGCCGAGCTGCTCATCGGTCAGGTTCCGGACACCGCCGGTCAGCCGGTCGCGGTACCGGGTCCAGTCGGCATACAGCGGGCGAATTGACGCAGCTTGCCGGTCCACGCGTGGGAGTATGACCCGGACGGTGCCGCGGTGATGCCCCCCTTCATCGTCCGCGCCCGGTGCGCCTCGCCCTATCGCGTGACATGGTCGATGAGCCGGGTGACCCCCTCGACGAGGAGGTCCTCACGGGTGGCGAGCGAAATGCGGATGAAGCCGGCGGCGGACGGGCCGAACGTGTCGCCGGGGGCCGTGGCGACCCCGGCGCGCTCGAGGAGGTGCAGGGCGAATGCGCGCCCCGACAACCCCGAGCGGCGCACGTCGACGAGCGCGTAGAAGGCTCCCTGCGGCGCGCTGGCAAGCAGGCCGGACGCCTCCAGCAGCGGCATGATGAGGTCGCGCCGACGCCGGTACGCGACGGACATCCGCGCCACGACGTCCTGCGGGCCGGCCAGCGCGGCCTCGGCGGCCGCCTGCGAGACCGCGCTCGGGCACGAGACGACGGCCTCGGCGAGCTTCGAGGCTACCTCGACGAGTTCGGGCGGGGCGACGAGCCAGCCGATCCGCCATCCCGTCATGGCATACGTCTTCGACGCGCTGAAGGCGCAGATCGTGCGCTCCCAGCCTCGGCCCAGCGGACTCGCCCAGCGCGACGCCGAACCGGATCGCTTCGTAGCACTCATCCGACACGAGCCAGCGACCGTGAACAGCACAGAGCCGGACGATCTCGCCGACCGCGTCCGCGTCGAAGACGGCCCCGGTCGGGTTGGCGGGCGAGTTGACGTACAGGGCGCGAACGCGCGGCCGAGCCAGCAGCGACGCGAGCGCGTCAAGGTCGGGCACGAATCCGGACTCGGGTCGCAGCGTGTAGCGCACCGGGATGCCACCCGCCAGCAGGACCTGCGCCTCGGTATTGGGCCATCCGGGGTCCGGGATCAGGACTTCGTCCCCCGGCTCGAGGATCGCGAGCCAGGCAAGCAGCAGGGCCGTGCCTCCACCGGGCGTCGCGATGATCGAGTCGGATCCCACGGGAATTCCCGCGATCCGCACCGAGCCGGGCGGTGATCGCGTCTCGCAGGCCCGGTGTGCCGCGCGACGGCGTGTACTTCGTTGCGCCGGCCCGTGCCGACTGCGCGGCCGCCTCCACAATGTGGGGGGGCGTCGGGAAGTCCGGCTCGCCCACCTCGAGGTGGATGACGTCTCGCCCGGCGGCGCGCTCCATGACGTCGCGGATCCCCGAGCGCGGCAGGTCGATGGCGCGGCGCGACAGGCTGGGGGCAGCACGCGGAGCGATCACGCGAGCGGCTCGGTGTGCCTCGCGATGAACCCGGGCAATGGATCCGCGTCAAGCGGGCTGAGGTGCGTCGGGGCCGATCCAGTGGAACTCCTCGGCGAGTTCGAGCCCATGCCGCCGGCCGATCGTCGCGTCGCGTTCGCGCGAAAGCCCCTGCACGTATGCCTCGATCGACTCGTCTTCGGATCCCTCGAGCCCGGGCGCGCGCAGCCGGCGAGCGGCGAGCCCTGCCCGCAGGTCGGCCACGGCGTGCAGGACCATGGTCCGGCAGGCCCGGATCGAAGCCGCCTTCGCCGCCCACGTCGGCTCGATGTCGACGACGCGGTTCACGGCCTGGCGCCGCCTGGAGAAGTAGTACTTCTCCCGTACCGCGTGGGGCGCGAGACCGGCAACGAAGTGCTCGGGGTAGTCGAGCCTGCCGCCTGCCATCCAGCAGGCCGCCTCGACGGCCTGCGAGGTCACGTAGTGGTCGGGGTTCTCTTCGTCATGCCCCCACGGGTCGTAGCTGAACACGACGTCCACGCGTAGCAGGCGAAACAGGAAGATCAGGCGTCCCCGCAGGTCCAGGCGCTCGATCCCGTCCATCCGGTGGTTGCGCTCGTTGAGGTCGAACACGCCTTCCAGGTGGAGCGCGCGCACGACCTCGCGCGCGTCGCGCTCGTTCGCCAGCATCGTCTCACCGGGAGAGAGCGCGGCCGAGTCCACCTCGTCGTTGCTCGTCCGGATCAGGTAGCCCCGGCAGCCCTCGCGCAGCAGCTTGGCGACCGTTCCGGCCGCGTGGAACGGCATGTCGTCGAGGTGCGGCGTGATCACCGCCAGCGTCTGGCCCGCGCGGGTGCGCCGTCGACCGGCAGCTCGATGACCGGGGCCGCGGCCGCCTCGTCCGAGCCCGGTCCGGTCATCCCGCGGCCCTCGCTGAACAGGATCTCGTCCAGCCGCTCGCACAGGAGTGCGTCCTCGCCCTCGAGCATCGTCTGCGGGTTCACGTAGATGCCGTCCTCGCCAGCCGGCCAGACCCCGATCCGGGGACGTCCGTCGCGCAGGTCGGCCATGATCTGATCACGCTCTCCGGACACTGCACCGGCGAACTGATGCGCGCGCGGGGCATCGGCTGTCCGGCCTCGCTCGGGAACTCGCGCTCGACCACGACGTCGGGCGCCTCGCGCCCCATGCCGCCACGCTCGCCACGCCCTCGTCGTAGCCGCGGATCGTCGCGACCTCGTCGGCCGCGAGCTCGAGCTCGAGAGCCGCCAGGAACCCGATCAGGTCCTCCTTGCCGACCTTCATCGGACGGCCCAGTCGCTGGAGAGGGGCGGCGTTGACCGCGCACCGCGCGACGCCGGCGGCCTCGCCGACGATCAGGCCGGTGCTCGCCGGCCCGCGCAGCCCTTTGCCACCGCTGAAGATCGCGAACTGCGCGCCGAGGCGCGTGAAGTCCCAGAGGCTCGAAAGGGGAGGGATCTGGGCCGCCGCATCGACGATGACGGGCAGTCGGTGGCGTGCGCGCGACCGCGATGAACGCATCGAGGGGCACGGCTCCCTCGGCGAGGTGGGCGCCGGCGACGTACAGCAGGGCGCCCGTGGCGGACCGATCCGCGACTCGAGTTCCTCGACCGTCGCGCCGCCCGATGCCCCGACCTCCCCCAGGCGGCCACCCGCCAGTCGACCGCGGGAGGTACGACGCGAGCCCGCGACGACGAACTCGGGGAAGATCCGGCAGGTCGGCGAGTCGCAGCTCGCCGCCGGGCACATCGCGCGTCATGCCGCTCGGACGCCATGACGAGCCCGGCCTCCGCTCTACCGCACCGACCGCGGACCCGTTGTGCGTCACCGCGGCGTTCCGCTCGCCGACCGCGTTCTCGAGCTCGGCCAGTCCACGACGCATTCGGACGCCTGGCGCATGGCCTCGAGTACCGCGGGCCACATGAGCGATCCACCGAGGTCGTGACGGTCGCCGTCGCGTTGATGATCCGCTCGACGCCGAGGCGTCGCTAGAACGCCCCCCGCTCGCATTCGCCGCCTCAGCTCGTCCGCATGCTGACGTTGCGTACCGCTCGACGCCTGGAAGCGGGCCGTCCGCGGATTGCCGTGACCTCGGCGGCTCCGCCCTGCTCGATGATCACGCCCTCGACCCTGCAGAACCTGTCTGCCACGTCGCGCTCGAACAGCACCTCGTGGTACGACAGCATCGTACGCCGGCATTGCTCAGGCCATGATCACCTTGAGCTCTTCGCCGACCAGCTCCGCCTCGAGCGCGGAGTGATCTCGTCGAGCACAACCTTGTGCGTCGCGCAGGCGATCGCCTACCGCTGCTGCTGGCCGCCGGACAGCTGCCGGCAACGCGTCGCCCCGATCCCCGAGCCGACGCGTCCGAGCTAGTCGTCTCGCGATGGCACGAGCCTCGTCCGGGCGAGGGCGCACACGGACCGGCCCGAGCATGACGTCCGGAGGGCCTCATGTGCGGGAAAGTTGAAGCTCAAGAACCATCCGCGCTATCGGCCAGCGCCCCCTTCCGCAAGCCGGCGTCGCTGCCCATCGATCTCGCCGTATCCGATCAGCTCGCCGTCGACCGTTACGCGCGCCGGCCTGGAACGCCTCGGAGGCTGACGCAGCGCACGAGCGTCGATTTGCGACCCGGACGGCCTCATCACGACGAGGGCTGGGTGCGCTCAACGCCCGGTCGATGCCGCCCAGCACCTCGCGTGCGCCAACTCAACATTGGTACTGTCGCGCTCGATGACGTGGCTCGCCTGCGAGAGTCCGAACGCGCACAGGAAGTAGACGGCGGCGGCGAACAGGTAGAAGGGGATCGGCTCGAACGTCGTCCCGACCGCGGCCTGCGTCTGGTAGAGGAATTCCGTTACACCGATCAGCGAGGCGAGCGCGCTGCCCTTGATGATCGCCACCGCCGTGTTCGCACAGGCCGGCGTATGCCCGTGATCGAGCCCGCCTACCTCGATCAGCGGAAGCGCGCAGCTCGTCAGATCGTCTGGCCTCGCGGTTCGCGGCGGGCTGCGAGCCGATCCCTCCCGGTCGATCTACGAGACCTGGGCGCCGGCGACGACGCCGATGGCCTCCAACGCAGCCGTCGCGCATCGAGCAAATTGAATTGCTGGCACGTAATAGACGGCGAAGATGAGGACGAGGACGGGGATGCCACGCGTGAAGTCGACGTAGGCGCGCGCCAGGAGTCGGAGCGGCCGCGGCCCGTAGAGCAGGACGAGGCCACCGACGATGCCGATGAACGTCGAGAGGATCACGACCTGGACGGCGATGCTCGCGGTCAGGGCGAACGTCTCGAGGGTGGGCAGCCAGTGGATGACGGTGTCCATCGTCAGGTCACCATGCGGTAGCGCCGCTCGAAGGCGCGGAAGGCGAACGCCAGCCCATAACCCACCACGAGATAGATGACGCTCGCGATCGTCCACGACTCGAGGATCCGGAAGTGTTGATGTTCACGTACGTGGCGGCGTACGTGATTTCCGGGACGGCCAGGCCGCGGCCACGGACGTGTCCTTGAAGAGGGAGATGAAGCTGTTCGTGCGCGAGGGCACCACGATGCGGAACATCAGCGGCAGCGTGATGAGCCGGACTCGCTGCCAGCTCGTGAGCCCCATGGCGCGTCCGGCCTCGCCATAGCGATCCGGTATGAAGGCAAGGCCGCTGCGGAAGATCTCGGTGAGGTACGCCCCGGCATAGATCGCGAGGGCGAGCACGAACGACGCGACGTTGTTGAGCATCCGCACTCCCAGGTGCGGCAGGGCGTAGTAGACGATGTAGGCCCAGACAGGATGGGCACGTTGCGCACGACCTCGACATACGCGCGCACCAGCCAGCGCACGAGCGAGGAGCGACCGAGGCTTGACGGTACCGGCCGTGATCCCGATCGCGCTGCCCACCACGAGTGACAGCGCCGCGATGCCGAGCCCGAGGAACAGCCCGTCAATGAACATCGGCAGGTAGCTGAACGCGAGCGCCCAGTTGACGTGGTAGCCGGCGACGTCAGCGACCCGCTCGTTCGGTGCCGTGTCTGCGCGGTCATCCGGTCGAGGCTCTCCATGCGAGCTCGGCATGACGGGCGGCGGGTCCAGCGAGTCATGCCGTGGACTTCCTCGGGGATCAGGCTGTCGTTCGGGGGGCGAACTCCAGGGGGAACCCGATCGTCGGAGTTGGCAGGTCCTGGGCGAAGTAGGTCTTGAATGCCGTCGCGTACGTCTGGAAGTCGACGCCGGTCATCGCCTCGTGGAGCGCCTGGTTCAGGAAGTTGAGCCAACCATGTCGCCCGGCTGAACCGCCGCCGCGTACGTCTGCGGATACCAGCCATAGCCGGTGTCCTTGTACTTCCCGGGCTGCTTGACGAACAGCCAGCGCACGGTCGACTGATCGACGCAGGCGCCATCGACACGTCCGGAGTCGGCCGCCTGCATGACGTTGGCCTGCGTGTCGATCTGCAGCACCTTCGCCTGGGGCAGCCCGTGGTGGACCATGGCCTCGGCGTCGGCGTTCTGGAGCACCGAGATGGTCACGCCGCCGCCGGCGGCCTTCATGGCGTTGAAGTCGGCGTACTTGCTGCTCGCGGGCACGAGGAGTGAACGCCCTCGCGGTAGTAGGGAATGGTGAACTCGACCTGCTGGGCGCGCGGGGCCGTCGCCGTCATGAACTGGAAGATCACGTCGACCTTGTTCGTCAGCAGGTTCGGGATCCGGGCGTCCGACGCTTCCTGGACGTACTCCACGGTGTTCGGGTCACCGAACAGCGCAGTCGCGATGATGTGGCCCATCTCGATGTCGAACCCGGCGAGCTTGCCGGAATCGTCCTGAAAGTGCCACGGCGGGTTGCCCGTGCCCGTGCCGACCAGGAGCTTCTTTCGACTGATGACGGCCTGGAGTTTGCCGGTCGCGGTACTCGCACCCGCGCTCGGCGTGCTGCTTCCGCAGCCTGCAAGGAGAAGAGCCGCTCCACCTGCGGCCACCGCACCCTTGACGAGGAAGGATCGGCGATCCACGCCGGCGCGCTCCGGGATCGTGTCGCTGGCCATGTGTTCCCTCCACTCTGTTCGCGACCTCCCGACGGTGGTCGCGTCCCCCTCCGGTTCCATCCCTGTCAGCCCCGTCCGCTCGGCCCCCCTCCCGCTGCAGAGGCCGAAGTCCTCGCCTCGTCGAGATACGCGTAGGCGGTCACGCGCGAGATCTTCACGGCCCTGGCCACCCGGTCGATGGCCCGCTTGACCAGAAAGGCCCCCTTGTCGTCGTGGTTCCCGACGACGGCGACCTTGTATCACGCGACATCGCGGTCACCGGGAGGCCCCTGCCCTGGATGCCGCGCCGAACGAGGTCGTCGAGACATCGCCGATGTCGGTGCCGAAGGTCTCGTCGATCTCGAGGGCGGCCTCGTCGTCGCGGCCGATGAGTTCGTCGAGAGCGTCGCGCGCGTGCACGTAGGTCCGCACGTCGACGTTGAGGCACAGCGCCCCGATCAGTTCTCCCATGCGGTTGCGGAAGTAGATCGAGGACGAACGCAGTTCGCGGCCGTCGGCGGTCTTCGTCCGGTAGTTGAAACGGTCCGGGCTCGGATCGCCGGTCTTCAGCGCCTCGAGTCCCAGGTTCGTGGTCGGGCCGCCCACGTACCGCCCGGTCACGTGTCCGTTCTCGATCCACATGATCGTGCTGCCCCGGCTGGCCAGTGCCCGGAAGTCGTGCAGGACGACCTCGCAGCGTGGACCGACCGTCATGGCGATCGACCTCATGATCGGAATGAGCAGATCCCGCAGGTCCGCCATGTCCTCGACCTGGAGTCCGAGGGCCACGTCAGTCGCCTCGTGCTGGGGTGGACCCTGAACAACAATCCGACGCACTTGACAACAGGTTGTGAGTGCGCGCGTGCCCGGCACAAGGGCCGCATGGCCCTTGCGTGGGCACCGTCCACCACTTGTCACCGCCGAACCGGGACACGCACGCTGCGGGGAACGACCAGCCGGTGGAGCGTGTTGCATGCGGGAGCTAGTGGAAGGAAGCCATCGAAACGAGCAGGAGTCCGCGGCCGGCGGGTCCGTACTCGCAGGGGCTCCGCACCGAAAACCTGATCTTCGTGGCGGGGCAGAGCCCCGTCGACCCGGAGACCGGACGTCCGCCGGAGGGCATCGAGGCTCAGACGCACCAGGTGCTGCGCAACATCCGCGGCATCCTCGAGGCCGAGGGTCGTCGATGAGCGATGTCGCGAAGGTGACCGCGCACCTTGCGGACCTCGCCGACTTCGACGCCTTCAATGCGGTCTACGGCGAGTATTTCGAGCCGCCGTATCCCGTTCGAACGACGGTGGGCTCCCAGCTCGCGGGCATCCTCGTCGAGATCGACGCGATCGCCGTGCGCCGTCCGTAGGACGAACACACTGCCGCGTCATCCGCACGCGGCGTTGTCACGCGCACCTGGCGCAGGACGAGCCGGTGCCCCGGCGCCTCAGGCCACGAGCCCGAGTACCTCGGCACCCCCGATCACGACCACGTGGTGGCGCGCGGCGCCGCGGACGGAACATGTCCGGATCGTGGCCTCGCGCCGTATAGTCCACTGGAATATGACTGGCCGAACCGGCATGGGAGGGTGGCGACACCGATGATGGCGACCGCGGCTGTGGCCCGGCAGGCCTGATGCACCTGTACCAGGGGACCACGGAGCAGTTCATCGGCGACGCGGTCCGGAATTGGATGGCGACGCAGCTTTCCGAGCGGTTCTTCCAGGAGTTCCGTTATCGGGCGCCCGAGTCGGAGGTCATGGCCTGGCGCAATTCGCTCGGCGCCATGGCGAATGTGCTCCAGCTGGCCGACCTGACGGATCAGGGCATCCTCGTGGAGCTCAAGCTCCCGCTGTCGTCCAAGCGGCTCGACGTCCTCCTCACGGGGAGCAATCCAACCACTGGCGACGCTGCGGTCGTCGTCGAGTTGAAACAGTGGACGCATGTCGATGCCTCCAACATCACCGACTGCGTCGTGGTCAACATGGGCGGGCGCGAGATCGATCATCTGCACCCGTCCCGACAGGCCGCCCAATACCAGCGCTACCTCCAGGACACGCATCCCGCCTTCTCCGACGGGGGAGTCGCGCTCGACGCCTGCGCCTATCTGCACTACGCGAAGGACGATCCGGGCTCGCCCCTGTTCGGCCCGCAGTTCGCCGCTCTCCTCGCCGTGAACCCATCCTTCACCGGCGATCGTGTGGACGACTTTGCGACCTACCTCGAGGAGCGCGTGACCGGGCCGGATGACGGCTCCATCCTCGACAAGGTGGCCAGCGGGGAGTTCAGGCCGCACAAGCGCCTGCTCGACCACGTGTCCAGGATCATCCGGTGCGAGCCGGTCTTCACGCTGCTGGACGAACAGCTGGTCGCCTACAACGCTGTCCTGGATGAAGTCCGGTCGGCGGGGCAGAACCGGCGGCAGGTGGTGTTCATCGTGGCCGGCGGTCCGGGTACCGGCAAGTCGGTGATGGCAGTCAACCTGGTCGCCGAGCTTGCGGCGCTGGGCGTCCAGACGCTTCACGTCACGGGGTCGAAGGCATTCACGGAGAACCTGCGCAATATCGTCGGCACGCGCGCAGGCGCCCTCTTCAAGTACTTCCGGGACACGGCGACCGTGCAGCACCCGCTCGACGTGATCGTGCTGGACGAGGCCCACCGGATCCGCTCGATCAGCACGAGTCGTTTCACCCACGCCGCCAACCGCACCGGCAAGGCCCAGATTGACGACATCCTCGATGCCGGGCGCGTGTGCGTGTTCTTCATCGACGATCTGCAGGTCGTGCGACCGGGTGAAGTCGGGAGCACGCGGCTGATTCGCGAGTCGGCGGCGAAGCGCTCGTTTCCAGTCCGCGAGTTCGAGCTCAAGGCGCAGTTCCGGTCGAACGGATCCGATTCGTTCATCCGGTGGGTGGACAACACGCTCGAACTGGATCGGACGCCGCAGGTGCTCTGGCCGTCCGACGACGAGTTCGATCTCCGGGTCATGGGTTCGGTGAAGGAATTGGAAACCGCGATCCGCGCGAGGGCGGCGCGACGGCAGCACGGCACGCCTCGTCGCGGGCTTCTGCTGGCCCTGGTCGGATCCGGATCCGACCGGACGCCTCGTTCCTGACGTGCGCGTGGGCGACTGGTCCATGCCCTGGAACGCGAAATCGGAAGCCAGGCGCCTTGCGCCCGGGATCCCGAAGTCCGACTTCTGGGCGAGCGCGGGGGAGGGGATCGAGCAGGTCGGATGCGTCTACACGGCGCAGGGCTTCGAGTTCGACTACGTCGGGGTGATCTTCGGCCCCGATCTCGTATACCGGCCTCTCACCGGCTGGGTCGGCCAACGCGCCGAGTCACACGACTCCGTGGTCCGTCGCGGTGTGACAGACGAACAGTTCGCGGCGTTCGCCAAGAGCACGTACCGCGTGCTGCTGACACGCGGCCTGCGAGGCTGCTACGTGTACTTCATGGACGGCCAGACCCGTGACTTCTTCCTGAGCCGGATGGAGCGGAGGCCGGCGTCCCTCGCGCGCGTCGCGGAAGACCGGGCCGAGTACGACTGACGTACCTGGGACTCGCGGGGCGCCTGCAGGATCGGGCCAGCCGTCAGGAAGGGGGCCCCGGCCAAGCCGGAGCCCCGGCGGGGGAGGGGTGACCGACAAGGCGCGCGAATGATTCTTCCCAAGGTCCGCGATCCGCGGTTCATCACGGTGCGTCGCGGCGGCAGCCTTCACGACGACGATCACCGCCTCCTGGCGATCTGGGCGGCCGACTGCGCGGAGCACGTGCTGCACCACTTCGAGCGGGAGCGGCCCGAGGACGAACGCCCACGCCACGCGATCGACCTCGGGCGCGCCTGGGCGCGGGGTGAGATCACGTGGTGGGACGCCCGCGCGGCGGGCGGCCATGCAAACGCGGCGGCACGAGATCTGGCCGGGGCGGCTCGACTTGCGGCCCACGCTGCCGGTCAGGCCGGCTGCGTGGGCCACGTGGCGGCCCACGAGCTCGGGGCCGCAGCCTATGCGATCAGGGCGGCGCGTGCCGCAGCTGCCGAAGACGGGCGCGAGGAGGCTGGTCGTCGGGAGTGTCAGTGGCAGCGGGCCTTACTTCCCCGTGAGATCCGGGACCTCGTGCTCGACGACCAGCTGCTGCGCAACGCGTTGTGCTGGTTCGCGTTCGACTGCTGACCGGGTGCCGAGGTCTGTACAGGAGCTTGACGAGCAGGGGAATGGGGGCGAGGCTGTCTCCAGAGCGGTTCCGGGTCGGGAGGCGAATGATGACTCGAGCGGATTGATCCGGCGGCCCGGGACGAGGTTTCGTCCTGGCCGGCGTGGTCGTGGGCATCGTGATCAGTCTGGTTCTCGGCCTGCTGGTTGCCGCTGTCCTGAACAGCGCGCTGGCGGACTACCGGGTCAGGGGAATTGCCACGCTCGCGGTGGGAATCGTCGTCGCCGGGCTGGTGGTGCGTGCTGTCATCCAGACCGCCCGAGGCAGGTTGCGGGCGGTCGGGCAGCACGAAGGCGGGCAGCACGCAGGCGAGCGTCCCTGACCGCGGCCAGGAGGTCCGACGGGATCGGGGCGCCCGACGAGTCGCAGCTGTCGGACGCCGCGGTCGTCGCGGCGTGACGACTCGCTCGCCACCGACGCCCCGATCTCGTCCACGCTGCCATTCTGCGTTCACGGCCAGGCCGTCGAGCAACCACCCGCTGGCCTCGAGCGTGACCCGGCGGCACGCCGGAGTTGATCGACATCGCAGGCGACGCCCGGATCGCGCTGCGTTGGTTCCGGTGGTGCCACCCATGGCGCCGCCGTCGCCGCCCGGTCATTGCTCGACCCCCACGTTAGGTTCAGGTCTCGGGCGACGTTGACACAAGGCCGTCTCGTGCGCAGCCCCGAGGCTTTGCGGGTCCGGTGAGGATCACTGCCTGACCGATCGGCAGGGCTTCCACGGCCACGAGCGAGAGGCCCGGGCGTGCCCCCTCTGTGGCGCGGAAGTATCTCGTTGCGTCCGCAATCATGTGTCGAAGGCGGGGACCGGCGAAGGGTAAGGGGTGGCCGGCGGGACAGCACACCCCCTTCCTGGCCGGCCGGCATCGGGCGAGAAGTATGCCGTGTTGTTTTACGCAGGCTCTCCGGCACACTTCTTGACAGGTCCCGCCTTCTATGGCGCGGAAGTACTTCCTATGGCGCGGAAGTACCTCCTATGGCGCGGAAGTACCTCCTATGGCGCGGAAGTACCTCGTTGCGCCCGCAACCGCCCCACAGTTAGCGAACCCCGTCCCGGCGACTTACCAACCGGGTGTGACGCACAAGCCAGGGCAGGCACGTGACAGTGAGCACGCATGTACTCGTGAGAAGCCGCGAACCCCCCAGCGGCAGGAAGGCGGCGCTGGTGGCCGCCAGCTCTCGCCGAGATGCCCGAGGTGGTAGTCGGCGGTGATCTCGCACGCGGATCACGACCGAGGTCGAGAAGGGGGGGACGCCACGAGGGGTATCGTGGCGCCATGAGCACCACGCACACGTTCTTCGGGGACCTCGTCGGCGAGGCCGACGTGCCGACCCGCGGCATCCACAGCCAGACCCTCTCGAACGAAGCCGGCGTCGAGCTCGAGCTGTTCGCCTTTGCGGCCGGAGAGCGGCTCTCCGAGCACACCTCGGCCCGCCCGGCGATCATCCACGTCCTCTCCGGCGAGGCCGACGTCACCGCCGAAGACGATGCCTACGCTGCCGTCGCGGGCTCGTGGCTGCGGATGTCCGCCGGCACCCGCCACAGCGTGCTCGCTCGCACGCCGCTCGTGATGGCCCTCTATCTGCTGCCGCAGGAGGCTCGCCCTCAGCCGTGACCCCGGCGAGCCCGGCTCCCGATTACCCCTGAGCACATGGCGGTCGCGTCCCTGGTCCCGTGCATGCAAGTCTCCGTTCGACGCGGCCGAAACGGACCATGAAATCGCGGAGGTCTGGCTCGCCGTCGTCCCTGTCGAGCAGGTGATCGCTCGGCTGTAGCCCCCGATCTACGCCGGCTGCCGGACGTTCTTGGCAAGCTCGCCGAAGTTCTCCATCGACTTGTGCATCCAGCGGTCGATGCTGCCCTCGATGAGCTTGCCGGCGAGCACGCCAACGACGCGGTTGCCCGGGATCTCGCTGTCGAGTTCGTAGGTGAAGTCCGTGCCGTTCCCGGTCGGCGCGAAGCGCTGGACAGCCGTCCAGGTCTGGCCCCCACCGACTTCGCGGCCGGCCACCGAGATCGAGCGCAACTCCTCGCAGCCGGTCACCTCGGCCTGGAAGTCGTGCTGGCCGCCGGGCACGTTCACGACGTACACCTCGGTCGTCCCGATGCGACCGGGCACTTCGTGGATGTCCGCACGGTCGCTCTTCCGAGATCCCGCACAACGTTACATAACTCATCTTATCGGCAGCGATTGCGCACAGGTCATGCTCGCGCGCTTGGCGTCGCTTTTGACCCAGACCCGTCATTCCACGGTCCGGGAGTCTGCCCCAGGAACGTCGCGAGCCGGACGTACGCGGAGAGCGCGGATCGAGGAGCGGGCGTTCCACCGGCCTGCGCCGGCCTCATCACAAGGAAGGCACTCACGGCCTCGGCCAGTTGCTGGTCGTGCATTCGGCGCGCCGTCGTGTCAAGCCGTTCACTCATCCCAAGAGGAATGAGTTACTGAGCGACACTTCCGTCGGGTCCGATGTAGCCGCGTCGTCGCACCAAGTCCGCGTCGGCGAATGACGTGGGATCGACGCTGTCGCGCGGCGAGGAGCGGAAGTTCATGTTCAACCATTCCACCGTCAGGAATTGTCTGTGCACGAAGACGCCCTCAGCGCCGGAAATAGCAGGTCGTCAATCCGGGGTTGTGACACGGGATTTCACAGACCCGACGCAGCACAGCGCGGCAGGGCCCTCCCCTCGCACCCGAGAGATCGTATGCGGGCGGCGTTGAGTACCCTAGCCGGCAGCAAGTCACCGGTAACCGTCGTAGGGGGGGAACGATGAGTCGGGATCCACGTCTGATGACAGATCTCACCTGGGAGGAGTTCCGTGATCGCGCGCCGAGTTCGATCGCACTTCTCCCGCTCGGCGCCGTCGAGCAACACGGCCCGCACCTGCCGCTCGACACCGACACGGTGGTGCCCCGCCAGATCTGCCTGCAGGTCGCCGAGCGGCTGCCCGCCTTCGTCGTCCCCCCGTTCGCCTACGGCTACAAGTCGCAGCCGACGACGGGCGGCGGTGGCACCTTCCCGGGGACGACCAACTTCGACGGTGCGACCTTCACGGCCTGCGTGCGCGACATCGTGCGCGAGTTGGTGCGCCAGGGGGTGAGCGCGATCGCGCTCGTCAACGGCAACTACGAGAACTCGTACTTCGCCATCGAGGGCATCGACCTCGCCCTGCGCGACGCGGGCACGCCGGCGGGCGTGCGGGTGCTCATGGTGAACTGGTGGGAGCAGCTCAGCGCGCCCGACCTCGAAGAGATCTTCCACGGGGCGTTCCCCGGCTGGGAGGCCGAGCACGCCGGCGTGGTCGAGACGTCCCTCATGCTGCACCTCGACCCGGCCCGGGTCGAGCTCGGGCGCATCCCTGCGCCGTCGGCACAGGCGCTGCCGGCCTACACGGTGCTGCCCGAGCCTCCCGGACGCGTGCCACCCACCGGCATCCTGCGCAGCGCGCAGGGCGCCAGCGCCGATATCGGCGCCCGGATCACCGGACGCCTCGTCGACACGATCGTGCGCCTGCTCGCGGCGGAGTTCCCGGCATTCACCGGCCACGGCACGGCGTAGAAGCGACGCCATCCGCCCTGGCACGTGCTGCCCGACCGTCCCTTGTGCGTCAAGCCCGGTGGGTAAATCCGTCGCTCCCCATCGTGGCGCGATCTACGACGACGCCCGGAACGAGTGCGCCACGACACGCCGGACGCGATACCAGGGCGTGAGGGCAACGACCATGGCGTCGCCTTCGGCGGGACCCGAGGTGTGAACGCAGATCACGCCGATCGGGAGAGGCCGCCCGCGGGTCGCACGCTCCTCGAGCAGGCGCAGGACGGGCTCGATCGTCAGGCCGGTCCCCAGGTTGTAGTCCAGCCAGACCTCGCGCCACTCATGCTCGGCCAGCCGCGACATCCCCTCGGCTGCTGTCCGCGCATACACGGCCGGGAACCGGAATGTGCGCTGATCGTCGATGACGAGAACGTCGGGCTGCTCCATGTCTCCTGAACTCTCGTTCGGGTCTCGGTCGGGCGCAAGGGGGGGTTCTAACTATGGGGCGGTTGCGGACGCAATGATCATCGGCCCGACTCTTGCGCCGCGCCAAGCCCGGTGCGAACGTTGATGCGTGACACTCCGGAAGCGTGGGGCGGACGGGCGAACCTACTGGGGCGCCCGGCCCGACGAGCTCGCCGCACACTGCGTCGAGCATGCGGCTACGCATGGCATGTCACTCGTGCTTCGCCCCGACACGCCTGTGATCCCCGATGAGGGCTTTCCGTTCGACCACTACGCACCCGTGCTCGCCGAGCGAGCGACGTGGGCGGACATCGAGGGCCTCGTGCGCCGTCTCGGCGACGTTGGGTGCGGCTGGGTGAACCTCCGCTTCGCAATCGACAGCAACGGTGTGGCCGTGGTGCGCTATGAGGCGAAACCCGACGGCGAGCCGCTCCCAGACGGCGGCATCCCGGCCTGCAACGGCGGATTCGATTGCCGCCAGCTCATGTCGTCCACAGAATTCGAGCGGCAGCACCCTCGACCGCCACACGACATGTAGGGATTCGGGCCCAGGTCGGGCAGCCTCGCAGTCGTCACCGCCGAGGTCCCGGGTCGCGGTAGTTGCCTCCGCAATCGCCCCTCAGTTAGCGAGTCCCTGGCGCAAGGGCTACCAACCGTCCTTGGCGCACAAGGACCGTCCCGCCTGTGCGGCAGGATGTGTTGTGAAGGGTTGGCTTCCTAGTGCGGGACGGTACGGCGCCTGAGCCGGGCCGTATGACGGCAGACTTGACATCTGCCGTCATCTAGCCGATCATCTGGTCATGCGACCCCGACGCTCGTTCACCATCCGTTTCGAGGACCAGACGACCCACGATCTCCTGGCGCTGCTCGCTGACCGGCTGCACGTGTCGATGAACCGGCTCGCCGAGACCATGATCCGCAACGAGATCGGCGATCTCGCACTCACCCTTCAGGAAGACCTGTCGCACACGCTCGCGCGACTGGCTGACTACCGCACGGACTATGAGCGCGACGTGGCGAAGTTCGCCGAGGCCGAGGTTGCGCAGGACGACCCGCTGGTCGCCCGAATGGTCACGCGGCGGCCCGATCCCTACGACATCGAGGCGACCTTCGCCGCCGCCGCCAATCGGCCGTAGCAAACCGGTGCCGATTCCTTGGAACGAAGACCCACCGGGGAATGACGCCCGGATCGCGGCCAACCTCCGGGCCGTCGGCTCGACCATCGTCGCCGACGCGAGCAAGCGCCTCGAACCGACCGTGGCGATGGCGCAGGTTTGGCATCGCGAGACGTACGGGTCCGTCCCGCTTCCCGTTCCGTACTACGCGGGCGAGGTTCGTGACACCGATCCCGCGTATCCAGAACTGATCGGGTACGAGGTCGCGGTCGGTACCGCTCCGGGGCTTCCGTCCGCCGACGTGCCCGGCGCGCTCGTCAGCTTCGAGACAGGCCTCAAGGCGATCATCGGTCGAATGGATGCGGTCATCCCGGTCGGTGCGCGGCCGACGACGGCCGGCGAGCTCTATGCCGTCCTCGAGTGCGCCGCGATCGCGCACGGCGAGTGGGTCAGGATCCACCCCTTCGCCAACGGCAACGGGCGTGTCGCGCGGCTGTGGGTCAACTGGGTTGCTGTGCGATACGGCCTTCCGTTCTTCATGGCCCTCAAGCCCCGACCCACGAACCTCGTGTATGCCAACGCCGCTCGCGAGTCGATGCGGGGCAATCATCAGCCGATGGTCGTCGCGCTCGTGACGCTGCTTAGCCAGCACCCCTGACCTTCCCGCGACCGCGAGCTCATCTCGGCCTCGCGCCTGGTGGAGCGCCCCGATCGATCCAGTCGTCGAAGCCGAGCCGGGCGAGTGGCGGTCCGTTGCGACATCCCCGACGCTGAGCACGCCGGGCGGGACCACGTTCTCCGTTCGGCGTCACCGTCTCGCACGCGCTGACCGGCGAAGCCACCAGGAACAACACCCAGTCCGGCCGGAGGTGTTGCTGGTGGTGACTTGCTTCGGCAGACCCGCGGCTCGCGGTTCGCCGAGCGGACATGGAGGATGATCGGAGACATGACGACCTTCAGAAGCTCGATCACGCCGGTCCTCACCGTCCGGAGAGCCGCTGCGGCGGTCAAGTTCTACGAGCGTGCGTTCGGCGCCGTCGAGATCTATCGCAACACCTACCCCGACGGACGTATCGTCGCCGAGCTGGCAATCGGTGAGGCGCGGGTACGGGTGGCAGACGAGGCTCCTGAAGTGGACAACCTCAGTCCGGAGACGCTCGGTGGAACGTCGGTGCGGATCAACTTGCTTGTGGCCGACCCCGATGCGCTCGTGGCCGGTGCAGTCGACGCCGGTGCCACGCTGGTTGCGCCAATCGTCGAGCAGTCCTACGGCCTGCGTCAGGGACGGTTGGCGGATCCCTATGGCCACCACTGGCTGATCGGGACCCCCCTGCCTGGGGCAGCTGGCGAGTGGGCGCGCCCGCAGGCTCCCGATGCCGACGCACCCCTCGTACCTCGACGGCCGGCTGGTCAGATGGGGTAGGAAACGGTCAGAGGGAAGTCCACCACCAGCAACACCTCCTGCCGGACTGGAACAACACCGGCTCCGGCAGGAGGTGGACCTGGCGGTGATTTCAGCCCACGCACGAATCCCCGTCGCTCACGCACGCTCAGCCACCAACCCGTAGATCCACCTCCTGCCGGAGCGGAACAACACTTCCTGCCGCACAGGCCGTCCCGCCCATTGACACGGGCGTGAACGAATCGTCAGACTCTGGACGAATCGTTCAGCGCGGGGGGGACGGTGACGAGCAGGCGGCAGTCGGAGATCGAGTCGGCGGGAGTGATCGGCACCGACGAGCCGCGCCCCGCCGCAGCGGGATTCAGCGAGTTCGAGCTGCCGGCGGTGTTCGAGCTGCTCTCGCGCGTGGCGCGCGCCGTCGTGGCGACGATCGGCGCGGACGCGGAGGTCGTGGTCCACGATCTGCGAACGCCGGAGCGCTCCGTCGTCGCCATCAGCGGATCGCTCACCGGGCGCAGCGTGGGCGCGCCAATCCCGGACCCCGAGCTGTTGCCGGGGGTCGTCGACCGCTACACGGAGGACGACCTGCGACGCCGGGCCCGCACGAGCAGCGGGCGCGAACTCGTCGCGTCCACGACGTGGATCCGCGACACGGCGGGCCACATCGTCGGTGCCCTGTGCGTCAACGTGGACCACTCTGCCCTGCGCCAGGCGCGCGACCTCATCGACCGCCACCTCGCCGTCGAGGACGGCGGCGTCGCGGCGCTGCCGACCTTCGCGGCGAGCGTCACCGATTTCACCCGTCTCGCCATCGCCTCGGTGCTCGGACCCGTGCGTCGTCGCCGCCTGCGAAGCGCCGAGCGGCTCGAACTCATCCGCAAGCTCGACGCGGATGGGATCTTCGCCGTCCGGCACGCCGCCGATGCCGTGGCCGCGGAGCTGTCCGTCTCACGCTCCAGCGTCTACAGCGATCTCCGACAGGTGCGCGCACCGGTTGTCACTGCGGTGAGCCCCGGGGCCGCCCGACCGTCTCGCGTGCACGGCCGACCCCCCGGCCGTCGCCCTTCCCTGGAGCCGGCCCCGTGACCGCCACCGATCGGCGGCGCGCCGAGCACCCACGGGCGGAGAGCCGTCGCCTGGGTGCGGGACCCGGTCCGCTCCTCGTGGGACCTGAGAAGGGAAAGGCGGGGCAGACCTCGGCCTGATAGCCCCACGCACCTCGACGAGCCCCGCGCACGGCGCGGACCGCATCCCCAAGGCGACATGTGCGGGCCGGCGCAACCGGCAGGCGCGACACGACGATCTCGATCTCGCGCCAGGCGTTTGGCCGGCAGGCCCCGCCCGCATAGCGTCCCCACGTCGTGGAGGGAGACACCAATGACAGGACAATCGCTCCCCAGCAGCCCGGGCGTGTTCACGCGTGCGAGCTCGGGTCTTGTGCGCTCGATCAGCACGACCGACGCCATCTACTACGGGCTCAACGCGATCACGGTCGCGTACGTCACGTTCACGATGTTCTTCTGGGCGCAGTACCCGGGGGCCTCGTACGAGTGGTCGACCGCGCTGACGACGGTGGGCGCCATCGGCGTGGGCATCGTGTACGCGCTCCTCGCCGCGGTCTATCCGCGCTCCGGCGGCGAGTACGTGTTCCTGTCGCGTATCGTCCGGCCCGAGGTCGGCTTCGTGATCAGCTTCGTGCAGGCCTTCTGGTACACCTTCTACTTTGGGATCAACGGCGCGTTCTTCTCGATCTACGGCCTCTCGCCGCTGTTCGGCACCCTCGGCATCCAGCTGCACAACTCCACGCTCACCGACATCGGCACGTTCTTCTCGAGCCAGGTGGGCATCTTCGTGGGCGGGACCGTCGTCATCGCGCTGGTCGCGGTGATGGTGTTCCGCGGCATGGGCGCGTACTTCCGGTTCCAGCGCTGGGGCACCCTGATCGGGCTCGCCAGCGTGGTGATCACGCTCATCGTCCTGGCCCTGGGGGCCAGCGGCGCCCTCCACTTCCAGAGCAGCTTCGACGCCGTTGCGGGCGCGGGCGCCTACGCCAAGCTCACCGCGGGCGTGAGCGTCCCCGCCACGACCCTGCCGGCCACCCTCAACTTCATGGTCTGGCCGGCCTTCTCGATCCTCTTCTCGGTCAACATGGTGTCCTTCAGCGGCGAGATCAAGAACGTGCGACGCGGGCCGCTGCTGGGCATCGTCGGGGCGATGGTGCTGTCGGGCATCATCTTCATCGCCTTCCAGGTCTTCGCCCGCGCGGCGATGGGTGACGCGTTCCTCATCGGCTCGGCGACGACGGACAAGTTCCCCCTGGGCGTGGCGCCCTTCGTGAACTCGATGGCGTCGATCCTCGGCGGCAACTGGGTGCTCACGATCGTCATCAACCTGTGGGTGATCCTCATCATCCCCTACGCGCTCGGATCGAACGTCTTCGACGGCTCGCGCGCGCTGCTGGCCTGGTCCCTCGACGGCGTGGCGCCCGCGAAGCTCGGCGAGGTGTCGGAGCGCTACCACTCGCCCGTGGTGGCGATCGGCGTCCTGTTTGTCCTCGCCGAGGTGTGGCTCGCGATCTACGCCTTCACCACACTCGTCGCCATCCTCTCGGGCCTGCTCACCTTCTCGATCGCGTTCCTCGTGGTGAGCCTGACGGGTCTCGTCTTCCCCTTCGTGAAGCGCGAGGTCTTCGAGCGCTCACCTGCGGCGATCCGGGTGGCGGGCATCCCGCTCATGACGATCGCCGCCGTGGTGGGCGTCGTGTTCACCGCGTTCCTCCTGTATCGCTCGTTCGTGGACGAGACGTTCGGGCGAACGCCCAGATCTCGCTCGAGATGACGGTCGCGGCGTTCGTGCTCAGCCTCGTTTGGTTCTACATTGCCCGCGCATACCGCATCCGCCGCGGCGTCGCGGTGGACAAGCGCTTCCAGGAGATCCCGGTCGAGTAGTACCGACGGGCCGAAGGGTGGACCGGATGGGGACGACGCGGCGCCGTCGCCCGCCCTCCGGTCCGACCCGGCCGATCGCACGAGGAGATCCATGCACGAGCACCCGATGATGGCGCAGGCGAGCGGCGACGGCGGCGCTGGCCCCGGGCCAACCCCTGCCCGGTTCCGCGCCGCCGGCGGCCGGCGCTGACGCCATCGTGCGCATCTATTTCTGCTCGGACATCCACGGCTCGGAGATCTGCTGGCGCAAGTTCCTCGCTGCGCCGAAGTTCTACGGTGCCGACGTCATCATCGTGGGGGGCGACATCACCGGGAAGTTCGTCGTGCCCATCGTTCGCCTCCCCGACGGGGCCATGACATCGGAGTTCATGGGCGTGCGCCGGCGCATCCGGACGCCGGAGGAGCTGGCCACCCTGCGGCGGCGCATCGCCGATGCCGGCCAGTACGCGTTCGAGACCACCCCCGAGGAGTTCGCCGCCTATGAGGCGGACCAGTCACGCGTCGACGGGCTGTTCCGCTCGCTCGTCATCGAGCGGGTGCGCGCCTGGCTCGGTCTCGCCGAGGAGCGCCTGCGAGGCAGCGGCGTGCGCTGCCTCGTGAGCGGTGCCAACGACGATTTCTACGAGGTCGACGAGGCGCTTGCGGGATCCGACGTCGTGGAGGACCCCAACGGCCGCGTCGTCGAACTGGCGGGCGGGGTCGAGTTGATCGGGGTGGGTTACGGGAACATCACGCCGTGGGCCTGCCCGCGCGACGTGAGCGAGGAGGAGCTGGCGGGGCACATCGACGCCGTCGCGAGCCAGGTCCGGGACCCCTCGCACGCCATCTTCAACCTCCATGTCCCGCCCTACGGGAGTGGTCTCGACATGGCGCCGCGTCTCGACGACCAGCTGCGCATGGTGATGACCGGCACGGGACCGGAGATGATCCCGGTCGGCAGCACCGCGGTGCGCGACGCGCTCCTGCGTTACCAACCCCTGCTCGGGTTGCACGGCCACATCCACGAGTCGAAGGGCGTACAGCGGCTGGGCCGCTGCACGGCGGTCAACCCCGGCAGCGAGTACGCGGAGGGCGTGCTCGACGGGGCGGTCATCGATCTCGAGCCCGGCGGCGACGTGGTGAGCGTGCAGCTGGTGTCGGGCTGATGGTCGATGACCGGCTGCCCAGCGGGTCGGGCGTCGGAGACGTCCCGACGCCGGACCAGATTCGCGCCGAAGCGGTGCGGCTCTCGGAGCGCGCCGCGGAGCGTGGCCTGACGCTGCGCATCATCGGATCGATCGCCGTCCAGCTCCACTGCCCGGCGCATGCCGACCTGCTCGGACGCCTCGGGCGCCGTCCGGTGCGCGACATCGACCTCGTCGGGTATGCGCGCGAGCAGGCCCCCATCGAGGCGATGTTCGAGGACGAGGGCTGGCTGCTCGACCCGGTCATCCAGCAGGCCCGGGAGTACGGCATCAGCCGGTTGATCTACGTGCACCCGGTCAGCCATCAGAAGGTCGACGTGTTCCTCGATCGGCTCGTCATGTCGCACACGATCGACCTGCGCCCCCGTCTCGCGCTGGCCGCGCCCGTCGTGACGCCGGCCGACCTGCTGCTCTCGAAGCTGCAGATCCACGAGATCACGGAGAACGACCTGCTCGATCTCGTCGTGCTGTTCGCGACGTACGAGCTCGGCGACGGGCGAGCCGGGACCATCGACCTGCCCTACGTCCTGGGCATCCTCTGTGGCGACTGGGGGTTCTCGCATGCGGTGTCGCTCAACCTCGAGCGGCTCCGCGCGCGGGTGGAGCATGGGGATGTGCCGCCCGACGCAGCGACCCTCGTGGCGGGCCGCATCGCGGCGCTCGAGGCCGAACTCGACCGTGCCCCAAAGACCCGCCGCTGGCGTCTCCGCGCGGCGGTGGGCACGCGAGCGCCGTGGTACCAGGACGTCGACGAGGTCGAGCGAGGAGCATAGGCGTGAACGACCGGTCGACCGCGGTATCCCCTTCGCCTGCCGCTGACCGCCGCCTGCCGCTCGTCCAGTTCGTCGAGCGCCCGGGCATCATCGACCTCGGCTGGGGCCACCCCGACCCCGCCCTGCTACCGGTGGAGCAGCTGCGCCTCGCGGCCGACCGCGTCCTCGCGCAGCACGGCGCCGACGCCCTCAACTACGGCCATGCCGCCGGCCCCGGCCCCTTCCGCGAGTGGGTCGCCGAACGGCTCGCCGCCATCGACGCACGCGGTCCCGAGCCGGCCTCGATCGTGGCCTCGGCCGGCAACTCCCAGGCCCTCGATCAGGTCGTCTCGCTGCTCGCATCGCCGGGCGACATCGTGCTCGTGGAGGACCCCACGTATCACCTCGCCGTCCGCATCCTGCGGGACCACCCCGTGGAGCTGGTCCCGATCCCGGCCGATGAGCGCGGCCTCGACACGGACGCGCTGGGCGACACGCTCGATTCGCTGCGTCGCGCGGGCCGCCGCGTCCGCCTCCTGTACACCGTGCCGACCTTCCACAACCCGACCGGCGTCTCGCTCGCACCCGAGCGGCGCCAGGCACTCGTGCGCCTCGCCAGCAGGGACGGGTTCACGATCATCGAGGACGACGCGTATCGCGAGCTCTCCTACGCCGGGCCGGCTCCCAGGTCCCTGTGGAGCATCGCCCCGGGCGGGCTCGTCGTGCGGCTCGTGTCGTTTGCGAAGTCGCTCGCGCCCGGGCTGCGCGTGGGTGCCATCGTGGCGGACGCGCCGTTCGCCCGTCGGGTCGCCGACTCGGGGGTGCTCGACCGGGCGGGGGGATCAGCCATTTCGCGTCCCTGGTGGTCGCCGAGTGCGGCCGATCCGGGGTGTATGCCGCGAACGTGGAGCGGCTGTGCGATGCGTACCGCGACCGTCGCGATGCCCTGGTGGCGAGTGTCGAGCGCGTCTTCGGATCCGCCGCGTCGCTCATCCAGCCCGCAGGGGGGTACTTCGCCTGGGTGACGCTGCGGGGGATCGACGCCCGCGCGCTGCTCGCGACCGCGGAGGCGCTCGGCACGTCGTTCGTTCCGGGCGACGTGTTCTACCTGGCCGAGGGCTCCACGACGAGTCTTCGTCTCGCGTTCAGCAGGTACGCGCCGGCCGATCTGGCCGAGGCGGCCGAGCGGTTGGGCGCGCCGCGGAGTCGACGCGGGTCTGAGGTCGGGCATCCCGGGCAGGCTCCAGCCGCTCCCTCCTCCCTCGCATGCCAGTCAGGAATGAGCGGTTAAGAGCTGATGGCGAACATCCTGCCCGACTACCTAGCGCCGGACCTCCGCGCCGTCTTCTGCGGTACCGCGGTCGGCACGGCGTCGGCGGCGCGCGGCCACTACTACGCTGGCCCCGGCAACGAGTTCTGGCCCCTGCTCCATCGATCGGGGCTGATGCCCGTCCTCCTGACGCCAGACCACGACATCGACATCGTGCGCTACGGCCTCGGGCTCACCGACCTCGCGAAACACACCGCGGCCAGCCGCGACGAGCTGCTGGGGGCAGAGGACTTCGACGTGCCCGGGTTCGTCGGCAAGATGCGCCAGTACCGCCCGGCCTGGGTCGTGTTCCACGGGAAGACGCCGGCACGCGTCGTGAGCCGGGCGCTCGGGCACGGACCCGGCATCCGGCTGGGACGCCAGGCGTGGACGCTCGCGGATCTGCCCGTCTTCGTGCTGCCCAGCGCGTCCGCCGCCAACCGGAGCCTCGCGAACCTCGAGGGCAAGCCGTCGCGCCTGGACTGGTTCCTGGCACTTGCGAGCATCCTGCCGCCGGTCACCGGATCGTGTGGAGTCGGGAGCCCGACGAGGCAGCGGGGGACGGCCTGAGCGTGTCCGTCACCCCTCGTCGCTGAACCGCGGCTCGTCGGCCCGTCCGCGGTCCGTGGCGAGGAAGGTCGACCAGCCGCCCGTCGAATGCGTCCGTCCCCGGTCTGCCGATCGCCCACGCGCAGGCCACACGTCGGCCGGCTCGACCTGCCAGCCGCTCAAGCACCGGTACGCGTGCCGGGCCACGCGGCGTCGTCCCCGTGCGGGGGCAAGGGTCAGATCGAGACCTGACCTGCTCGCCTCGAGGCGTGCCGTCGTCGGTCGAGTCGAGGCGCGCCGTTCGCCCGATCGTGCGTTTCGCGCCGGGCCCGTGCTAGACGGCCGACGTCCTGATCACGCCGAATGTCGCACCCTGCGGATCGGCGAGGATCGCGAAGCGGCCACCCGGGAAGTCCCGTGGAGGCAGCATCTCGCGGGCGCCGCCGGCAAGTGCCGCCTTGAACGTGGCGTCGACGTCGGCCACGCCGAAGTAGACCATCCAGTAGCTCGGAACTGCGGCCGGCACCATCGGGTTCATCTCCACGCCGCCGGCAATGCTCGTGCCGCCGAGCTGGAACTCGATGTAGGGCGGCATCCCCTCCCCCATGGGCTGGGTGCGATGGTTCCAGCCGAACACGCGCGCATAGAACGCGATGTCCGCGTCGATCCCGCGGGCGTTCAGTTCGGCCCAGCCGAAGCTGTTCGGCATCCCCGTGGCGAAGCCTGACATGGCCGAAGGCTGCCAGACCGAGATAAAGGCCCCGGCGGGGTCCTGGAACACGGCCATCCGCCCCTGGTCCGCGACGTCGAAGGGCGGCGCGATGACCTGCCCGCCGGCCTCCCGGACGTCTCGCGCAACCGCCTCGGCGTCGGCAGTTGCGAGGTAGAGCATCCAGGCCGTGGGAGCCTGGGGCGCCATCGTTGGGCCGATGCCGGCAACGTCCTTCCCGTCGACCTGCGCCATCGCGTACCCGCCGTACCGCGGGTCGGGCGACACCTGGACGTCCCAACCGAAGAGGCCGGCGTAGAAGGTGCGCGATCCTGCCGGATCGGCGCTCGACAGGTCGACCCACACGGGCGTTCCGGCAACCGGGGACTCTGCCATGTCGCAACCTCCCTGCGCTCGTTCCCTGCGCCCGGCACCTGGTCACCGCCGGTCGTCGCGGGCAGCCATCGTACCAGCGGCTCCGGGATTTCAGGGCGACCCGCAGCTGGATTCTCGGCCCGGTTCCGGCGCCGGCGCGCCACGGGCTCGCGGCCGGATGGTCATCCGCGATACGCTCATGGCACATGGCCGATGGATGCACCGTGGACACGATGGTCGCAGCGGAGCAGTTACAGCCAGCATGACGACGAGACGGGTGGCCTGGCGCCGGTCGGGCACGGTCGATGCGGACGAGCAGTGCACGCTCACCCTGCGCGAGAGCGGTCTGTCCCTCGTGGGAACCGTCCTCGAGGCCGAGGGTGGCGTCCCCGTGCGGATCGAGTACCGGGTCCTCACGGACGCCGCGGGGATGACCACCGCCGTCCACGTGCGCGATCTGCGCGGCTTCGAGCAGCGCACGCTCGACCTGGTGCGCGACCGGAAGGGTTCCTGGACCGTGGGGGGCGCGCCCGCGAGGGCGCTGCGCGGCTGCGCCGACGTCGATCTCGGGTGCAGTCCGGCGACGAACAGCCTGCCCGTCAGGCGGCTGCGCCTCGGGGTCGGCCGGACGCAGACGATCCAGGCGGCGTGGGTCCGCTTTCCCGAGCTGTCGGTCGAGAAGACCGCGCAGACCTACACCCGCCTGGACGACTTCACATACCGCTACGCGAGCGGGACGTTCGAGGGCGACCTGACCGTCGACGACGAGGGCGTGGTGACGGAGTACGCCGAGTGGCGGCGGACGGGGATCGCGGTCGGCCCCGACGACACCGAGCCGCTCGACGCCCGCCGGTAGCGACCGGCCTTCCGCGGCCCTGGCCGGCCACTCCCTCCGGCTCTCCCGGCCCGACGCGCTTTCGTCCGCCGGCTCGCAGGCCGCCCTCAGATGCGCTGGTCGGTGCTGGGCTTCTCCCAGAGGTTGACGCCACCCTCGACCGCGTGGCGGTCGATCTCGGCGAGCTCGTCGGCGGAAAACGAGAGGTTGGCCAGCGCCCCCACGTTCTCCCGGACCTGTTCTGCCGAGCTGGCCCCCATCAGGGTGGTCGTGACCCGCGGGTCTCGAAGGACCCACGCGTACGCCATCTGCGCGAGGCTCTGCCCGCGGCGCAGGGCGATCTCGTTGAGCGCCCGCACGCGCGCGAGGTTCTCCTCGTTCAGCATGTCCCGCTGGAACGAGTCGCCACCCGGGCGGTTGACCCGCGCGTTCTCCGGGATCCCGTGCAGGTACTTGTCCGTCAGGAGGCCCTGCGCGAGCGCCGTGAACGCGATCATCCCGGCACCCACCTCCTCCAGGGCGTCCAGGAGGTCGGGCTCGACCCAGCGGTTCAGCAGGTTGTACGACGGCTGGTGGATGAGCAGCGGCACGCCCTCGGCGCGGAGGAGCGCCGCCGCCTCGCGGGTCTTCGCGGCCGAGTAGGACGAGATGCCGACGTACAGGGCCTTGCCCTGCCGGACGGCCGACACGAGCGCACCCATCGTCTCCTCGAGCGGGGTGTCGACGTCGAACCGGTGGGAGTAGAAGATGTCGAAGTAGTCGACGCCGACGCGCCGGAGGCTCTGGTCGAGGCTGGCCAGCACGTACTTGCGTGACCCGCCGCCCTGGCCGTACGGACCCGGCCACATGTCCCAGCCGGCCTTGCTCGAGATGATGAGCTCGTCCCGGTGGGCCGCCAGGTCCTCGCGGAGGATCCGGCCGAAGTTCCGCTCGGCGCTGCCGTACGGCGGCCCGTAGTTGTTCGCGAGGTCGAAGTGCGTGACGCCGAGATCGAACGCCGTGAAGGCGATCTCGCGCTGCGTCGCGAGCGGGGTGTGGTCGCCGAAGTTGTGCCACAGCCCCAGGGACAGGAGTGGCAGGCGAAGGCCGCTGCGGCCGCAGAAGCGATAGGTCATCGCGTCGTAGCGCCCGGGCGCGGGCTGGTGGGTCATGATCGTGCCTCCGATGTGCTGTCAGGCGTGAGTGCGAGCTCCTCGACGCGTTCGCGGGATGGCATGCCGGCGCGTGGTCCGAGTGCGGTGGCCGTCAAGGCGCCGGCCGCGTTGGCCCGGGCCAGGAGCGGTTCGCCGCGAAGTCCCCGTTGCCAGAACGTGCAGAACGCGGCCGCGAACGCGTCACCGGCGCCCGTCGCGTCCACGGCCTGGACGGCGGGGGCCTTCGCGCCGAACCACGTGCCGTCGGCGGTCGTGACGTAGCGTGCGCCCGCCGCTCCGAGGGTGATGACCACGACGCGGGGCCCGTGCGCCCACGCGCCGGGCGCGACATCCGGCTGTCCCACGGACCACCCTGACGCCGTGGCCGTCTCCTCGCTCATGAAGAGCAGGTTCACCGCTCGCAGGGACGCCCAGTCGAACGAGCCGGCGAGGGCGTCCGATTCGACGGTCGCGGCGACGGATGCGCCGGCGGCACGCGCGCCCTCCGCCACGGTCGCGGCCGACCCATCCCACGGCCCCACGTAGCAGAGGTCGGGGGCCATGTCTCGCAGCGCGCCCCGCAATGAATTCGGGCTGCGGCGGTGGGGCGGCGTCGCCAGGCGGCAGGAGGACCACGCTGCGCGCGCCCCGTTCGTCGACGAGGACGATCGTCCGGTAGACCGGGTGTCCTTCCCGCCGATGGACCTGCCTCACGTCGACACCCGCCGACTGCAGCGAATCGACGCCCCGGATGCTGGCCGGGTCGGTGCCGGCCCAGCCGATGGCCCGAACGTCGGCCCCGAGTCGGGCTGCCGCGACGGCGAAGTTGCCGGCCACGCCACCGTCGAGCTCGCCCAGCATTCGACCGGGCACCTTCCACCCGGCGACCGGCAGCGACGACACGGCGACGTAGGTGTCGACGCACAGCATCGGGACGAAGACGGCGATCCTCGGCGCCGCTCCTGGTCCGGTTCGCTGATCCGGCACGGCGAGCCCGTCGGTCTCAGGCATGCCGCGCGACGAGCTCCACGGCGAGCGGCTCGAGGTCGAGGCCGTTCGCCGTGGTGACGAGCGTGCGCCAGTCCCCGGGAATGGCGTCGATCCCGCCGAGGGTCCCGGCGAGCGCGCCGGCCATGCAGGCCACCGTGTCGGTGTCGTCGCCCAGGTTCGCCGCGGTGACGATGGTCTCGCGCGGCCGTCCGCCTCCCGCCACGAACGCCGCCACGGCCGCCGGCACGGCCTCCGCCGTGTGGAGCCCGGCTCCCACGACGGCGGCGATCCGGTCGACGGCCTCCCACTGGTCCCTGCTCGAGATCGCGAGCGAGACGCCCAGGCGGATGCGTTCGCTCACGGACGGGCCGGCGACGTCGCGCCCGTGCTCGAGTCCCAGTCGTTCGCCCTCGACGGCGCCCGACAGGCAGCCTCGCGTGACCGACACGACGTCCGCGCCGGGCTCCATGGCCGCGGCGATGCCGCAGGCGATCGCGCATGCGCCGGCGATGGCCACGCGCGTTGCGTGCGTGGGCAGGCACACCGTGACCGCGTCGAGGGCCGCGGCCGCGGGGTCGCCCGGGTGCGCCCACCCGACCGGCGCGACCTTCATGGCGGCCCCGTCGCTGGTGCCGCGCATGAACCCGGCCGACTCGCGGCCCACGGCGATCGGATCGATGCCTTCCCGCAGGCGGGCGATCGCGGCCCGCGTGGTCGGGCCCGCGAAGCGGCGGAGCATCTCCTCGTCGGCGGCCCATTCGAGCAGGGCCGCGGCGACGTCGGCTGCCGTCAGGCGCTCGGTCCGTGCGACCGTCCGCGCCAGGACGATGAGCTGGCTCGCGTCGTCGGTGATCTGCCCGGCGGCGCGCCCGGCCGCGAAGGGGCTGAGGTCCGGTGCGACCATGTGCTCCAGGCGCCCGTACGTCGCGGTGACCTGGTCGCGTGAGAGCATCTCCGTGACCGCCCCCAGCGCGTCGCCACACACGGCCCCGTACAGTCCGCCGAGCACGCGCTCGAAGGGACCGGGCGGAGCGCCTGCTTGTGGCTGGTGGTCGGAGACGTCCGGCATGCGCGATCTCCCGTGGCTGTGCGTGACGCCGTGCGGCCGCGTCCGACTTCCGGCCCTGATCGAACCCGGACGTTCGCCCCATGCGTCCGAGGCGCACCTGCATCGTAGCGCCGACGGCCGGCCGCCCGTTCGGCCCGGCCGTTCGGCCCCACCCGCTCAGCCCACCCGTTCGGCGCAGTCGTTCGGCGCAGCCGTTTGGCGCACTCGTTCGGCCCCAACCCGTTCAGCCCGGCCGCTCGACACACCCGCTCAGCCCGGCCGTTCGGCGGGCGTCTTCCCCGCGTGGGACTCTGCCCGCGGTTCGTCGCACAATGGGCGGGTGCCGTACGACCTCGAGCGCTTCGTGTCGGCGCAGGAGTACGTCTACGACGGCGTGCGTGGCGAGCTCCGGCGCGGTCTCAAGACCGGCCACTGGATCTGGTTCATCTTCCCCCAGGTGGCCGGCCTCGGGCGCAGCGACGTCTCCCGGTACTACGCCATCACGTCGCTAGACGAGGCCTGTGCCTACCTCGACCATCCGGTGCTCGGCGGGCGCCTGCGGGAGTGCGCGCAACTCGTCCTGGAGGCACGGGCACGCTCGGCGGAGGACTATTTCGGAATGACCGACGCGAGGAAGGTCCGCTCGTGCATGACGCTGTTCCAGCTCGCCGCACCCGACGAGACCGTGTTCGGGCAGGTGCTGGACCGGTGGTACGGCGGCGTCGCAGACGAGGCGACCGTCGCGCACCTCGCCTGAGCCCGCGCCTCCATCGGCGCGCATCAGCGCCCACCCTCCCCTCGCGCCCACTCTCCCCTTGCGCGCACCTCCTTGGGCCCAAACCTCCGTCAGCGCCCAGCCTCCGTCAGCGCCCAGCCTCCGTCAGCGCCCGGCCTCCTTTCCTGCAGATCCTCTCCGCACGGAAGCGTATGTCGGTTGTCGTGGCTCCTCGCCGACTCGCGAGTCCGCGGCTTGGCGGAGTCGCACGGAATTCGTGCGCGGAGGGCCGGCAGTGGCAGCCGGGAGGGCGAGGAAGTCCCTCGAGATGTGCGTGGACCGTCCGCGAATCGGACATACGTGTCTGCACCAGGGCGATCTTGCAGGAAAGCAGGAGGTGGCAGCCGCGGAACGGGCGAGTGGACCCGCGAGTGGCCCGCGAGTGACCTGCGAGTGACCTGCGCGCTGCGAGTCGGCCCTTGGCAGGCGCGTGACACGTGATGTGGGGCATTCGTATCGCGGATGGTCGAGCACGGGTCCGAGGCTGGGCTCGAGCCGCGAGGCGATCGATGTCCGGTCGGCCCAGCGTTCACCGAGAGGAGGCCACACGATGGCCAAGTTGAGCGAGAAGAAGCGAGACTCCCTGCCCGAGTCGAAGTTCGGGCTGCCGGAGGAGCGGAAGTACCCGATGCCGGACGCGTCGCACGCTCGGAATGCCAAGGCGCGCGCGGAGCAGCAGGAGGACAGGGGGAACCTCAGCCCGGCGCAGAAGGCGAAGATCGACCGCAAGGCCGACCGGATCCTCGACCGGTAGGATCCGGCGATTGCACGCTGGCGATTGCACGCTGGCGAGGGCGTGGCGATCGGGCCGGGGCCGTGGGATCGGGCCGGGGCCGTCGATCCGGCGATTGCACGCTGGCGAGGGCGTGAGCGTGGGCGTGGCCGTGGCGATCGGGCGCGGCGGTCGGGCGTGGCGATCGGGCGCGGCCGTGGCGATCGACGCGATCAGTGCACGCGCTTCTCGTAGCCCCGCCAGAACGGCTCGCGCAGGGCGCCCTTCAGGATCTTCCCGGTGCCGCCCTTCGGGAGCTGGTCCACGAACTCGACGCGCCTCGGCACCTTGAACGCCGCGAGGCGCTGACGCAGGAAAGCGATCACCTCGTCGGCCGTGGCCGTCGTCCCCGGCTTCATCGCGATGATCGCCAGCGGGACCTCTCCCCACGTCTCGTCCGGTGCCGCGACCACGGCGGCCTCGAGCAGCCCCGGGAACTCCGCGAGCGCGTACTCGATCTCCACCGAGGAGATGTTCTCGCCGCCGCTGATGATCACGTCCTTCAGGCGGTCCTTGATCGTGATGTAGCCCTGCTGGTCCACCGTCGCCATGTCGCCGGTGTGGAACCACCCGCTGCGGATCGCCGCCGCGGTGCCCTCCGGGTCACCGTAGTAGCCGTCCATGACAACGTTCGAGCGGACCACGATCTCTCCGATCTGCTCGTCGTCCGGCTGGACGTCCGTCCCCTCCCCCGTCACCACGCGCACGCGCGTGCCCGGGGTGGCCCAGCCCGTGGTGGCCTGCCGTTCTAGTCGACGCTCCGGCGGCTCGGTCTCCAGCAGGTGCCGTCGTGGCCAGGCGATCGTGATGACCGGCGACGTCTCGCTCAGGCCGTAGCCGACCACGGCCTCCACGCCGAGCTTCTCCTCGAGGGAGCGGATCAGCGCGGGCGACGATGGTGCGCCGCCGACGAGCACCCGGCGCAGGCTCGAGAGGTCGTGGCTCCCGAACTCGGGGCTGTTGAGGACGGCGTTGAAGATGGTCGGCACGGCCAGCAGGTACGTGACGCGGTGGCGCGCCACCTGGGCCATGAGAGCACCAGGATCGAACCGCCGCAGCATGACGTGCTGCCCACCCACCAGCGTCATCCAGTGCGGTGCGCCCCACCCGTTGACGTGGAACAGCGGCACGACGTGCAGGATCGTGTCGCCATCGGTCACGCCCAGCGCCAGGGCCGTCTGGAGGCCGTGCAGGTACAGGGCCCGGTGCGTGAGCGCGACGCCCTTCGGCCGGCCCGTGGTCCCGCTCGTGTAGAAGAGCTCGGCGACGGCGTTCTCGTCCACCACGGCCGGGGGTTCGTCGGGCGACGCGGCGGCAAGCAGGGCCTCGTACTCGTGGGTGGCAGGCTCCCCAACCTCGCCCTCCATCACGACGAACGTCGGGTGGCTCGCCAGGCCGGGCGCGATGCGCTCGACCAGCGGGGCGAAGTCGGCGTGGAACAGGACGACCTTCGACGCCGAATGGTCGAGGATGTACGCGATGTCGTCGGGAGTGAGCCGGATGTTGATGGGGTTGAGCACGCCACCGGCCTCGAGCACGCCGTAGTACCCCTCGAGCAGCTGGTGCGTGTTGTAGGTGATGAAGCTCACCCGGTCCCCGGGCTGCACGCCGAGGCGGCGCAGGGCGCTCGCGAGGCGGTGCGTCCGTTCCGCGTACTCCCGATACGTGAAGGAGCGCTCGCCGTCCACGACCCCCACGCGGTCGGCGAAGTAGGCCGCCGCGCGGTCGCGGAACTCCAGGACGGAGAGCGGCACGTTCATCGCAGGCCTCCTCCCCCGGGTGCCGGCTGCGTCGGTGGCCGGGGAGCCCGACCGACGGCTCGTGGGCGGGAGGATAGGCCGACGGGGGCGAACCCGCTGCAGCCGGGGCCCGTTACCGGCCGTGCTGTCGGGCCAGCTCCTCGAGCCTCGCGTCGGAAATGCCGAAGTGGTGGGCCACCTCGTGCCGCACGGTCGCCGTTACCCCTCGGGCCAGGGACTCGGGATCGCGGAAGACGCGCAGGTGGGGTCCCCGAAAGATCGTGATCTTGCTCGGCAGGGCGGCGTCGCTCGCGCCCCACGCCGTCCGCGGCACGCCGGTATAGAGCCCGAACAGGCCGGGCGCGCCCACCTCGGCCAGCTGGTACGCCGTCGGCTCATCCTCGACCACGACCGCCACCGTGTCCAGGCGGTCGCGGAACACGGGCGGCAGGCCCTCCAGGGCGTCGTCGACCAGGATCTCGAAGGCGTCGGGTGCGTCCGTCGACGCATCGTTGGTCGATGCCGGCGCCGGCGCATGGTCGGCCGGTGCGAGGCCGGCCTGCCGCTCTCCCGGTGCGGGCCGGCCCGTGTCGTCGTGCATGCCCGGGTGCCTCGCGTGCCTCAGCCGAGCGGTTCGGGCGAGATCCCCGCCGCCGCGCGCAGCTCACCGGCGAGCTGTGGCGCGACGCGTCCCCGCACCCGCACGTCGGTGCCGCGGTACTCGACGTCGATCGTGCCCCGCTCCCGGATCCGCGCGATCAGTTCGCCCGCGGTGTAGGGGACGATGGCGTCGACGTCCTCCCACAGGTCGGCCAGCAGCGTCGACAGCCGCGCGCGCAGCGTGTCGAGCCCGTAGCCGGTGAGCGCCGAGATCAGCACGGCGTCCCCGATCATCGGGGCGGGGTTCGCCTCGTCCCGGGCGTTGGATTCCAGGAGATCGGCCTTGTTGTACACGACGAGCCGGGGCTTCGAGCCGGCCCCCAGCTCGTCGAGGACCTGCTGGACGGTGGACCGGTGCTCGGCGAAGTGCGGGTCGAAGGCGTCCACCACCTCGAGCAGGACATCGGCCCGCGTCACTTCCTCGAGCGTTGCCCGGAACGCGTCGACGAGCTGGTGCGGGAGCTTGTGGATGAACCCGACCGTGTCGGTCAGGATGGCCGACTGTCCGTCGCCGAGCTTCACCGAGCGGCTCGTGGGGTCGAGGGTGGCGAACAGCCGGTCCTCGGCCACGGCGGCCTCGGAGCCGACGAGCGCGTTCAGCAGCGTGGACTTGCCGGCATTCGTGTAGCCGGCGATCGCGACGGTGGGCACGAGGCGGCGGTCGCGGGAGCGGGAGGCGATCTCGCGCTGGCGGCGCACGTCCTCGAGTCGCTCGCGCAGCCGGCGGATGCGCTCGCGGATCAGGCGCCGGTCGGTCTCGAGCTGCGACTCGCCGGGCCCGCGGGTTCCGATGCCGCCGCCGGTCCGCGACAGGTGGGTCCACAGGCGGGTCAGGCGGGGCAGCTGGTACTCGAGCTGGGCGAGCTCGACCTGCAGCCGGCCCTCGTGCGTGCGGGCGTGCTGGGCGAAGATGTCGAGGATCAGCCCGCTGCGGTCGAGGACCTTGCAGCCCACCACGCCCTCGAGCGAGCGCTGCTGGTTCGGCGTCAGCTCGTCGTCCGCGATGAGCAGGGTGAAGCCCGTCTCCGAGCGAGCCTGCACGAGTTCCTGCGCCTTGCCCTTGCCCACGTACCACGTGGGGTCGGGCACGCGGCGCGTCTGCCACTCGGCCCCGACCACCTCCGCGCCGGCCGTGTCGGCCAGGGCCGCGAGCTCGTTCAGCGACTCCTCTGCGGTCCAGCCGGGTTCGCTGCCGGTGTCCACGGCGACGAGGAACGCGCGCTCGCGCGGCGGTTCGAGTTCGATGAGGCGGGCCATGATCCTCCGTTCGGTCAGTGCAGGGGAACTCTACCGCACACACGCGTGCCATCCGGGGGCGGCGTCCGCGGCGCTGTCAGGCGCGAGGGGCTTCCAGGAACTGCCGAAGCAGGCGGAGCGCCTCCGGATACGGGTCGTGGACCGCGTCGATCCAGTGGATGTCCGGTTCGGCACGGAACCAGGTCCGCTGCCGGCGCGCGTACGCGCGGGTCCGCACGATGGTCTCCGACAGCGCCTCTGCCTCGGTCCGCCGCCCCTCGGCGACGTCGATCGCTTCCCGGTAGCCGATCGCGCTGAGCGCAGGCAGTCCGGCGTCGAAGCGCGACGCCAGGGCGGCCGCCTCGCGCACGAGCCCGCCGGCGTACTGGCCGGCCGCGCGGTTCGCGATCCAGGTCCGATGCGTGGCATGCTCGACGGCAAGGCCGAGCCAGAGGGCGCGGCCCGGATAGCCGGTGGGCTCGGGCGGTGGCACGTCCCCGGTGACGGCCACGCGCTCCAGCGCGCGGACCACGCGGCGGGGGTTGGCCAGGTCGGTCCGCGCGGCGACCGCAGGCGCGTCGCGACGGAGCTGCTCGACGAGCGGGGCGAGGCCGCCGGCGGCGAGCTCGGCGTCCAGCCGGGCACGCAGATCCGGGTCGTGCGGCGCTTCGGCAAGCGGGACCCCGCGCGCCACGGCCCGCAGGTACAGGCCCGTGCCGCCCACCAGGAACGCGGCGCGTCCCTTGCGCGCGATCCCTGCGAGGGCCGCGAGCACGTGGCGCTGGTACACCGAGACGCTGAACGGCTCGTCCGGCTCCACGAGGTCGAGTCCGTGGTGCGGCACGAGCGCACGCTCGGAGCGCGAGACCTTGGCCGTCCCGATGTCCATGCCGCGGTACACCTGCCGGGAGTCCGCCGATATGATCTCGACGCCCCCGACCGACTCCGCGAGCCGCAGCGAGAGCCTGGTCTTGCCGGTTGCTGTCGCCCCGGCGATCACGACCAGCGGTGGGAACCCGGAGTCGCGGCCGTCGGCCTCCTCCGCCGGGTTGCCGGCCGTCGCGGAGGCCATGCCGTCAGGCGCCCGCGTCCGCGAGCGTGCCGGTGAGCGAGTATGGTCCGGCGTGCTCGATGCGCACGCGGACGAGCTGCCCGACGAGGTGGGCGGGTCCCGCGACGTGCACGAGCCGGTTCTCGCGGTTGCGGCCTCCCAGCCGGACGTGCCCCTCGAGCGACGCACCGGCCGGCAGCGCCGGGCCGCAACGCACCGGGGCCGGACGCCGGGCCTGCAACGCACCGGGGCCGGCGCCACGCCGGGGCCGGAGCGGGTGCGTTGCCCGCGTCGTCGCCGTGGTCGTGCGCCCGCGGCCGGTCGATCCCGTCGACGAGGACCTCGGTCGTGCGGCCGATCCACGCGCGGTTGCGCTCCCAGCCGATCTCCTCCTGCAGCGCAAGCAGCTCGTTCAGCCGGCGTCGCTTGTCGGCCGCGGGCACGTCGTCGGGGAGGCGCGCCGCCGGCGTGCCGGGACGGGGTGAGAAGGCCGCGGCAAAGACGGTGTCGTAGCGCACCCGCTCGAGGAGGGCGAGCGTCTCCCGGAACTGCGCCTCGGTCTCGCCGCAGAAGCCGACGATCACGTCGGTCGTGAGGCAGATCCCGGGCACGGCGGCACGCAGCCGATCCACGAGGTCCAGGTAGGAACTCACCGTGTACTGCCGGCCCATGCGGCGCAGGACGGGATCCGAGCCGGACTGGACCGGCAGGTGCAGGTGCTCGCACACCGATGGGCACTCCGCCATCGCGGCGATGAGGCGGTCTCCCAGGTCCCACGGATGCGACGTGATGAAGCGCAGGCGCGGGATGGCCGGGACCCCGTCGGCCGTGCGGATCCCGTCGATCGCCCGCAGGAGCTCCGCGATGTCGGGACGCCCGTCGAGGTCGAGCTGGTGGCCGATCTCCCGCGAGCGCTGGACGTGCCCGAAGCGGGGCGCCGCGGGCAGATCGTGCCCGTAGGAGTTCACGTTCTGGCCCAGCAGGGTGACTTCGCGGTAGCCGGCCGCGGCCAGGTTGCGCGCCTCCTCCACCACGTCGTCGAATGGCCGGCTCCGTTCCGGCCCCCGGCTGAACGGCACGATGCAGTACGTGCACGTCTTGTCGCAGCCGTAGATGATCGGGAGCCAGGCCTGGATGGCGCTGCGCCGCGCGACGCGGTCGTCCGACACGGCCCCGGCTCGCACGGCCGGCAGGGCATCGGCCACGGCCGCGTGCTCGCGTGGCGGAGCGGCGGCGGGCCCGGCGTGAATCACCCGCGCGTCACCAGCGCCGCCCGGCCTGGAGAGGCTGCCGGGTGCGGTGGGGCTGGCCAGGCCGAGACGCGCGACCAGCTCCGGCTCCTCGTCGGGGCGCAGGAACAGGTCCACGGCCGGATAGCGCCGGGCGAGCCGCTCCCGGTTCTCGACCCGCACGGCGCAGCCTGTCAGGACGACGCGCAGGCCGGGGTTCGCCTGCTTGAGCCGCGACAGCTGGCCCTGCCGCCCGATGATCTTGGCCTCCGCGGTCTCGCGGATGGCGCAGCTGTTGATGACGATCAGGTCGGCCTGCTCCATCACGGGCGCCTCGGCGCAGCCCGCGGCCAGCAGGGCGCCGGCCATCTCCTCCGAGTCGGACTGGTTCATCTGGCAGCCCAGCGTCCACACGTGGAAGCGGGGCAGCGCCAGGTCGTCCGTGATGAACTCGTCGAGCGTCGCCGGTGCGGCTGCGCGGACGGCGCGGGGCGGGCCGCCGCGGCGCGAGCACGTCGAGGACGGGGAGCTGTCGGGTCGCCATGGCCGCCCAGTCTATCCCCGGAGCGGCGGCTGCCCAAGCGCGGCCAGCAGCGCCTCTCCCGCGGCGTCGGGGACGTGGCACGCCGCCTGGGCCTCGGCGTAGGTCCAGGTGTCGCCATGGAAGTCGCTTCCGCCCGTGGCAAGGAGCCCGTTCCCGGCGGCGACGGCGGCCACGGCCGCTCGCGCGGCGTCGTCGAACGAGACGTAATAGGCCTCCAGGCCCCCCAGCCCCCAATCCTGGAGCAGGCGGACGACCTCCGGACGCTCGGCGGCCTCGCGGAAGTGCGCGAGCGACGCGATGCCGCCGGCCGCACGGATCGCGTCGATCGCCTCGCGTGGCCCGAGGCCCTGTCTCGCCACGTACCCGGGAGCGCCGCGCGCCAGGATGCGGCGCATCGCGTCGTCCACGCTCGCGGCGTGCCCGGCGGCCACGAGCGCCCGCGCGATGTGCGGCCGTCCCGGGGAGCTCACGCCGGCGCCCATGACTCCGGGCAGGTCCTCGTCCACGGGCATGCCCAGGCCGCGCAGCCGCTCCACGATCATCCCGGCGCGCTCCTCGCGCAGCCGGCGCTGCGTCGCGAGCGCGGCCTCGAAGGCGGCGTCGTCGGGATCCATGCCGTAGCCGAGGATGTGCAGCTCCCCTTCCCACAGGCCCGGGATGTCGTGCGCGATGCTGTTGATCTCGACGCCCGGCAGCAGCCGGGGGAAGGCCCCGGCCGCGACCGTCGGGCGCACCTCGCGGTACCCATCCAGGGTGTCGTGGTCGGTGATGGCCGCCAGCGCGATGCCCCAGTCGCGCATCGCCGCGAGCAGGTCGGCCGGCTCGAGGATGCCGTCGGACCGCGCCGTGTGGCAGTGGAGGTCGATCCGGTTCCGGCGGGGCAGGGTCACCCGGAGGCCGCCCCCGGCGGTCAGGACTCGACCATGCGGCTGACGCGCTCGACGTGGAGCGCCCGGCCGCTGGCGGTGTCGATGTCGATCTGGACCGCGTTGAACACGACCGGGCCGCTGCCGACCTCGAACCTCGTCGGGAGGCCGTTCAGGAACCGGGGCAGCACCGTGCGGGGCTCGAACCCGATCACGCTGTAGACGGGCCCGGTCATGCCGATGTCGGTCAGGTAGGCCGTGCCGCGGGGCAGGATCCGCTCGTCCCCGGTCACGACGTGCGTGTGCGTGCCACAGACGGCGCTGGCGAGGCCGTCGAGGTGGACGCCGAAGGCGTTCTTCTCGCTGGTCAGCTCGCAGTGGAAGTCGACGATCCGCACGGCGGGCAGTTCGTCGGCACCCTCCTCCAGCAACTGGCGGACCGTCGTGAACGGGTTCTCGATGGGCTGCATGTACGTGCGTCCCTGGGCGTTGATCACGGCGATCTCGCTGCCGTCGACGGCATGGAAGATGCCCCAGCCCCGGCCCGGCACGCCGTCGTGGCCGTAGTTCAGCGGCCGCAGGATGCGCTCCTCGCGCTCGAGCTCGGCGTAGATCTCGCGCTTGTCCCAGATGTGGTTCCCGCTCGTGATGACGTCGACCCCGACGGCGAAGAGCGCCTGCGCGGTCGACGCGGTGAGGCCCATCCCGCCGGCGAGGTTCTCGCCGTTGGCCGTGACGAAGTCGAGGCCGCGTTCCTCGCGCAGGCCGGGAAGCAGCCGCTCCACGCCCTCCCGTCCGGGCTTGCCGATGACGTCGCCGATCATGAGCACGCGGACCGTGCCGTTGCGCGGACGGGCCGGCGCGGGGACGAGACGATCGGCGGCCTGGACCTCGCGGACCTCGTGGCGCATCTGTGCTACTTGGCGTATTCCACGGCCCGCGTCTCGCGGATCACCGTGACCTTGATCTGGCCCGGGTACGTCAGGGATTCCTCGATCTTCCGCACGATGTCGCGGGCGAGCCGCATGGAGGCCAGGTCGTCGATCTCCTCGGGCCGGACCAGGATGCGGACCTCTCGTCCGGCCTGCACCGCGAACGACCGCTCCACGCCGGGGAAGCTGTCCGCGATCGCCTGGAGATCCTCGAGTCGCTTGACGTATGCCTCCATCGACTCGCCGCGGGCGCCGGGCCGGCTGGCACTGATCGCGTCGGCGATCTGGACGATGGGCGCCTCGATGCAGGCGTACTCGATCTCCTGGTGGTGGGCGGCGATCGCGTTGGTGACACGCTGCGGCAGGCCGTTGCGCTGCGCGATCTGTCCGCCGATCTGCGCGTGCGGCCCCTCGACCTCGTGGTCGACGGCCTTGCCGATGTCGTGGAGGAGGCCGCCCATCTTGGCGACCTGGATGTCCGCGCCCACCTCGGCGGCGATGATCGAGGCGAGGCGGCTCGTCTCGATGGAGTGCTTCAGCACGTTCTGGCCGTAGCTCGTGCGGTACTTGAGGCGCCCCAGCAGCTTGATGACCTCGGGCGGAAGCCCCGGCACCCCGGCGTCGTAGGCGGCCTGCTCTCCGGCCTGCTTCATGATCGCCTCGACCTCGGCACGCGCCTTGGTGACGACCTCCTCGATCCGGCCGGGGTGGATCCGCCCGTCCTGGATGAGCTTGGTCAGGGCCAGTCGCGCGACTTCGCGGCGGACCGGGTCGAACCCGCTGATCAGCACGGATTCCGGCGTGTCGTCGATGATCAGGTCGATGCCGGTGGCCTGCTCGAGGGCCCGGATGTTCCGGCCCTCGCGGCCGATGATGCGGCCCTTCATCTCGTCCGACGGCAGCGGCACGACCGACACGGTCATCTCCGCCGTGTGGTCGGCCATGATCCGCTGGATGGCCGTCACGACGATCTCGCGACCGCGCTCCTCGGCCTCCTCGCGCGCCTGGCGCTCGATCGCGCGGGCAACGCGCACGGCATCGTGCTCGGCTTCCTCGCGGACGGCTTCCAGGAGCTGGGCCTTCGCCTCGTCCGCCGTCATGCTGCTGACGCGCTCGAGCGCCGCGACCTGCTCCTGGCGCGCGCGGCTCAGCGCGTCGCGCTGTTCCCCGAGCTCCCGCTCCCGGTCCAGCAGCTTGCGGTCCCGCTGCTCCAGCATGTCGGTGCGCTGGTCGAGCTGTTCGTCGCGCTGGAGGAGCCGGTGTTCGAGGCGTCGAGAGCTCGGCCCGCTTGGATCGCTCCTCGTCCGCGGTCTCGCGCTGCAGGCGCACCTGCTCCTCCTTGGCCTGGAGGATCAGGTCCTTCTGCTGCGCCCGCGCCTCGGCGACGATTCGGCCGGCCTTGTCCTGGGCCGCACGGACTGCCTGGGCGGCCCACACTCCGCGGGCCAGGAATCCCAGCGCGGCCCCCCCGAAGATGAGGACGATCGCCCCCACCGCCAGGAGGACGGGGTTATCGGGCATCTAGGCCTCCCGACCAGCCAATGGGCTGGAAGGTGGATTGTTCCGAGTCATGCGCCGTGCGTCCCCACCAGGGCGCGCGGCTGGCTGGGCCATCAATCTGGCGCCCGTGATCGTGGGCCGAGCGCCCCGGCCGTTGACTCACGTGCGCCGCTTCAGTGATCCGCGGCGAAGCCTATACGCGTCCCGGACGCGGCGTCAAACGTCCGCGACATCGGGCGGCGTGGCGAAGGGGTCATCCGGGCCCAGCGCAGCCGCCCAGGCGTCGACACGCGTCGCGGCACGTGCCCGGGTCGAAGCCCTGGCGTGCCAGCAGCGCATAGGCCCGCTGGCGTCGCCGCCGGGTGTCGGGCTCCCGCAGGAGGGCGGCCGACCGGCGGCCCAGGAGGCGGAGTGCGCCGTCGAGGTCGGGGTCCGATACAACCCGATCCTGGTGCGGCTCGGACACGGGTGGCTCGGTCCCGGGCGGCTCGGGCCAGGGCGGCTCGGGCCAGGCCCGCCCGACAGGCTCCGGCGGCCTGCGACGGTCGGCGAGCACGGCCGTGACGAGATCCGCGGCAATCCCCTTGAGGATCAGCTCCCTCCGGAGCGCGCCCTCGCCGCGCGGGTGTGCACGGTCCCGGCTCTCCACCCACGCCCTGGCGAACGCCTCGTCGTCGAGGTACCCGAGCCCTTCGAGGCGTACCAGGACGTCGTCCACGAGCGGGGCCGGGTATCCCGCGCCGGTCAGGCGGCGACGCGTTTCCGCGACGCTCCGCGGGCGGGCCTCGAGGAACCGGGCGGCGGCATCCATCACGGGCCCCTGCTCCGAGACGGAGGCGTGACGCTCGCGAATCTCGGCCGGGGTCCGACGGTGCCTGGGCCGTGGGTTCATGCGGGCTGGCCGGTACCGGCGCCGTGGCCGGTTCGGGCGCCAGGATCGCTGCCCCCTGCGCTCCCGGCCACGGTGCGGGTCATTCCGCCTCGGAGATCCCCTCCACCGGCAGCTCGATGATGGCGACCTTGCCCCGGATCTCCGTCTCCAGCTGCTGCGCCACGTCGGCGTTCTGGTCGCAGGAACTCCTTGGCGGCCTCGCGGCCCTGGCCGAGCCGCGTCTCGCCATAGGTGAACCATGCGCCCGTCTTCGTGACGATGTCCGTGGCGACGCCGACGTCCAGCAGGCCGCCCTCGCGCGAGATCCCCGTCCCGTACATCACGTCGAACTCCGCCACCCGGAACGGCGGCGCGACCTTGTTCTTCACGACCTTCACGCGGACGCGGCTTCCCACGGGCTCCGTGCCCTGCTTGATCGTCTCGATGCGGCGGATGTCCAGCCGCACGCTGGCGTAGAACTTGAGTGCCCGGCCGCCCGGCGTGGTCTCGGGGTTGCCGAACATCACGCCGATCTTCTCGCGCAGCTGGTTGGTGAACACGAGCGCGGTGTTGGAACGGCTGACGGCGCCCGTGAGCTTGCGGAGGGCCTGGCTCATCAACCGGGCCTGGATGCCGACGAACGAGTCCCCCATCTCGCCCTCGATCTCGGCGCGTGGCACGAGCGCCGCGACCGAGTCCACGACCACGCAGTCCACGCCCCCGGAGCGGATCAGCGTCTCGGTGATCTCGAGGGCCTGCTCGCCGGTGTCCGGCTGGCTCACCAGCAGTTCGTCGACGTTGACGCCGCATGCCTTGGCGTACTTGGGATCGAGGGCGTGCTCGACGTCGATGAAGGCGACGGCCCCGCCCCGGCGCTGGGCCTCGGCGAGCACGTGCTGGCAGAGCGTGGTCTTGCCCGACGACTCGGGGCCGAAGATCTCCGTCACCCGCCCGCGCGGGATCCCGCCGACGCCGAGCGCGAGGTCCAGGGCGATGGAGCCCGTGGGGATCGAGTCGACCTGCTGCCGTTCGCGGGATCCCAGCCGCATGATCGAGCCGCGCCCGAACTGCTTCTCGATGGCGAGGATCGCGGCGTCCACGGCGCGCGTGCGCTCGCCCGCCGCCTTGTCCACCGTCGCCTTGTCCCCCGTCGCGTCCCCGTTGCGCGCCGCGCCGGCCGCCTGACCGGATCCCGTGATGGCCATGCTCATGCTCTCCCGTCAGGGGCCGAGGATCGCGTCAGGCCTCTTCCGAGTCCTCCTCGGTCCGCGGCTTCCGTCGCGGCTTGATCACCTCGACGTTCTGCGGCGGCGCGTCGAGGAGTGGCTGGATTCGGGCCTTCGACGTCGTTTCCTTCGGCTTCTTCTTGACTTCGCGGTGAGGGCAATTCTTGGTTCCCATGCCTCCGCCTCCGCGGTGCACCGTCAGGGTAGGCGGCGCACATCCACTGTGACTTCACCGCAGCTTCGTGCCAGCTTGCCTGGCACGTTCGACGGCGATTTCGGGATCGTCCGGGATATGGCGCGCGGTCTCGTCGCGCCGGAACTCGTGGAGCGTGCCGGCCTCGATCGACTGCCGGACCCGTGCCATGAAGTCTAGGGTGAAGGTGAGGTTGTGACAAGTTGCGAGCCGGTACGCGAGCAGTTCCTCGGCCCTGAACAGGTGCGCGAGATACGCCCTCGAGAACGTGCGGCAGAGGCGGCACGGACAGCCGTCCAGAACGGGTCGCGGATCGTCGAGGAAGCGCGCGTTCCGGATGTTGAGGCGGCCGCCGGGCACCCACAGCGTGCCGTTCCTCGCCACGCGCGCGGGAAGTACCGAGTCGAACAGGTCGATTCCCCGGTCAACCGCGTCGAGCATGTCGAGCGGCGAGCCGAGCCCCATCAGGTAGCGTGGTCGCGGGTCGTCCGCCAGCAGCGGGACCGCGACGTCGAGCGCCGCCCGTCGCTGCGCGGGCGTCTCGTCCCCGGCGAGCCCGCCGATGCACAGCCCGTCGAACGGGAGCGCGGCGATCGCCTCCGTGGACTCGGCCCGCAGGTCCGGCTCCAGGCCGCCCTGCACGATCCCGAACAGGGCCTGGTCGGGCCGTCGATGGGCCGACAGCGAGCGCTCCGCCCATGCGTGCGTTCGACGCATCGCGTCCTCGACGTCATCCCGGCCCGAGGCATGCGGGGGAACCGGATGGTCCAACGCGACCGCCATGTCCGCGCCGAGCGCCTCCTGGACGGCGATCGAGTGCTCGGGGGTGAACCGGTGGGTCGAGCCGTCGAGATGGGACCGGAACGTGACGCCGTCGTCGTCGATCTCACGCAGGTCCGCGAGGCTCACCACCTGGAACCCGCCGCTGTCCGTGAGGATCGGACCATCCCAGGCCATGAACCGGTGCAGGCCGCCGAGCCGTGCGATCCGTTCGTGCCCGGGCCGCAGGTAGAGGTGGTAGGTGTTCGCGAGGATCATCCGCGCGCCCACTTCGCGCAGGTCGTCGGGATCGAGCGCCTTCACGGTGGCATTGGTGCCGACGGGCATGAACGTGGGGGTCTCGACGACGCCGTGGGGCAGGGTCAGGCGGCCTCGACGGGCGCGCGTCGGCTCGGCCGGTCGTCCTGTGCTCGCGGCGTCCCGGGCAGTCTTCTGCCCGGCCGGAAGCACCTCGAACCGGATCGGACGGCCCGAGGGCGCCCATACGCTGCCGGCGACAACGTGCGTCGCCGGCAGCGGCCCCCCGTTCGCTTCCGCGTTGATCACCCCGTGATCTCGGCCCGCTCCAGCACGATCGCCGACAGCACCGCGGACGCGACGAGGTACACGACAACGAGCAGCAGGGCCGCGGTCTGGTCGATGGTGTAGCGGCTCACCTGCTCGCCGGCGGCGAACGATGACGTCGGGTCGCGGAGGAGCGAGCTCACGACGCTGAACGGCAGGTACCGCACGTACTCGGGCCAGAAGCTGACCGCGAACGATTCGACGAAGTAGATCCCGATCCCGACCCCCAGGCCGGCCAGCTGGCTGCGGGCCAGCGTGGCGATGGCAAACCCGATGCTCGCCTGTTCGGCGAGGGCGAGCCAGCTGCGGCCGAGCAGCGACGGCAGCGTGCCGAGCGTCGATGCATCCCCGATACCGGTGAGGCCGAAGCCGGCCAGACTGGCGGCGATCGCAACGGCCCCGACGCCCACGGCGAAGGCGATGAGCGACGCCGGCACGAGCAGCACGAGAACGGCCACGAGCTTGGTCACGATGTAGCGGCTGCGGCTCTCCCCGCGCGCGACGGCAACCTTGACCATGCCCCAGCCCCAGTCCGCGCCGGCAGCCGCGGCACCGTACGCGATGGCGAACAACCCGCCGATGCTCGCGACGAAGCTGACCACGCCGGCGTAGGCGCCGGGGAACTCGAGCATGGAGCGGATGGCCGCCTCCGTCTGGGCCCCTCCGCCCTGGTTGGCCGGCAGCTGCGCCATGGTCCGGTAGCTCGCCCCGACGGCCAGGAACAGCAGGAGCAGGATGCCCATGAAGACACCCAGGGTGATGAACGTCGCGGGGCGCTTCGCGAGCTTCAGGAGCTCGCCCTGCAGCATGCGCATCACGCGGCTCCCGTCAACGAGAGGAACAGCGACTCGAGGTCGCTGCCCGATTCCAGCCCGGTGGCATAGATGCCCGACTCGGCGAGCGCCCGGTTGACCTCGCCCGCCCGGTCCGGCTCCACGCGCACGGTGATCCACCCGTCGCCTTCGCCCTGGCCGGCCGCCTCCCAGACCGCGTCGGAACCGGCGAAGCGGTCGAGGAGCGCGCGCCCGGCGACCGAGTCCGCGGCGGCCAGGCGGACGCGGACGTGGCCGGTCTCCCGCAGCATCTCCTCGAGGCGGCCCTGGCGCACGAGCTTCCCGTGGTCGATGATGCCGACGACTTCGGCCATCTGCTCCACCTCGGGCAGGATGTGGCTGGACACGAACACGGTCTTTCCCTGGCTCGCCAGGTACCGCAGCGTCTCGCGCATGGAGACGATGCCGGCCGGGTCCAGCCCGTTTGCCGGCTCGTCGAGCACGAGGAGCCGCGGATCCGAGAGCAGGGCGGCCGCGATCCCCAGGCGCTGGCGCATGCCCATCGAGTAGGCGCTCACGCTGTCGCGCGACCGGTCACGCAGGCCCACCATCTCCAGCACTTCGTCCACGCGGCCACGGCCGGGGGCGGTCCCGGTGGCGCCGATCACCCGCAGGTTGTCCCGGCCCGACAGGTAGGGGTAGAAGGCAGGCGATTCCACGAGGGCACCGACCTGCCCGAGCCGGTGCCGGTCCCGCCACGTGAACGGCTCGCCGAACAGCTCCATCCGGCCCCCGTCGGGGCGGATGAGTCCGAGCAGGCAGCGGATCGTGGTGGTCTTGCCCGCGCCGTTCGGACCGAGGAACCCGTACACGACGCCCTGCGGCACCGACAGCTCCAGCCCGGCCAGGGCCCGTGTCGCCCCGTACGACTTCTCGAGTCCGCGTGCAGCGAGAGCCAGTGCCCCCTGGCCGCCGGGTGACCCGCTGGACGAGCCGGGTGACCCGCTGGACGAGATGCTCATCGACTTGATCCCTTCTCCCCCACTGTGTCCGGGCGGCGTCCGGTCCATCGACCCCGTCCCCGGGGCGTCAGCCCGGAGCGAGCGCCTCCCGTCCGGCGGCCCATCCCCGTGTCGCTGGTGGCCACCCGGCCTGCTGCCGCGTGTCGTCCCGGGAACGTCGTCCGTGCCCGCGGCATCGTCGTGGGGCGCCCGGGCGGGAAGCCGTCCCGGTGGAGACGGGCGGTCGTGGCGGCCGTCATGGCTCGGCGTCCGTGCGAGAGCCCTCGTTCGTGAGCCCGTCCCACAGCCCCATATCGGCACGTTCCGCCCGGCGGGGCTGCGGGATTTCGAACCCGAGCCGCCGCAGATGATCCCGTGCGCGTTCCGTGGCCACGCGACCCTGTGGCGTGCGGTCGAGGAAGCCGAGCTGCAGGAGGTACGGCTCGTACACGTCCTCCACGGTCTCGACCTCCTCGCCGATCACCGCGCCCAGGGCGGCTCCCCCCACCGGTCCCGATGCGAACTTCTGCACGACCGCCAGCAGGAGCCTCCGGTCCGTCGCGTCGAGCCCCTCTTCGTCGATCTCCATGTCCCGCATGGCCGCGTCCGCGAGTGCGACCGTGATGCGGGGCTCTCCTCGCACCTCGACGTGGTCGCGCACGCGCCGCAACAGCCGGTTGACGATGCGCGGCGTGCCCCGGCCCCGTCGCGCAAGCACATCGACCGCATCGTCGTCGATCGCAACGCCCAGGATCGCCGCCGAGCGGCGGACGATCGCGGCGAGGTCGGCAGGGTCGTAGTAGTCGAGGCGGTAGATGGCGCCGAACCGGTCGCGCAGCGGGCCACCGACGCGGCCGGCCCGGGTGGTGGCGCCGACCACGGTGAACGGCTTGAGCGACAGGCGCAGGCTTCGCGCGCTGGGTCCACGGCCGATCATCACGTCGATGACGAAGTCCTCCATCGCCGGGTAGAGGATCTCCTCGACGGCGTGGTTGAGGCGGTGGATCTCGTCGATGAAGAGGACGTCGCGCTCCTCGAGGTTGGTGAGGATCGCGGCGAGGTCACCGGCGCGCTCGACGGCCGGCCCGCTGGTCGTGTGGATGTTGACGCCGAGCTCTCGGGCGACGATGTTCGCCAGCGTCGTCTTGCCCAGGCCGGGCGGCCCGTACAGGAGCACGTGGTCGGCGGCCTCGCCCCTGAGCCGGGCCGCCTCGAGGAGCGTCCCCAGGTTGCGCTTGACCTGTTCCTGCCCGACGTACTCATCGAGGAGTCGCGGACGCAGGCTCGTCTCGACGACGGCCTCCTCGACGGCGAGCGCGGCAGGGCCCACGACCCGGGGAGCGGATTCCATCGGGGCCGAGTCTAGCAGGTGGCGGGGCCGCCGTGAGGCCGGAGTAGCACGGATGTTCTAGTCTGGGGTACGCGGCCCCGCGTCGGCACGAGCGGCCCCGCGTCGGCACGAGCGGCCCCGCCGACCTCGCCGCGTCGGCACGAGCGGCCCCGCGTCGGCACGAGCGGCCCCGCGTCGGCACGAGCGGCCCCGCCGCAGTTCCCGGCCTCGTCGACCGTGGCGGCCGGCGCCGGACCACCAGGCACGTTGGCGCGGCGGCCATCGCGTCCGCGTCCGCGTGGTTGCCTCCGTCCCGGGCGTCTTTCATGCAATTCGTCTCGGCACGGACACGTATGTCTGGTGCAGGCCCCCCGCGGCCGCGATCCGGCGGGGTTCACGGCTGGCTCCACGCTCGGGTCGTGCGGGGCGGGCGCATCCGGGCCGTATCCGTGGCCCGCGCCGAGCCTCCGTACCAGACTTACGGTTCCCTGCCGAACGATTCTGCAGGATTGTCGAGCGGAGCCCGGTGGCGTTGCCGGCAGCCGATCCCCGGCCCGGGTGTTGCCGGCCACGGAGCCCGGGGCGCCGGCCACGGGCCCGGGGTTCCGTCGGGGCCCCGGGGGGCGTGCCGCCCAGCAGCGCGGGCGTTGTCGGCCGCGGGCCCCGGTGGGGCCGCCGGCGACCGGCCCGGCAGCGAGTCAATGGTCTCGCGCGGGCGGCCTCATGGTGGGCCCTGGAGTCGTGACGGTGAGCCCGAAGTCGTGAAGCCGGGCACGTTGGGACCCGGGACTGGGGGTGTGTCCCAGGTCGTGGCGAGTGCCGGTAGAGCCGTGGCGAGTGCCGGTAGAGTCGTGGCGGAGCGCCAGTTGGATAGGCGGCAGAGGCCGGTCCGGGAGCGCCCCGACCTACTCCCGGCTGAGTCGCCGGAGGGCGGCCTTGACGCGATCCTCGAGCGACGCCGCAGGCGCGGAGTCGGCGGCGGCAGCACGCGCCGCGTCACGAGCCTCGGACTGGGAGTAGCCGAGTGCCTGGAGTGCCGCGACGACCTCCGACTCGGTCGCACCGGCGAGCGGACCGCGGCCCGGCACCGGTGAGGCGGCCATCCCCGCCGCCGCCACCTTCTCGCGCAGTTCCAGCACGATGCGTCCCGCCAGCCGCTTGCCCACGCCGGACACCGCCGTCAGCACCGCCTCGTCGCCCTGCATGATCGCGAGCTGGAGATCGGCCACGGGGCGCGCCGAAAGGATGGCGAGCGCCACCTTCGGGCCGACGCCGGTCACCGTCAGGAGCAGCTCGAAGAAGCCGAGCTCTTCGACCGTGCGGAACCCGTACAGCGCCTGCGCGTCCTCGCGCACGAGGTGGTGCGTGTGGAGCTTGAGCTGCTGGCCCAGCCTCGCGGCCGCGAGCGTGGACGGCCCCGCGAAGACGCGGTAGCCCACGCCCCCCGCCTCGATCACGAGCGAATCCGCGAAGATCGCGTCCACCGACCCTCGGAGCGAGGCGATCACCGGTCCACCTCCAGGGCCGTCAGGCCGCGGCCGTCCGGCTGTGCGCCAGGCAGATCGCGATCGCCAGCGCGTCGGCGGCGTCGTCCGGGCGGGGCAGGTCGGGCAGCCCGAGGACCGTCTGGACCATCCGCTGCACCTGGCCCTTCGGCGCCCGGCCGTAGCCCGTCACCGCGATCTTGACCTCGTTGGGCCGTACTCGAAGACCGGCAAGCCGGCCTCGGCGGCGGTGAGCAGCACGACGCCGCGCGCCTGGCCCACGGCAAACGCCGTCTGGACGTTCTTGTTGAAGAAGAGCCGCTCGACGGCGACGAGGGCCGGGTGGTGGGTCTCGATGAGGTCGGCGATCGCGGCATGGATCTCGAGCAGGCGTTCCGCGAGCGGCCGGTCGGAGGGCGTCTGGATGCACCCGTAGTCGAGCGCCCTGACCCGGGAGCCCGTGCGCTCGACGATGCCGTATCCGGTGATCGCGGTGCCCGGGTCGATCCCGAGGACGATCAAGTCGGCGGCCGCCTCGGCCATCACCTCGTCGGCGAGATCTCGAAGTTCGCCGTGACGCGCTGGACGTCCTCGTGGTCCTCCAGGTGCTCGATCAGCCGCAGGTTCCCCCGGGCCTTGACCGCGTCCACCTCGACCGTGTTGGTTGGCTGCATGGTGAGCTCGGCCGACTCGATCTTCACGCCGGCCGCCTCGAGCCCTCGCCGCACGGCCTCGAGCTCCGTCGGCCCGGTGTACGACCTCCAGCGGGTCCGAGTCCGTGTCCACGTCATCCGCGCCGGCATCGATCGCCATCAGGGCGAGCTCGTCCGCGTCCTGGCCGTCGAGCGCGAGCGTGATCAGCCCGCGCTGCTCGAACTGCCAGGCCACCGCACCGGAGCCGGCGAGCTGGCCGCCGGCTTGGTGAAGATGGCGCGGACGTCGGCGGCGGTGCGGTTGCGGTTGTCCGTCGCGGCCTCGACGATGATCGCGACGCCGCCCGGGCCGTAGCCCTCGTACATGATCTCCTCGAACTGCTCCGTCTCGCCACCGCCGGCGCCGCGCTCGATGGCGCGCTTGATGTTGTCGGCGGGCATGTTGACGCCGCGCGCCTTCTCGATCGCGAGGCGGAGCCGGAAGTTGCCGTCCGGGTCCGCCGCCCCCGGCGCGCGCCGCGATGGCGATCTCGCGGGCGACCTTCGTGAACACGGCGCCGCGCTTGGCGTCGTTCGCGCCCTTCTGGCGCTTGATCTGAGACCACTTGGAATGTCCGGACATCGCCCGGCATTCTACTGATGGCGGAATGACCGGGCCGCGGCGACCCCCGGCCTCGCGCTTGGCCGAACTGCTGGAAGGGCTGCCCTGTATGAAGCACGTGGAACCGACGCGCCTGCGCAACGTCGTCCTGGCCGGTCACGCCGGCTCCGGCAAGACCACGCTGGCCGAGCACCTGCTGCACAGCGCCGGGGCCATCAGTCGCCTGGGCCGGGTCGACGACGGGACCGCGAGCCTGGACTTCGAGCCCGAGGAGCAGAAACGCCACCTGTCCCTGGCGCTCGCCGTGGCGACCCTCGACCACGAGGGCCACCGGATCACGCTGGTCGACACGCCCGGCTACGCCGACTTCGTCGGGGAGATGATCGCAGGGGTTCGCCGCGGCGGATGCGGCGGTCATCACCATGGACGCGTCGGGCGGCGTCGAGGCCGGCACGGAGACGGCCGTGCGGCTCGGCCGCGCGAGCGCGGCGCGCCGGCGCTGTTCGTGATCACGCGCAGCGAGCGCGAGAACGCCGACCCGACGGCCGCCCTGGACGCGCTGCGCGCAGAGCTTCGGCACCGAAGATCGCGCCGCTCCAGGTGCGCCATCGGCGCCGCCGAGCGCTTCCGGGGCTACGTCGACCTCGTGCACCGCGTGGCCTACATGTGGCAGGGCGACAGGATGAGCGAGGCGGCCATCCCGGCCGACCTCGCGGACGAGGTCGCGCGCCGGCGCGAGCAGCTCGTCGAGGCCGCGGCCGAGGCCGACGACGACGTCATGACCAAGTACCTCGAGGGCGAGGACATCACGCGACGCGGAGCTGGAGGCGTGCCTCCAAGGCGCGGTCCGTCGCAGCCTCGATCGCGCCCGTGGTCGTGACCTCGGCGCGCCCGCGACATCGGCGTCGACCGGCGCTGCTCGACGCGATCGTCGCGCTACCTTCCCTCCCCGCTCGACGGGGCGGCCGTCACGGCCCTCGACGCGCCGGGGAAGGCCGTCCAGGTCGATCCCGATCCCGTCCGGGCCGCTGCTCGCTGCACGTGTTCAAGACGACGGCCGACCCGTTCGTCGGCCGGCTCACCTACTTTCGCGTCTACTCGGGCACCATCCGCTCGCCATGACCACGTGTGGAACGCCGACGCGCGGCGAGGAGGAGCGCATCGGCCAGGTCCTGCGCGCTCCACGGCAAGGAGCAGGAGGCGGTCGGCGAGATCCGGTGCCGGCGAGATCGGCGCGGTGGCCAAGCTGTCGACACGCTCACCGGGGACACGCTCACGAGCCGCGAGAAGCCGCTCACGATGCCGGCACTTCGACTTCCCCGCCCCGACGCTGCCGGTCGCGATCGAGCCGCAGACCAAGGCGGACCTCGACAAGATGGGCCAGGCGCTCAGCGCGCCTGCTCGAGGAGGACCCCACGATCAAGGTCGAGCGCCAGACCGAGACCGGCGAGCAGCTGCTGTGGGGTCAGGGCGAGAACCAGATCGCCGGTCGCCGGTCGAGCGGCTCAAGCGCAAGTTCGGCGCCGCGGTCGTCACGCACCCGCCGCGCATCCCGTACCGCGAGACGATCCGCGGCAAGACCCAGGTCGAGGGCCGGCACAAGAAGCAGACGGGCGGCCGCGGCCAGTTCGGCCACGTGTGGCTGGAGATCGAGCCCAACCCGGGCGGCGGCGTCGAGTTCGCACGAGCACGTCGTGGGCGGCGTCGTGCCGCGGCAGTTCTTCCCGGGTGTCGAGAAGGGCGTGCGCGACGTGCGCGAGAAGGGCCCATCGCGGGCTACCCGGTCATCGACTTCAAGGCGACGCTGTACGACGGCTCGTTCCACACGGTCGACTCGGACGAGCTCTCCTTCCGGCTTGCCGGCTCAGCTGGCCACGCGCAAGGGCATCCAGGATGCCAGCCCGGTGCTGCTGGAGCCGATCATGGACGTCGAGGTCCGCGTCCCCGAGGAGTACATGGGCGACGTGAACCGCGACCTGAACACGCGGCGCGGCCGCGTGCTGGGCATGGACTCAGGCCGACGGCACTGCAGGTCGTGCACGCGCACGTGCCGCAGTCCGAGCTGTTCACCTACGCGACCGAGCTCCGCTCGCTGACCGGCGGGCCGCGGCACGTTCAGCGCCACGCTCGACCACTACGAGGAAGTGCCCGCGCACGTCGCGCAGAAGATCATCGACGCGCACAAGAAGGAGGAGGCGGCGGCGGCGCACTGATACGGCGGGCGCCCAGCGCCGCGCGTGCGTCGGCCAGCGTGAGCGTGCCCTCGTAGACCGCCCGGCCGAGGATCGCCCCCCGGCAGCCCGCGTCCTCAAGGGCCCGGACGTCCGCGGCGTTCCGGACGCCGCCGGAGCCGAGCACCGCCACGTCCGGCGCCATCGCGTGCACCCTGCGCAGCAGCGCGAGGTCGGGTCCCTCCATCGTGCCGTCACGCGCGATGGCCGTCACGGCGAGCGTGGCGATGCCCGCCGCGACAAGCCTGGACACGGCATCCTCCAGCGGCGTTCCCGGTGCACCGTCGCGCCAGCCCTCCCCCACCGCCTCGCCGCCGCGCACGTCGAGCGCGGCCACGATGCGGGACGCGCCATGCCGCCCGACCAGCGTCCCCGCAAGGTCCGGGTCGGCAAGGAGCGCCGTCCCCAGCACGACGCGGTCGGCACCGAGCGCGAGCGCCCGCTGCACGGCTTCCCCGGTCCGAATGCCGCCCGCGACCTGGCACGCGATCCCTTCGCTCACGGCGGCGTCGATCACCGACGCGACGGATCCGCGCTGCACCGTCCGGCCGGCCAGGGCCCCGTCCAGGTCGACCACGTGCAGCAGATCGGCTCCCTCGCGCGCCCAGCGCCTCGCCGCGGCGGCAGGATCGTCGGCGTAGACGGTCGCATGGGACGGGTCGCCGTGTCGCAGCCTCACCACGCGTCCCCCGAGCAGGTCGATGGACGGGGCGAGGACGAACCGTGTTAGCATGCTAGTACGGTAGCAGACGAACACAGGGAGCAACGCGGAGCCACGCGGGAGCCACGCGCCACACCGCGGCCGGTCCGCCCAGGACATGCGGGGACCCGAGGGAAGCGACATGACGGCAGTGACCAGCGACGACTGGCAGACGCCCGGGACGGACGAGCTCCTCGACGCGATCGTCGACCTCGACGACCGGGACGAGGCGGCACGGTTCCTGCGCGACCTGTGCACGCTGGGCGAGCTCCACGACCTGGCACAACGCTGGCAGGTGGTGCGGATGCTCGCGGACGGGCACCACTACGCCGAGGTGTCGCGCGAGACGGGTGCCTCCACTGCCACGGTCACGCGGATCGCGCAGTGGCTGCACCACGGGACCGGCGGGTACGTCCGCGCGCTCGAGCGACGGGTGCGCCGCTCGGGTGCCGGAACGGCCGCCTCCGGCACGTCGGTCGCGAGGTGACGGCCCACCTGCGGCTGGCCGTCCCGAACAAGGGGCGACTGCTCGAGCCGACCGTCGCCCTGCTGCGCGACGCCGGGCTCGTCTTCGACGCGCGGGAGCGCTCCCTCGTGAGCCGGTGCGAGAACTTCCCGATCGACATCCTGTTCGCCCGGACCGAGGACATCGTGGAGTTCGTCGGCGACGGCGTGGCGGACATGGGCATCACCGGGGGCAACCTGCTGGAGGAGTCGGGCCGGCGGCTCGAGGTGCGCGCGGAGCTGCACTACGGCCGCTGCCGGCTCGATGCGGCCGTGCCGTCGGACGCGCCGGCGCAGCGCTTCGCGGACCTGGCCGGATGTCGCGTGGCGACCTCCCATCCCGCGACCGCAAGCCGCTTCTTCCGGGACCGGGACATCGAGGTCGAGATCGTGCCGCTCAGCGGTGCGGTCGAGGTCGCGCCGCGGATGGGCCTCGCCGATGCGATCGTGGACCTCGTCTCGACCGGATCCACGCTGCTCGTCAACGGGCTCCGCTCGGTGGGCACGCTCCTCTCGAGCCAGGCGGTCCTCGTGGCCGGCGAGGGCGCCGACGGCCCAGCGGACGAGGTCGTCACGATGCTCCGGGCCGTCGTGGACGGGCGGGAACGCCGGTACGTGATGATGAACGCGCCGCTCGAGCGGCTGGCGGAGATCGAGGCACTGCTCCCGGGCCTGGGGTCGCCGAGCGTGGTGCCGCTCGCGCGCGGCGACATGGTGGCGGTCCACGCGGTGGTCGGCGCCGACGAGATGTGGGGCCTGCTGGGCCGCCTGCGCGCGGCCGGGCGCCTCCGGCATCCTCGTGCTGCCGATCGAGCTGCTGATCCAGTGAGCGCCCACACGTCCCTCCCCCGGTCCGACGAGGCGCGCTCGGCCGCCGGCCCGGTCCGCCTGCGGCGCGTGCGGCTCGCCGGGTTGTCGGCAGCCGAGCGCCGGGCGCTGGTCCGCCGCAGTGCCGGCACCGGCGCCGACGTGCGGCAGGCGGCCCGCGAGATCGTCGAGGCGGTCCGCGCCGGCGGCGACGCCGCCGTCCGCGAGCTCGGAGCGCGCCTGGGAGGCGCGTGGACGGACGGGATCCCTGCCGGCGCCGAGGCGGGGACGCCGGTGCCGATCGCCGTGCCGCCGGAGCGCCTGCGCGCCGAAGCGGAAGCCCTGCCGCGCGAGCTGCGCGCCGCCCTGGAGCTCATGGCGCGCAACATCGAGACGTTCCACCGGGTGCAGGTGCCGGAGCCGGCCCAGTGGGTGGACGTCGCCCGCGGCATCCGGGTGGGACGCGTCTGGCGCCCCCTCGACCGGGTCGGCATCTACGTTCCCGGCGGCGAGGCGGCGTATCCGAGCTCGCTCCTCATGGGTGTCGTGCCTGCGCGGCTCGCGGGCGTCGGGGCGATCGCCGTGGCCAGCCCCGCCGGCCGCGACGGGCACATCTCGCCGGTCCTGCTCGGCACGGCCGGCATGCTCGGGATCGAGGAGTTCTACGCGATCGGCGGTGCCCAGGCGATCGCCGCGCTCGCCGTGGGCACGGAGACCGTGGCGGCCGTGGACGCCGTCGTCGGACCGGGCAATGCCTGGGTGACGGCGGCCAAGCTCGAGGTACTCGGCGACGTCGGGATCGACATGCCGGCCGGCCCTTCCGAGGTGATGGTCCTCGCCGACGCGACGGCCGATCCCGCCCACGTCGCGGCCGACCTGCTGAGCCAGGCGGAACACGGGCCGGATTCGCCCGCGGTCCTCGTGGCAACGGACGCGGATGTTGCCGATCGCGTCGAGGCCGAGATCGCCCGGCGTCTGCCCGCCGAGCCGCGCGTCCGGTTCCTCGCCAGGTCGCTCGGGTCCGCCGGGCTCGTCGTGATCGCGAGCGGGCTCGACGACGGCATCGACTTCGTCAACGAGTACGCGCCGGAGCACCTGTCCGTGGCCGTGGACCGCGCCGAGGACCTCCTGCCGCGGATCCGCCACGCGGGGTCGCGTGTTCCTCGGGGCGTACGCGCCGGAGTCGGCGGGCGACTACGCCACCGGCTCCAACCACGTGCTCCCGACGGGCAGGCTCGCGCGGGCCCGCGGCCCGCTCGCCGTCGAGGACTTCGGCCACTGGATGCAGGCGCAGGTCGTGGACCGCGAGGGCCTGGCCTCGATCGCGGCCGCCGTCTCGGTCGTCGCGGAGGCCGAGGGCCTGGTCGCGCACCGGCACGCCGTCGAAGCCAGGTTCGAGCCGTGACCGCCACCGGCGCCGGTGCCCCCGTCGAGGCGGCGAAGGGGTACGAGTGGGAGCCGAGCGACGCGCAGATCGCCGCGGCGTACGGCCTGGATCCCGCGCAGGTCGTCCGCTTCGACACCAACACGTCGCCACGCACGCCGGACGGGCTGGCGGCCTGGATTGCCGAGGCGGCGGGGCTCGACGTGCGACCGGCGACGCGCGGCGCTGCGGCGACGAGCCTTCCTCGCCCCGCGCCGCTGAACGAGTACCCCGACGCGACGTACGCGGCGCTGACCGCGGCCATCGCGGAATCCACCGGCGTCCCGCCGGGCCGCATCGTGGTGGGGGCGGGGGCGGACGAGGTCCTCGACATCGTCGCGAAGACCTGCCTCGAACCCGGCGGTCGCGCCGTGGTGCCTGCGCCGAGCTACGGCATGTACCCCGTGCTCACGCGTCAGCGCCGGGCACGGCTGATCGAGGTTCCGCGCGGCCCGGCGCGCGACGGTTTCGCGATCGACCCGGACGAGGTGGCGCGGGAGGCCGCGACCGCGGACCTGGTCTGGCTCTGCGACCCGAACAACCCGACCGGCGGCGTGGAGGCCCCCGGGGTGCTTGCGGATCTGCTGGAGCGCCTCGCCGGCGGCGCTGGCGGCGGGCCCGTCGTCGTGGTCGACGAGGCCTACCGGGAGTTCGCCGGGGAGAGCCTGATCGCGGCGGTCGACCGGTTCCCGCGACTCGTGGTGGTCCGCACGCGTGTCGAAGGCGTTCGCGCTCGCCGGCGTCCGCGTCGGATACGCCGTGGCACAGCGAGGCGCCGTGGAGCGCCTGGACGGCTGTCCGCCCGCCCGGCAGCATCTCGACCCTCTCCGCGGCGATCGCCGCGGCCGCCCTCCGCGACCCGGGAGGCTTCGCCCGGGCGAACGTCGCCTCGATCGTCGCAGAGCGCGAGCGCCTGGCTCGGAACTGCTAGCCGGGCGGGCTGGCGCGCGTATCCCAGCATCACCAACTTCCTGCTGTGCTGCATCCCGGCGGTCCGGAGGCCGCGGACCGCGCGGCCACCGCCTGCTCGAGCACGGCCTCGTGCCGCGACGTTCGGCCGGCGAACCCGCTGCGCGGTCACCTGCGACTGACGGTCCGGACGCCGGACCAGAACGACCGGCTGGTTGCCGCACTCAGGAAGGGGGACGCCGACATGACCACGCACGCGCACCGCGCCGGGCCGACGTGCGACGGACCACGCGCGAGACGGACGTGCGCGTGACGCTCGACCTGGACGGCACCGGCAGCACTCGCGTGGCCACCGGCGTCGGGTTCTACGATCACCTGCTCGGCGTCGCTCGCGCACCACGCGCTGTTCGACCTCGAGATCGACGCCACCGGCGACCTGCACGTCGACGAGCACCACACCGTGGAGGACGTCGCACTGGCGCTGGGCGACGCCTTCTCGGCGGGCGCTCGGCGACCGCGCGGGGATCACAGCGCTTCGGCGACGCGACGCGTGCCCATGGACGAGGCGCTCGCGACAGCCGTCGTGGACTCTCCGGGCGGCCGTACGCCGTGCTGGACCTCGCGTTCCGGGGCGAGCGGGTCGGCGCGCTCCCGACCCAGCTCGTCGACCACGCCCTCGAGTCGTTCGCGCGCGACCCGGGGCTGACGCTCCACCTGCGGCGGACGGCCGCAACGATCACCACGTGGCCGAGGCGGCGTTCAAGGCGCTGGCGCGGGCGCTGCGCGCGGCCGTCGCCCCCGATCCCGCGTCGCGCCGGCGTTCCGTCCACCAAGGGCTCGCTGGGCGACGTGCCGGAGCCGGTCGGGACGTGAACGGGAATGGTCCGTCGGTCGCCCTCGTCGACTACGGCGCCGGCAACCTGTGAGCATCGGGCAGCGCGCTCCAGCTGCTCGGGGCGGGCGTGCGCGTCGTCCGGCGCGGCGACCAGCTCGGCCATCGCCAGCTGGTGGTCATGCCCGGCGTCGGTGCGCAGCGGCCCGGCGATGGCCGGCTCTGCAGCGGTCCGGCCTGGCCGGCGCGATCCGAGTCGGCCGTGGGCGGCGGCGCCTGGTACCTGGGGATCTGCCTGGGCTGCAGCTGCTGTTCGAGGCTCCGACGAGGACGGCGCGCGCATGCTTGGGCTGCTCGGCGGGAGACGTCGCGCGCCATCCCCGACGCGCCGCGAGCTGCCGCACATCGGCTGGAACGCGCTGGAGACGCGCGCGGCCGCACCCGCTGCTCGACGGGCTCGCCGCCGGCGCGCCGGCCTACTTCGTCCACGCTATGTCGCGGCGCCCGCGCGACCCGCGAGTCGTGGTCGCGGAGACGGAGCACGGCGGACGCTTCGCGAGCGCCGTCGCCGTCGGCCGCCTGCTCGGCGTCCAGTTCCACCCGGAGCGATCGGGCTGCCGACGGGCTGCGGTGCTGGCCAACGTGCTCGCCTGACCGGGCACGGTCCCGGACGCGCGCTGACCTGGCCGCGCCGCGAGCGGTGGTGGCCTGACCGTGCTGCTTCGCCGCGTCATCCCCTGCCTCGACGTGCGAGGACGGCCGCGTCGTCAAGGGGACCGCTTCGTCGATCTGGTCGACGAGGGCGATCCCGCCGACGCTCGCCGAGCGCTATGCCGCAGCCGGTGCCGACGAGATCGTGTTCCTCGACATCACCGCCGCGCCCGAGGAGCGTGGCACGCTCCTCGACGTCGTCGAGCGGACGGCCCGCCGGGTCTTCGTGCCGCTCACCGTCGGCGGCGGCGTCCGCACGCCCGCCGACATGCGGGCCGTGCTCCGGGCCGGCGCCGACAAGGTCGCCGTCAACACGGCCGCCGTCCGCGACCCCGACGTCATCGACCGCTGCGCCCGCATGTTCGGCCGCCAGTGCGTGGTCGTCTCGATCGACGCGCGCGCGTCGGCCTCACGGCGCCGGTCGCGCCTGGAGCGGCGTCCGAGCGGCCGCTCCGACCGGTCCGCGCCGCGCTGGGAGGTCGTCGTGCGCGGGGGTCGCGAGGCCACCGGGTCGACGCCGTCGCATGGGCCCGAGCGCTGGTCGGACTGCGGCGCCGGCGAGATCCTGCTGACCTCCATCGACCGGGACGGCACGCGCAGCGGGTTCGACCTGGCGCTGCTCCGCGCGGTCAGCTCGCGCGTCGGCGTGCCGGTGGTCGCGTCGGGCGGCGCCGGGACGCCGGCGGACATGGTCGCGGCGATCGTCGAGGGCGGTGCGGACGCCGTGCTGGCGGCCTCGATCTTCCATCGCGACGTGCACTCCATCGCGGCCGTCAAGGATGGCCGCCGTGGCCGCCGGCCGGCGTGCCGGTGCGGCGTGATGGGCGGCGGACCGGACGGCCACGACGACGGCCGCGGTCGAGCCTCGGCGACCTGCCGCGGGCCTGTTCGACGCCGGCGACGTCCCCTGGGGTCCGGACGGGCTCGTCGCCCGCGATCGTCCAGGACGCCGCCGACGGGCGCGTGCTGATGGTCGGCGTGGCAGGACGCGCGAGGCGCTCGCGGCGACGCTGGCGACCGGGCGAGGTCCACTTCCACTCCCGCTCGCGCGGCCGGCTCTGGCGGAAGGGCGAGACCAGCGGCAACGTCCTGCGCCTGTCGCTGCGAGCTCGACTGCGACGCGCGACGCGATCCTGTCACCGGCCGGACCCAGCCGGCCCGACGTGCCACACCGGCAGCCGGGTCCTGCTTCGACGGTCCGGTGAGCGCGACCCGGCCCGCGACCAGGAGGCACCGCCTCGTCGGCGCCGGGGCCCGCAGGGCTTCGCGTTGGCTCGAGACGCTCTGGGCCACGATCGACGCGCGCGCGCCGCCGCCGACCCGGCCGGCTCCTACACGGCCCGGCTGCTCGACGGCGGCGTGGACGCCTGCGCCCGCAAGGTGACGGAGGAGGCGACCGAGGTGCTCATGGCCGCCCAGGACGACGCGGAAGCCGAACGGGACGGACCGACCCGGCGCGCGGGCGGCCAGCCTCCGGACGCGCCGACCTGCGTGCCGCGCTGGCGGGCGAGGCCGCGGACCTCCTGTACCACGTGCTGGTCCTGCGCGCCGAACGCGGCCTGCGAGCCCGCGAGGTGATCGACGTGCTCGAGTCACGGCGGCGCGGTATGAGGCCCTGGTGCGCTCCGGCGCCGCGCGGTCGCCGCACGATCGTCACGACGCGTTCTCGCGGCCGCGCTGGTGCCAGAGCGCCGGCGCGGTGCGCCAGGGTCAGCTGCGGAGGCGGCCGACGGCCAGTCGCCGGCGCCCGTGCCGGACCACGTGGTAATACCCCGCCATCGGCGCCCGCGAGGGGTCATCGCCGCGTCGACGACGCGCATCCCGTCCACGGTCACGCCGCCCTGCGCAATCGAGCGCCGCAGGTCCCCCCTCGAGGCGAACAGCCCGCTGGCCAGCGCCACGTCGAACGCGGTGGTCGCGTCCGGTCCGATCTCGAACCCGCCCGCGTCGTCGTGGAGGACCCGCAGGATGTCCGGGTCCGTGAGCGGCTCGCCGGAGAACGCCACTTCGCTCACCCGCCGCTGGCGCTCGGCCTCCGCCCGGCCGTGGATGCGCGCGGTGAGGTCGAAGGCGAACGCCCGCTGCCCGGGCGCGCGCTCGGGATGCGCCGCCTGCTCGGCGTCGAGCGCCTCGACCTCGTCTCGACCGCAGCAGCGTCAGCCAGCGCAGGTAGCTGCCGATGTCCCGGTCGTCCGCCCCGAGCCAGTACTGGTAGAAGTCGTACGGCGACGTCCGATGTGCGGCCAGGAAGACGGCCCCTTCTCCGTCTTGCCCATCTTCTGGCCCGCTCGGCGAGCGAGCAGCGGGCTGCACAGCGCGAAGACGCTCGGCCCGCCGTCCTCCGCCCGCCCCTCGACGCGGCGGATCAGCTCCAGCCCGGCCGTGATGTTGCCCCACTGGTCCGAGCCGCCCATCTGCAGGTCGACGCCGTGATCGCGGTGGAGGTGCAGGAAGTCGGTCGCCTGGAGCGTCTGTAGCTGAACTCGGTGAACGACATGCCCGCCGCCCATGCGCTGCTGGACGGAGTCCTTCTCCAGCATGTCGCGACCGTGAAGTGCTTGCCGATCTCGCGCAGGAAGTCGAGCAGCCGGTACCGCGCCAGCCACTCGCGGTTGTCGAGCAGGAGCGCCGCGCTGCCGGCCCGGGCGTGAAGTCCAGGAACCGCTCCAGCTGCGCCCGCATCGCCGGCGCGTTGCGCATCGAGGACTGTCGTCGTCGAGCAGGTTGCGCTCGGAGCTCGTGCCGGACGGGTCGCCGATCATGCCGGTGCCGCCCCCGACGAGCGCCACAGGGCGCCCGCCGGCCCGCTGGAGGTGGGGAGCACGAAGACCGGCACGAGGTGGCCCGACGTGGAGCGATCGGCCCGTCGGATCGATCCCGACGTAGGCGCCGGACGGGCCGCGGGCCAGCCGTGCCTCGAGGCCGTCGGACATGTCCTGGAGCATGCCGCGCCAGCGCAGCTCGGCCAGGAAATCGGTCATACGGGCATGGACTTCGGTCGCCCTCCGACGGGGGCCGCGGGCCGGTCGGGCGCGCCGGGTACCTATGCTAGAGTCCGCCGCGACATGCAGACCAGCCGTCGCATCGGCGCCAGCAGCGGCGCCTGAACGGCGGCCGGCGCCGGGACGCAGCGGCGGCGGCTCGCGAGCCGCTCGCTGTCGGCCTCCCCCTCTTCCTCTTCGGCATCCCTGGTCGGTCGTTCGCTTCATCGTGGCCTTCATCGGCGTGCCGTCGGCGCGTACGCCTACTTCAGCCAGGGCCTGGCCGACCCGCACGCCGCTCGACACCATCGCGTTCAACCAGGAGTCGACCATCTACGACCGGACCGGCACGGTCGTGCTGGCCACGTTCGGCGAGCCAGAGCGCCGCCAGGTCGGTCCAGTTCGCCCAGATCTCCGCCGGTCCTCCTCGACGCCACCACCGCCATCGAGGACAAGACGTTCTGGACGAACACCGGCTTCGACCCGGTGGGCATCCTCTCCGCGCGGTCAAGGACTCCCTCCCGGGCAACCCCCGCGGCGGCTCCACGATCACCCAGCAGCTGGTCCGCAGCACGCCTGCTCGACCCCGCGCTGGTGCAGGACCCGAGCCGGACCGTCGAGCGCAAGATCAAGGAGATCATCCAGTCGATCCGCCTGACCCAGGCCTTCCCAGGCGAGGCGGGCAAGCAGAAGATCATCACCGACTACCTCAACCAGAACTTCTACGGCAACAACAGCTACGGCATCGAGGCCGCCGCGCAGAACTACTTCGGCGTCACGGACCTCAGCAAGCTGACGCTCGCCCAGGCGGCCATCCTGGCCGGCCATCCCCCAGTCGCCCACGGCCTACGACCTGGTGCGCAACGCGTGGTGCACCCAGGACGGCAAGCTGGTCGTGCCCGGCCGACGTCCCGTCGTGCGTCCGGCGCAACGACTGTCCTGCGCTCGATGGAGAACTACGGCACTGCCGCTGACCGCTGCCGCCGGCAAGCCACTACACCGCCGGCCGACTTCGCGGCCGCGAGCAACGAGCCGGTCGTCCTCGCGCCGCAGACGGCACCCAACATGGAAGGCGCCGCAGTTCGTGTGGCCCGTCCGCCAGCAGCTGGCCGACGAACTCTGCGGCGCGGGCGTCGCGACCTGCCCGCAGCTCGAGGCCGGCGGCCTAAGATCATCACCACGCTCGACTGGCAACTCCAGCAGATCGCCGAGAAGTGGGTCAAGGCGGCCGCCATCCTGCCCCACGTCGAAGGACCCCACGGCGTACGCCAAGCAGATCGGGCGTGCCCTACCAGTCGTGGATGGCCGAACCTGCGGACAAGGACCTCCACAACGGCGCCCTGGTCGCCATCGACTACCAGACCGGCGAGCTCCTCGCCTACGTCGGCAGCGCCGACTACTACGCGACCAACGCCTCGGCAAGCAGTTCCAGCCCCAGTTCGACGTGCTCGGCGACGGCTGGCGGCAGGTCGGGTCGGCCTTCAAGCCGTTCAACTACGTGATCGGCATCAACGACGAGACGATGACGGCCGCCACGATGTTCATGGACGTCACCACGAACTTCGGCACGAGGCCAGCCTACATGCCCGACCGACGCCGACAACCTCGAGCGCGGGCCCGTGCGGATGCGCGAGGCGCTCGCAGTTCTCGCTGAACATCCCGGCCGTCAAGGCCCTCTCCTACAACGGCGTCGACCACGTCGTTCCACACGGCCAAGCAGTTCGGCATGGTCTTCAGATCCGAACGGGCCCAGGCCGGCCTGTCGCTGACCCTGGGCACGCAGGAGGTCCACCCGGTCGATCTCGCGACCGGCCTACGGCGACGCTCGCCAACCAGGGCCACTACATCGGCCACACGACGATCCTGCGGATCGAGGGGCCCGCACGGCAAGGACGTCGTCTCGCCCGTACAAGACGCCCGCCGGCACGCAGGTCGTCGAGCCAGCAGGCGGCCTACATCATCACCGACATCCTGGCCGGCAACACCGACCCCGAGCATCAACCCCTTCTGGGGCGCGTTCAAGCTCACCGCGACAGCGACGGCACGCGCCGCCCGGCGACGCTGAAGACGGGCACGAACAACGACGCCAGCGACCTCAACGCCTACGGCTTCATCGCGCCGCCCGACGACGGCCGAGCCGGAACGCCGGCCAGTACGCGCTCGCCGTGGGGGCCTGGAACGGCAACAGCGACAACTCCCGGTCAGCACCCCCAAGAACCCGCTCGTTCTCCTCGACGTCACCGACGTTCGTCTGGCAGGGCTTCATGGAGGAGGCGACCAGGGCCTGGACGATCGACCAGTTCGCCAAGCCGCCGGGCATCGTGACCGCCAAGGTCGACGCCTACAGCGGGCATGGCGCCCGGCCCGTTCACGCAGCAAGACCATCACCGAGCTGTTCATCGACGGCACGCAGCCGACGCAGCCCGACAACACCAAGGTCGGCATCCAGATCGAGACAGGAGACCAACACCCTCTGGCAGGACGGCTGCTTCGGCACGCCAGTGACGCGCGGCTTCCTGGACTCTCAGCAACGTCGAGATCGTCGATGAGCCGCACTGGCAGGCCGCCGACCGCGCATGGGCCGCCCGCGCCGCGAGGGGCGCGGGCGTGCTGGGCGGCCCGGGCAATCAAGACGCGCACGGCCTACTTCTACAACCGCGCCTTCCAGCCGTTCGGGCCGACCTGGGGGGCGCCGTTCGCGCCGACCAAGACCTGCGAGCAGGCCCCTCCCTCCCCCAGCGGCCTCCCGTCATTCCCGCCGGGGAGCAGCTTCCCGCCAGGGTTCTCGCCCAATCCGCCGCCATCCGCCGGCCCGACCGCGACCGTCCCCGACGTGCTGGGTCGCCGCCTGCAGACCGCCGAGCGACAGCTCCAGGCCGCGGGCCTGGAGCCCGTGGTGACGGGCACGGGGCCCGTGGTGACGGACAGTCGCCTCAGCCGGGCAGCGTGGTCCCGGTCGGCACGCAGGTGGTCCTCCAGACGTAGAACGGGGCCGGCCGGGCGCATCTCCGACGGCGCCGCCCGGGACCTGGGCCGCGGCCAGGTCCCTGAGCTGAATCGGTGGCCCGTCACACCTTGACGATCGTCGCCCCGTCGCCGCCTTCGCCGCGCTCGCCGGGTCGCCACTCCTCGCACGAGCGGATGGCCGCGGACAGCGTCGCCCGCACCGCATCGCGCAGCGCGCCCGAGCCGTGGCCGTGGACGATCGTGACCGCCCTGCTCCGGCCACGGACGCCTGGTCCAGGTAGCGGTCGAGCGCCTCGAGGGCCTCGTCCACGCGCGCGCCGCGCAGGTCGAGCGTCGTGGGCACGGCGCGGACGGGCCCCCGCCCGGCGCCCGCCGACGCTCCCGGCCGATGCCCGCGAGTGCCCCGCCGCCGCGGACGCCCCAGAGCGCCCCGAACCTCGGCGTTCCGGCCCGCCGCCGCACCCGCAGGCGGGCTCGTCGCCGAATCGCCCCGCCTGCCCGTCCGTGGCCGGCCGGACATGCGTTCCACCCGGCTCGTCGGCGCGGGCGAGCCCGGGGCCACCAGGTCGTCGATGTCGGTTTCCACGCGCAGGCCGCCGGCCTCGAGCGTCGCGCGCGCCTCCCCTCGTCGATCGACGTGATCCTGCCCGTCCAGCCGCCCCGCACGTGCTGTGCGTCCATCCCGACCTGCCACCGCACGGGCAGGGGGCCCGCGGAGGCCGGACGCTCGGGCGCGGGCACCTTCCCCAGCCGCTCCGCGAGCGAGGCCTCCATCGCCGTCGAGGCGCCCCTCGGTGAGCGTCTCGCGCTCCAGCGACCGCCGGACGCGCGCGATCTCGGCGTGGAGGTCCGGCCACCAGGCCGCTCGGCCTCGGCGCGGACCTGCGCGGAGCGCTCGGTCTCGCTCGCGCCGGGTCCGCGCGCGCTCCTGCTCGGCCTGGCGCGCGCCTCCCGGCGCGCGCCTCCGCGGCGCGGGCACGCGCCAGGGCCTCGGCCGTCTCGCGCCTGCTGGCGCCTTGATCGATGCGAGTGTCGTCCTCGAACTCCTGCTGCGCGCGCGACAGCCGCGAGCGGGCATCGTCGACCAGGCTCGGCCGCGCAGGCCCAGACGCTCGGCGATGGCGAACGCCTGGCTCGTGCCCGGCAGGCCGATCGTGAGGTGGTAGGTCGGGCTGAGCGTCTCCAGGTCGAAGTCGACCGAGGCGTTCATCGCGCGGCGGCGTGTTGTGCGCGTAGGTCTTCAGCTCGGCGTAGTGGGTCGTTGCGGCGACCAGCGCGCCGGACCGGATGAAGTGGTCGAGCAGGGCCTGGGCGAGCGCCGAGCCCTCGGTCGGGTCGGTGCCCGCCCCGAGCTCGTCGAGCAGGACGAGGGAGCCCGGGCCCGGCCGCCTCGACGATCCGGACGATCGAGCGCAGGTGGCCGCTGAACGTCGAGAGCGACTGCGCGACCGACTGCTCGTCGCCGATGTCGGCGAAGCACGTCCCGGAAGACCGGCAGCCGGCTGCCCGGCTGCGGCCGGCACGTGCAGGCCGGCCTGGTGCATCAGGGCGAGCAGGCCGAGCGTCCGCAGCGCGACCGTCTTGCCGCCGGTGTTCGGGCCGGTGATGACGAGCGCGGTGAACTCGCCGCCCAGGCGGACGTCGATGGGCACGACGCGGCCCGTCAGGCCCGGGTGGCGGGCGCCGAGGAGCTCCACGTCGGCTCGCCGGACGGTCGCGGCGCGCACCGCCGTCCATGCTCGCCGCGAGCCGGCGCCTTGGCGGACCAGAAGTCGAACCGCGCCAGCGCGTCCAGCGTCGCGCGGAGCGCCGGTGCCTGCTGCCCGACGAGCGCCGACAGCTCGTCGAGGATCCGCTCCACCTCCGCCTGCTCGGCCAGCTGCGCCTCGCGCCAGCGCGTTGCCCAGCTCCACGGCGATCAGCGGCTCGACGAAGACCGTCTGGCCGCTGCCGGACTGGTCGTGGACGATGCCGCGCACCCTGCTCCGCGCGTCGGCACGGACCGGGACGACGTAGCGGCCGTTGCGGAGCGTGACGATCGGCTCCTGGAGGGCCGCCCGACAGCTCGCTTCCGTGGACCAGCTCGTCCAGCCGCGAGCGCAGCCGGTCGAAGGCGATGCGGACGGCGCGGCGCAGCGCCGCCGAGGGCCGGCGACGCGGAGTCCAGCAGCTCCCCGGCGGGGTCGATGCTGCGTTCCAGCGTCGCGCGGAGTGCCGGCAGCGGCTGGATCCCGCGGCCCAGGTCGCGCAGCAGGGGCCGCCGCTCCTCGGCCAGGGCGTCGGCCAGCCGGCCGGCGGCCTCCAGGGTGTCGAGAATCTCCAGCAGCTGCGCCGGTGTCCAGGCGGCCGGCACGGGCCGCCCGCTCGACGGCCGCGTGCGATGTCGTGCGCCCCGCCGATCCCGGCGCCCGGGTGCTCGGTCGCGAAGCCCCGGGCCTCGTCGGTCTCCTGCAGGCCGCGGGCGACGATGACGGGATCATCGGATGGAAGCAGGGCTTCCGCGAGCCGGCGCGAGGGGGGGAAGTTCGTCTGGTCGGCGAGGCGGGCACGGACCGACGGGAACTCGAGCACCTGGAGCGACTTCTGGTCCATCAGCCGGCCCCGCCGACGTCCGGGGCGGTGGACGGGGAATACGCGGCAGCGTCTCCCGGCGGAGCCCGGAACGGGACGGACAGCGCCGGGCTCGCGGCGAGACCAAAGCGGTACGGCGCGGCCGCCCACGGCTCGCCCGCGTACGCGACGTTGACGCGCGGCCCCGTGACGATGTGCGCATCGGACCCGAGGCGGAGGGCCGGCGGTGCGGCTCCGATCCAGAGCGGAGCACCGGCCGTGAGGTCATGGCCCGTGTCCGTTCCACGGATCTCCAGGGCCTGGCACAGGCGGCCCGGCCCGGCCGCCAGCCGCTCCGCCGGATCGCCCGCCCTGCCGCGCCGCAGCCGCTGGACCTCGATTCCCTCGACGGGAAGCGCTGCCCGAACCAGGACGGCGCCCGCCTCGGCGTCGGGGGTGTGCGCGACCACGTTGAATGCCCAGTGCATGCCGTACAGACGGTACACGTACGCGTGTCCCGCCGGTCCGAACATGGGCGCCGTTCGCCCCGTGCGTCCGGCCCGGGCGTGGGACGCGCGATCCGCGGGCCCGAGGTATGCCTCGGTCTCCACGATCATGGCGGCCACCGTCCCGTCCTCGCGCGACTCGTGGCAGAGCAGCGTGCCGATCAGCTCAGGCGCCACATCGAGCGGCGGCCGGGCGAAGAAGGCGCGCGGAAGCGGGGGCGGGCGTTCCACCGGGACTGTCCCCGTTCAGGCGGGCATCGAACGGACGGCCTCGGGGAGCAGTGGGCCCAGGAGGGCCAGCAGGCCGGGGATCAGCCCGTCCCGCATCACGCGCACCAGCGCCGATCCGTCGAAGGCGTCGAAGAGACTGCGCATCCACCCGACATCGCCGGCCGGCGGATTCGTGCCGATACCGTGGTAGTACGAGTCTCCGGCGAGGACCAGCACGGAGACCACGAGCAGCGCGATGAGCACGGCGAGCACGCCGCCGGCAATCTCGTCGAGCACGGCGTAGCGGGCGGCGAGCACCACCCGCTGGTAGTACACCTGCACGCCCAGCGTCATCACGCCGAGCAGGATCAGGAAGCTGGCGACGAACGCGACCATCGCCGAGAACTCGACCGGGAGCCACGTCCAGTTGGACGCGAGCCAGGATCCGACGGGTGCGCGAAGGTAGGCACCCACGATGAAGGCCACCAGGAACACGCCGATGCCGAGCAGCTGGCGCAGCACGCCCTGCGTGTATCCGAGGAAGAATGCGACGGCGAAAAGTGCGACGAGTACGCCATCGGCGAGCGTGAGGCTGCCGATGAACCCGGCCAGATCCACGGTCCCTCCTGTGTTGCCCCGGCCCCGGCGGCAAGCGTAGCAGCGTGCCCGGTGGCGCGCCAGACGTCCGGACCGCCCTCAGGAGCGGATGCGGGCGCCCAGCCGGGCCGTGAGTGCCACGATCACCCGTGCCATGGTGGCGTCGATGTCATCGTCCGTGAGCGTCCGGTCGGCGGCCTGGAGGGTGAGCCGGAAGGCGAGGCTGCGCTCCCCGTCCGCCAGCGGCGCGCCTGCGTAGACGTCGAATACGCGCAGTTCCCGGAGCAGCGGCGCCGCGGACTCGCGGACCACGGCCTCCACGTCGCCCGTCGCGCGGCCCTCCCCGATGACGACGGCGAGGTCCCGTTCGACGGCCGGGACGCGCGGGAACGGCACGTACCGGCGGGCGGCGGGCACCGCCGACTCCAGTGCGTCCAGGTTGATGAACGCCACGGCCACGTGCCCGGACCGGACCTCGGCCGCCTCGAGATACGCCGGGTGCAGCTCGAAGACGCGCCCGAGCTCGTGCCTTAGCGCGCCGGCTCCAGGGATCGCGAGCACCGCGGTCCGGCCGGGGTGCTCGTACGGAGCGGTCGAGGGGGCCACGGCGGCAATCGGGAGAGGCGCGCCGAGGCGCTCGCACAGCGCCGTCACCAGGCCCCGCACCTCCCAGAAGTCCGCCTGACGCGCCGGCTGGTTCCACGCCGCACCCGCCTGGTCGCCGGCGAGCAGGATCCCGAGGACCGAGCGCTCGGCGGGTTCTCCCGCGACCAGCTCGTGCACGTGCCCGACCTCGAAGAGCGACAGATCGCCGCGCCGCTGGCGCTCGTTCTCCGCGAGGACCCGCACGAGCCCCGGCAGGAGCGACCGGCGCAGCTGGGAGTGGTCCGCCGACAGCGGGTTCGTGACGCGGATGGTGGCCGGATCGGCGGCGGGGATTCCCAGCCGTTCGTGATCCTCGGGGCCCATCGAGGGCGTGGGTCACGACCTCGTCGAGGCCGCGGCCGGCGAGCAGGTCGCGGATCGAGTCGACCGTGCGGCGGGGATCCGGACGGTATTCGGGCATGGCGGTGTCGGGCAGCTGGCCGGGGATCCGCTCGTAGCCGCGGACGCGGGCCACCTCCTCGGCCACGTCGGCCTCGATCACGAGATCGCGGCGGTGGGTGGGGACGATCGCGACGAGCGCATCCCGCGCCGCCGCCTCGTCGAGCACGACCGGTGGCATGCCGGCGGCGACCGGCACCTCGTCGCCCGGCCCTGGCGGGCTCCGTCGCCGACCTCGACGCGCGCCAGGAGACCCGGATCTCGCTCGTTCGACGGCGGTCACGCCGAGCAGGCCGGAGACGCGTCGCCGGCCGGAACGGCAGCCGCGAGCGGCTCCGGTTCCGCGGGGGCGGTATCGACGCCGCCGGGCGCGACGCGCCCGCCGGCCCAGCGCCGAGATGAGCTGGGCGGCGCGGTCCGCGCCGATGCGGGCGAGGCGCGTGCTCCTGGCCCTTCTCGAACCGCAGGCTGGCCTCGCTGCGCAGGGCGTACCGGTGCGCCGTGCGGCGGATGCTGACCGGGTCGAAGATGGCCGACTCGATGACGATCGCGGTGGTCGCGTCGGCGACCTCGCTGGCGGCGCCGCCCATGACGCCGGCGATGCCCAGCGGACCGCGTGCGTCGGCGATCACCAGCGTGTCCGGCGTCGAGCTCGCGCACGACGTGGTCGAGCGTCTCGAGCCGCTCGCCCGGCGCGGCGCCAGCCGCACGATGATGTGGCCGCCGGCGACGCGGCGGCGTCGAACGTGTGGATGGGCTTGCCCAGCTCGAGCATCACGTAGTTGCTGGCGTCGACGACGTTGGACACCGGCCGCATGCCGGCGGCGGTCAGCCGTCGCCTGCACCACGAGCGGCGACGGCCCGACCGTGCACGCCGTCGACGTAGCGGCCCACGAAGCGCGGGCAGCAGCTCCGTGTCCGCCACCTCGACCGCGAGGTGGTCCTGCGTGGCGGCGCCCGCTCGTCCAGGGTCATCTCCGGCCAGCGCACCAGGCCCCCGTGGCCGCGGCGACCTCGCGCGCCAGGCCGACGCATCGAGAGCGCGTCGCCGCGGTTGGGCTTGACGTCCACGTCGAGCACGACGTCGCCGAACAGGTCGGCCATCGGCGCGCCGAGCGGCGCGTCCGGCGGCAGGATCAGGATGCCGTCGGCGTCGGTCGTCAGCGCGCAGCTCGTCGCCGGAGCACAGCATGCCCTGGCTCTCGCGACCCGCCATTCGGGTGACCTCGATGCGCCGGTCGCCGGGCAGGACGGCACCGGGCAGCGGCGACCGGCACGCGCTGGCCGGCCGCGATGTTCGTCGCGCCGCAGACGATGGACAGCACGGGGTCGCCGGCGCCGATGCGGACCGTGGTCAGCGAGCAGGTGGTCGGACGCCGGGATGCGGCTCGACCTCGAGCAGCTCGCCGACGACGACGTCGTTGCCAGTCCGACGCCGCCGCGCTCGATGCCCTTGACCTCCATGCCGAGCAGCGTCAGGCGCTCCGCGAGCGCCTCCGGCGCGAGCTCGACATCGACGTACTCGCGCAGCCAGGACAGCGGCACGCGCATCAGAACTGCTCCAGGAAGCGCAGGTCGTTCTCGAGGAAGACCCGGATGTCGTGATGCCGTAGCGCAGCATCGCGATGCGGTCCGTGCCCATGCCGAAGGCGAAGCCCTGGTAGCGCTCCGGGTCGAGGCCGCCGTTGCGCAGCACGACCGGGTGGACCATGCCCGGCGCCGAGGATCGTCATCCAGCCGCGTGCGGCCGCAGGCCGGGCAGCCGGTGCCGTCGCAGACGAGGCACTGCGACGTCGAAGGCGACGGACGGCTCCGTGAAGGGGTAGTAGCCGGGCCGGAAGCGGGTCGGCGCGGCCGTGCCGAACATGGCGTGGGCGAACGCGTCGAGCAGGCCGCGCAGGTCGGCCATCGTGGTCCCCTCGTCGACCATCAGGCCCTCGACCTGGAAGAACTCGAAGCCGTGGCTGGCGTCGACCGCCTCGTAGCGGAAGCAGCGGCCGGGCAGCAGGGCGCGGATGGGCGGCGCCGCCGAGCTGCATGACGCGGATCTGGCCCGGCGAGGTGTGGGTCCGCGAAGGAGGTAGCCGTCGGCACGTCCGACGTAGAGCGTGTCCCACAGGTCGCGGGCGGGGTGGTCGGGCGGGATGTTGAGCGCCTGGAAGTTCAGCTCGTCCGTCTCGACCTCCGGCCCCTCGTAGACGACGAACCCGAACTGCGCCGAAGATGCGCGCGATCTCGCGGTTCGTCTCGATCAGCGGGTGCAGCGAACCCCGCGCCAGCGGCCGGCCCGGCAGCGTGACGTCCAGCCGCTCGCGCGGCCAGGCGGGCCTCGAGCGCCGACGCCTCGAGCTCGCGCGCGGCGGGCCGCGAGGGCGGCCTCGAGCGCCTCGCGGACCTGGTTGGCCATGGCCCCGACCCGCGGCCGGTCCTCCGCCGGCAGGGCGCCGATGCCGCCGAGCAGCGTCCGTCAGCTCGCCGCTTGCCGCCCGAGGAAGGCGACCTCGCACGGCGTCCAGCGCATCGGGCCGTCGGCCGCTCGCGCGATCGCGGCGAGCGCCGGACTGCGCAGCGCGTCGAGCTGCGCGCGGAGAATCGTCTCCAGGTCCACGGTGGCGGCTCCGGGCCGCTACCTGGTGCGTTCGCGACCTCGGCGATGCGGGCGAACGTCGCCGCATCGCGCACGGCGATGTCGGCCAGGACCTTCCGATCGAGGGCGACGCCGGCGGCCTTGAGGCCGGTGATGAGCTTGCCGTAGGTGAGGCCGTTCTGGCGAGCGGCGGCGTTCAGGCGGACGATCCACAGGGCCCGCATCTGGCGCTTGCGCTGCTTGCGGCCGACGTACGCGTACGCCATCGCGTGGAGCAGCGCCTCGCGCGCCGGCTTGATCAGCCGCGATCGCGTGCCGCGCCGGCCCTCCGCCGCCTGCGAGCAGCCGCTTGTGGCGCTGGTGGGCGGTGACGCCGCGCTTGACGCGTGCCATCGGGTGAGCCTCCTAGAGGTACGGGCAGCAGGCGCCGGACCTGCCCGGCGGTTCGTCGCCGTCGACGATCGCCTTGCCCGCGTAGCGGCGCGTGCGGCGCGACGACTTGATCTCGAGGTGGTGGCCTCGCCACGCCTTGCCGCGGACGATCTTGCCGCTGCCGGTCATGCCGAAGCGCTTCTGCGGCGGCCTTGTGGCTCTTCATCTTGGGCACGCTATCGTTCTCCTGCCGGCCGGGCTGCCGGCGACGACCCCGCCGGCGGGGCTCTCCGGTCCCGGCCGGCGCCGTGGCGCCTCCGGACGACGCTGCGTGTCGCGCTGGCCTTCGTGTTCGTGGCCGCCGAGGCGGCAACGGGCTGTGGCTGTGGTTCGGGCGATGGCGTGGCGGCCTGCGCCTCGTCGTCTGCCCGGCTCCGTGGCGGCCGCACGGCCCTCCGCGGCCGCCGCTGCCTGTGGCTTGGCTTGTGGGTCGACGCGATCACGATCGACATCGACTTGCCTTCGAGCAGCGGCTGCCGCTCGACGGCACCGTGATCCTTGACCAGCTCCGCGAACTTCGTGAGCAGGTCGCGGCCCAGGTACGCGTGAGTGAGCTCGCGGCCGCGGAACTGGCACGCCACCTTGACCCGGTCGCCGTCCTCCAGGAACTGGATGGCGCGACGGACCTTGGTGTCGAAGTCCCCCTGGCCGATCTTGGGCTTGAGGCGGATCTCCTTGAATTCGACCGACCGCTGGTGGCGGCGGGCCTCCTTTTCCGGCGAGCCTGCTCGTACTTGAACTGCCCGTAGTCGAGCAGCCGGGCGACCGGTGGGGCGGCCATGGGCGCGACCTCGACGAGGTCGTACCCTCGTTCCTGCGCGACCCGGAGGGCCTCGTGGGTGGGCATGCACGCCCAGCTGGGCCCTTCCTCGTCCACGACCCGCACTGCGGGACGCGGATCATCTCGTTGACGCGCAGGTCTCGGCTCAGTCTCTATCCCCTCGATGTGCCCGTGAGACGAATGAACGGCGGCCGACATGCCGGGCGCCACAGCGCCCGACCCATCCGGTCGCCCGGCGGACTATAGCACGCATGTTTCACGCTCGGCAAACCGTCTCGGACGTGCATAGGCCGGCGGTCCGGCCCCTGCCCCTGGGCAACGTGCACCGGAGGCACGGTATGCCGGGGATTGCGCCGCACGGGGCGGCTGATCGGCTCCCGGTTGTCACGGTGCCGCCGACCCGAGCACGAACCGGGCACACGCCCGGCCCGTCAGCACGTCTCCACGCCGATCTGCTCGCCCTCGTCACGCTGAACACCGGACAGTGGTCCCCGGGTGGCCGTTACGCAGCGAATCGGCCCTCGGCGGCAGATACGGTGCCGGGTGTGCAAACGGCGCGGGCCACGGGCTGCAGCGCGGACTCCGGGCTGTCGGCACAGGCCCCGGCCTGCGACGCGCCGCCAGGCGTCCCGCGCCGAGGCCCGGGACTGCGGCGCGGGCCTCGAGCCTCACGGCGTCCGGGCGGCGGCCTCGGCGGCGAAGCGGTCCGCGAGCGCCTCCCATCCCACGGGCGGCTCCTGCACGCCCGCCCGCGTGCGCACCGCCGCGGTGCGCGCCTCGACCTCGCGGTCGCCGAGCACGAGCATGTACGGGACCTTCTGCTCCTGCGCGAGCCGGATCTTGTTCTGCATGCGGTTGTCGGATTCGTCCACCTCGATCCGGATGCCCCGCGACCGGAGCACGGCCGCCAGCTCGCGTGCGGCATCGTTGTGACGCGAGGCGATCGGCACGACGACGGCCTGGACGGGCGCGCACCAGAACGGGAAGGCGCCCGCGAAATGCTCCGTGAGGATCCCGATGAACCGCTCGAGCGATCCGTAGATCGCCCGGTGGATGGTCATGGGCCGGCGCGGTTCGCCGTGCTCGTCGATGTAGGTGAGGTCGAACCGCTCGGGCAGCATCACCAGGTCGACCTGGATCGTCGCCATCTGCCATTCGCGCCCCAGCGCGTCGTCGATGTAGATGTCGATCTTGGGCGCGTAGAACGTGCCGTCCTTCGGCTTGACGGTATAGGGCGCGCCCGTGCGCTCCAGGGTCGCGTGGATGATCTCCTCGGCCTGCTCCCAGAGCGCGGGATCGCCGAGCGCACCGTCGGGCTTGGTCGCGAACGTGAAGCGGGGCACGAGGCCGAACCACGAGTACGACTCCGCCACCTCGCCGAGCAGCGCCTGCAGTTCGTCGCCGAGCTGGTCGGGTCGCACGTAGAGGTGGGCGTCGTCCTGGACGAAGTGACGGACGCGCGTCAGCCCGTGGAGCACGCCCGATCGCTCGTTCCGATGCAGGTGGCCGTACTCGGACAGGCGCAGCGGCAGGTCCCGGTACGAGCGGACCTTCGTCCGGTAGATGATCGTGCTCTCCGGGCAGTTCATCGGTTTCAGGCTGTAGTCCTGGGACTCGATCTGCAGCCGGAACATGTTGTCCGCGTAGTGGTCCCAGTGCCCCGACTGCTCCCAGAGCTTCTTCGACACCAGGATCGGCGTGGACACCTCCTGGTAGCCCCGGCGCTCCTGGAGCTCGCGCATGGCGGCCTCCAGCGTGCGCCACAGCCGCTGGCCTTTCGGGTGCCAGAACGCGGACCCTGGGCTGACGTCGTGGAAGCTGAAGAGGTCGAGCTGCACGCCCAGGCGCCGGTGGTCCCGGCGCTTCGCTTCCTCGCGCCGCCACAGGAACTGGTCCAGCTCCTCCTGCGTGGACCACACGGTCCCGTAGACGCGCTGAAGCATGGGCCGCTTCTCGTCGCCCCGCCAGTAGGCGCCGGCCACGGCGAGGAGCCGGAATGGACCGATCCGCGCGGTCGACTCGACGTGGGGCCCCCGGCAGAGGTCGACGAACGTGCCGTGCCGGTAGGTCGAGACGACGGGCTCGGGCTCGTTCGCCGCGCGCGCGGCCGCGCGGAGGTCGTCCAGGATCTCGACCTTGAACGGTTGCCCGCGTTCCGCGAAGAACGCGCGGCCGGCGTCGGGATCGAGCTCGTCCCGCACGAACGGATGGTCCGCCGAGACGGACGCCTGCATGCGCTCCTCGATGGCTGCGAGGTCCTCGGGCGTCAACGGCCGCGGCAGTTCGAAGTCGTAGTAGAAGCCGTCCCGGATGGCCGGGCCGATGCCGAGCCGTGCGTCGGGGAACAGCCCGATGACTGCCTCGGCCATCACGTGCGCCGTGGAGTGGCGCATGGGATCGAGCGGATCGCCCGCGTGGGCGTCGAGCATCTCCTCGGCCGACCCCCGTTCGGGGGCCTCGAACGGGAGGTCCTCCTGCGGTTCGACGGCCGCGCCCGCCGCCTGCTCGTTGTCGCCCATGCCACGCCTCCGTGAGAATCGGAACGGCCTCTCGTCCGTGCAGGACGAGAGGCCTCGTGCCTCCCGCGGTTCCACCCGCGTTCGCGGACGCCGTCCGCGCTCTCTGGCTGCCGCAGTAACGGGCGGACCCGGGCCGGTTCACCGGCCGCTCCCGGGTGGTGCGAGTCGGGTGGGCCTGCGCCCGGGCTCTCAGCCGTGGCCCGGGCTCTCTGGGCTCCCTGCCTGCTCGCGTGTCCCGATCGACGCGCTCGACGATGTGGTGGGCGGTACAGGAATCGAACCTGTGACCTCGTGCATGTCAAGCACGCGCTCTAACCGACTGAGCCAACCGCCCGGCTCCACGCATGCTACCCCATCCGCATCCCGTGGCGCATCCGGCGGCTCGCAGGCGATGCCTCGGCCTGCGTGGCGCTGCTGCGCCGGGGAGACCGGCCGAGAACCGGTCGCCAGGCGTCGACGTCCTGCGTCGTCCGGTGGATCGTGACCTCGGACTCTTCCCGTCGCCCGGCCGGCCCGCCATTCTCACCGAACGGAGGTGTGACCGTGGGAGCGAACGTCGGAGACCGAATCGTCGTCGAATCCGAGCGGGTGGGCACCCCTTCCCGGGAGGGCGAGATCCTGGAAGTGATCGGCAGCCCGACGGCACCGCACTTCAGGGTGCGCTGGGAGGACGGGCACGAGGGCGGCTTCTGGCCCTCCGCGGGCTGCGCGCGGATCGTCCCCGCCAGGCGCGCGACCGAGGCCGTCGTGGTTCCTCGCAAACGCCGGGTCCCGGAGGCATAGGCCAAATCCAGCCTCGCAGCCAGCGCGCATCCGGGTCGCCCGGCATGACGGGGGCGCGGCATGAGCGCCGATTCGGGCGGCCGGCACGCGTCCCCGGGCGGCCGGCAACGGCCGGCCCGCCAGCTAGCTCTTGGGCCCCCCGGCCTCCGGGCGGAAGCCCTCGGGCGCCCCGGAATGCTCGGTCTTGGCGTACCGGACAGGGCCACCGCCGAACGCCACGATGGGCCAGCAGGCGGTGAACACCGGGATCCACAGGCCCGAGAACACGATCAGGCGGATGCCGCGGCCGATTCGTTCGGGCAGTGCTCGTGGACCGTGCAGCCCTTCCCATCGCAGCGAGTCGATCGCGAGCAGCGTGCCCGGTCCCAGGTAGGTGGCGAACAGCAGCAGCAGCGAGGGCCATGCCCCGGCCACCACGCCTGCCACAAGGGCGGCCGCGAGCGACACCGGCAGGATCGTCTGCGCCGAGTAGGCCAGGTAGTCGAGCTTCGCGATCGCCGAAAGGCGCCGGCTGCCCAGCAGCAGGACCGACAGTTCCAGCTCGCGCCGGATGATCCCGGCGCCCCACCGCAGGCGCTGGCGCCGGAGCGATGCGAGGTCGAGGACGGGTTCCTCCCACGCGACGGCGTCGAGGGCCCAGCCGACGCGCTCTCCCAGGGCGGCCACGCGCGACGACAGGTCGAGGTCCTCGCAGAGGGCGTGGTCGTGCCAGCCACCGACGGCGGCCAGCAGGTCGCGCCGGACCAGGATGCCGTTGCCGCGGAACTCGCTGCAGCCACCGGTACTCCAGCGGCCCCGCTGGATCTCCCCGTCGGCATCCTGCTCGTCCGCCTGCGCGGCCTCGAGCTGATCGAGAAACCACCCGGCGGGCCGGTGTCGCAGCGTCCGGCGCCGTGCCGTCATCGCGCCGGCGCCGCGTGCGAAGTACGTCGCCGCGCGACGCAGGTAGTCCGGGCCCACGCGCGCGTCGGCGTCGAGCACCGCCACGAACTCCCCGTGGTAGTCGGCCGGGCCGGTCGCGCTGAGAGCGGCGCCCTTGCCGTCGGCCAGCGGGGGCATGGCGGGATCGGGCGGCGCGCCGTGGGGCGGCCCGCGACGGATGACTCGCGTGACGTCACCGACACCGGCAGATCGAGCGGCCGCAACCGCGGCGGCACCGGTGCCGTCGGTTGAGCGATCGTCGATGACGATCAGCTCGAACAGCGGAGTCCCGTCCGCCCTCGGTGATCCTGCGCGGCGAGATCGGCGACCAGGTGCGGGATCACCGCCGCCTCGTCACGGCCGGCCACGACGACCGTGACGGATGGCAGCGGGCCCAGCCGGGCGACGTCCGCCTCCGACAGTGGCGGGAGTGGCGGCCGCCGGCTCGCCGGCACGAGCAGCAGCGTGCCGGCCGCGAACGCGACGCACAGCAGGGCGAGGAGCGCGAGCGGGACCACGAGGACGAGTCCCACCCCGACGAGGATGGCGAGCAGCATGATCAGGACGGCCGCGACCCGCCAGGCGAGCGGCACGCCCGTCACGGTTGATCGCCGGGGGGAGGCGGTCTCCGCCCGCCCGTCGCAAGGGCGACCGGGTCGACCGGCGCCACGTGTTGGCCGGGCGTCGCCGAGGCGGGGACGTCCGGCGACACCGCCACGATGGATCCGACGCCCGCGACCCCGACCAGTACGGCGGAGCCGAGCAGCACCACGGGCGTACCCACGATGTCGGCGACCGGGCCGACGATCACGATCGGCAGGAAGCTCGAGATGCTGACGAGCATGTTCAGCACGCCGAAGACGCGGCCGCGCACCTCCTCGGGCAGCTCCTCCTGGAGCTGCGTCTGGGCCGGGATCGCGACGAACGCGTAGGCGCCACCGGCCAGGAAGGCCAGGATCACGACGATGGAGAGCAGCGAGACCAGCCCACCGAGGTCCGCCACGGTCTGCTGGCGCGCGCTCGCCTCGAGGAACCGGGACAGCGGCCCGGCGATCGACAGCACCACGAGCGCGAGCGAGAGCCCGAGCAGCCCGCCCTCGATGACGCGCCGCCGCGGGAGGTACCTGCCGTACGCGTTCAGGAGAAGGATCCCCATCACGATGCCGGCGCCCAGCGGCAGGACGACCACCACGAAGTCCTGCTCGCGCAGGCCCAGGGCCTTGGTCGCGAAGCCCGGGCCCATCACGCCAAGGACGCCGATGAGCGAGGCGGTGATGGCGAGGTACGTCAGGGACCAGAAGATGCGCGGGTTGGTGCGGATGTAGGCAAGGCCCTCGCGGAGCTGCAGGACGAACGTCGCGACGGCCCGCTCGGCACCGCCCAGGGCGCCCTCCTCCGTGACCGCCTCGGACCCCGTCTGGGGCAACGGCACGCAGAGCGCGGCGGCGATGAAATAGAAGAACGCCACCAGCACGAGCAGCACGTTGGGCCCCGCGAGATTGACCACCAGCGGGCCCAGCAGCGCGAAGCCCAGCGCGAACGAGGCATTCAGCGTGAACGTGAAGAGGCCGTTCGCCTGCATGAGGCGGTCGCGGTCCACGAGGAGCGGGATCATGGCGGCCTCGGCGGGCGCGAAGAACGTCGTCACCGTCGAGACGAGGATGTTCAGTGCGTAGACCAGGACCAGCTGGTCGCTCACCAGGACCATGGCGAGGAACGCGCCGCCACGCAGGAGGTTCGTCAGGATGAGGATCAGGCGCCGGTCGATCCGGTCCACGAACACGCCCGCGACGGCGCTGAACACGACGGCCGGGACGAGGAACGTGAGGATCAGCAGGCTGACGGCCGAGTTCGACCCCGTGAGGCCGTACACGACGATCGTCAGCCCGTAGATGACCATGTTTCCGCCGATCTGGGTCGACGCCTGCGCCAGCCAGAGCGACAGGAAGCGGCGGTTGGCGAGGACGCCGAGGCCGGACGGCTCGGGCGCCCCGCTGCCGTGTCCGGTGTCGTGGCGGATCGGCCGCGGTCCGCGCTCCCGGTCGGCCTCGTGCCCGCCCGGCGAACCGTTGCTCACGTCGCCTGCCTCCCGGGCAGCAGGCTCATCTGCCGCGCCTCACGAGCCCGCCGCGCTGTCGGGGCCGTGCTCGAGGAACCCGACCAGCCGGCGTTCCAGGTCGCGCCGCTCCAGGAGGACGCGCCTGCCGCAGCCATCGCACACCAGCCCGATGTCGGCCCCGATGCGGACCACGTGCCACGTGGAGGCGCCGCACGGGTGCGGCTTGCGCAGCCGCACGTGGTCCCCGGTGACGAACTCGACGACGGGATGATCGGCCACGCTCAATGCTCCGTCCCGCCCGTGACGTTCCACGACCGCATGCGCATGCCCGGAACGACGCGCCTGCCCGCCACGCCGGCCGGCAATCGCCGTTCCCGCCCCCTGCGGCAGGATGTCCCGGCGAGCCGGGCGGTCCGCGCGGAGATCCGCTCGTCGAGGTTCGTGACCGTTCGCACGTCGGCGTCCGCCGCGCCCCGCATGGTCGACACACGCAGGGCTCGCCCGGTCAGCTGCTCCATCGGCGACAGCCTACCAGCCTAGAGGCGGGGCTTACCGTCCACGGGGAGCAGCGAGCGATCCGTTGCGGGCAGCACCAGCGCGTCTTCGGGCGTCACCGTGAGCTGCACGTCGGGGCTCGTGACCTGGAGCTGGCTGACGATCCCGCCGACGCGGGTGAGGGACGCGGTGAGATTGATGCTGTTGCCGATTGCGTAGACGCGGAACGGCGACGCCAGCGGCACGTTCTCGACGGACAGGGCTCCCGGCGGTCCGGCCACCACCGTGGCCGCGACCACGCGAACGGAGTCCACGGCAAGGGCCTCGGCGCCGGCGATCCGCAGCTCGTTGAGCAGGTCATTCGCGGCGCCCGCGCTCATGGGTCCGGCACACTCGACAACGACGCCGCGACCGGTCACGGGGTCCAGCCCGGCCCACAGCCGGATGCGATCCAGGTCGTCGCGAAGGCCGCCCATGGCCGACACGCCCTGTGCCCGGGCCTGCTGCAGCGATCGTGCCTGCGCCTCGAGCGTGCTGACCTCCGATGCGAGCTGGGTGTTGCGCTGGTTGAGGCTCGCGATCAGCGTCGTGAGGTCCTGTGAGGAGAGGTTGGCCAGCCCGACACCACCGGCCTGCGCCCGGAGCTGCACGATCGCCAGGAATCCGAGCACCAGGGCGACGAACCCGATGGTCCACTGGGCACGCCGCGACCGCATCCCCCTCATGGCGCAGAGACTCCCGACGTCGCGACGGGAGACGCCCCGGGCGGCAGGGCGCGCGCGTATGACAGCGCGACCGTGCCCGCGTAGGCCGGCACCACGGCGTTGTCCAGCGCCCCCGCTCCGAGCCGGATGCCGAACGCCTCGATGCGTGCCTTGACGAACTCGGCGAAGTTGTCCGACGAGGTCAGCCTCGAGTAGATGTCCTTGGGGCCGATCGCGACGATCTGGTACGGAGGCTGGAGGTACGCGCCGTTGAGGAGGATCGACGAGCCGATGTCGGTCAACCCGCTCGTCGCGGTGATCCGTTCTCCGTTGACCACGATCGCCTCGGCGCCGTCGAGCCACAGCTCGTTCACGACCGTGCGGATGTCGCTCGCCCCCACCAGGTAATCACCAGGTGCGGCTCCCGGCGGGACCGCCTGTGTCGAGTCCTCGAGCTGCACGACCACGCCGGGCCCCTGGAGGTCGACGAGGCCGGCCGCCAGCCGGGCCTGCTGGAGTTGCTGGTTCATGTTCGTGACCAGGGCGCCGTTACCGGCGGAGGACGCCTCCAGCTGCTCGATCTGCGTGCGGAGCTGGAGGATCCGCGACTTCAGGTCGTCCTGCTGGGACTGCAGCGTCGTCGCGGTCTCGACGAGCGGGGGTCGCTCCTGGCTCGTGTACTGGACCCGTGACGGCTCGGCGCCGGCCTGTGCGGTCATCAGGAATCCGAGCACGAGCATCGCGGCGCCCAGCGTGATCTGCCAGCTGGGGATGCCGCGCGCGCGGGCGATCAGCCCGGCCACGACGCCCGCCGCGTGTCGTTCCGTCCAGCGGGAGAGGAGTCCACGTCAGTGATTCTCGCAGGGTCCGGGGCGCCGCGGACGCGTGTTCCTGCGGCGCGCCGCGGCGGCCGCGGCGGCAAGCGCCGAAGCGACGCCGATCAGGGCGACGGCCGACAGCGACCCCGGTGCCGGAGAGGACGACCAGCCCGGCGGGAGGGGCCCGGCGGGCGCGGGCCGGGGGCCGTACGCGGGCGGCGGGTGGATGCCGATGGAGGCGAGCCAGGCGGCGCCGAATGCGCCGGCGGTGCCGTCCGTGGCCGCCTGGAACGCCTCGTCGTCCGTGGCTCCACCCTTGTACGCGGAGAGCAACCGCCGGAGGGCGGGCTGGCCGTACGTTCGCAGGAAGAAGTCCACGGCCGAGACCGCCTCGGCGTACGAGAGCACGAACGGATCGGTGCTCGACGGGAACGCCCCGCTGAGCCCGTCGAGCGGGATGATCGTGCCCTGCCGGATGCCGGCCTGGAGGTCCGAGTTCCGCGGTCCGATCCCCTCGGAGTAGTAGACCGCCGCGCCCTCGTCGAGCCAGAACGGCGGCGCATGGTAGGCGTTGTGCGTCGCGACCTCGAAGACGTGGTGTGTGACCTCGTGGGCGATCTCGGTGTCGGGCCAGCTCGTGCCGAGGTCGGACGCGTAGACCGTGCCGAACGCGGTGTGCGTGTCCGGGATGTAGACGCCCGCGGCGTCGGCGTTGGCTCCGGCGCCGACCGCGTCGAAGAACGGCTGCGACGCGTCGTAGATGAAGAAGTCGAGGCGGGGAACGGTCGACACGCCGAAGGCGGAGGCGGCCCGCTTGACCGCCGATTCGGCCGTCGCAAGGAATCCCTGCGCCACGCTCCGGCTCTCGGCGTACCAGTGCAGCGTGACGGTCGTCCCCGAGATGGACTGCCAGTGGAAGCGCGTGTCCGTGACCGTGACGCTCGCGGTCGGGCTCGTCTGCGTGACGCCGCCCGGAAGCGTCACCCTGAACGCGAACTGGTAGACGGTGTTGACGGATCCCGTGTCCGGCTGCGACACGGAGACCTGCCACGCGCCACCGGAGGCCCGGGTCACCGGAACGGCCTCGACGGTGGAGCCCGAGACGAACGGGGATGACGTGACCAGCTCCACGCGGACGGGGGTGATCGTGGACCGGAACGTGTCCCGGAACGCGAGCGGCTGCAGGAGCACGGCGGTCCCGGTCGGCGCGTCGAAGGACACGGGTTCGGCCGCCGCGGCCGGCGGGGCCGCGAGCGTTCCGGCGGCGAACGCGAGCAGGAGCGCGGCGCCGGCAACCTGGATCTCGCGCGAGACGTCGCACCCGACCGCGGAGGGCGACCCGGCGGCTCATGGAGCCCACGCCAGTCCCGCAAATCGCGGGATTCCGATGGCGCTCGTCGTGGCCCCCAGCAGCCCCGTCCGGCTGAGCGCCCAGGACGCACTGCCGTGGGCGCCGGCGGCCGCGTAGCTCACCGGCACCACCGGCACCTGGTCACGCACGATGGCCTGTGCAGCCGCGTACGCCGCCGCCTGGGCGGCCGGGTTGCCCGCGGCCCCGGCCCTGTCGAGGTCCGCGTCGAACTGCGGGTCGTTCCACCCGCCGTAGTTGGAGGTCGCGGTGCTCCGGAGCAGGATCCCGAGGAAGTCCTCCTGCGCGGGGTAGTCCGCGATCCACGACATGCTCCAGATGTCCGGCGTGTCGGTCACCAGTCGCTGCGCGTACTCGTCCGCGGGCGTCATCTCGAGCGTGACCGTCACGCCGAGGTTCTGGCGCAGCTGTTCGACCACGGCCTCGTCGTAGGCCGTCCCGCTCGTGACCATGGTGATGGGCGGCAGCCCGCGACCGCCGGGGAAGCCGGCCGCGGCAAGCTGCGCCCGGGCCGCCGCCGGATCGAACCGGGGCAGGTAGTCGCCGGTCGAGCGCCCGGGGATCCCGGGCGGCACGATCGACGTGGCGACCGACCCGGGCCCGTCGGCGAGGAGCGCGATGCGCCGCCAGTCCACGGCCCATGCGAACGCCTGGCGCACGCGAACGTCATCGAACGGCGCCCGGCGGATGTCGAAGCCGTAGTAGGTCACCGTCAGCGAGGGTTCCTCCCGCAGCTGCGGGCCCAGCTGGCGGTCGTAGCGGAGCCAGAGGGCGTCGGCCTCGTCCACAGGCACGTAGTCGACCGTTCCCGCCGTGAACGCATCCACGGGGCTTCTGCCGCCGAAGTCGGTGACGACGATCACGGTCCCGATCGGAGGCGCTCCCGCCCAGTAGCGCGCATTGGCGTGCAGAGTGATCGACGATCCGTCTTCGCCGGCCACGACGTAGGCGCCCGAGCCCGTGAAATCTGCCGGCACCCTGGCCGTGTCGAGCGACGTCGCCTCCGACGGAGGAACGACGGCGAGGGCCGGATTGGCGGCGACGGCCGGGAAGTAGTCGGCGGGCTTGACCAGGTGCACAACGACGGCGTCGCCCTGCGCGGCGATCCCCACGCCCGACCGCGGCCCGCTGCCCAGCCGGTACGCCACGGCGCCGACCACGTCGTCGAGCAGCGACGCCAGGGGGGCCTGCCGGCGGGGATCCAGGACGCGCAGCCAGCTCGAGACGACGTCGGAGGCCGTGATCGGGCTGCCGTCGGAGAAGGCGAGGTCCGGGCGAAGCCGGAACGACACCTGCAGGCCGCCGGCCGTCACGCTCCACGACTGCGCGAGCGCGGGCCGGACGGTCAGCGACGAGTCGAAGGTCGTCAGCCCCTCGAACAGCTGGGCAAGGAGGGCGGCCGTGCCGGCATCGCCCTGCAGCGCGGGGTCGTACGTGGTGGGCTGCCAGCCCGCGACGCGGACCACGCCCGCGGAGTGGCCGGGAGGTGGCGGCGTGACGGCCTGCGGGAGGCCCGAGGGAAGCCGCAGGACCGCGAACGGCACGAGCCCCACGAGAAGCAGCACGACCAGGGCCGCGGCCGCCGCGCGCCGCCGCCTCGACACGCGGACCGGGGGTGGGACCCCTGGAGGCAGCCAGGCCGAGACGGGCGTCCACGCGGAGCCGGGCGAGGACGGCGGCGTCCATGTCGGACCGGCCGGAGGAGCAGGCGGCGGCTGCCCGGCCGCCGGACCGCCGCGCTCGTCGTCGGAGCCGGCCGGATCCTGCGATGCGGGGCCCTCGTGCATGGCGGCCAGTCTATCCGGCCCATCTGCGTTGCGACGCCCGATGCCGGGTCGCGTGGCGATGCCGCGACTCCATCTCCGGTCGAGGCACGGCTTGGGACACGAAGTGGGACGCCCGGCGTGTGCAGCCCGCCGGGCGTCCCGCCTGTCCGGAACGTGTGCTGCCGCGGCAGCCCCGTCCCGTGTTGTCGACGGCTAGGGGACGATCGTCACCTTCCGGGAGGTCTCGGTCACGACCGCCTCCGACACCGAGCCGTGGAGAACGCGGTCGAACAGCCCCAGGTGCCGGCTCCCCATGACGATGTGGTCGTATCCGCCGTCCTCGGCGGTTCGCACGATGGCCTCGGCGATGTCGCCGAAGGGCTCGTGCAGCGTCGGCGTGATGCCGGACGCCTGGATCCGCTCGCGTGCGTCCCGGAGCTCGGACGTGTGCACGCTCGCGTCGTCCCATGGGTCCAGCGCCATGCGCCCCGCGTGGATGGGCACGACGCTCACGACGCCGAGCCTCGCGCCACTGAGCCTCGTGAGCTCGACGGCAAAGTCGAGCGCTCGTCGGGCCTGCTCGCTGCCGTCGTAGGCGAGCAGGATCCTCTCGCTCAGCATCGGTCAGGTCACCTCCTGCCAGCAGGCTGCGCCGCCGGCGGGACGGGCGACAGGGCCGGACGGCCGTGCGGGAGACTGCCGTGCGGCGGCATGACGGCACGGTCGCGGGGCGGCGCGCCCGGCCGGGCTCGCGTGCGCGATGACGCGCTCGCCCCGGTCGTCCGGTGGGGCCCCCGCGTGGCTCCCTCCCCCACTCGGCCTGGTCTATGTCCCCGCCAGGCGCTCGACGACCGGCGCCAGCTGCTCCATGTCGAACGCCGTCAGACAGTTGATGCCGAAGCGCTCGCGAGCGGCGACCAGCTTGTCCACGAGCCCGTCCACGGAGCCGATGTAGACGAAGGGCGATTCCAGGAGTTCATCGGCCGACACGTCTCCGCCATGCCGGCTCGCCACCCGGTGCGCGAGCTCGGTGGCCTCTCGTCGGGCGTCATCCGTCACGTGCACTGGACCCACCGCCGGGTAGACGTTGAGATCGAGGCCATCGAACCGCTCGCCAGCCGCCTCGCGGATCCAGCCGATCTTCCGCTCGGTTGCGGCCGCCAGGCAGTCCTCGACGAGGCCGGGACCGCCCCCCGTGGCGATCGGCGCGAGCCCCACGGTATCGGCTTCGCGGGCCGCGAAGGTCAGCATGCGCCGGCCGCCACCGCCCATGAGGAACGGGGGATGCGGACGCTGCACCGGTTTCGGCTGTCCGTCGAGTCCCGTGACCGTGTAGTGCGTGCCCTGGAGCGAGAACGCTCCGTCGGCGAACAGGCCCTTGAGAATCGCCACTGCCTCGATCATCCGCTCGATCCGGCGGCCGGGACCGTCGAAGGCGAGGCCGATGGCGGCGTATTCGGGCTCGTTCCATCCGGCGCCGATCCCGACCTCCAGGCGCCCCCCGCTCAGGAGGTCGAGCGTCGCGAGGTCCTGGGCGAGCACGGCCGGGTGCCGCAGGTCGTTGTTGAGGACGAACGTGCCGATGCGGATCCGGTCGGTCGCCGCGGCGACGGTGGCCAGTGCAGGAATCGGTGCCAGCTGCTCCAGCAGGTGATCGCCCAGGACGATCTCGTCGTAGCCGATCGACTCGGCCCTGCGGGCCCGCTCCGCGAGCGTGCGTCCATCCACGATGGCGGACAGGTCCGCGATGAACCGGAACGGGCGCATAGGTCTCCCTCCGTGCGTGCCGGTACATGCTGCGCCTCGTGGGACCTGTCTGCGGAGGCCGCGCGCGGCCGACCGTGTCAGGCATGGCGCTGCAGCCGGACGGCCCCGCCGAGGACTCGCCATGCTGGGGTCGACCGCGCGATTGACCATCGCGGGGATTCGGGTGCGTCGCGTCCGGCTGACTCGCTCGATCCGGCGACCGACCTGTGAGGCCAATTCCCTGCATCTAGGCGGCGCCCTGCAGAAATAGTGCAGCGGACCAATGCGCCCCGGGGTGCTCACGTCGATGCTCGCTCCAGACACGGGGGGCGATGATGCCGGCCCGACACGGCCGCCGGGACCACGCCGAGCCACTGGCGAGACCGACCCGTGGCGAGCGTCCCGGAGGGAAGGGCCATGCGTCGGCTTGTTGTTCTAGCCGCGGCTGCGCTGCTCGTGCTCGCTCTGGTGCCGATGGCGAGCGCCGCGACGACCGGCACCACGACCAAGCACGTGGATGGCACGGTCAAGGTGTATGAGCCCAGTCGCCCCGGGGTTCCCGAGGCCCGCTACTGGCTTGCCCGATTCGAGGTGCGGACCACGCCGGACGGGGACACCGTCTATTTCGGCTACATGCACCTCTACGGCATCACCCACGACAACAACGCGGGCGCGATCCACGAGTTCAGCGTCACCAGCGTGGACTACTCCAGGACCGCGACGGGCCAGCGCGCGATCCTCCACATGGAGGAGTGCATCATCATCGGGGAGCCGCTTCCTGTCGCGCAAAGCCAGTGCTCTGGCAGCGACTACCAGGTCTCCGATGGGTTCCACGACACCTTCAACCCGGTGGGCCTGACGGGCCCCGAGGCGTGGGGCGTCGAGTCCGGCAACATCTCGATCTACACCACCAGCGGCCAGAACTCGCAGTAACCACGCGAGCATGTCCCGGCGGGCGGCCACGTCACGGCGCCCCTGCCCTGTCCGACTCGGGTGGGGGCACGCCGCCGGCAGCCGAGGCAGGACACCCAATATCGCCTCGCGATCCGCCTGTTCGGGCGCGAGCGTGGCGGACTCGGGCGGGGCCTCCACGTGTGCCGATGCACGGTCGGAGGGTGCTCATCGCTCGGGGGCGTTGACGCGCGGCCTCGTGGCCCGCGAGATCAGCCCTCGGCGATGACGCCGATCGAGACGCGGAATCCGGCGCGCCGGTGCAGCGGGGGCAGCAGCGTCCCCTGGCCCACCGGCGCGTCGCCCGGGAACCACCGCGCCCACTCCTCGTTGAACGTGTCGAACTCGACGGGCTCGCGCAGCGACCAGTTCGCCCAGACGACCTTCTCGAGGGAGCTGCCTGCCGACTCGAGCGACGCCTTCAGGTTGCGCAGGCACTGGCGCGTCTGCTCCCTGATCTCCGAACTGACGACGCGGCCCGTGTCCGGGTCGACCGGCCCGATCGACGAGACGTAGACCATGCCACCGGCCTTGACCACCCGGCCCAGGCCGACGCGCGCGCCGGTCACTTCCGACCCCTGCGCCGACTCGCCCGCTCCCCAGCGGCCCTTCCCCAGGGGTCCGGGTCGTGCAGGATCCTCCGGCGGGATGCCGAATTCGCCGGGTGGGAGCGCGACGCCCGAGGCGATCAGCTTGCGCATGAACGTCGGCCGGATCCCGGTCGGCGAGAGGTGCCCCTCGATCCTGCCGTCCACGACCCCGGTCTGCTGGAACGCGAAGATGTCCTGCGTGAGAATGTCGTCGTCCTCGATCCCGTAGACCTCGGTGATGTTGACCACCTTGCGCGAGCCGTCCTTGAGGCGGGCCGTGTGAACGATCAGGTCGACTGCCGAGGCGATCTGCTCCCGGATCGCGCGCAGGGGCAGTTCGTAGCCGGTCATGAGCACCATCGTCTCGAGGCGTCGGAGCATGTCGGGCGGCGTGTTCGCGTGGCCCGTGGACAGCGATCCCTCCTGCCCGGAGTTCATCGCCTGGAGCATGTCCAGGGCCTCTCCGGACCGGCACTCGCCGACGATGATCCGGTCGGGGCGCATGTGCAGGGCGTTGCGGATGAGGTCGCGGATCGTGATCTCGCCCTCGCCCTCGAGGTTCGGCGGACGGGCCTCGAGCGTGACCACGTGATCCTGGCGCAGCTGCAGTTCCGCCGCGTCCTCGACGGTGATGATCCGCTCGTCGTTCGGGATGAACGAGGACAGGACGTTCAGGAACGTGGTCTTGCCCGAACCGGTCCCGCCGGAGACGAAGATGTTGAGCCGGGCCTCGACGCACACCCGCAGGAACTCGAACATCTCGGCCGTCGATGTGCCGAACCCCACGAGGTCCTCGACCGTGTACGGCCGCGCGGCGAACTTGCGAATGGTGATCACGGGCCCGACCAGCGAGAGTGGCTCGATGATCACGTTGACGCGCGAGCCGTCGGGAAGCCGGGCGTCCACCCTGGGGCTCGACTCGTCGACCCGGCGTCCCAGCGGGGCGATGATCCGGTCGATGATCCGCAGGACGTGCTCGTCCCCCATGAACGCGCTGTCGACGCGCAGGATCTTGCCTCGTCGCTCGATGTAGATCTGGCGGGGCCCGTTCACCATGATCTCGGTGATCGTCTCGTCGGCCAGGAGTGGCTCGAGCGGGCCGAGCCCCGTGATCTCGTCGATGACCTCGTTGGTGAACCGGAGCCGCTCGTCGCGCGTCACGCCGACCTGCGCCTGGCCGATCACCCGCTCGACGAGCGTGGTGACCCTGGCGCGCAGGTCGGCCGCGTCCGTGACCCCGAGGAGTGAGTCGAAGGAGCCCACGACCTCGGCCTGCAGGCGCACCCTGAGGTCGAGGAGCAGCTGGTCGCGCCCGGTGACGGTGGGCGCGAGCCTCGCCGCGGAGGTGGGTGCCGGTGTGGTCGCGGTGCTCGTCGCAACGGGCGTGGCAGGCGCGGCCGGGGACGCCGGGGCAGCCGGTGCGATGGCGCTGGTCGCGTCAGCGGACGCGACGGGGGCGCCGGGGGCCGTGTCCGGCCGGGGCGTGGTGTCCTCGATCTCGGCCGAAGGCGCGTCCGGAGTCCCGGCAGGTGGCGGGCTGGTGGGCACGGCCGGCGACGGCGCGGCAGGGGCGTTCCCCGCTGCGCGCTCTTTCGCCTGCGCTTCGCGACGGAGCAGCGACATGTCCCGCTCGTTTCCCGGTCGTGATGTGGGCCTGCGGCGCGTCGTTCACGTCCGCGCCTGCGAGCGACCGCCCTCGCTGGCAGAGAGAGTACCTCCCGGGGGCCAGCCGGCAAGCATCGACTGCGCGCCGGTTGGCCGGCCGGAACCGCTCGTCAGTCGGCGAGCGCGAACGCCACCGCCTCGTCGGCCGTCATCCGCCGGCCGCCGGCCCAGGCGTCGGCGAGTGCCGAAGGGTCGACCGTCTCGCGCAAGCCTCGGAGCTGCGTCTCGCATTCCCGCCGTTCCATGTCCGTCATCGGCGCCGTGGCGGCCTCGCGGAGCGCCTCGGCCGCGCCGAGCAGGCGGCAGGCGCGGATGCCCTTGGCCCTGGCCACGGCGATGAACGCGAAGGATTCGAGCTGGTGCGCGATGGCCCCGCGATTGCCGCTGCGCTGCCACTCGCGGATGGTCCGCCGGTACCGGTCCTCGGCCTCGTCGAGCGCTCCCCCGCGGCGCAGCGCATGGGTGAGCTCGCTCTCGATGACCAGGACGAACAGGCGATCGCCGATCGAGCGGAAGCGGGTGACGGCGTCGTCGAACCAGCGTCGCGCCTCGACCAGGTCGCCGGCCATGCTCGCCGCGCGGCCGCGCGCCTGTGCCACGTTTGCGATCGCGAACGGGTTGCCGCTGCGGGCGGCGGACTCGGCAGCCCGGTCCAGCCACGCGCGTCCCGTGCCCGGCTGCCGGCCATCCTCGTACATCGCGAAGCCGGTCTGGATCAGACTGGTGCGGTACCAGTCGCCCATCTCCTCGGCAAGCCTCACGGCGACCTGGGCCCTCTCCCCGACGGGTCCGTCGGTGGCGATCGACCCGTCGACGGCGACGCCGGCGAAGCTCATGGCCACCGCGACTTCGGCGATCGCGACCCGGTCCCCGGACTCGGCGACGATGGCGGAGGCCTCGGCCGCGAGCTCCGGCGTGCCGCCCTGGCCGGTACGCGTGGCCTCCAGCTGGGCTGCGTTTGCCATCACGCGGGCCACCAGCGCCGCTCGATCCCGTTCCGGAGTCGCCGATGGCGCGCTGCGCCACTGTCGCCCGAGCTCCACCGCCTGGTGCATCCGCTCCAGGCCCTCGGACCCGATGGCGCGGGACCGCCAGTACTGCACGAGGGCGCCACATACGCGAAGGGCGTCCTCCGGGCGCGTTTCGAAGGCCCAGTCGAGCGCCGTCCGGAGGTTGTCCACTTCCGCGTCCAGGCGTCCAAGCCAGGCGGCCATCTTCGGGCCCTCCAGCTCCCGCGCGGACTCGAGCGCCAGCCGGCGGAAGTACGCGAGGTGACGGTCCCTCAGGCCGGCCGTCTCTCCGCTGGCGGTCAGCTGGTCGCCCGCGTACTGCCGGATCGTCTCCAGCATGTGGTAGCGCGTCGTCGTCCCGTGGTCGACCACGACCAGCGACCGGTCGGCCAGGCGGCCCAGCCCGTCGAGGATGTCGAGACGACTCCCGTCACCGGGCGCGCGTATCCCGTCCTCCGGCCCTGCGCCGCCCTGCGCGGCCGGAAGGTCGGCGGCGACCGAGACGGCCGCCTCGAGCGTCCAGCCCCCGGCGAACACGGACAGCCGGCGGAGCAGCCGCCGGTCCTCGTCGGTGAGGAGGTCCCAGCTCCAGTCGATGAGCGCCTGCAGCGTGCGCTGCCGTGGCACGGCGGTGCGCCGGCCACCAGTGAGGAGGCGGAACCGGTCACCCAGCCCCTGCGCGATTTCCACGGCCGAGAGGACGTTGATCCTGGCGGCGGCGAGCTCGAGGGCGAGCGGAATGCCATCGAGTCGACGGCAGATCTCGACGACCGCCGCCGCGTTCGTCGTGTCGAGCGTGAAGGAGGGCAGCGTGGCGGTGGCCCGCTCGACGAAGAGCCGGACCGCCTCGGCCCGGCTGATCTCGGCAAGCTCGCCGTCATCCAGGTCGCTCTGCCCGTACGGTCCGCCGGCCGCATCCGGCGCCGTCGGGAGGGCGAGCGATGGCACGGCGAACACGGCCTCGCCGGCGACGCCGAGCGGCTCACGGCTCGTGGCCACCACTCGCAGGTGCGGGCATCCGGCAAGCAGCCGCTCGCACATGTCGGCGGCGGCCGAGATGAGGTGCTCGCAGTTGTCGAGGACCAAGAGCAGCTCCTTGGCCCGCAGGAAATCCAGCACGGTGTCGATCAGCGGCTGCGCCGGCTGTTCCTGGACCCGCAGGGACCGCCCGATGGCCTGCACCACGAGGTCGGGATCCGAGAGCGGCGCCAGCTCCACCAGCCAGGCACCGTCCCGGTGGCGCTCCAGCCTATCGGCCGCGACCTGCAGTGCCAGGCGGGTCTTGCCCGTCCCGCCGACGCCGACGAGGGCGACCAGGCGCGCCGACTCGAGGAGCGCCGCGACCTCGGCCAGCTCCCGCTCGCGGCCCACGAACGACGTGGCCTGCTGCGGCAGGTTCGATTCGTGCTGGGCCACGGACCGCAGTGGCGGGAATTCCCGCTGCAGCCCGGGTGCCACGAGCTGGTAGACGTGCTCGGGCCGGCCGAGGTCGCGCAGCACGTGCTCGCCGCGGTCGAGGAGCTCCGACGCCGCGGGGAGGTCGTCGGCCACGAGCGCGGCCGTCGAGCCGGAGACGAGCACCTGGCGACCGTGGCCGATGGCCAGCAGGCGCGCGGCGCGGTTGAGTGCAGGCCCGAAGAAGTCGCCGTCACGCGTCTCCGCCGATCCGGAATGGACGGCCATGCGAACCCGGAGCGGTTCGGGCAGCGGCCACGCGTTCCGGTCGAGAGCGCTCTGTGCCTCGATGGCCGCCAACAGGGCGGATGCGGGTCGCTCGAAGGCCGCAAGCATCCCGTCGCCGGTCGTCTTCACCACGGTCCCGCCCGCACCATCGACCGCGTCCCGCAGGAGCCGGTCATGCAGCTCGAGCGCACGCCCCATGGCCTCGTGCTGCTCCTCCCACAACCGGGTGCTCCCCTCGATGTCGGTGAAGAGGAAGGTCGCCGTGTGGACGACCGGGGAGTCCGCGGGGTGGGTACCCGGATCGGGAAATGCGGGCGGAGTGAGCCGCCGAGCGGCCGCGGCGAGCGGCGAGACGGCCGCGGAGCCGTCCGGGCCGTCGGGAGCGGGGACGAGAGGCGACGCGCTCTCGCTCACCACGTGCATTCCCGGGTTCCGCCGTGCGCCTTCAACTGCCCGGTGCCGCTCCATCGGAGAGGGCGAGACCGACCGCATCGTCCGAGGACAGCTCGCGACCACCAGCCCAGGCGCGGCGGACGCCATCCTCCGCGAGCAATTCGCGAAGTCGGAGGACCTCGCTGTCGTACTCGACGCGCTCCGAGGCGGTCATGGGTGCCCCGGCGGTCTCCCGGAGGGCTTCGGCCGCGCCGAGCAGACGGGCGGCGCGCTCACCCCTGCCGCGACCGATGGCGAGGAAAGCCATGGATTCGAGTTGGTTCGCGACCGCTCCGCGGTTCCCGCTGTGCTGCCAGCCGTGGATCGTCTGGCGGTACTCCGTCTCCGCAGCGTCGATCGCCCCGGACCGACGGAGGGCGTGGGCGAGCTCGCTCTGGGCCGACAGTTCGAACCGGCGGTCGCCGATGGCACGGAACTGCGCCTGCGACTGCCGGAACCAGCGCTGCGCCTCTTCGAGGCGGCCGGAGCGAGCGGCGATGCGCCCGCGGACCTGGCTGAGGGACGCGATCTCCTGGGGGTTGCCGGACCGGCGGGCGGATTCGCCGGCCTGCTCCAGCCACGCGTCCGCCGCGGCGGGATCGACCGACGCCTCGAGAAAGGCCAGCACGGCCTGTGCCCGGGCGATGCGGGTCGCATCTCCGAGCTCCGTCGCGATCGCCAGCGCCTCGCGGGCCATCGAGCGCCAGGTATCGACATCCTCGCCGCCGCCGAACAGCGCCTTGAAGTTCACGTAGGTCGCGAGGGCGTCGACGATGGCGGGCGCCGTCACCCGCCTCCCGGGAGATCCTGACCGCCTCCTCTGCCACGGCGGCGGCGTCCGAGCGCCCGGCCCCCACCGCGATGACGCCGTACACGGCGAAGGCGCGGGCCAGCAGCACCCCGCGCGTGTGGGCCGCCACGGGCGACACCGGCTCGGAGAGTGCCCGGACGCGATCGATGGAGAACCGCATCCGGTCGGGCGCCTCGGACCCCATGTTCCGGGACCGCCAGTAGCGGGCCATGGAGACGCACATCTCGAGGGCCGCCTCCGGGTCCGTCTCCAGTGCCCAGTCGAGCGCGCCGCGCACGTTGTCGATCTCCGTGTCGATGCGCGCGAGCCACGTCGCCATGTCGGGGCCGTCCAGGCCCTTCCCCGCCTCGATGGTCAGCTGTCGGAACGTCGCGAGGTGGCGGTCGCGGAGCGCGATCGTCTCCCCGCTCGCGGCCAGTTGATCCGCCGCGTACTGGCGGATGGTTTCCAGCATGCGGTAGCGGGTGGTGTCGTGGTGATCGACCGCCACGAGCGACCGATCGACGAGGCGGCCGAGGCCGTCGAGCGTGGCGAACCGCGCGGCGGCTCCGTCGGTCGCGGCGCTCGTACCTTCCGCTCGCTCGGACGTCACGCTGGCCGCCGCCTCGAGCGCCCAGCCCCCGGCAAAGACCGACAGCCGGCGCAGCAGCCGGCGGTCGTCGTCGTCCAGCAGGTCCCAGCTCCAGTCGATGAGGGCCTGCAGGGTCCGCTGGCGCGGCAGCGCCGTCCGGCGTCCGCCGGTGAGGAGCCGGAACCGGTCGCCCAGGCCCTGCGCGATCTCGGCGACCGAGAGGACGTTGACCCGCGCGGCGGCCAGCTCGAGGGCGAGCGGGATGCCGTCCAGGCGCCGGCAGATCTCGACCACGGCGAGCATGTTCGACCGGTCGAGCGCGAATGACGGAAGGGTCGCGGCCGCCCGCTCGGCGAACAGGCAGACCGCCTCGGATCGACCCGCCTGCTCGAGCTCCTCGTCGCTGGCGGCCGCGTGCGCGCCGGCCTCCTCGAGCGACGTCGGGAGCCCGAGCGACGGCACGGCATACACGGCCTCGGCGTCGATGCCGAGGGGCTCGCGGCTCGATGCCAGCAGGCTGAGCTCGGCACAGCGGCCGAGCAGGTGATGCGCCACGTCAGCTGCCGCACCGATCAGGTGCTCGCAGTTGTCGATGAGCAGGAGCAGGTGCTTGGAGCGAAGGTAATCGACGAGCGTCTCGAGCGGAGGCTGCCCGGGCTGCGGCTGCACCCGCAGGGCACGCGCGACCTCCGTGGCCACGAGCGATGCGTCGGTGAGCGGGGCGAGCTCGACGAGCCACGCGCCGCCGGGGTACCGCTCGACGACCTCCGCCGCGGCCTGGAGCGCGAGTCGCGTCTTGCCCGTTCCTCCCACGCCGACGAGCGTGACCATGCGGCCCGTGGAGAGGAGCCGTTCGATGTCCGCGAGCTCCCGTTCGCGCCCGACGAACGACGTGACCTGCAGGGGCAGGTTCGTGGTGTGCGAGGTACCGGATCGCAACGGCGGGAAGTCACGGCGCAGCGGGGCTGCCACGAGCTGGAAGACGTGCTCGGGGCGGTCCAGGTCCCGCAGCCGGTGCTCGCCCAGGTCGATCAGTTCGGCGCCGGGAGGCAGGTCGTCGGCGACGAGCCCGGCGGTGGTGCCGGACACGAGCACCTGGCCGCCGTGGCCGATCGCCAGCAGCCGGGCGACGCGGTTGAGGGCGGGCCCGAAGAAGTCGCCGTCCCGCGTGTCGGCCGTTCCTGAATGGATCGCCATGCGGACCCGAAGCGGCGAGGGCGTCGCCCACGCGTGGTCCGCCAGCGCCACCTCGCCGTCCAGTGCGGCCGTCATCGCCGACTCGGCCCGGTCGAAGGCCGCGAGCATGCCGTCGCCCGTCGTCTTGACGACGTTCCCGCCGGCCCGTTCGACGGCGGATCGGAGCAGGGCGTCGTGGGCCTCGAGGGACTCGGACATCGCCTCGCGGTGCTCCTCCCAGAGCCGCGTGGATCCCTCGATGTCCGTGAACAGGAAGGTAGCCGTCCGGGCGGGCAGGCGAACGCGCGGGGACGCGGCCTCGTTCATCGCCGGCCATTCTGGGCCGGCAGCGGGCGCGACACAAGCACTTTGATGGCTGGGCAGCAGACTCGGTGATCTCGGCGCCAGGGCCCTCGCGGCCCGATCCGTCCGCGATGGGTACAATCGTCTGGCGTCCGCCGGCCAGCCATGGAGTCCGAGCGTGCGCGTCGTCACCCTCCCCAAGAACCACCTGGTGCTTCTCGCCGGGCTCGTCTGGTGTGCGGCGGGAGCGATGGTCTGCGTCATCGGGCTGCCGCTCGAGTTCGGGCTGGCGCCCGCGCACCTGGTCCTCGTCCCCCTCGCCGGGGTGATCTTCCTGGTGTTCTACGTCTTCGTCTTCTCCGGGCTCGTGCGGAAGCACACGGGTCGAATTCGCGCGCGTGCGGAGGAACGGCTCCCCTTCTGGAACTTCTTCAATGCCTCCTCGTGGGCGGTGATGGCGGTCATGATGGGCGGTGGCATGGCACTCCGCCTCTCGCACCTCATGCCGGACTGGATGATCGCCTTCTTCTACAGCGGGCTCGGTGCGGCACTCTTCCTCTGTGGTGTCCGCTTCCTCGGCGTGTTCGCACGCAGGGACGTGCTGGTCGTCTCTCCCGCGGGGCGCTCGTCCGAAGCCTGACCCACCCGTCGAAGACGACCCTCCTGGCGGGCGGAGCCGCGACCCGCGCGGAGGCCCCCATCCGGGCGCCGACCCTGCCGATCGACGTCCGCTTCCCGGCACCACCGCATGCGAGCCGGCGGGACCCTCGAGACGGGGACGGACCATGCGTCCGGCTCGTGGAACCGGGGTAGTGTTGTCGGCGATGGACACCCCCGCCAACGCAGCAATCCGCCCCCAGGTGCCGGAAGACGCCGCGGCCCTCCGTGACGTGATCGGCCGTGCCTTCGAGGGCGAGCCCGAGGTCGTCGCCCTCGAGGAGGCGCTGGCTCGGCGCTCGGACAGCTCCGGATATGTCGCCCACGTCGATGACCGGGTCGTGGGCCACGTCCGGCTCACGCGGAGCTGGATCGACGCGGAGCCGCGACTGGTCGAGGTGCTCGTGCTCAGCCCCCTGTCGGTCGCGCCGGAGTGGCAGGGCCGGGGGATCGGCCGGGCGCTCGTCGCCCACGCCGTGGCGGAGGCGGAGCATGCCGGCGCCCCGGCGGTCTTCCTGGAGGGCGACCCCGCCTACTACGCGCGGCTCGGCTGGCGACCCGCCTCCGAGCTGGGCGTGACGCCGCCGTCCGCCCGCATCCCCGAGCCTGCCTGCCAGGCCCTCCCGCTCCCCGGGTGGGAGCCCTGGATGCGCGGGGCGCTCGTCTACGCGGAGACGTTCTGGGCGCTCGACTGTGTCGGCCTTCGCGGCGACAGGCTCGCTCGCGCCCGTGAGAGCCTGGGGGACGGCACGGGGCCACCGGACCCACGTCGAGGTCGCAGGTCGGCGCCTCGTAGATCCGCCGGACCGGGCGCATGACCCCCCCCACGGGGCCTGCCCTGGCAGGACCCCCGTGGGCGGTACGCAGGGCTCCCTCGGGTTGCGCCGGAGCAGGCCGACGGCGATGATGCGGCGATGGAGCCCACTCCCTTCGTCCCGCCCGGCTTCGTCGCCCCGTCGTCGCTGGAGACGCCGCAGTTCCGCCTCGAGCCCCTCGGGCCCCGGCACAACGAGGCCGACTACGCGGCCTGGACGTCGTCGGTCGAGCACATCCGCCGGACTCCGGGTTGGCCGGACGGCAAGTGGCCGGACGGGCGATCCATCACCGACAACCTGCGCGATCTCCGCCGCCACGCAGACGACTTCGAGAACCGGCGCGGGTTCACCTTCACCGTGCTCGATCCGGTCACGGCCGACGTCATCGGCTGCGTGTACATCTACCCCGATCCGGGTGGGCCGCACCGCGCGCACGTCCAGTCATGGGTGCGCGCCAGCCGCGCCGAGCTCGACGTCCCCCTGTGGCGCGCGGTCAGCAGCTGGCTCGAGGCCGACTGGTCGTTCGACGGCCTGACCTACGCCGAGCGCGAACCGGGGGACGAGGGATCGGCGTAGCCGTCCCGACCCGTCGGCGCGCGCCGGCTGCGTGGCATCCGGGACCCCGCCGAGGGCCGATGGCAGGCGCAGGTCCTAGACTCGGCGCGTGAAGAAGATCGGATTCCTGTCCTTCGGACACTGGTCATCGTCGCCGCACTCGCAGGTGCGCACCGCGGCCGACGCACTCATCCAGTCGATCGAGCTCGCCGAGGCGGTCGAGGCGGTCGGAGGTGACGGCGCCTACTTCCGGGTCCATCACTTCGCCCAGCAGCTTGCATCGCCGTTTCCGCTCCTGGCCGCAGTCGGCGCCCGCACCACGCGCATCGAGATCGGGACGGCCGTCATCGACATGCGCTACGAGAACCCGCTGTACATGGTCGAGGATGCCGGTGCCGCCGACCTCATCGCGGGCGGCCGCCTGCAGCTCGGGATCAGCCGGGGCTCGCCCGAGCAGGTCATCGACGGCTTCCGCTACTTCGGGTACTCGCCGCCCGAGGGCCAGACGGACGCCGACATGGCGCGCCAGCACGCCGAGGTCTTCCTGCAGGCGCTCTCCGGGATCGGGTTTGCCCAACCGAGCCCCTCGCCGATGTTCCCCAACCCTCCCGGCCTGCTTCGCCCGGAACCGCATTCGCCCGGGCTGCGAGACCGTATCTGGTGGGGCGCCGGAACGCGCGCGACCGCCGAATGGGCGGCGAAGCAGGGCATGAACCTGATGTCGTCGACGCTCCTGACCGAGGACGCCGGCGTGCCGTTCCACGAGCTCCAGGCCGAACAGATCCGGCGGTTCCGCGAGGCATGGACGGCCGCCGGGCACCAGCGCGAACCGCGCGTGTCGGTCAGTCGCAGCATCTTCGCCCTGGTGGACGACCGCGACCGGGCATACTTCGGCCGCGACAACCAGGCGTCGGACCAGGTCGGCTACCTCGACGCGCAGACCAGGGCGATCTTCGGGCGGTCGTACGCCGCGGAGCCGGACGTCCTCGTGAAGGAGCTCGCCGGAGACACGGCGATCCAGGCGGCGGACACGCTCCTGCTGACCGTCCCGAACCAGCTCGGCGTCGAGTACAACACCCACGCCATCGAGAGCATCCTCAGATACGTTGCCCCGGAGCTCGGCTGGCGCTAGACGCGGCGGGTATCGCGCCGGAAGCGTGGCTCCGCCTGCAAAGACGACCGTCCATCCCGCTCGCACTGTGGCCCATCGAGATCGAGCACATCCCGGTGGCCGAGCCTGCAGGCGTCGCCGGCGTTGGCCCTCACCGGCGACGACTCGATCATGACGGGCAAGATCGCGCTCGCCCACCTGAAGGAGTTCCCGGACTACTACACCCGTCTCGCCGTCCTGGAGCGCGACGCTGCCGACCAGTTGAAGCGACCCGGGTAGCGCGCGGTTCACCGCAGGCGCCCAGATGGAGCGACCTGGCTGGGCAACGCACGGATGGCCACGGACGACGCGCTTCGTCTGCGACCGACCGAAGGGAGATGGCTCGATGGACGACGTGAAGCACACCTACCGCGACATCAAGACCAGGGTCAGGAAGTCCGCCCGTGGGGTGGACGGCACCGACCTCAAGGACCGCGTGGGCAACGCCGGCGATGAGGCCAGCAAGGACCTCGGGAACCTGGGCGACGACGTGCGCACGGCCGGCCGGACGCCGAAAGGTCGCGACGGACGCCCCGCCGCGACGAGCTGAATGCCGCCGCACGGATGCCAGCCCTCGCGGTAGCACCGGCGAGAGCTGCGGGGCACCCCGCGGCGCCCGGATGCGGCGGGGTGCATTCCGGCTGAAAGGGCTACCGGCACGATGAACCCGACGACGCGCGTGACGGCTACTCCGGGCACGCCTGCGCCCCTGTCCGGGACGACGACGCCTCGCGTCCCCGACCCACACACGACCGAGCTGTACCGGCGCGCGGCGGGCCAGCGCTGCTGGTCCTGCAACGCTCCCGACAGTGAGCCCGTCCGGCTGCAGCGCCGGATCGGCGACCGTTGGGTCGCCGATGCGACGGCACAGCTGTGCACCGCGTGTCTCATGGCCCTGCGCACGCCCCGACTGGTCCGCCAGCTCGGCCTCGGACGCGCGACGGCGGCCCTGCCCGCGCGTCGGGCGGCCGCCGGACCGGCCTCCGAGGCGGCCCCCGACCTCGCGGCCGACGCGCCCGGCGAGAGGCCGCTGACCCTCCTCAAGGAAGCCTGACCCTGGCGTCGTGGACGGCCCCCCGGTGGTTCACGCCCGCCAACCGCCGTCAGCAGGCATCTGACCCGGGCCGCCAGGACCTCACCGAACGCCTCGATCCTGGTCCGCGCCCGAGTGAGCAACCCGCCCGCCTCTGCACGGTCGTCCGGTCGGCGGCCCTGCGTCGATGACGCATCGTCATGACGTGGGGGTGGCCCGACGACACACTGGGCGTCCTGCCCGCCACGGCGCGGCTGGCAGTTCACGGTGCGCACGGCGCCACCGATCGCTCGGCAACGGGACCAGATCGACCACACGTCGACCGAGGATCTGCGGATGGCTCTCCCGTCTCCTGAGGCTCGCGCCGACCATTGCCCGGCAGGGCGGCAGGGCGGCAGGGCGGATCCTCGCGGTGACAAGGAGGCTGATGATGGGACGTGCCGGCCGCCAGGCGGCCCATTGGTGACGGATCGAACCGAGGCTCGGGGTTCGTCGCTCGTCGAACATCGGGACCGGGGCGCACCCCCGGGACGAGGCACGTCGGCCCCCCTCGCGGGCTGGCTTGCGCTCGCGATCCTGGGCTTCGCGGGATTCGCCGCGCTGGCATGGATGGTGATGGCCAGGGCCTCGATCCCGTTCGACCGGCCGATGCTCGACCTCGCTCGCCAATGGGACGGTTTCTCCGGCCTATGGAACCTGCTGTCGGTCGCCGCCTACATTCCCCTTGCCGCGCTGGCCGCGGGCTTCATCCTCTGGCTGCTCGTCAACCATCGGCGCCGCGAGGCGGTGCTGGTGATCATCCTCCTGGTGGCCGTGACCGCGGGGAGCGAGGCGGTCAAACAGATCGTGGCCCGGCCCCGCCCGCCCGCCACGAACACTGTCGTGCCCGGCGTCGTGTACAGCTTCCCTTCGGGGCACGCCCTGGAGGTCACGACAATCCTCGGCGTCATCGCCTTGACGACATGGCGCGGCTCGCTCGGACTCGCGATGCGCATCGGGGTCATCCTGGCCGCCGCAGCGCTCGTCGCGCTCGTCGCGGTCGCGCGCATGTCCCTGGATGCCCACTACCCGAGTGACGTGCTCGCCGGGTTCCTTGCCGGGATGGCCTTCGTGGCGACATACGCACTCCTCACCGGATCGCGGTCGGCGGACACGTCCGCGGCCGGACCGCAGGCCTCGGCCTCGCCATGACGTCAGGCGATCGACCCGGGGACCCGGGGCCTTCCGCGCCAGCCCAGGCCGTGGCGGCACGAATCCCCGTGCCCCACGGCGCTTCGGAATCGGCCGGGGTGAAGCTGGCGGCTCCGATCCTTGTCGCCGGGTTCGTCCTCGTGTTCGTCTGCCTCTTCGTCTTCGGCACGCTCGCGGAGGGCGTCCGCTCCCAGGAGGTGTTCGCGCTCGACCAGTTCGCAACGCCGTTCCTTCACCGGTTCACGTCGCCCGCACTCGACGCGGTGATGGAAACGGCGACGTTCATCGGGTCGAACGTCGTCCTCGTCCCGGCGTTCGTGGTGGCGTTCACGGCACTCCTGGTCGTTCGACGACGGCGCGAGGCCGTCTTCCTGGCCATGGCACTGGGCGGGAGCCTCGTCCTCAACGGGGTGATGAAGCCCCTGTTCCACCGTCCCCGGCCGCAGCTCCCGTGGGCCCACGTGCTGCCTGACTACAGCTTCCCGAGCGGCCACTCGATGAACTCGATGGCCTTCTTCGTGGCGCTCGCCGTCGTGGCATGGCTCGCCTGGGGACGGCGGGCGGGAGTCGCGGCCGTGGTCGCCGCGATCGGACTGTCGCTGTTGATCGGCGTCAGCCGGATCTACCTGGGCTACCACTACCTCACCGATGTCGTCGGCGGCTTTTCGGCCGCGCTGTTGTGGCTGGCCGTCACGGCCGGCGCGATCGCCGCCGGTGATCGAGCCCGCAGCCGATGGTGGCGGAGAGACGGCCGGGGCGTCCGCCCTGAGTAACCCGGGGCTGGTGGCCTTCTACCGCTACCACGCGCGGCTGTTGTGGGAGTGGCGCCCGAGCCGCCTGGCCGTCCTGCGACGCGCGTTCCTCTCGTACGTGGTGGCCTGCCTGGCACTGGCCATCACCGCGGCCATGCTGCCGGGCATGACCGTCGACGGCCTCCCCGAGCTCCTCGTCGCGGGCGCGCTCCTCACGGCCCTCACGGGAACGGCACGTCTCCTCTTCGAGTGGCTCCTGGTGCCGCTTCCCCTGATCCTGGTCCAGCTCGGAAGCCTGCTCATCCAGGTCCTTGCGCTGCTCGTGCTGGGGCGCCTCGTCCCCGGCGTGCACGTCGATGGATTGGCGACCGCCGTGCTCGGAGCCGTTCTGCTGACGGTGCTGAACGGATTCCTGTCGGAGCTCGTGGCGGTCAGCGACGACGACTCGTTCTACAGCGCGCTGGTGCGGCGACTCGCCGCACGCAATCGCAGCCGGCCCACTCAGGTGATCCCGGGATTGCTGGTGGTCCAGATCGACGGGCTCAGCCGACCGGTTCTCGAAAACGCGTCGCGGGCGGGACGTCTGCCGGTGCTCGGTCAGCTGCTGCGCTCGGGACAGGCGGCCCTCGGCTCCTGGGTCGCGATGCTGCCGCCGACCACTCCGGCCAGTCAGGCCGGCATCCTGCACGGCATGAACGATGGCGTGGCGGGGTTTCGCTGGTACGAGAAGCCGACGGGCCGGGTGCTGGTGGCGAACCACCCCGATGACGCGGCGGAGATCGTCCGCAGGGTCAGCGATGGCTCGGGCCTGCTTGCGAACGACGGCGCCAGTGTCGGCAACCTCGTCACGGGCGACGCTCCGCGAAGTTACCTGACGATGGCGACCATCTCGGGGCCCGCACAGGCCGACGATGCGCGCCGGTTGCGCGGCTTCTTCGTCAGCACCGTGAACTACCTCCGGCTGTTCGTCCTGATGCTCGGTGAGATCGGCAAGGAGCTCTACCAGGCGGAGCGTCAGCGGGGTCGCGAGGTCATACCACGCATGCCACGTGACCTGCACTATGCGGTCGAGCGAGCGCTCACCAACGTCGCGCCTCCGTGCCATCGCCACGTCCCTGGTCATCGAGGAGATGTATGAAGGGACGCCGGTCATCTACATCGACTACGTCGGCTACGACGCCATCGCTCACCATTCCGGCCCCGAGCGGCCGGAGGCGATGGATGCGCTGGAGGGCATCGACCGTGCGATCGGCTCGCTGACGAAGGCGAGCCGCCACGCGCCACGACCGTACCGGCTCGTGGTGCTGTCCGACCACGGGCAGAGCCTCGGCGCCACCTTCACCCAGCGATACGGTCAGCCCCTCGAGGCCCTGGTTGCCGCGCTCATGCCGGGCACGGTGACAATCGTCGGCTCCGGCGACGCCGTGGAGCACGCGGGGATCGGCGCCCGGCTCGCCGCGGAGATCGGACGAGGATCGGGTGTGGCCCCCTTCGTCGCACGCCACATGGCACGCGGCAGGCGACGACCGGCAGCGCAGCCGTCGACACGCGGCGGGGAGACAGGCCGGCCGGCCGACGCGGTCGTGTGCTCATCCGGCAGCCTGGCGCACGTGTACTTCACGATCCGCCCGGAGCGGCTGACCCGGAGCGAGATCGAGTCCCACTACCCGGGCCTCATCGACGGCCTGGTGCGTCATCCCGGTATCGCAGCGGTGGTCGTTCGGCTGGACTCCGGCGAAGCGCAGGTGCTCGGCGCGGGCGGGAGCCACGACCTGGGTTCGGGGCGCTCGAAGGGGATCGATCCGCTCGAGGCATTCGGAGGCGGGGCAGCGCCCGCGCTCGCGCGCCTGGAGGGCTTCTGGAATGCCGGCGACCTGATCCTGCTCGGAACCTTCGACCATGGGTCCGGCGAGGTCACGAGCTTCGAGGAGCTCGTGGGCTCACACGGCGGCCTCGGAGGCTGGCAGACGGAGCCGTTCATCCTCTACCCCGCCGATTGGACGCTGGACGACGACCCCCCGGTCGGGGCGCCAGCCGTGTATCGACAGCTGCGGCGGTGGCTCGCCGACATGTCCACGGGCAGCACCCGCGCAGGTGGCGACGAGCCCGCGCACCGGCATGCACCTGACGACCAGGCAACCGGGGAGGGCGCGGGACTGGTCTGACGGCAGTTGGCCGAGGCACCGTGCAGGGCTGGCTGCGGTACATCGGTACGCACGCGCTCGTACGCGTTGGCTTGATCGGTGGTTCGGCCGCCTCGTCAGCCCGAGCGAGTCAGGGCGTCGGATCGAGCAGCAGCACGCCAGTACGCGCGACGTCGCGCGTGTTCCACGTGACGAGCGCGTGAGGCGGGTGACCCGGCGCCCCCGCGGAACCTCGCTGGAGTTGTTACGAAGCTCGTGGCTCCATGTGCCGCACCGCCAGCGCGAGGGCGCTGACCCAGCTCCACCCCGCGCAGATGGTCAGTCGCTGGATGAGTCCCGCAACGGGGCGGCGTCCGCCGTCCCGCGACAGCGCCTGCCCGAACACCACGAGACCGCCCGGGACGAGAACTCCTGTGAGCGCCGACATGACCGCCCATGCCGGCTTCCGAGTCCTGGCGAAGCGCGAGGCGTACGTCAGTCCGGCCATCCCCAGGGCGGCGAAGACCTGCAGCGAAAACAGCTCGTGGAGCATGCCGCGGCGGTTTGGCCCCATCGCGATGCCGGGTTCGGGAGCGCCGTATTCGACCGGATCTGTCACGAACACGCCGGCCCCGACGAGTCCGATGGCATACAGCCCCACCAGGCGTGCTCCCCAGCGCGAGGCAGCCGGATGGTCTGCCGGCAGGCGTCCAAGCCCGCGCGAACAGGCCAGCATCAACATCCCGGTGGCGAGGAAGTTGGCCCGCTGCACCCAGCCCCGCTCTCCCAGAGCCAGGGCACTGACCGGCTCACGCAGCGGGTCGTAGCCCTCGCGCCGCGCTCCCTCGACCGTGAACACGGCGATGAAGAGCGGACCACCGATGGCGCCTCCGGTGAGCAGCAGTCGGGTCCACGCGTCGTGCCTCGTACCCATGGCGGCATTGTCCATCGTTCACATCGATCCGCTCCCGTTGGTACGCAATGGCGCCGGCGGGCGACCGGGCCCTGCGCCCCGTTGCCCGACGAGGCCAGCCGCCGCTCAGACCGCTGGGGACGCTGTCCTGATCGTGCCCTGACCGGTCCACGAAGCCGAGACGGGCTCGAAGCCCAGCCGACCGCGTGTCACCACGACCAGGACAAGCGCGATCACGCCAAAGGTGATCACACCGATGGCAAGGACCGGCGTCGAGCCTGTCGGCAGCATGGAGAGCGAAGCGTTGATGCTCGAATGGGTGATCATCGCGAGAAGAAGGCTGCCTTTCGTGTGGTTGAAGACCCACGTCAGCAGGACCGCGATGGCCACGACCATGAGGAGGAACAGACCAATGGTCGTCGGATCGGAGCCGCCATTCTGATCCGCCCACTCGGGGATCAGGAACTGCGGGACGTGCCACGCCGCCCAGAGGACCCCCAGGACAAGGGTCGCGGCAAGCGGTCCCATCTCGATCTGCATCCGGGGCAGTGCGAAGCCTCGCCAGCCGGGCTCCTCCAAGAGCGGGCCGCTGAGCCATCCGACGAAGAAGTAGACGAGGAACACGACCGGGATCTGGCCGAGCGACACCGCTCCGAAGGCATCCGCTCCGCCCGGCACGATGAGCGAGACCACGATGCACGCGACCGGCAGGCCGACGACTGCGAGGGCGTACCAGCGGGCGCCGACGCGCCGGATGCGGACGCGAGACACGAGCTCGCCGATGGCGGGCCGTCCGCCGAGGGCGCCGACGACGACGATCGCAGCCACGGTCGGCCCGACTGTCTGGAGCAGGATCACGAGCGCGGCCGGCAGCCCGAGGAGACCGTACAGCAGCGCTATGAGCAGCCACGACACCCCGTAGGCGAGGAGGAAGTACGTGGCGATCGGGTGGGCGACGATCAGCTCCGCGCGGCCGCCGCCGCGGGGAAGCGACTGCTCCGCCTTCACCGAGTGGACTGGTCCCCCGACCGCCTGGGTCCGCATGTCACTCTCCAGCCGGGTCAAAGGGCTGCACGGGACAACCGCGAGCGACGCACCATCGACCGCAGCTGAACTCTCAGGCGGCTCAGGTACTCCCCCAAGGGCCAAACGACTTGTACCGCGGAGCCGAAGGACTGGCGCCGGCCGCCAAGCGCACGACAGCCCGGGGCCCCGGTCCGGACCCTGGCGCGCACCTGCCGGCCCGGTCACCGCCGAATGCCGGCGCGGCCCGGGTATCCCCTGCCCAAGCGCTCGACACCGGTCCGGTACGAAGGCGCCCCTGCCGTGACGCCCGGAGGCGATCGCGGCGCCCCCCCAGCACCGGTATGGGCAGCCATCACCGTCACGAGCGGACCAGGCGAAGCTGCTCCGGTGGGACGACCTGCTGTCTGCACCTCGACCCCGGAGCCCCTTCGCCGCACGGATCGATCAGACACAGCGTGCGTGCGCGAGAGTCGGCCGGATGTACCGTGCTGGGTCGCACGGCACTCGCCTCCGCCCTCGTGCACCCACCGGTAACGCTGTCGTAACGCCCAGCGCCCAACATGTGTGCACAGCGACCAGCACCGTCGGGCAGCCGCGCAAGCAGGAGCAGGTCCATGCCGCCAACGGACTATCCGGCGCGCCACTCGGTCCCGCGACGCTCTGGTCGGTGGGGGATGGCCCGGCTCGTCTGGGCCATCTGGCTGGCCGCGCTGCTGGCCGTGGTCATCGGCCTCATGACGGCGCGCTGGGGCGGCGCGACGAATCCGCCGCAGGCGCTCGTCCAGGGGCTCGGAGCGCTATCGGCGGTGACGGTGGGCGCCGTCGTCGCGACCCGCCTGCCGCGCAACCCCATCGGCTGGCTGTTCTGCCTGGCTGGCTTGGCGGGTGCCGTGGGGCTCGGCGCGACCGATCTCGCCGACTGGGGCCTGGTGGCTCACCCCGGCAGCCTGCCCGGGGCGATCTGGCTGGCCTGGCTGTCGAACTGGATCTGGGCGCCCTACATCATCACCCTCGGCTGGTTCGTGCCCCTCCTCTTTCCCAGCGGCACGTTGCTCTCGCCGCGCTGGCGCGTCGTGGCCGTGGCGGGGATCGGGTGCATCGTGGCCGTTTCGCTCGCGTCTGCGTTCACTCCTCTTTCAGGAGGCCAATTCCCGCCCACAGTACAAAGCCCGCTCGTCCTCGGCGGGACGGCCGCGCACCTCCTCGATGGCCTGACCCTCGCGGCCACCGCGGCCGGCGTGCTGACGCTGCCCCTCGTGGCCTGGTCGGTGGTGCGGCGCTACCGGCAGGGCACCCCGATCGAGCGCCAGCAGCTCAAGTGGTTCCTCTCGCTGGTGGCCTGCATTGCGCCGGCCCTGCTGGTGGGCCTGAGCCTGAGCGGCACGTACACGGGAACCCTGGCCGACATCTCGAATGTCGCCTGGTTCGTGGTCATCGTCGGCCTCGCCCTGCTCCCGGTTGCCATCGGCATCGCCATCCTGCGCTACCGGCTCTACGAGATCGACCGCCTCATCAGCCGCACGGTGGCCTACGCCATCGTCACGCTCACCCTGCTCGTGGTATTCGCCGCGGCCATCCTGGCCCTACAGGCCGTGCTCGCTCCCTTCACGCGCTCCAACGAGCTGGCCGTCGCGGGCTCCACGCTCCTCATCGCCGCGCTCTTTCAGCCCCTTCGGGGGCGCGTCAAGACCGCGGTCGATCGGCGCTTCAACCGCAGTCATTACGACGCCGAGCGCACCCTCGCCGCCCTGGCCGCGCGGCTGCGCGAGGAGGTCGAGCCGGACCTGGTGCGGGCTGACATCCTGGCCACCGTGGATGCCGCCCTGGAGCCAACCAGCGTGAGCCTGTGGCTGCGGGGATGAGCGGCGGGCGCCAGCGGTCGAGTGACCGAGCGCCCCGGCAGCTCCGACGGGGCGGCGAGCATCGAGCGCATCTGCGTCTCGAGGGAGGATTACCAGACATGCGCGTCGGTGCCCGACCCGCTGGGCGGCGTCGGTCGCTCCGGTCGTCCGATGACGCGCATGCGTGTCCGATAGGCGGGACCGTCGTCCACCGCGTGGAACCGAATGGGGCGTCGTTGGTGGCTCGTTGCGTCACCACTCCACCAGCCGCCAGATCTCGGGTTGAAGCTGACCAGGCTCACCGAGATCGGCAAGTATCGTCACCGCCTGTCGGAGCTGATCCATGGCCGACTCGTCGCGACCGGAGGAATGAAGCAGATCGGCGAGATTGTTGCGCAGCGCCGCCTCTCGATGCCGATCCCCCACTTGCAGGCAGATGCGCAGCGCTGCCTCGGTGAACTCGATCGCCTCCTGGGTTCGTCCAGCTTCGCGCTCCACCAGGGCGAGATTGTTGAGCGCCGCCGCTCGTGCCTCCAGTGAACCGGCCGACGTCGCCAGCTCCAGGCTTCTGCGGAGGTGGCGACCGGCCTGGTCGAGGTCGCCCCGCGCCCGCGCGACCATGCCGGCCACGTTGCGCGCCCGGGCTCCGAGCGCGTCTTCGGGAACCCTGGCGGCCAGCTCGAGCGCCGTCGCGGCGAAACTCGACGCCGCCTCAAGGTCACTCTGACGCTGCGCAAGGAGCCCCTGCTCCAGGACTGCCAACAGCCGCTCGCTGACTGCGGCCATGGGCAGGCACACGAGTGCGAGTGCGGCGTGCGTCTCCGCCAGGGCGAACTCCCCCTGCCGGCGATGGACGGCCGCCAGCTTTCGTTCCAGCCTGCCCTTGGCGAGGGCATCGTCCGGTCGCGTGGTAGCGACGGCCGCCTCGAGCTCGCGAACGGCCGCCGAGTAGCGCCCCAGGAGCGTCTCCAGGTCGGCCATCCGCTCGCGCAGTTCGCCCACCCGCTGAGGATCCAGAGCAGCGGCGGCGCGGTAGTGTCCCAGCGCTTCCGCATTCGCCCAGATCTCCTCGGCGCGCCTGCCCGCCTCCGCGAGGAAGGCGGCCGCGCGGCGCTCATCTCCAGCCAGTTCGTACTGTCGCGCGACCTCGCTCGCCGCCGTGCCCGCGCCCGGCCTCGACGCGTCCCGGGCGAGGGCATCGGCCGCGCGGCGGTGGAGGTGGCGGCGCCGAGCGAGGCCGAGGCGAGCGTAGGCGAGCTCGCGCGTGTGCGGGTGGTCGAAGTCGTACCCGGACGCAAGGACCTCGTCGGGCCGACCATGATCGTCGCCTCGTACCCGCTGGGCCGCGTGTTCCACGAGGAAGCCTGCGCGGACGAGCTCCTCGAGCGCGCGGGTCGTCTCCTCCACCGAGCGCCCGGACACCTCACCGACCAGGTCGGGGCCGACGGTTCGATCCACGACTGCGGCCGCAGCGAGGACCTGGCTGGCCTCATCGGAAAGCCGCTCCAGCCTCCCGAAGAACGGTCCCGGTGTGTCGCGAACGATTTCGCCTTCCGACGCGTGTCGGGCAGACTCCTCCCCTTCCGCTTGGTCAGGCGCGCGAACCGTGGTGGGGACCGCCTCGTGCCGAGCACCAAGAAGCTCCGCGATCACCAGCGGCACGCCGTCGGACGCGGCCAGCAGATCGGCGACCTCCCACTCGGGAAGCGCCGCGAGCCGGACGAGCTCACGGACTTCATCACGGGTCAGCCGGCCCACAGGCACACGCAGGATGCGGTCGTCTCGACCCAGCATGCGCAGGGGTTCGTCCAGGGGGTCCCGCCGACCCTCGACGCGCCGGCGTGCGATCACCAGCAGCAGGGCGGCGCTCCGCAGCCGGCTCGCGATGTCCGTCAGTACGGCGACCGATGCCGCGTCGATCCAGTGAGCGTCGTCGATCACGAGGAGCGACGGCGCAGTGGCGGCCGTTGATCGCTCCAGCAGGCCGAGCAGCGCGCTCCCCGATGTCGTGCAGAAAGGCCGCAGCGCCCTGCCTGGCGTCCGTCGCGTCGCCAGCCGTCTCGCTGGCCCGTGTCGTCTGCACCGGCTCCAAGGAGGGAGCGAGGCGTGCCGCCGCTCGCCGAACCGGCCCGGCAAGCGCCGCGAGCTGCTCGGGACGCAGGTCCGCCGCACGCGCCAGGACGTCTGCGATTGGCGCATAGGGCCTGTCCTGGTCCACGGCATGGCAGGTCGCGACGAGGACCGTGCCCGACCCTCGCGCCACGACCGCCGCGAGCTCTTCCACGAGGCGCGTCTTGCCGACTCCGGGGTCGCCTTCAACGAGCGCCAGACGGCCCTCCTGGCCCGCGGCACTCCAGGCGCCGACGAGCGAGCCGAGGTGCGAGGCTCGGCCGACGAGCGGCAGCCGCCACCGACGATCGACCGTCGGCTGTGGCGTGCGCCCCAACCGAGGCATCCCCCGTGGGCGGGCGGCCTGGCCCGACGTCGCGATCTGCTGGTATACGGCGGTCGTCTCCGCGAGCGGCGCCACGGCGAGTTGCTCGTCGAGCACCCGGACGCAGTCACGGTACCGGTTGATGGCTGCGTTGCGGTCGCCTGCACGGGCATGCAGCCGCATCAACTCGCGGTACGCGGCTTCATTCAACGGATCGAGGCCGAGCCAGCGCTCGCCGTGGGTGAACGCTTCGGCCAGGCGGCCCTGCTGCGCTCGTCCGGTGCAGAGCCACGGGAGCGCGGTCGCGAGCCGGCGCTCGGCGTCGCGCGTCTGGCTCGCCTGCCAGTCGTCGAACTCAGGGCTGTCCCGCAGCGAGAACCCGGCCATGAACGGGCCACGGTGCCAGGTGGCGAGGGACTCGAGCTCGTCGAGGCAGCTGGTGCAACGCGCGGACAGCGCGGGTTCCCGGGAGTGGTGAGCGGTCACCCGGCCCCACAGCCTGCGCTCCTCGAGCAGGTCGACCTGGAGACCATCGCCGGTGAGCGCGAGGCGGCCGTGCTGGGTGTCCAGCCATCTGTCGTCGAGAGCCGTGCGCAGCACCGACAGCGTGCGGCGCAGGGCGCTCATCGCATGCGTCTGGTCCGCCTCTGGCCAGAGGAGATCGGCGAGCTCGGGACGCGTCGGTGGCGTCACGCTCGCGGCCAGGATGGCCAACACGGCGACAGCCTTGCGCGTGTCGACCTCCAGCGGTTGCCCATCGACCCGCACGTCGACCGGTCCGAGGAGTCTGACGGACAGCGAGGAGGCCACCGGGGAATGTTACGGCTGCGCACGCCCGCGGTCGTTCGTGATGCTGCCGAGCACGAGGTCACGACCGAGCACGGTCCGGCGTCGGGAACTTCAGCGTGCAGCACGTAACGTTTTCGGAACGATCGCACGGCAGCATGGACGCATGACGAGCCTGACACAGAGTCTGCGACGCGCCATCGGACCGCGCGGGCGTGGTGTCGTTGCGCCCGCCACCGAGGCTGCCGGCGTCCTCGCGATGGCGGCTCCGGTCGCGATCGCAGAGCACGATCCGCTGCTGGCGTTTCTCTTGAGCGTGTCGGGTGCGGCCGACGTCGACGCCCTGGACTTCGATTCGCCAGCCCTGACGGATCTCCGCGCTGCCGGCGTCAAGCTCCTGGTCCCGCTCGTGAGTTCCGGGGACCTCATCGGAACGATCGCGCTCGGATCGCGGCGGAGCGAGCAGGAGTATTCCAGCGAGGATCGACGGCTGCTCGAATTGCTTGCGATCCAGGCGGCACCATCGTTGCGGGTGGCTCAGCTCGTGACGCAGCAGCAGGCGCAGGCGCGCGAGCGGCAGCGCATCGAACAGGAACTGCAGGTCGCGCAGCTCATCCAGCAGAACTTCCTGCCGGACCGGCTTCCCCAGCCCGATGGTTGGGCCATCGAGGCCTACTACCACCCGGCTCGCGAAGTCGGGGGCGACTTCTATGACGTGGTCACCCGGCCCGATGGCCTGATCGCGTTCACCATCGGCGACGTCACCGACAAGGGCGTCCCGGCGGCGATGGTGATGGCCGCCACGCGCTCCCTGCTGCGGGCCTCCGGCGGGCGCCTGGGCGATCCCGGCGCGGTCCTCGCGCGAGTCAACGACCTGCTCCACCCCGACATCCCCGCGCGCATGTTCGTGACCTGCCTGTACGGGCTCCTCGATCCGGTCAGTGGGCGACTGCGGTTCGCCAACGCCGGACACAACCTGCCCTACCTGCGGGCCGCGGACGGCACGGTCGCGGAACCCCGGGCTACCGGCATGCCGTTGGGCCTCATGGCCGGCATGACCTACGAGGAGCACGAGGCCCTGATGACACCTGGCCAGGAGCTGCTCCTGCACTCCGATGGGATCGCCGAGGCGCACGGTCCGGACGGGGCGATGTTCGGCCTGCCCCGGCTGCAATCCGTGGTCGGGAACTCGACTGGAACGGCCGGACCCATCCGGCGCGTGCTCGACGCCCTCGAGGCCTTCACGCGTCCAGGCTGGGAGCAGGAAGACGACATCACGCTCCTCTCGCTCCGATGGTCCCCTGACGTCTCGCGCGGTCGGGTGGTGGCGGCCTTCGAGCTGCCCTCCGAACCAGGGCGCGAGCGCGAGGCCATGGAGCGCGTCGCGGAGGCCGTGACCGGCTCGGGGCTCGCCGCCTCGCGCATGGAACGGCTGAAGACCGCGGTCGCCGAGGCAACCATGAACGCGATCGAGCATGGCAACCAGGGTGACTCGTCCCGGAATGTGGGAATCCGGGTGATCGTCCGGCCGGACGAAGTCGTCGTGGCCGTCACGGATGAGGGTGGTGGAGCGCCGCCCGCACCACCGATCACGCCGGATCTGGATGCGAAGCTCCGCGGCGAGCAGACGCCCCGAGGTTGGGGCCTGTTCCTGATCGAGAACATGGTGGACGCGACCCGGGTTCACACCGGAGACGGGCGACACACCCTCGAGCTCGTCGTGCGGCGGACGGAGGCCCCAGATGACTGATCGGTTCACGGTGGAACTGCAGCAACACCCGAGCGAAGTGGTCCTGGCGCTCGCGGGCGACCTCGACGGGACCGCGCGCGAGGCACTCGCCGAAGCATGGAGTCGTGCCGTAGCCGTGGATCATCTCCCGATCGTGCTCGACTTCGGTTCGCTGCGATACATGAACAGCACGGGCATCGCCCTTGTCGTGGAGATCCTGGGCCGCGCTCGTGCCGCCGGGCGCGAGCTCCGCGCCCGCGCGCTCTCGGACCACTACCGGCAGATCTTCGAGATCACCCGCCTGGCCGACTTCATCGCCCTCGAGGACCCGACAGCCGGCGCGACCGCGTAGTCCGGCGGACACAGCATCAGCGGCGGAGAGGAGGAGCGCGTGGCATCCGGAACGAACGCCTCATCGATCGGGGCACGCCCCATCGACGAGCGCGTCAGCGTCATCGACATCCGAGGTGATTTCACGCTTGCGGCCGACGAGCCACTGATGGCGGCGTATCGGGAGGCGAGCGGGGCGAAGACCAGCGTCGTGGTGCTCAACTTCAGCGAGTTGGGCTTCATGAACAGCACTGGCATCGGGCTGCTGGTGACGCTCCTCGTGCGCGCGCAGCGGCAGCATCAGCAGATTCGCGCCTACGGGTTGTCCGATCACTACCGGCAGATATTCGAGCTCACGCGTCTCGACGAGGCGATTCGCATCGCGCCGTCCGAAACCGAGGCCGTGTCGGCCGTCGCCTGACGGCGGCGCGACGGAGGAACGATCGATGGCACCCTTCGCGTCCCCTACCGACCCGAGCGCCGACGGCGGGCCATCATCGAGCAGGCATTCGGCCGCCGACCAGGGGTCTGATCCAGGCGCCCGCGACGATCGTGCTGCCTGGGCAAGCCCGGTGGCTCGACTGCAGACAGCCGCAGGCCAGGCTCCCCTCGACACGGTGCGAGGACGGCGCGTGGTCGGGGCGATCCAGGGTTTCGGGAAGCTCTGGCAGAAGACATACCGCGTGCGCCTGGCCGGCAGCGATGCGCCGGCGCGCGATGTCGTGCAGGCCTGGAAGACCCATTTCAGCGAGCTCTGGCCGGCCGGCAACGCCTTCTATGCGCCGCTCACCGGGATCGCGCCCGGCGAGGTTGCGCTCCTGCAAGTGGGCGTGCTGGGCGGACTCCGGCTCTCCACCGGCGTCGTGGTCATCTACGTGGACGAAGAGAGCTTCACTTTCATGACCCCCGAGGGTCACATGTTCGCGGGCTGGATCACGTTCAGCGCGAGCGACGAGCCCGGCGGCCCGACGGCCCAAGTGCAGGTGCTCATGCGGGCCCAGCACCCCATCTCGGAGCTCGGCCTGGTGTTGGGCGGCCATCGTCAGGAGGATCGCTTCTGGCAGGCGACGCTGGGGGCCCTGGCCGACCGGTTCGGGGTCGCCGGCGCGCCGGTCGACACCACCGTGGTATGCGTCGACTCGCGGCGACAATGGTCGCGGGCCACCAATCTCCGCTACGATGCCACCGTGCGTTCCGCCGTGTTCGCCGCCAAGGCACCGCTGCGCTGGGCCCGCAAGGCGGCCGCTCGGAAGTGAGCCACGCGGGCCTCGACGCCGTGGTGGTGGGTGGCGGTCCCAATGGCCTCGCGGCCGCGATCACCCTGGCGAGGGCCGGACGCAGCGTTCGGCTCGTCGAGGCCGAGGCCGCGATCGGGGGCGGGTGCCGCACCGCCGAACTGACGCTGCCCGGGTTCCTCCACGACGTCTGCAGCGCGGTCCATCCGCTCGCGCGGGCGTCGCCCGTCTTTGCCGGACTGGCGCTCGAGCAGCACGGCGTGCGATGGGTCGAACCGGAGGTGCAGCTCGGGCACCCGCTCGACGATGGCTCGGCCGTGCTCGTGTTCCGCTCGATGGACTCCACGGCGGAGCGGCTCGCGTCGGACGCGGCGGCATACCGCGGGCTCATCGGACCGTTCGCGTCGGGCTGGCCCGAGTTCGTCGGCCAGTTCCTTGGGCCGTTGCGCCCGCCCACCTCGCCAGGCCGCGCGGTACAGGCGATGCGGTTTGCCTGGCATTCCGCTCAGCCGGTTTCGCTCCTCGCGCGGCGCTTCCGGACCCCCGGCGCGCGCGCCATGCTGGCGGGCTGCGCGGCGCACTCGATGCTCCGGCTCACCGAACCGATCAGCGGCGCCTTCGCCCTGACCTTGCTGGCAAGTGCCCATGCGGTCGGGTGGCCGAGCATCCAGGGTGGCTCGCAGCGGCTCGCGGATGCGCTTGGTGCCTGTCTTCGGGACGCCGGCGGGGAGATCGAGACCGGATGCCGCGTCATCGACCTGCGCGACCTGCCGCCGAGTCAAGCCGTCCTTCTGGACCTCGTGCCGCGCGACGTGCTGCGGCTCGCCGGCGATCGCGTCGGGAACGGCATCCGCGGTCGATGGTACGCCAGCCAGCTCCAGCGCTACCGCCACGGGCCCGGCTGCTTCAAACTCGACCTCGCGCTCGATGGCCCCATCCCGTGGCGCAACCCGGATCTCCTTCGCGCGGGCACCGTGCACGTCGGCGGGACGTTCGAGGAGATCGCAGAGTCCGAGTCGACGACCCGGCGCGGCAGGGTCTCGGACCGTCCCTTTGTGCTGCTCGCGCAGCAGAGCCTGAGCGACCCCACCCGCGCTCCCGCCGGCAAGCACACCGTCTGGGCGTACTGCCACGTGCCGAACGGGTCGAACGCCGACATGACCGATCGCATCGTGCGGCAGATCGAGCGCTTCGCGCCCGGCTTTCGGGATCGCATTCTCGCGAGCGCGGCACGGACTGCAGCCGACCTGGGCCGGTACGACGCCAACTACGTCGGCGGCGACATCAACGGGGGCCTGCAGGATCTCTGGCAGCTCTTCTCGCGCCCGGCGCTGCGGCTCGATCCGTACTCCACCCCCGAGCCCACGCTCTTCATCTGCTCATCGGCTACGCCTCCGGGAGGCGGTGTCCACGGTATCTGCGGGCACGAGGCGGCCCGTTCCGCGTTGCGGGGCGTGCTGGCTCGGGCAGAACCGGCGTGAGGAAGAGGCGGTGCATCAGTCCTGCGTGTTCTGGCGGAGATCGAGCTCTCTGGGTGCAACGTCGCTGAGCGCCAGGTCCGACCGTCCACGACCTTCCGCTCACGGCAGGGACAGCTCGACCAGGAGCGACCCCCGGGGTGAGCCTCAGGCCAGCGCGCAGCAGGATCGGACTCATGGTGGTCAGCCTGGCTCCTCGTCGCTTGGCCACCGCCGCGAGCACACGGTCGGCGAACGCCGGGCCGTGACGGTCGGCATGCTCGCCATCGCGCGATACTCGAGCGGCGTTGTTGGGATGAGGGGGCAGATCACCGTGAGCGCGTCGAGGACGATCTCGGCGGCCCCGATCCCGTCTCCAGCTGGCCGAGCAGCACCTGACCGACGTCGTTGACGGCGGCATCGAGCGGGCGCGCCCGTGTTGTGGGGGGCACGGTCGCACTCGTGGCCGACGGCGGCGCAGAACCGCGTGTCGCGGTACGGATCAGCGGCAAGCACCGACGCCCTTGACAGGTGACGGCTTCGGCCCGAAGGCGTGCCTACGTTGAACTCGGTCCGTCAGGCGATCCGCATCCCACCGAGCACGACGGCGGCCGGACGGGTCAGCGCCGCCGGGTCCTCTCTCGGGTCCTCCTCGAACGTCACGACATCCGCGGGGGCACCGGCTCCGATCGACGGGACGCCGAGGAACGCACGGGCGTCCGTCGTTGCTGCGCGAAGGGCCTGGACCGGCGTCAGGCCGAACGCGATCAGGTGTCGGATCTCGTCGACCAGGGTGCCGGCGGTGTCGGTGCCGGCGAGGATCGTCACCCCGCGAGCCGCCGCCGGTGCCAGCAGGGCCCGGTAGTTGTCGAGCAGGTCCCTCTGGCGTTCGCGACGTTCCGGCGAGGCATCAGCGCGAAGCGGCTGATTGAAGGCGGTCAGGGTCGGCGTCCAGGCCACGCCCCGCGCGGCCATGACCTCGATGGTCCCAGCATCGAGCGAGCATCCGTGTTCGATCGAGTCGACCCCGGCCGCCACGACCTCCCGCACCCCGGCCCACTGGACATGCGCGGCGACCCGGGCGCCGGCGCGATGGACGGCTTCGACGAGGCCGTGCAGCGAGTCGGGCTCATATGACAGCTCGTCGGTGGCCCAATCGGCGACCACCTTGATCCACGTGGCTCCCCGCGCGATCTCGGCGAGCGCGGCTGCGACCAGGGCGTCTGGTTGCACCGGGTCGTGGAACGACTCGAAGAAGCGGCCACGGGGCGCCAGCCATCGACCAGCGGCGATGAGGCGGGGAAGCCTCGCTTCCTGGGCGATGTCGAGCGTCACGCTGTAGGGAGCACCGACATCTCGCACCAGGAGCACGCCGTGACCACCCAGCGCACGGAGGGCCGCGGCCGCGCGAGGTGCGTCGACCGGCTGCCAGTCTGCCAATGCGACATGCGCGTGCGCGTCCACCAATCCCGGCAGCGCGAACCTTCCCGGGAGGGTCTCCGCCCGATCGACCGGCGCGAGGGAGAACCGACCATCGGCGATCCAGACGTCCTGCTCCTCGCCTTCGGGCAGAAGCGTCGACGGGACTCGCCATCGCTCCTGCGACTGTGCCAGGGAAGATGGTGCCGCGCCGCCCATCATCGCATCCTCGCCCACATCGCCCGCATCGCCCATCGTTCGCCGCGACATCACAACCGGCGGCGCCTCGCTGTTCTTCGCCGCAGACGATTGTCGATTCGGGTCAGGAAGCGCCCCCGGACGGACTCGAACCGCCGACGCAGGCCTTAGGACGGCCTCGCTCTATCCACTGAGCTACGGGGGCGTGTCGGGAGATTGTACGGCGCGCACGCCTCCCGTCCGGCCACGTCAGGCGATCAGCGGTGCCTCGATGGTCCAGCGGAACCTGCTGGCGGCCGGTCCCGAGGCGAGGCTGCCATAGAATGGCTGCGTGGCCGATGCCTCCCCTCCCCCGACCATCACATTCCTGACGCGCCCGGGATGCCACCTCTGCGATGACGCCCGCGAGGAGATCGCGGCGCTGATCTCGGAGCGCGCAGCCTCCGGACGCTCCGTACCGCCCGTCGTCGAAGTGGACATCGACGCCGATCCGGTCCTCCACGCGCGCCATTTCGAGACGATCCCGGTGATCCAGTGCGGCTCGGACGAGTTGCCCCTCGCGATCCGGCCGGACGCGATTCGCCGGTTCCTCGCCAGGGTCGTCGACGGAGTCCCGGCATGACGGCGTCGCACCGGCGTCGCATCGCCGCGGACGTCCCCGGCCCGTGGGCCGGGCAGTCGGTGGTCGGAGAGCGTTCCGGGTGGGCGCCTGCCGGACCCTGGACCTGCCAGGGCGGCTGATGCCCGAACTGACGCTTGCGGCGGCCATCGTGGCGGGGCTCCTGAGCTTCCTTTCGCCGTGCGTGCTCCCCGTCGTGCCCGCGTACCTCGGCCAGCTCGGCGCCGTGAGCGTGAGCGGCGCCGGGTCGGCGACGCTGGCAGGCGCGCCGGGCACGGGCGGGATACGCAGCACGGCCTCGGGCCCCAGGGCAATGACCTGGACGCGTGGTGCCGGCCCGCGCTGGCTCGTGCTGGCCCACGCTGTCGCGTTCGTGGTGGGGTTCGGCGCCGTCTTCACCGTCCTGGGCGTCACCGCGACGTACGCGGGCGGGATCCTGGCACCGAATCTCCCCCTGCTCCGCCAGGCCGGCGGCGTGGTGCTGATCTTCCTGGGGTTGAACCTGGCCGGGCTCCTCCCGATCGGGCTGCTGGCGCGGACGTGGCGGCCACTCGGGCCGTCCGGGCCCGAACCACTCGGCACGCGCCACACGCCGCTGGGCGCGTTCGGCCTCGGGGCCATCTTCGCCCTGGGCTGGACGCCGTGCATCGGGCCGACACTCGGCGCCATCCTGGGGCTGGCCGCTCTCGGACCGAGCCTGCAGGCCGGGCTGCTGTTCGCCGCGTACTCCGCGGGCCTCGGCATCCCCTTCATCGTGCTCGCTCTCGCGTTCGACCGCGTTCCCGGGTTCCTTGGCGCCCTCCGGAGCCACGCCCGCGCGATCGAACTGACCGGGGGCGCACTCGTCATGCTCGTGGGGTTCAGCCTGGTCTTCGACTGGCTCGGCTGGTTCTCCGCCCGCTTCAGCTACCTGACGCCCCGTGTCTGACGGCACCCGGCTCGTCCCGCCCGAGGCACCGGATGGCCTGTCCTCTGCGCCCGACCTGCTCGACGGACCCGACGTTCCGGCCGGGCATGACGGCGATCCGATCGAGACGGCGGACGAGTCACCCGAACCCCCGCGCGCCGGTGACGTCGTGGCCCCGGAGGCCCGCCGGGGTGTCGTCGGCCCGTTCAGCGGCCGGCAGCTGGTGGTCGCCGTGCTCGCGGTGATCCTCGTGGCGGTCGGCCTCAAGGCGCTGACCACGCCGCTCGGGTCGGCCGCGCCTGCTGCTCCCACACCGGGATCGTCGTTCGTGGCGTTCGCGCCGGCGCAGCAGGGGCTCCAGCCTGGCGATCGGGCCCCCGAGCTCGTCGGGGTCGCCAACGGAAAGCCGGTGCAGCTCGACGACCTGCAGGGCCGACCGATCGTCCTCTCGAGCTTCATCGGTCATCCCGTATGGATCAACTTCTTTGCGTCGTGGTGTCCCCCGTGCCAGTCGGAGACGCCGACGATCGAAGAGGTCTACGAGACCCACCGCGCGCAGGGTCTCGTGGTGATCGCGGTGAGCGTGCAGGAGTCGTCGGTCGCCGACGTGCGCGCCTACGCGAAGACGTACGGACTGCAGTACACGATCGGGTTCGACGCCACGTCGGCCGTGTACCAGGCGTACCACGTGTACGGGCTGCCGACGCAGGTCTTCGTCGACCGGCAGGGTCTCGTGCGGCAGGTCTGGAACGGGCCGCTGTCGCTGTCCCAGGCCGAGCAGATGCTGGCGCCACTGCTCGGAACGGGCGGGGGTTCGGGCCCGGCCTCGGGCGCGTCCGCGGCGGGAGCGAGTCCGGCGGCAAGTGCCGCGCCCTGATCGGCGGCCGTCAGCCGCTACAGCGGCTCGAACCGGTAGCGGTCGCGATCCGCGACCATCCGCCCGACCGGCGTCTCGGCCTCGTGCGACAACACCACGGTCCAGGATTCCTCGACCGCCCGGCGGAACAGGCCGGCCTTGACCTCGACGCTCGTGAGCGGGAAATCGTCGAACGCCGTCACCCATCGCGGGTTCGCGCTCCACGGGCGCATGCACAGGTCCCCGAAGAATGCCACGGTGCGATCCCGCCCGCGCACGACGACGCCCTGGTGGCCCCCCGAATGCCCCCCGGTGCGGATCGCGGTCACGCCCGGCAGCAGCTCGGCCTCGCCGTCGACCGCCCCGGCCCACCCGGCCTCCTCGACGAGGCGCAGCTCGCCCTGGTCGTAGCTGGCCTGCAGGCGCGGGTTGTCGCCAAGGGCGAACTCCCACTCGAGGCGCTGGGCGGCGATCCTGGCCCGGCCGAACGCAGCCGAGCCGTCCGCCGCGAGCAACCCGCCCGCGTGGTCGAAGTGCAGGTGGCTCAGGGCCACGACGTCGACCGTCCCGGGATCGAAGCCAGCCGTTCGCAGGGCGGGCAGAACGGGAGGGCCCTGGATGTCGCGCCGCTCCCGGGTCCGCTCGTCGGATCGCTCGCCGATGCCGGTCTCGACGAGCACGCGGCCACCCGGCGTCTCCACGAGCAGGCAGTTCAGGGCCTGCAGCAGCGCCCCCTGCGCGTCGATCTCGTCGGCCACGAGCCTCTGCCACATGAACCGTGGCACGGGCCCGAACAGCGTGCCGGCGTCGGACCGGAACGTGCCGGCCTGCACCAGGGCGATGCGCGTCCCGCCGCCCAGCTCCGCGGACCAGTCGATCGCCCTCACGGATGGTCATGCGTCCCCCGTCCTCAGCGTTGGCCGGCGCGGGCCGAGGCGCTCGGTCCTGTACGAAATCGCGGTAGAACTCCGACGCGGTCGGCGAGTCCTGGCCCTGGTACTTCGACCCCAGCGACGGGCTGCCGTACGGCCGCTCGACCGGGCTGGTCATGCGGAAGAAGCTGATCTGGCCGATCTTCATGCCGCAGTAGAGGGTGATCGGCAGGTTCGCCACGTTCGACAGCTCGAGGGTCAGGTTGCCCTTCCAGCCAGGATCGACGTAGCCGGCGGTGGAGTGGATGAGCAGGCCCAGTCGGCCCAGGCGACTTTTGCCCTCGAGCCGCGCGACCAGGTCGTCCGGGCAGCTCCACCCACTCCAGGGTCTGGCCCAGCACGAACTCGCCGGGGTGCAGGATGAACGGCGCGTCGCCGTCGATGGGCACCAGCTCGGTCAGATCGGGCTGCGGCTCGCGCACATCGATGTAGGGGTAGCGGTTGTTGCGGAAGACGCGGAACGCGCCGTCGAGGTGGAGGTCCACCGACGAGGGCTGCAGGCAGCCGGGATCGTACGGGTCGATCCGGATCCGGCCCGCCTGGAGGGCAGCGCGGATATCGCGATCCGACAGGACGGCCACGTCAGCCGGCCCTTCGCGCCGCGGGACTGGCTGCGGCCGGCGACGCCCGGCCGGCCAGCAGGCCGTCGACCTCGCGCTTGAGCTGCTCGATGTCCTCGAAGCTCTGGTAGACGCTGGCGAACCGGATGTAGGCGATCTGGTCCAGGTGGCGGAGTCGGTCCATGGCCAGCTCGCCGATGCGCCGTGACGGCACCTCGCTGACGCCCTCGGCCCGCAGGCTCCGCCTCGATCGCTTCGGCCGCAGTTCCGCCGCCCGGTCCGGGACGGGCCGCCGGGTGAGCGCCTTCGGCAGGCCGTCGGCCAGCTTGTCGCGGTCGAACTCCTCACGCGGACCCGTCGCGCTTGACGACCACCAGCCGTGCCGCCTCCACCTGCTCGACCGTCGTGAAACGGTTGGAGCAGCGCGACGCATTCGCGGCGGCGGCGGATCAGCGCGCCCGTCGTCCTGGTCGCGCGAGTCGATCACCCGCGTGTCTTGCTCGCCACAGGCCGGGCACCGCATGCCGGTCCTCGCCTCCTGCCTCCGACACTACGGCTGGTGCCGAGAGTCGGAGCGTACCACCAGATGTGGTGCTCCGACCACAGCGCGGGCGGCCGCGAGGATACCGGTCGGCGTGTCGCCGTTCCCCTGCCGGAATGGCGCGGCGGCTAGACCCGGGACGTCCTCCAGGACGACTCGACGGGGTCCCTTGCGGCCGCGAGGTCGCCCACGTGCCGTGCGAGCGCTTCCCGCGCGTGCAGGAGGTTGAGATAGCCGCGCTTGATGGAGATCTGCGACTCGGTGCTGCGTGTCCGGGCCCTGGCGCCCGCAGCCAGCGCGCACCCGTGCTGGACCATGTCGAGCGCGCGCTGCGCGTGCCGGATCTCCGAGATGATGCCCTGGCGGCTCGCCGCGAAGGCCGTCGGCGGCGTGAGCCCCTCCGCCTGCGCGAGCTCCCCGTCGAGCGCCGTCATGACGGCCTCCAGCTCGTCGAGCAGCGACGATCCATCCACCTCGTGGCGCCGGATGGCGTCCACCTGCGCCACCGTGGACGCGAGAACGGCGTCCAGCCGGGCCCCGAGGGTCGCCGCCTCCTCCTGGAACCGCTCGATGTTCCGCGTGGCGCGGAGCGCCCCCGACGCGCGCTGCAGGAACAGCAGCACGGCACCGGCGAGGAGCGCCGCGAGCGCGAGCGGCAGGATGACGGCGGGATCCATCGCCCGGGTTCCCTACTGCCCGCGCCGGGCGCGGATCGCCGCGGTCAACCGTGGGAGGATCTCGAACAGGTCGCCGACCACCATCAGGTCGGCGAACTCCGCGATGGGCGCGTCGGCATCGCGATTGATGGCCACGATGGTGCCGGATGTCTGCATGCCGACCTTGTGCTGGATCGCGCCACTGATGCCCGCCGCGACGTACAGCCGCGGCTTCACGGTCTTGCCGGTCTGCCCGATCTGATGAGCGTAGCCGATCCACCCGGCGTCCACCACGGCCCGCGTCGCGCCCACGGCGGCGCCGAGGGCGGTCGCAAGGTCCTGGAGCACGCCGAATCCCTCGGGACTTCCGACGCCGCGACCGCCGGCGACGATGACTGGAGCCTCCTCGATGGCGACGGCCGCGGACGCCTCCGCGACGCGCTCGACGACGCGGCCCGCGCGGAGCGACATGGCCGGTGCCACGTCGAGCGTCTCGATCCGCCCGGGCTGCGGCCCGGGCTCCGCGGACACGGCGCTGGGACGCACCACGACGATGCCGTGGTCCGCCGTGAGGCGGCTGTGCGTGGCCAGGCGGCCACCGAAGATGCTCATCTCGACCTGCGGACCGTCTCGGTTCCAGCGCACGCCGGCGCCGTTCACGAGCGCGGCCCACTCCAGGGTGGCCTGCAGCATGCCGGCCACGTCGCGCCCGTCGTTCGACGCGCCGACCAGCAGGAACGACGGCTCGCGCTCGCGGATGAGCGTGGCGACCCGCTCGGCGATGACAGCCGGGAGAGGTCGGTCTCCCGGATCGGCCTCCACGGCGAGCACGTCGGGGCCGTGCGCGGCCAGGACGCCGGCCGCGGCGACGGCCCCCGGGCCCACCAGCACAGTCGCGGCCGGACGGCCCGAGGACGCGGAGAGGCCCGCCGCGAGCGTCGCGAGCTCGTGGCTCAGTCGCGTGGGCTCGCCGTCCATCAGCTCGGCGATGGCCCAGATCGCGCCGGGCATCAGATCAGCCTCCGGCCGGCGAGGAACTCGACGATCCGTTCCACCGCGGCGTCGGGCGCCTCCCGAACCACGGTCGCTCCCGCCCGGGGCGGCGGAGGCTCGGCGCTCTCGACCTCGGTCGTCGACGCCGCGGACCCGACCGTCGCGGGATCGATGCCGAGGTCCGCCAGCGTCCAGGTGGCGATCTCCTTGGTACGCGCCTGCATGATGCCGCGCAGCGACGGGTACCGCGGCTCGCCCAGCAGCTGGGTGCCGGCGATGAGGGCCGGCATGGGCGCCTCGATCACGTCGAAGCCGGTGGCGCTGATCCGGCGGACGCGCACGGTCCCGGTCCCCGGGTCGGGCTCGATGGCCGCGGCGTACGAGAGGTACGGGATGCCCAGGCGCACGGCCACCGCGGCGCCCGTGATCCCGCCCTGGCCGTCCGAGCTGTCCGCCCCGGCGACGGCGAGGTCGTACTCGAGCCGGCCCAGGGCGGCCGCGAGAACCCGTCCCGTGGCCAGCGTGTCCGAGCCGGCGAGCGCGTCGTCCACGATGTGCACCGCCCGCGCGGCCCCCATCGCCAGGGCCTTGCGGATGGCCTCGGTTGCCGGCGTGGGCCCCATGGAGAGGGTCACCACCTCGCCGCCGTGGGCCTCCACGAGCTTGAGGGCCGCCTCCAGGACGTACTCGTCGTTGCCGTTCGCCTCGAGGCCGGCGGAGCGATCGACCCGCCACCCGTCCACGAGCTTCTCGTTGCCGACGACGGGCACGGCCTTGAGGAGGACGACGATCCGCACCGCTACCTCCCTGCGCTGGCCGTGCCGGCCGGGACGTGCACGAGCCATGAGCCCCGGGACGCGTCGGTGAGCGTCACCACGACGGGGTCACGGGGACGCCCCCGCGCGGCGGCCGGAGCTTGCAGGATCACTGCGCCGACAGGAGGGCGCGCGCGATCACGAGGCGCTGGATCTGCTGGGTGCCCTCGTACAGCTGCGTGATCTTGGCGTCCCGCATCATGCGCTCGACCGGGTACTCCGTGATGTAGCCGTATCCGCCGAGGACCTGGACGGCGTCGGTCGTCACGGCCATCGCCGTGTCGCCAGCGAAGAGTTTACACATCGCCGCCCACCTGGCGGCGTCGGTCGCGCCGCGTTCCACGCGCTCACAGGCCTCGTACAGGAGTTGCCGGGCAGCCTCCGTCCGCGTGGCCATGTCGGCGAGCATGGCCTGCACCATCTGCTGCTCGCCGATGGGCTTGCCGAACTGCACCCGCTCCCTGGCATAGGCGACGGCGGCGTCCAGCGCGCCCTGGGCGATCCCGACGGCCTGGGCGGCGACGCCCGGCCTGCTGCGGTCCAGCGTCCGCATGGCGATCCGGAAGCCTTCCCCCACCTCACCGACCCGGTTGGCGTCGGGAACGAGGACGCCATCGAAGGTCAGCTCCGCGGTGGGCGACCCACGGATCCCCATCTTGTGCTCGAGGCGCGAGACCTGGAAACCCGGCATCCCCCGCTCGACATAGAAGCAGCTCAGGTCGCGGTGCCTCCCCGCCCCCGGGTCGGTCACGGCGAAGACCGCCACGAGGTCCGCCTCGCTCCCGTGGCTGATGAAGCGCTTCGTGCCGTCGATGCGCCACCCGTCGCCGTCCCGGACCGCGCGGGTGCGGATACCGGCCGGGTCCGATCCGGCGCCGGCCTCCGTGAGCGCGAACGCGTCGAGCAGCGCCCCGCTCGCCAGTCCCGGGATCCAGCGTCGCTTCTGCTCGTCACTCCCCGCGAGGAGGAGCGGCAGCGAGCCCAGCGCCTGCACGGCGAGGATCAGGCCGCTGGTCGCGCACGCCCGGCTGACCTCCTCGATCATGAGGCAGTTGGTGAGGAGCGTCTCGCCCAGCCCCCCGTACTCGGTGGGGTAGATGAGCGCGAACACGTCCTGGCGCGCCAGCAGCTCCACGACATCACGCGGGAACTCGCCGCGCTCGTCGATGTCCGCGGCACGCGGGGCGATGCGCTCCCGGGCGAGCTCGCGGACGGCGTCGCGCAGCTCGATCTGCTCGGGCGTGAGGCGCTCGGTCACGGTGCCTCCGTTCCTGCCGTCGCGCCGGCCACGGCGTCCGTCCCCTGCGGCAGGCTGGCCGCCAGCAGCTCGGCGATGTCGATGGTCTGCACGCCGTTGCGGCCCAGGCCCGCGCCGACGGCGTCGGCGACGCCGTCGCGCATCATGGCCAGGCAGAAGGGACAGGCCGTGGCGATCGTGTCCGCCCCGGTCCCGAGCGCCTCGCGGGTCCGCTCGGCGTTGATCCGGATCCCGCGGCGCTCCTCCATCCACATCCGCCCGCCGCCGGCGCCGCAGCAGAAGGACTGCCGCCCGCGGCGGTCCATCTCGCGCAGCTCCAGTCCCGGCACCGCGGCAAGCACGGCGCGCGGCTCGTCGACGACGCCGTTGTACCGGGTCAGGTAGCACGAGTCGTGGTACGTGACGGTCCGGCTGCCGGTCTCCGACGGCGCGCCGGGCGTGCCAGCCGCGGCGGGAGCGGCCGACGCGGCCGCGGCGGCCATGGAGGGCGTGCCCGCGTCGGCACCCGGCTGTACGTGCCCGCTCGCGGTGCGCAGCCGCCCGTCGGCCACCAGCCTCGACAGGAAGACGCTGTGGTGCACCACCTCGTAGTGGCCCCCGAACTGGCGGTACTCGTTGGAGAGGGTGTTGAAGCAGTGCGGGCAGGCGGTGACGATGGTCGGCGGGCGGTAGCGGTCGAGGGTCTCGACGTTGGCCTGCGCCAGGACCTGGAACACGTACTCGTTCCCCATGCGGCGGGCCGGATCGCCCGAGCAGGTCTCCTCCTGCCCGAGCACCGCGAACCGGACGCCCGCGGCGTGCAGGCACGTCACGACGGCGCGCGCCACGCGCCGGTTCCGGTCGTCGAACGCCGCCGCGCAGCCCACCCAGTAGAGGACCTCGAGCCCCGCGTCGGCGACCGTGGGCCGCCGCCCCCGCCGGTGAACTCCGCGGCCGTGGGCACGTCGAACGGCAGGCCCTTCGCCCAGTCCAGGCGCGCGGACCGCGGCTGGCCCCACGGGTTGCCGTGCCGCTCCATGTTCGTGAACGCGGCCGTCACCTCGGCCGGGAAGCGGCTCTCCTCGAGCACCAGGTTGCGCCGGATGCCGACGATCTTGTCGACGTGCTCGATCATGACCGGGCACGCCTCCACGCACGCCCCACACGTCACGCAGTCCCAGACGGCGTCGTAGGGAATGGCGGCGTCGACGACCGGCCGCCCGAGGGCGGCACGAACGTCGCCGGCCGACTGGCGGCCCGGCGCGTCGGACGGGCGGATCCAGGGCACGGCGGGCAGGCCGGGCAGCAGCGGCACGCCGCGCTCGGCATCGACCGCCATCTGCCGGAGCCCCATCACGAACGTCTTCGGGTTGAGCGGCTTGCCGGTGGCCCAGGCGGGGCACTGCGCCTGGCAACGACCGCATTCGGTGCACGTGAACGCGTCGAGCAGGTCCTTCCAGCCGAGGTCCGCCATCGGTCCGGACCCCGAACGTCCCGGTCTCCGCCTCGAGGTCCATCGGCGGCAGCTCGCCGCGCGGCCCCAGCTTGCGGAAGGCGGTGTTGAAGAAGGCGGTCGCGATATGGAGGTGCTTCGATCCCGGCAGGTAGACCAGGAACCAGCAGACGAGCAGGATGTTGGCCCACCACGCGATGGCGAAGATGGCGGCCTGCGCGCCCGGCGCGAGCGGCGCGGCGACCAGCTGTCCCAGTGGCCACGAGACGAGCGTCGCCTGCGCGTACGGGTCGCCGTAGCGGGCCAGGCGGAAGGCCTCTGCCACGAGCTCGGTGGCGACGATCGCCCGCGATCAGCACCAGCACCAGCAGGGCGTCGCGCGAGAGCGTGACACGCGAGGGCCGGTCACCAGGCGCCTGAACGTCGCGTAGGCGATCGCGACCAGGACGCCGACGGCCAGCAGGTTCCCCAGCGCGACCACGACCCGCCAGATCCACCCGCCGAACGGCCAGGCGAGCACGGCCTCGACGAGCCCGACGCTGACGCGGTTCGCCGTTCCCACGGTCAGGATCACGAAGCCCCAGAAGATCGCCGCGTGCATGGCGCCGGCGCGCGGCTCCCGGAACATGCGGACCTGGGCGATCGCGAACACGGCGAGGGATCTGAATCGTTCTCCCGGCCGGTCCGCGACGGTCGAGGGTCGCGCGGCGGCGAAGACGCGCAGGTGGCGCGCCATCTGCAGCGCGAACGAGATGACCGCGAGCGCGAACACGATCGGGGCAAGCGGGTAGAGCGGGACTTCGGAGGTCACGCCCGATGGTCCCCCCCGGCAAGCGTCTCGAGGGCGTGGGGCAGCAGTGCCGCCACGGCGTCGAGCGACTCGGTCGCGCCGCGCGGGCTGCCGGGCACCACGAGCACCAGCGACGTGCCGGCGACGCCGGCCAGCGAACGCGACAGCGTGGCCAGTGGCGTGGACCGGCGGCCTTCGGCCCGCATCACCTCGCCGAAGCCGGGGATCTCGTAGTCGAGCAGGCAGCGACGGCCTGCGGTGTGACGTCACGCGGGCCGAGGCCCGTGCCGCCCGTCACGACGATCAACCCGTGGTCCGTCGCGGCGGCCGAGCACGGCCTCCGCGATCACCACGGCCTCGTCGGGCACGACGCGCACGCGGGCCTCGTGCCCGAGATCGCGCAGGCGATCGGCGACGCGCGGGCCCGTTTCGTCCGGCCGTTCGCCGCGGGCGGACCGGTCGCTCACCGTCAGCACGAGCGCACGGACCATCTCAGCTGCCCGCGTCCCAGCCGCTCACCGGGCGTCCCGGCGCGGCGCGCGCCGTGGGCCTCGCGTGCCCGGGGAGCTTCGCCGCGGGGCCGGGCGGCGCCCGGCTCACGGGCCTCGCATCCGCGCCGGGCTGGCGGTGCCACTCCCCGGACGCGCCGCCGGACTTCTCCAGCAGCCGCACGTGGCGGATCTCGGCGCCGCGTTCCACGCCCTTGACCATGTCGTAGACCGTCAACGCCGCGATCGATGCCGCGGTCAGCGCCTCCATCTCCACGCCCGGTCTGGCCGATCGTCGCGGCGGTCGCCCGGATGCGCAGGGCGGACCCGGCCCGATCGGGCGTCACCTCCACGACCAGGTCGGTGAGCGGGATCGGGTGGCAGAGCGGGATCAGCTCCGAGGTGCGCTTGCCGCCCATGACGCCCGCCATCTCGGCGACGGTCAAGACGTCGCCCTTGGGCACGTCGCCGTCGATCACGAGGCTCAGCGTGTCCTGCGACACGATCACCTCCGCCTCGGCCACGGCACGCCGTGCGGTGGCCGGCTTGGCGCTGACGTCGACCATGCGCGGACGCCCCGATCGATCCACGTGGGTCAGGCGGCGCCGGGCCGCACGCGGAGCACCCTGCTCGGTCATCGGGTCGATGTCCCTCCCCTCGTCATGCGTCTCCCCGCCCTCATGCTCCCTCGCCCTCCAATACCCACACGTCGACCTCGTGGCCGGCGGGGAGACCCGGCACGGACTCGGGGACGACCGCCAGGCCGTCCGCGACGGCCAGCGCCGAGAGCATGTGCGAGCCCTGTCCCCCGGCGGGCCGGCGAGCAGGCGTCCGGCTCCGGACGGATCCGGTTCCAGCGTCACGCGCAGGAAGGCGCGCCGTCCCGGCGACTTGGTCACGGGTCCGGTGAGACGCGCCGTCACCCGCCGGCGGGCGGCGGCCTCGTGGGGCACGAGCGTGCCCGTCGGTGGCGCGTGTCCCATCAGGACGCGGAGCACCGGTCGCACGAACAGCTCGAACGTGACGAAGCTGCTCACGGGGTTGCCCGGCAGCCCGAACAGCGCGACCGGACGGTCCGGGTCCGCGAGGTCGCCGCCACGGCCAGCCGTGGTCCGGCCGAAGGCGAGCGGCTTCCCGGGCTGGATCGCCACGCGCCAGAGCTCCACCGCGCCCAGCGCCTCGAACGCGTCGCGCACGTCGTCGTGTGCCCCCACCGACACGCCGCCGCTGAGCACCACCACGTCCGACGCGGCGATGGCCGCCGCGAGCCGCGCGCGCAGCACGGCCGGTTCGTCCGGGGCGATGCCGAAGGACATCGCCGTCGCGCCCGTGGACCGCGCCTGGGCCAGCAGCGCGGCGGAATTGCTGTCGTGGATCCGGCCCGGCCCCAGCGATCCTCCGGGCGGTGCCAGCTCGTCGCCGGTGGCCAGGATCGCCACCTGCGGGCGTCGATGGACGTCGAGCGTGGCCGAGCCCGCGGCCGCCGCGAGCGCGATGGCGGCCGGACCGCACCACCGGCCCGGCCTCCAGCACCCGGTCGCCGCGTCGGACGTCGCCTCCGGCGCGGCGCACGTGGGCGCCGGGCTCCGCCGGCACGCGGATGGCGACCGATTCGGGGAGGCCGGACACGCCGGCCGTCGCGTCGGTGTCCTCCACCGGCACCACCGCGTCGGCCCCGGCAGGCACCATCGCGCCGGTCATGATCCGCATGGCCGTCCCGGCCTCGACCGCGTGCCCGGGCACGTGGCCGGCGGCCACCTCGCCGATCACCCGGAGCCGGACGGGCCCTGCCTCCGTGGCGCCGGCGACGTCGGCCGAGCGGACGGCGAAGCCGTCCATGGCGCTGTTGTCCCACGGCGGCAGCGAGGTGGTGGCGACGACCGCGGCCGCGAGCACCTGCCCCAGTGCGGCATCGAGCGGGAGGGTCACCGCCGGCAGCGGCACCGCACCCCTGCAGGATCCGTTCCAGGGCTTCCTCCAGGCTCAGCATCCCGCCGGCGCCCTGGATCGTCACAGGCCGCCTCCCCCCGCCCGGCCCGCCGTGTCGCGGCCGGCTCCGGTCGGCGTCACGGCTGCACCCGTGCCCGCGATGGCGGCGCCCGAGTCGAGAGACCGTGCCCGCAGCGTCGCGATCAGCCAGACGGTGCCGCAGATCGCCAGGACGAGGATCGCGAGCGTCGTGGCGATCAGTTCCCAGAACGGGGTCGGATAGAGCTGCACCATCCGCTCCGTGGCGGTGTTGAACTCCCAGTTCCCCTGCGGGAAGAACACCTCGTGGAACAGCGTGAACGCAGCGTCGAACGCGACGGTGAAGAACAGGCCGATGGCGGCGAAGGCGGCAGCGAGGACGACCGCGCCCGCGCGCAGCGCCCGCCAGGCCGCCGGGTCGCGCCGGTAGCGGATCATGCCCAGGACCAGCAGGACCACCCCGGCGAGCACGACCACCAGGAACACGTGCAGCAGGTTGGAGGCGTCACGCAGGTGGGAGGCCTCGGAGGCGTCGTAGAACGGCGGGCCTCCAGGTGCAAGCCGGAACGCGAACGTCGCGGGCCCGAACACCAGCTCGCTCATCGTCCGATCGGAGGCCGCGTACGTGGCCTGTCTGTCCAGTCCGAGGATGGCGGCGCTCCCGGCCGCGTCCAGTGCGGCGTGGATGTATGCCGGGTCGAGCAGCGCGACCACCGAGACGCCGAGGATCGCGAGCGCCCCTCCGATCCCGATGGCGACCCGCCAGGCGGTCCCGGCGCTGCGGCCGGCCACGCTACTCCTCCTCGAGCGTCTGCGCCTGCTCCCACCAGCCCTCGATCGCCAGGTCGTCGGGCGCGTCGACGCCGAGGATGCGGGCTGCCCGGGCGAGCCTGGTCCGCAGTTCGTCGAGCGGGAGGTCGAGCACCTGCCCGATGCCCGTGATGCCGGCCTGCGTGAAGAGTGCCTGCTCGAGCGGACCGAACCGGGCGAGGTTGAGCAGCATCGCTTCGTCGCGCCAGTCGTTGACGTCGTTGGTGGTGGCCCCCACCTGGTCCGCGAGGTACTGCCGACGCGTCGGCGTCTCCGATACCTCCAGGAGCAGGCCGGTGGTGAAGATGCCCTGTCGGTCGAGCCGCGCCTGGAAGACCAGGGGGACGCGCTGGAGCTGCGAGAGCGGCGGCACGGTTCGAGGAACCTCCTCCTGCAGGCGCACCCGTTGCATGCCGGGCCCGGCGCCGGGCCAGTGCCCTGCCGCCGGCTGCGCTGCTGGTGATTATGCCCGCTCCGGGCGCGCTACTCCTTCTGGTCGCCCCAGACGGTGTAGTGCCAGCCCTTCTCGGCCTCGCCGGTCAGCTCGATCATCACGTGCTTGACCTGCGTGTACTCGTCGAAGGCGTAGTCGGAGAGGTCGTTGCCGTAGCCCGACTGGCGGAAGCCGCCGTGGGGCATCTCGCTCGTGAGCGGCAGGTGGTCGTTGACCCAGACCTCGCCGAAGTTGAGCGCCTTCGCGGCACGCATCGCGCGGAAGACGTCGCGGGTCCACACCGAGCTTGCCAGCCCGTACCGGACGTCGTTCGCCTTCGCCAGGACCTCCTCCTCCGTGTCGAACGGGAGCAGGGTGACGACGGGCCCGAAGATCTCCTGCTGCACGATCTCGGCGTCCTGCCCGACGCCGTCGATGAGGGTGGGCTGGTAGAACGCACCGTGAAGACCGGGCACCTCGGCCCGCGCACCCCCGACGATGACACGCGCGCCGGCCTGCCGTGCGCGCTCGACGAATCCCTCGACCCGCTCCACCTGCTGCTCGCTGATGAGGCTTCCCATGTCCGTGGACGGATCGGCGGGGGCTCCGACGCGCGTCGCGCGCATGTGGCCCGCGAGCAGGTCGACGAACCGGTCGTAGACGGGGCGCTGGACGTAGATCCGTGTCGCGGCGGTGCAGTCCTGGCCTGCGTTGACCAGTCCGCCGACCACGGCGCCGCGGGCTGCCGCCTCCAGGTCCGCGTCGTCATACACGATGAACGGTGCCTTCCCGCCGAGCTCGAGGTGGAGCCGCTTGAGGGTCCCGCTGGCCGCGGCCTGGATCTTCTTGCCGGTCTCGGTGTCGCCCGTGAGGGAGACCATGTCGATGTCGGGATGGGCCGCGATCGCCGCGCCCACCACGTCGCCGCGGCCGGTGACGATGTTGAGCACGCCGTCCGGCAGCCCCGCCTCGGCCGCGAGCTCGCCGAGCATGAGCGTCGTGAGGGGCGTCGCCGTGGCGGGTTTGAGCACGACGCTGTTGCCCGCGGCAAGCGCCGGGCCGATCTTCCAGGCCGCCATCATCAGCGGGTAGTTCCAGGGGGCGATCTGCCCCACGACGCCGATCGGCTCGCGCCGGATCATGCTGGTGTGGCTGCCGCTGTACTCGGCCGCCGACTTGCCCTCCAGGTGGCGGATCGCCGAGGCGAAGAAGCGCAGGTTGTCGGCGGCGAACGGGATGTCCGAATCCCGCCGCAGCTTGAGTGCAGACCCGGTCTGCGCCGACTCGACCTCGGCCAGCTCGCCCAGGTGCGCGTCGATGAGGTCCGCGAGGCGGTTCAGGACTGCAACGCGCTCCGGCCCGTACATGCCGTGCCAGCGAGCGTCGCGGAAGGCCCGCCGGGCAGCCGCGACCGCGCGGTCCACGTCGTCCGCGGTCCCCGCCGGAACACGGCCGACGAGCGCGCCCGACGCCGGGTCGTGGACCTCGATCCAGGCGCCGGAGGACGACTCGACCCACTCTCCGTCGATGAGCATCCGGCGATCGGTGACGGTGGCGATGGCCATGGCTCGCTTCGCTCCTCGCTCGCGACCTGCGGGCCCTCCCCGCCGGCCTCCCTGTGGAGATCGCAGTCTACCGCGGATCGGCCCGCGCCTGCCCCCTGGAGCCACGGCATCCGCGTCGGCTCGGGCGCTCGTCGACGAGATTCGTCGCCCGGGCGCGACGGCGCGGAGCCTTTCGCACGATGGCGACGGCGCGCCGTCAGCCAGGCAACGCCGCGATGAACGCCTGGATCCGCGCCGCGAGGCGGGCCGGGTGCTGCAGCGGAATGTCGTGGATGGACTCCTCGAACCATTCGACGGTGACGGGGATGCCGGCTCGGCCCAGCGCGGCCACCGCCCGCTCGACGGCCTCCTCCTTTCGCTCGATGAACTGGCGTTCGCGCCCGTCGGCGCTGGACCGACGGGCCGGCAGGAGCAGCACGGGCACGCGGACGGACCCGTACAGCTCCGACGGCCGCTGCTCCCACATGCCTCGCAGCACGGCCATGTGGCGGTCCCTCGAGAGGCGGGGCCGGATCGTGCCGTCCGGCAAATCCTCGAAGTTGTGGTGGATCGCCTGCTCGACGGCGTCCGACCAGCCGGTTGCGCCCCACCAGCCCGCCGCCCGGGCCGTGAAATCCGCCCATGTCATGGGACCCATCCTCGGGGGTGCCAGGTCCCGCTCCGTTTCCTCCCACGTCATGTGGGCCAGCTCGAGGAACCCGCCATCCACGAGCACGATGCCGGCCGCGACGCCGGGATGGCGCGCGGCGTGCTCCAGCACGACGTTGCCGCCCCAGGAGTGGCCGACGAGAACCGGGCGAGCCCTCGCCGCCCCGGTCCAGCCGAGCCCCACCAGGACGGCCTGCAGGTCGGCCGCGACCGAGCCCGTGCCGTATCCCTCGTCCGGACGGTCGCTCTCGCCGTGGCCCCGCGCGTCGAGGGCCACGACCTCGCGAGCCGGTGCGGGGGATCGGACCGTCATGGGCGCCACCTGCCGCGAGATGCGTCGCCGTCGGGCTCCAGAACCCGGCCGAGGATGCCAGCCCGTGATGCAGCAGCACCGGCGGTGGCGTGGCCGGGCGTGCCGGCGTCCACCGGAGGGCGGAGAGGCGGATGCCGTCGAGGGGGAGATCGAAGCGCTCCGGGGAACCCGCCGCGCGAGGACGTTCCGTCACCCCGGGGTCGACGGAGGCCGTGTCATCCCGAACTCGATCCACGCCCTGAGTCTATGCCTGGGCCGCGGACGAGTCGCTGCGGGGCCCTTCGGGGCGCAGACGCCGCGGGGGCCACCTGAGCCGCGGGCGTTGCCAGAGCCGCGGGAGCCTCCGGCCGATCAGGCCTGGGCGATCCGGCGGCCGTGCTCGCAGATGCGCTCCCACGCCAGCGCCACGTGCCGCTCCTCCGTCCGGATGCTCCCGATCGCGATGCGGAGTGTCATCCGGTCGCGAAGCCGGGTGTGCGAGAGGAACACGCGTCCCTCGCGGTTGACCGCGTCGAGCAGCGCGGTGTTGATCCGGTCGAGTTCCGTGCGCACCTCGGGTTCGTCCTCCCGGCCGGCGAACCGGGCGGGACGCCACCGGAAACAGACGGTGGAGAACGGGACCGGGGCCAGGCGTTCGGCGTCGGGCTCCTCGTCGACGCGCGCGGCCAGGTCCGCCGCCAGCGCCATGTGCTCGCGCAGCCGCGCCCGCATGCCCTCCAGCCCGAAGTACCGGAGCAGCATCCACATCTTAAGGGCCCGGAACCGCCGTCCCAGCTGCGGGGTGTACTCGTTGAAGTCGTGGACGTCGCGGGCCCGGTCGAGCGTTCGCAGGTACTCCGGGACCAGGCTGAACGCCGCGCGCACGACCTCGGACCGGCGCGTGAGGAAGAGCGAGGCGTCGAGCGGCGTGAACAGCCACTTGTGCGGGTTGACCACGATCGAATCGGCGCGCTCCCATCCCGCGAACGGGGCGCGGCGCTCGGGGAGCAGGGCCGTGGCGCCGGCGTAGGCCGCGTCGACGTGAAGCCACAGCCCCTCGCGCTCGGCGATGTCGGCAAGCTCATCGGTCGGGTCGACGGACGTGGGGCCGGTCGTGCCGATCGTCGAGACGACGGCGCAGGGGACGTGGCCGGCGGCGCGATCCTCGCGGATGGCGGCCTCGAGTGCCGGCGGTGTCCATGCGGTAGCCGGCGTCGGTGGGGATGCGCCGGGTTCCGGCCCGTCCGATTCCGAGCGTCATGGCGGCCTTCTCGATGGAGCTGTGCGCCTCGGCCGACGCGTAGATCCGCAGGCCCGGGTGTCCGGCCAGTCCCTCAGCGGCCGCGTCCATGCCGGGCACGGATTGGCGCGCCGCGGCCAGGCCGATGAGGCTCGACGTCGAGGCGCTGTCGGTGAAGAAGCCGTCGAACGCCTCGGGGAGGCCCAGGCCCCGGCGGAGCCATCCGACCGTGACCTCCTCGAGCTCGGTCGCCACGGGGGAGGTCCGCCACAGCATCGCGTTGCCCACGAGCGTGGCCATGAGCATCTCGCCCAGGATCCCCGGCCCGGAACCGCTGCTCGCGAAGTACGCGAAGAACGCCGGATGCTGCCAGTGGGTGATGTTCGGCTCCACGAGCCGCTGGTAGTCGGCCAGGACGTCGCCGATCGGCTCGGGGCGTTCCGGCGCCGCGACGGGGAACTGGCGGCGCAGGTCGCCCGGCTCGACGTCCGGCAGGATCGGGAAGCGCTCGACCCCCGCGAGGTAGTCGGCCATCAGGTCCGCCACCGCGTGGGCCGCGCGGCGGAACGACTCCGGGTCCATGTCGCCGTGCCCCGACAGCTGGGCCCCGTCCAGGCCTCCGAGCCCGGAGGTCACGCGATCCTCGCGCGGGCGTCACGGTCTCGCCGTGCGTCACGGTCTCGCCGCCCGTCCGCCCACGTCGCAGCGCTCGAGCGCTGCTTCCCAAAAGGCTGCGGCTTCGAAGGCCCGGGGGCGGTCCGCGGCGTCCCGGGCGTCGTGGTGCCGTGGCGTGGCACGTCGGTCATCCGCGGAGTCTACGACCCGCCGATCAGGGGCTGCTCACCCCGGACTCCGCGGTCGAGGCATCGGCCCGGCGGCCGGCGGAGCGATCGGGGCACCTGCGGTATCGTCCGGGCATGCGACCCCTGTTCGGATACCACATGCCCCGCTTCACGTTTCCCGGCATCCCCCCGGAGGGCCTGTTCGGCCACCTGATCGAACTCGCCGGCGCTGCCGAGGCGGCCGGATTCGACCTCATCACCGTGATGGATCACTTCTACCAGATCGGTCCGGTGGGCGCGGAGGACGAGCCCATGCTCGAGGCCTACACGACGCTGGGGGCGATCGCCGCCCGAACGTCGCGCGTCCGGCTCGGGACGATGGTGACGGGCGTGACGTATCGAAATCCGGCGATGCTCGCGAAGACCGTCACCACGCTCGACGTGATTTCCGGGGGCCGCGCCATCCTGGGCATCGGCGCGGCATGGAACGAGTCCGAGCACCGCGGGTACGGGTTCGAGTTCCCGCCGGTCGGCGAGCGGATGGACCGCCTCGACGAGGCCCTGGCCATCTGCCGGCTCATGTTCACCGAGGCGCGTCCCAGCTTCGAAGGCCGGCACTACCGCATCGACGAGGCCCTGAACGTGCCCAGGCCCATCCAGGCCGGAGGCCCGAAGATCCTGATCGGAGGCGGCGGCGAGCGGCGCACCCTTCGCCTCGTCGCCAGGTATGCCGACATGTCCAACTGGTTCGGCCCGCTCGACGAGCTGCGCCACAAGACGGAGGTGCTGGAGCGCCACTGCGAGGCCGAGGGCCGCGATCCGTCCACGATCCTGCGGACGGCCATGGCGCCGTTCGTGCTGGTCCGATCCGATCGCGAGGCGGCCGCGGCCCTCGAACAGGTCACGCCCGCCAGGCGGGCGCTGATGTCGGCGCTGACGCCGGAGCAGGCCGCCGACGCGCTCCAGCCGTACATCGACGCGGGATTCGGCGGATTCGTGTTCCGCAACCCGACCTTCCTCACCACCGAATCGCTCGAGCTGGCGGGGGAACTGATCTCGCTGTTCTCCTGACCTGGCGACCGGCGCACCCGCGTCGCGCGACCATCGACCGGTCGGGCGCGTGGCGATCCCTAGACCTGCCGGTCGCTGTCTCCGGAAGCCGCCGATCGCTCGACCGCGAGCCTCGCAAGCGCCCAGTCCTGCGCCGCCACGCCGACCGACTTGAACACCGTCCGGCCGCCGGGAGCGGCCGTCCCCGGGCGCGACGCAAGCGTTCCGATCTCCACCAGCCGGTCGCGCGTGAGCCATCCGTCCCGCATCGCGCGCAGGACGTCGCCGGCCTCCGCCATCGCCGCAGCCACGGAATCCACGGCCACGACGGTCGCCTCGGCGAACACGTCGGGTGGCAGTTCGCACATGGTCCGCGTGTAGGCCCCGATCGCGTTCAGGTGGACGTCGGATCCGAGGTCGGACGCCGCGAAGAGCGGCTCGGTCGAGGTGGTCGCGGTGCACACGACGTGTGCGCCATCGAGCGCCTCGCGAATCGTCCGGGCCACGACCCGAACCGGCTCCATCTCCCGACCGAGGTGCGTCGCGAGCTCGGCGGCATGCGCCGGGTTTCGCGAGGCCACCCGCACCTCGCGGATGGGTCGCACGGCACAGACGCCGCGAACCTGGTCCGCGGCCTGGGCTCCGGCACCGATCATGGCCAGCACGGAAGCGTCCGCCGGCGCCAGCAGGTCGGTGGCGACACCGGACGCCGCTCCGGTCCGCAGAGCGGTCAGCGCCTCTCCGTCGATCAGCGCAAGCGGGACGCCCGTGGAACCGTCGAACCAGACGACGATTGCCTGGACCGCCGGCATGCCGCGGTCACGATTGGCGGGCCTCACCGTCACGGCCTTCAGGACGGTGCCGACGCCGTCGCGGTCCGCTGCGAGCATGGCGAGTGCCGTCCCGCCTTCGAGCGCCAGCCTGGTGGGCTGCTCGATCCTGCCACCGGAGGTGAGCACGAATGCATCCCGCACGGCGTCGATCGCCGAGGGCATGGACACCAGCTGGCGAAGGCGAGTCGACGTGATGTGCCGCACGGTCGGTCAGGTCAGCGGAATCGCGCCCAGCCGGGTTGCCGGCCGCCCACCGCCGCCGTCGCGCGGGCAGGCCACGACAGCAGGCGCTCGATCTCGCCCTTGTAGCGACGTCCGCCCGGGGTCCGGGCGAGCCATTCGAGGAAGTCCGGGTCGTGCCGCGCCAGCTCGCCAAGGGACCATCCGGCGTATCGACCGAAGTCCAGGACGCTGCCCGAGGCGCTGCCCGGAGGTCTCGGTACCGCTCGATCAGCCGACGCGCCGGGAGCGGCCGGCGGCGGGGCAACCGCCGCGGCACGCTGGCGGTCGTACGCGGCCCGGGTCGCGGGATCCCGCAGGACTGCCCAGGCGTTGTTGAGCGCGGTCATCCGGTCGTGCGAACCGCCGTCCACGTCGGGATGGTACTTGCGGGCGAGGGTCCGGTAGGCGGCCTGGATCACGCCCGGCTCGGCGCGTGGGTCGACCTGGAGGATCGCGTAGTGGTCGATGGGCCCGGACATCACCTGCTGAGCCTATCCCCGGTGGTGCGCGGCGGAAGCGCCGGATGGTACCAGCCGGGTCCCACTTTCGGGCAGGAGGCCGGCTGAATCCACGGCCTTCCCGGACGGGCTCCTGCACGGGGTCGGTCCGGAGGGGTGCCCGGAAAGTACGTCCGTCGTGTTGACGTTCGATCTACGGCCAGCGTGTCCGACAGGCCCTACTGTCGGGACGACACGAGGGAGGCGCAGACGCTTGAAACACGAGTGGACATTCGCGGCGACCGATCAGGGTCGCGGGTCATTCGTGATCGGAATCTGCGGCGTGTGCGGCCTCGTGCGCACGACGTGGGTGCCCGCCGAACAGCACTCGGGGAAGCTCGACCTGAGCGGCGAGTGCCCCGGAGCCCCTGCTCCGCGCCCGGCTGCGGCGGTGCCCGTCCGCGCGTAGCGCGTCCCATCCGCGCCCAGCGCGTCCTTTCGGCGCGCCGCGTGTCCTTTCCGCCCGTGGCGGGCCGGCGGGCGCCCGGATCGGCTGCAGCCGGATCCGATCAGGCTCCGCGCCCTGCGGCCGCCTCTTCGGCGAGCTGTCTGGTGAGGGTGGCCTGGCCGATGTGCTCCCGACTGTGCGACGCGACATGGAGGAGCCACCGGGCGCCGGTCTCCGCCCGTCCACGACGGTCGATGACCGCGGCGAGGCGGTCATCGGTCAACGCGGCCAGGAATCCCTCGACGTCGCGCTCGACGGCGTCGATCATCGCCACGAGTTCGTCGGGGCCGAGCCCGGCCACGCGGAAGGTGGCCTCGCGGTCACGTGGCAGCGTGAGGCCGACGACCTCGGACGTGATGGCCCGTTCGGCGTCGATCGCGTGGGCCACCAGCACCGCGACGGAGTTCGTGTCGTCACCCGGTCTCCAGTCGAGCACGGGGACGCCTGCGCCGCCGACGACCGCGCGCATCGCGGCGTGCGCCTCGCGGAAGTAGCTCGAGTACAGGGCCGAGGTTGCCGCCGCCGCGGTGGTCACGGGTCACACCTCCGGATCGTATTCGGGGCGTCGGGACGCGCCCGCCAGCACGCAAGTATCGCCCGCGCCGGCGGATGGGGCGCCGCCGGCGTTCCGGCGGCCCGTCCACTCCGTGGGGCACGGCGTGTTCGGCCGGGTCGGAGGCTGCTTATCCCGCGGGGCGCGGCGTGTTCGGCCGGGTCGGAGGCTGCTTATCCCGCAGGCCGCGGCGCGTTCGGCTCGCTCGGAGGCGTCTCCGCCTCCTTCGGATCGCGATCCGCCCGCTGCTGGCGTTCCCGCTCAAGGGTCCGCATGTGCTTGACGGCCTCCCGTTCGGCCTTGCGCTGGGTCTGTTTCTTCGCACTCATGGGACCCACGGTACGCCGTCCTGGCGCGCGGCGTGTCCGGCTCTCGCGCGGGCGACCACCGTCCCGGGCAATGTCCCGTCGGAGCGCAGCGGAGGAGCACGCGGTCCGGGGGCCACGGCCGTTGTCCAGGAGCACGCAACCGGGACGGATGGAAGGCCGCCGCGGACCTTCGTAGGGTGGGGCGATGGCATCGGGGACGCCATGATGAGCAGTGCGGCCGTCGATCCGGCGGCCGGGCCCACGACACGAGGTATGGGGGAAACCATGACGAGCAGTCCCGATCTCCCGCGGCGCAGCGGCGGCCAGGCGATCTCCGGCGACGGCGCCGACGGTGAGGTGCGGGGCCGCGCTGCGGACGGCGCGTTCCGAGCTCCGGCCGAGGAAGAGCTGAGCCTGGCGAACGAGATGGTCCTCGAACGCCTGCTCGCACGCAGCGCGCGCATCGTCATGACGGACGTGCAGTCCTAGCGACTCGAGTGCTTGCGCCCGGTCCGACAATGCACGCATGGCCGACTACGGGAGCGCCGTCGGCTCGGCGCTCGGGGGGATCGGGTCCAGCATCGGCGGCATGTTCGGCGCGATCGGCGCGTCGGTCGGTGGACTCGTCGGTGGCGCGATCCAGTCGGCCTCCGGCGTGGCGCCCATCGTCCTCGTCGCCGCCGCGGCGCTCGTCCTGTTCGCCGTGCTCTTCCTCCGGCGTTCGATCCAGTAGGTCATCGGACGTCCACCACCGACTCGAAAGCCCCTCCGGATAACCGGAGGGGCCATTTCGTGCGGGGTTTCTGGTCGGGGCGCCGCGATTCGAACGCGGGACCTCTTGAACCCCATTCAAGTGCGCTACCAGGCTGCGCTACGCCCCGACTCGCGGGATTCTACCAGAGCGGGCGGCCCTCCCGGCTCTCGCCGCCGTCACCGTACGGGATGCTCAGCGGCCGGGTCCCCGCCTGCCCCCGCCTGCGCCGGAGTCACCGGCACCTCCGCGGGCGTGGCCCCCGCCGCGTCCACCCCTCCCCGGCGCCCGGCTTCCGGCGGGCCGGCCCGACGACCGGGCGGATCGACGGCGCTCCACCTGTGCGCGCGTCCGGGTACGGAACACGAGCCGGATCGGCGTGCCGCCGAAGTCGAATGCCTCGCGGATCCGGTTCTCGAGGTAGCGCGCGTAGCTGAAATGGACAGCCGCGCCGTCACTCACGAACATGACGAACGTGGGCGGCGCGACCGTCGCCTGGGTGGCGTAGTAGAACTTGGGGCGGACGCCCTTGACCGCGGGCGGTGCCTGGCGGAACGTCGCCTCCGACAGCAGGCGGTTGAGCTCGCCGGTCGGGACGCGGCGCCGGCGTTGCGCGGCGATCTCCACCGCCGCCTCCAGCACGCGGCTCACGCGCTGGCCGGTCCTGGCGCTGATCGCCACCATCGGGGCGAAATCGAGGAACTGCGCCTCGCGCCGGGCGGCGGCCACGTACTCGTCGAAGGTGCCGGTCTCCTTCTCGACCAGGTCCCACTTGTTCAGGGCGACGACGAGGCCCTTCCCCTCTTCCACCACGTACCCCGCGACGTGGGCATCCTGCCGGGTGAGTCCGTCCACGCTGTCGAGCACGAGGATCGCGACGTCGCAGCGGCCGAGCGCCCGCAGGGCGCGGAGGGCGGAGAACCGCTCGAAGTCGGGGCCGTTGGCCACCTTCCCGCGGCGGCGCAGGCCGGCCGTGTCGATGAGCGTGATCGTCGCGGCCGTTCCACTCGATCTCCGTGTCGATCGCGTCACGCGTCGTGCCGGGGATGTCGCTCACGATGACGCGCTCCTCGCCCAGGAGCGCATTGACCAGCGACGACTTGCCCACGTTGGGACGGCCGACGATCGCGATGTCGATGGGGGCCATGGCGGCCCGCCGGTCCGCGTCCGCCCGCCGATCCCAGGCGGCGGTCGCCTCGCCGACGACCAGGTCTGGCCCACCGGGCTCACCCGAGTCATCCGGGGCGGGCACCTCGCCCGCGGGCCCGTCCGCCGCATCCATGGTCGGGCCGGGCAGTTCAACGCCCTGGGCCTCCGCCAACTCGACGAGCTCGGCGAGTTCCTCGTCCTCGGCCTCGCGCCGTTTCCTGTCCCGCTCCTCCTCGCTCTCCGGAGGCAGCGCCCACACCAGGGCGTCGAGCAGATCGCCCGTCCCTCGCCCGTGGAGCGCGCGAGACGGCGAACGTGTCCTCCCACCCGTAGCGATGGAACTCCGCGGCGTCGTACTCGCGCCGCTCGCTGTCCGCCTTGTTCGTGGCGACCATCACCGGTACGCGTGCGCTCCGCAGGAGCTCCGCCGCCTCCTGGTCGGCCGGCGTCTCGCCCGACGCGGCGTCGACCACGAACAGGATCAGGTCCGCCTCGTCGATCGCCAGGCGTGCCTGTTCCTGGACCTTCGCCTCGATCGGGTCGCCCGGGCGGCGTTCGAGCCCGCCGGTGTCCACGACGATGAACCGGCGTCCGTTCCACTCGGCCTCGCCGTACAGCCTGTCCCTCGTGGTCCTCGCACGGTCCTCGACGATCGCGGTCCGCTGCCCGACGATGCGGTTGAAGAGCGTGCTCTTGCCGACGTTGGGTCGTCCGACGATCGCGACGATGGGCAGCCCTCGCGCCGGCCGCGCCGTTGGACGGGCGGCCACGTTCAGGCTGCGCCGGGGACGGCGCCCGATGTGACGCTGCTCGTCCGGTACGTCGATGCGGCCACGCGACCGAGGGAATCGGCGGCGAGCTCGGCGGCATGTGCCCGCGCCTCTTCCGTGCCGGCCAGCTCGTAAATGCGGCGGGTGACGATCTGCAGGTCCTCGATGGGCGTCGACGTGCCGCCCGTCACACCGACGACCTGCGCCTCGCCGAACGCGTCGGGATCCTGGAGATCGGCCGCCGACTCGACCTGCAGGACCGGCGTGCCGGCGATCCGGCACAGCCGGGTCAGCTCCTTGGTGTTGGCGCTGCTGCGTCCGCCCACCACGACCATGAAGTCGACGGCCGCGGCGGCCTCCATCGTGTCCTGCTGCCGCCTGATCGTTACCGGGCAGATCGTGTTGACGATCTTGAGCTCGTGGCAGCGGCCGACGAGGAATGCCGCCAGCTTCTCGAACTTCCACGGCGGCTGGGTGGACTGGCTGATGAGCGCCATCCGCTTCGTCCGCGGGATGGCGTCCCAGTCCTCCTCCTCGTCCACGACGATCGCGTCCGGGGCGAACCCGAGCAGCCCGACGACCTCGGGATGCTTGGGCGTGCCGAGCAGGACGATGGTGTAGCCCTCCTCGACGAGCCGTTCCAGGGCACGCTGCTCCTGGATCACCCATGTGCACGTGCCGTCGATGACCTCGAGACCGCGGGACCTCGCCCTGTCCATCACCTCGGGCGTCACGCCGTGCGCCCGGATGACGACGGCCGCCCCGGCCTGCACCTCGTCGAGGGTGGCCACGGTCCGGATCCCCTGGCCCTCGAGGTGTTCGATGACGCCCTCGTTGTGGACGACCTGGCCGAGCGTGTGGGTCACCTTGCCTTCGGCCGCGGCGGTCTTCGCGTAGTCGATCGCCTCGCGCACGCCGTAGCAGAAACCCGTGCGGCGCGTGATGACGACATCTCTGACTCTTCCCATGGAACGGTCATTGTCCCACGGACGGGCGGATGCGGCCGGGCGGTCTCCCGGGCCTAGGCTCCAGGCGACGGTGCCCGGACCGCGCCGAGCACGGCACGGACGACGGCATCGACCGCTTCGTCGAGGGCGAACCCGTCGGTGCGGAGCACGATCGCGTCCTCCGCGGCGCGCAGCGGCGCCACGTCGCGGCCGCTGTCGATCGCGTCCCGTGCCCGCAGCTCGTCGAGGATCCGTTGCGCATCGTCGCCTCCGGCGGCCTGCTCGCCGATGCCGCGCTCCAGTCCGCGCCGGCGGGCACGTTCACCCAGCGACGCGTCGAGGTAGATCTTGACGTCGGCGTCGGGCAGGACGACGGTCCCGATGTCCCGACCGGCGACCACGATCGACCCGTCCTCGGCCAGGGCGCGCTGCCTGGGCAGGAGCGCCTCGCGCAGCTCGGGCTGGCTCGCCGCCACGCTGACCACGCGGTCCACCGCGGGGACGTGGACGAGCGGCGTGACGTCCACGCCATCGGCCGTGACACGCACGAAGCGCCCGGCCCCGTCCGACTCCAGGCTCAGCAACGGAACGAGCGCCGCCATTGCCGGCCCGTCGTCCAGGGCGACGCCGCGATGCAGCGCGAGCCACGCGGCCGCCCTGTAGAACAGGCCCGTGTCGCAGAAGCGGAAGCCCAGCCGGGCGGCGGCCAGCGCGCCGACCGTGCTCTTGCCGCTGGAGCCCGGGCCGTCGACCGCGACGACCGGGCCACGGGTCCCGCTCACGGTCGCCTCCTCCCGCGTCCCGGCCGTTGGACGGCCGTTCCGGGCACCACCGGTGCGTGTCGTGCGAGCTCGGGGCGCCGAGGCGCAGGCTGCGCGAGAGCCGCCATCTCCGCCGTCGCGAGGCGGCGTACCTGTCCGGGGCGCAGCCCGGACAGGCGGAGCGTCCCGATCCTGACGCGCACGAGGCGGACCACGGGCACGCCGACCGCGGCGAACATGCGGCGTACCTGGCGCTTCCACCCCTGCCCCAGCGTGGCGCGATACCACGTCATGGGCCCGGCTCCGTCGACGTCGAGCAGCTGGAGCAGCGATCCGGTCTCCGTCGCCGTGGCCGGGCGCAGGTCGAGGAGGGTGGCAGTGCCCTCGTCGAGCACGACGCCCGAGAGCAACGCCTCCGCCTGGTCGCGTGACAGCGGCAGGCGCGTCGCGACGGCGTATTCCCGCTCGACCTCGTGGCTCGGATGCAGGACGCGCTGCGCCCAGTCGCCGTCGTTCGTCAGCAGGAGGAGCCCCTCGGAGTCGCGGTCCAGCCTGCCCACCGGATAGAGCCGGGAGCCCGGCGGCACGAGCGCGGGTGGCACGAGGTGCATGACCGTGGTGGCGGCGTGGGGGTCGGCGACCGTGCTCGTCACCCCGGCGGGCTTGTGCATCGCCAGGTGCACCGACGGCGGTCGTGCCTCGATCGCGTGTCCGTCGACCTCGATCCGCTGCGTGGCGGGATCGACGGTCGCGCCGACGACGGCCGGCGCGCCATCCACGCGAACCCTGCCGGCGGCGATGAGTTCCTCCGCACGGCGGCGCGATGCGACCCCGGCGTCGGCGAGCGCCTTCTGGAGCCTGACCGGGGTCACGTCAGGCGCCCTCCCGTTCGATGACGGCGATCCGCTCGTCGGCCTGGTGCTCCGACGAGCCGGCCGGGGAGCCGGCGCCAGCTCCGTGGTCGGCCTCCGCATCCGCCTCCGCCAGGCGTGCCGCGATCCCCGCCTCGATCTCCGGCAGCTCGTCCAGCGAGGTCAGTCCGAACCGCTCGAGGAACTCGAACGACGTCCCGTACAGGATCGGACGCCCGGGCGCCTCCGAGCGGCCCTGCTCCGCGACCAGGCGGCGATGGAGGAGCGAGCGCACGACGTAGTCGGAGTCGACGCCGCGGATCCTCTCGATGACGGACCGCGTCACGGGCTGGCGGTAGGCGACGATCGCCAGCGTCTCGAGGGCGGCGGGCGTGAGGCGGACGCCCTCGGTGCCCACGTACCGGGCGATCAGGCCGCCTGCATCCGGGGCCGTCGCCAGCGCGACCCGGTCGCCCGCCGCGAGCAGGCGTATGCCACGGTCGGCCAGGTCGACCTCCAGGTCGCCCAGTCGCGCGTCCACGGTCGCGGCATCGACGCCGGCCAGCGTGGCGATCTCCCGCCGGGACAACGGGCGTTCCGCCACGAACAGGAGCGCCTCGAGCTGCTGGCTCGTGAGCTCGCCGGCCGGTTCCGCGGCGCCGGGCTCGGCGATCTGGCCGCCGGCAGGTCCGTGCCCGGCGACCTCGCTCCCGGCAGTCCCGGGCTCGGCAGGACCGGGCTCGGCAGGCGCGTCGGCGGCCCCCGTGACGGCTTCGGAGGCTGCGTGCAACTCGTCGGCGCTCGTGCCATGCAGCGCGTCGGCGCTCACGCGAAGTCCTCCAGCGATTCGTCGATCGGCTCGAGTGGACCGCCCGACTCGCCGCCTCCGATGGCCCGGCAGCGGATCGGGCCCCAGGGACGCTCCTGTTCCACGGCGATCTCGCGCCGCTTCACCAGCTCCAGCATGGCGAGGAACGTGACCGCCGCAAGGACCCGGTCGGCCGTCTCCTCGAGCAGATCCTGCAACACCACGACGGGCGCCCTGCGGATGGCCTCGCGGATGAGGTCGGCCCGCTCGGCGAGCGTGATGGTCCGGCGGAAGATCTCCGGGGGCGGCGGGGCCGGAGGTGCCAGGCGGGCGGCGCCTCGCAGCGCCGACTCGAGCAGGCCCGGGTCCAGTGGAGGCTCGGCGGGTGGCCGCGCGCCGGCCAGGCCCGCTGCCAGCGCCACGGAGGGCTCCGCCGGACGAGTGGTCCGAACGCGAGGGCCCGCAGGCGGAGCCACTGCCCGGCGTCCCGGTATGCGCGGTACACGATGAGTCGCCGGCGAAGCTCCTCCTCAGGATCCGGCCCGTCGTCGGCGAGCGCGACGGGGCCTTCCGCCTGCTGCCGGGGCAGAAGGGCGCGCGACTTGATCAGGATGAGCTGCGCCGCCACGGACACGAACGTGCTCAGGTACGGCAGGCGCTCACCCTCGAGCCCGGCCAGTGCCTCGAGATAGGCGCCCGCGAGTCCGCCGAGCGGCACGGTGAGGACGTCGAGCTGGCGCGCCTCGATGAGCGCGAGCAGAAGCGCGAGGGGACCGTCAAAGGCCACGGGATCGACGTCGACGACGCTGCCCGGCTCCTCGTTGGCCCGGAGCGGCCCTGCCGGCATCCCGGCAACGGCGGATTCCACGGCCCACGGCGGGGCCACCGGACCCCCGGCGCCGGTCCGTGGCCGTCCCGAATCCGTGGATTGCGCCGCGCCTCGTGTCGACAGGTCCACGCCACCGACGCGCACCTGCGTCGCCTGCTCGGGTCGCCTCCCCTGGCCGAACGAGACGGCGACCGGCACGGCAGGGACCGCGTGCCGGCTCGTGGCTCGCGTCACGTCAGCTCGCCTCGTCCGCGCGATGGAGGGCGCGACCGGCGTCGTCCGCGGGCATGGCCTGTCGCCGGATCAGGTCGGCCGTCCGGGGGGTGCACCCGGCCTGCAGGGCCAGTTCGGCCGAGGCGTCCGGATGACGGTCCAGGCGTTCCAGCACGGGCCCGAGCCCCGGCACGAGGCCGGCCGCCCGCCTGGGCACGGACCCGTAGTGCTCGCCGAGCGACCACGCGACACGCGGCCACAGCCCGGTCCGCCCCTTGCCGGCATCGTGAAAGAGCCCGGCGAGCAGCAGATCCTGGTCGGTCCAGTCGTCGGCGCGAAGACGTCGCACGACATCGAGCCCGTGTCGGCGGTCGGCAGGGTGCATGGAGTCGAAGAGCGTTCGCTGTTGCGGCGTCAGCCAGGCCTCCAGCTCGCGGCGCTCCCCCGGTCTCACTCCGGCATGCAGATGCGTGGCGAACTGGCGGACCTTACCCGCCCACCAGGAAGGCATAGATGTGCGATCCGATCGGTGCGATCACGGGACCCCCGAGGAGGAACACGACGACGATCAGCAGGAAGCCGTACTGCTCGTACTGGCGGATCTGCCAGGCCGTCCGGGGGCTCACGACGCCGAGCAGGACCCGGTATCCGTCGAGCGGCGGGATCGGCAGCAGGTTGAAGACGAACAGGAACACGTTGATCAGGACGAGGTAGTTGAGGATCAGCCAGAGCAGGTTCTGGGCGCTGCCGGCGTACGGATCGAGGAGGCCGAGGCCGTTGATGAATTCGAAGGGCGACCGCCACGAGCGCGGCCATGATGAGGTTCGACGCGGGTCCGGCTGCTGCCACGATCGCCTCGCCCCTGTGTCCGCCCTCCAGGTTGCTCGGGTTGACCGGGGTGGGCTTGGCCCAGCCGATGAAGAAGCCGCCGGCGATGGCGCTGAGGGCGAGCAGACCGGCCCCGAGGGGATCGAAATGGACACGCGGGTCCAGGGACAGCCGGCCAAGATACCGGGCCGTCCGATCGCCGAGGCGGTCGGCTGCCAGGGCGTGGCTGAACTCGTGCACCGGGAACCCGACCAGCAGGATGACCGCGACCGCGATCAGGGATGCGACCAGCTGCTGACTCACGAGACCTCCGGGTGGGTTGGGGCGACCCGGACATGGTAGCGGTCGAGGCCGGCCGGAGTGCGCACCCGCCACCTCCGGCGATCCAGTCGGCCCTCGTCGCCGGACCAGGCGCCCGGGTGCTCCCCGGGGCCACGCCGGAGGCCGTCAGAGGCGGGCGAGCAGCTCGGCTTTCTTGGCCTCGAACTCCTCGGGCGTGATGGCGCCCCGGTCGCGAAGATCGGCCAGGCGGGACAGCGTGGCGGTGACCTGCTGGGGATCGGGGCCCGTGGAGGCAGCATCCCCCGGAGCGCCCGATGGTGCAGCAGCCGGCGCCGCCGTGGCCGTGGTCGCCGTGGAGCCGGGCGTGGGGCTCGGGCTCACAGAAGCGAACTCCGGATTCACCGCGACTCCCGGCCCTGCTCCCGCCCCGGTCGCGCGCGACCAGTCCGGGGCACCGGCCGAGTCCGCCCGCAGTGCCGGAGCCGGGGCTCGCCCGACCTCCATCTCCAGGGCATGCTTCTGGTTGAGCATCTCCCTCTTGAAGTCGGCGGCCCGCGCCAGCATGCGGAACCGGTCGATCGCGGACTCCGACGCGGTCAGGATGTCGAGATCGCCGTAGCCGAACATCCGGCCCAGCACGTTCTGTTCGAGGATGGCGTCGTTGATCTTCTCGAGCGACGAGTCCGCGGCCCGCTTGTTGAGAATGCCCTCCACCTGCACAACGCGCCGGTTCGTCACCACGTAGTCCTGCGTCTGCCAGCGAAGCAGGTGGTAGGCCCCGTCGAGCAGCCCGGCCGCCAGGGCGACCAGGGCGATGACCGACAGGATGGAGCCGATCGTCCGCCACGGGTCCGCGCCATCGCGGACGAGCAGCCCGACGATGAGGGCGAGCAGCCCCACGAGCAGCAGGATCCAGGCACGCCTCCCGTCCAGGATCAGGGCGAGCCAGTGCTGGCGCGCGCGCCGGACGACGACCTCGCCGTCCGCGAGCAGCGAATCCGTGTATCGCATCTCCCGACCTCCTCCCTCACGCCCTCGGGTGGGCCCGGGCGTACACCTGCCGGATCCGCTCCCCGGTCAGGTGCGTGTAGAGCTGTGTCGTGTCAATGCTCGCATGTCCGAGCAGCTCCTGGACGACGCGCAGGTCGGCCCCGCCCTCGAGGAGGTGGGTCGCGAAACTGTGTCGGAGGGTGTGAGGCGTGACGTGCGCCGAAAGGCCTGCCGCCTGCGAGGCTCGCTGGACGGCGCGCCAGGCGGCCATCCGGCCCAGCCGCGCTCCCCGTGCCGTCACGAACAGCGCCTCTGCGCCGTGGACGCCCGGCCGTTCGCCAGTGGTTCCCTGCACCGCCGGCCGGGCGTCCCGGGCGCCTGCGGCCGCGGACCCCGACCGTCGACGCGCCGGCCGGGACGCACGTGACAGCCAGACCGGCCGGACCTCACGCAGCCACGGCGCGAGCGAGTCGAGCGCCGGCTCCCCGACCGGCACGAGCCGCTCTCGGTCGCCCTTGCCGATCACCCGGACGTAGGCTCCCGGGACCGAGACGTCGTCCTCGTCGAGGCCGAGGGCCTCCCCGATCCGGAGCCCGCATGCATAGAGCAGCTCGAGCAGCGCACGGTCCCTGACGGCGATCCTCTCCGCCTCTGTGGCTGGCGGGCCGGGAGGAACCGGGACGGCCTCCAGCAGGCGGCGCACCTCGTCCGCGTCGAGCACGTCCGGAAGCCGTCGCGCCTGGCGCGGCAGGTCGAGCCCGCCGGCGACGTCGACGTCGATGCGCTCGTCTGCGTACGCGAACCGGTAGAAGGCCCGGATCGACGCGGCCTTGCGCCGGTGGCTCGACGGGCGCAGAGCCCTCGGCGGGCGGGCAAGCTGCGCGAGGTACCCGATGGCGGGCTCGGCACTCGTCGACCACCGCTCGACGCCGCCGGCCTCGGCAAAGCCGCGGAGGTCGCCCGCGTAGGCGCGGATCGTGAGCGGCGACAGGCCCCGCTCGACGCGAAGGTGCAGCAGGTACGCCTCGATGGCGCGCCGAAGGTCCTCGGGCGGGGTGCGGGCTCCAGGCCGCCCGTGCGGTCCATCGTCCGGCCCCGGATGTGGTGGGCGGTGGCCGGCCGGCGGGATCATTGCCGCTCCGGCCCGCGGTCCGGTACCGCTCGCTCCAGCAGCTCGATCGCCGCCGCATGCGCCGCGGGTCCTCCGGCCTCGCCTCCGAGCATCTCCGCCAGCTCGGCCACGCGCTCGTCGCCCTCCAGGCGGCGGACCTCGGTGACCGTCCTTCCGCCCCGCTCGCGCTTCTCGATCTTCAGGTGCGCGTCGGCGTGGCCGGCGATCTGGGCCAGGTGCGTCACGCAGAGCACCTGGTGGTCGCGTGCCAGGCGTCGCAGGCTGCGGCCGACCCGGTCCGCCGATCGTGCCCCGATGCCGGCGTCGATCTCGTCGAAGACCAGCGTCGGCGTGGCGTCGGCCGAGGCGAGCACTTCCTTCACCGCCAGCGAGACGCGCGACAGCTCCCCGCCGGACGCGATCCTGGCGAGCGGCATGGACGGCTCGCCCGGGTTCGGGGCGATCAGGAACTGCACGGCCTCCGTGCCCGACGGCCCGAGAGGGCCCGGCACGAGCGCCACCTCGAAGCGTGCCTGCCGGAAGCCGAGTGCCTCCACCGCCGCGGACACCTCGCGCGACAATCGGGTGCCCGCGGAGCGACGAGCTTCGGCGAGCCGACCGGCCTCGGTCCGGGCCGCCGCTTCCAGGCGCGCATCGTCCGCCGCGCGGGCCGCCCGTTCTGCATCGAGCCCCGCAAGGTGGCGGGCCGCCTCCCGGGCACGCTCTCCATGTGACAGCACCGCGGCCTCGTCGGGTCCCGTACTTGCGCATCGAGCGCGTAGATCAGGCCCAGCCGCTCCTCCAGGGACGCGATCGTGTCGGGGTCCCGGTCGAGCTCGTCAGAGACGCGCCGGAGCTCGGACGCGAGATCGTCCGCCTCGGCCAGCAGCCCCTCCGCCCGTGCCGCGATGTCGGCGAACCGCTGGTCCAGCCGCGCCAGCTCCGCCGCGTCGCGGGCCGCACGGGCCAGCACGTCGTGCGCACCGGCCCCCTCCCCCGCCAGGCGCTCCCTCGTGGACGTCACCAGTCGGGCGACGTGCTCGGCCCCCGCCGCGGCGGCGAGCCGGGCCCGGATCTCGTCGGCCTCGCCGGGGCGCAGGCCGGCGGACTCGATCTCGCTCGCCTCGTGCTCGTGAAGGTCGAGCATGCGGGCGGTGGCGCGCGGGTCGTCCTCCAGCGCGTCGAGCGCCGCCCGGTTCTCACGCCACGCGGCGACCGCCGTCCCGACCCGGTCCCGCAGCTCCGCGTGCCCTCCGTACGCGTCGAGGAGGTCACGCTGATGGGAGGCCTCGAGCAATCGCTGCTGATCGTGCTGGCCGTGGATCTCGACGAGAGGGCCCGCCACCTCCGCGAGCCGCGCAGCGGTCACGGCGTCGTCGTCCACGCGGGCCGTGCTGCGGCCGCCTGCCGCCACTTCACGCACGCAGATCAACGGCTCCGGGCTCCTGTCGAAGAGGGCCTGCACGCGGGCACCGGTCGCGCCGGAGCGGACGAGGCCGGCGTCCGCGCGAGCCCCCAGTACCAGCGAGAGCGCATCGATCAGGAGTGACTTGCCGGCGCCGGTCTCGCCGGTGATGACCGTGAAGCCGGGGTCGGGCTCGATCCGCACCCGCTCGATGAGCGCGAGGTCGCGAACCTCCAGCTCGAGCAGGGTCACGAGGGCAGCAGCTGCGCCTTCTCGCGGAGCAGGTCCCAGAACGCGGGCGCGCCGCGTGGCTCCACGAACCGGACCGGCCGCTCGCGTGCCCGCACCTCGACCACGTCGCCGACGTTGAGGAGCACGTCCTCGTGCCCGTCGATGCTGACCAGCACGTCGAACGCCGCCAGCACCTGGACGCGGACCGTGTGCCGTGGGCCCGACCACCACGGACCGCACCGCGCTGAGATAGGCGGCCACGCTGGTCACGACGAGGTTCCGGCTGGTCGGGTCGAGGATGGGGCCGCCGGCGCTGAACGAGTAGCCGGTGGATCCCGTGGGCGTCGCGACGATGACGCCGTCCGCCATGTACGTCGCCAGGTGCGACCCGTCGATCGTGACCTCGAGCCGGACCACGCGTGCCTCGCGAGCCCGCACGATGGCGGCGTCGTTGAGCGCGACGAACGCGCGGGCACCCTCCTCGCGCCCGCCGGGCAGGACCCGGGCCTCGAGCGCCATGCGGTCCTCCAGCTCGTAATCGCCGGTCATGACGCGTTCCAGCACGCGCTCGAGTTCATGGGCCTCGGCCTTCGACAGGAACCCCACCTTCCCCAGGTTCACGCCCAGGATGGGCACGTCCGCCTCGGCGACTGCCACCGCGTGGGCCGCGCGCAGCAGCGTGCCGTCACCCCCCAGCACCACCAGCACGTCGGTGCCGGGCAGGGAGGCGATGAGCCGTTCGGCGTCGCCCGCGGTGACGTCCCACCAGTCCACGTGCGACTCGTCGCACCAGCGCCGCGCGCGCTCGCGGAGATCGAGCGCCGCCGGGATCGTGGGGTTGAAGGCGAAGCCGAGACGCATCAGGCAGGAACCGCCAGGTGCAGGAAGAACTCGTGGTTGCCCGCGGGGCCAACGAGCGGCGACGCCGTCTCCCCCAGCACCTCCAGGCCGATCGACGCTGCAAACGCCCCCACCCGGTCGATCACGTCCCGGTGCACGGCCGGATCACGGACCACGCCGCCGGCCGCCAGCCGCGGTCCCGCCTCGAACTGCGGCTTCACGAGCGCGACGATCTCCGCGCCGGGCGCCAGCGCCGACACGACGGCCCCGAGCAGCCTGGTGAGCGAGATGAACGAGACGTCGACGACGGCCAGCGATGGCCGCTCCGGCAGCGCGATGGACTCGGGATCCGCGGGGTCGAGGCGGCGCGCGTGCGTCCGTTCCATCGAGACGACGCGAGGATCGGCGCGGAGCGAAGCGGCAAGCTGGCCGCGACCCACGTCGAGAGCATAGACACGCGTCGCGCCCCGCTGCAACAGACAGTCCGTGAACCCGCCCGTCGACGCGCCCACGTCCAGGCAGACGCGCCCGTCCGGCACGACCCCGAACGCGTCGAGCGCGCCGGCCAGCTTCTCGCCTCCGCGCGACACGAACGGCGCGCGCTCCACGAGCCTCGAGCGGCGTCGCCGGGTCGACCAGCTCCCCGGCCTTCCGGTCCGCCCGCGCCCCGTCGCCCGTGCCGACCCGCACGCGCCCGGCCAGCAGCAGCGCCTGCGCGCGCGAGCGGTTCTCGGCGAAGCCGTGCGTGACCACCAGCTGGTCGAGGCGGATCCTGTTCAGGCCGAGCGAGCCTCGAGGACGGGATGCGATGGCTCGATGCCGAGCGCCGCGATCGTCTCGCGCACCTGCGCCTCGAGGCCCGGCACGTCGAGCCGCAGGGATTCGCGAAGGTCCGCCACGGAGCCGTGGTCCACGAAGCGGCCGGCCGGGATGCCGATGACCCGGACGGGCACGCTCCGGAGCCGCCGATCCGCGATCCCGCCACGGGCCAGCGCCTCGAGGACGGCGGAGCCGAACCCGCCCGCGTCCGACGCTCTCCTCGAACGTGACCACGAGCCGGGAACCGCGCGCCTGGGCGTGGATCAGGGTCTCGTCGAGCGGACTCGCGAACCGGGCGTTGACGACCCCGACCGACCAGCCCTCGGCCGCCAGGCGTATCGGCGACCGCGACCGCCCGCATGACGATGGGCCCGAACCCGACGAACAGGATGTCGTGACCCTCGCGCATCAGCTCCGCCTCGCCGATCGGGATGGTCGTCGGCAGGAACCTCGGGCAGATCGAGGCCGGGGTCGCGCGGGTAGTGGAGCGCGAACGGGTGGTCCTGCGCGAACGCCGTGCGGAGCAGCCGGCGCAGTTCCTGCTCGTCCCGTGGCGACGCGATGACCAGGTTCGGCAGCTGGCGCTGCGCGGGCAGCGTGAACATGCCCTGGTGGCTCGTGCCGTCCTCTCCGACGAGGCCGGCGCGGTCGACCCCGATCACCACGGGCTGGTCGTTCTGGCAGACGTCGTGGACGGTCTGGTCGAAGGCGCGCTGGAGGAACGTGGAATAGATCGCGACGAAGGGCCGGAGCCCGCCGAGCGCGAGGCCGGTGGCGAGCGTGACCGCGTGCTGCTCGGCGATGCCCGACGTCGAAGAAGCGCTCGGGATAGGCGGCCTGGAACCGGTGCAGCCCGGTCCCGGTGGGCATGCCCGCCGTCATCGCCACGACGCGTGGGTCGTCGGCCGCGATCGCGAGCAGCTCCTCGGCCATGGCGGCGGTGTACGTGCGCGGCTTTCGTGCGGCCGCGGCGGCCTGCGCCACCGAAGGGGTCGCGTCGCCGTCGCCGTTGGCCGGCGCGGGAGATGCCGACGTGGGCGTGACGCCGGGCACGTGCATGGGAGGCAGGGCGGCGCCGTGGAAGCCCACCTGGTCCACCTCGGCCGGCTCGTAGCCGTGGCCCTTCTAGGTCCGGACGTGGACGATGACCGGCCCCTCGATGCCGGAGCGCGCGCCGGAACGTGGATGTCAGGGCCGCCAGGTCGTGGCCGGGCACCACCCCGATGTACGTGATGCCGAGGTCCTCGAAGAGCTGGCCCGGCTGCTGCGCGAAGTTCACGACCGACTTGCGGATCCGGCGCGAGAGCTCCACCGCCGTGCTTCCCACCATCGGGAGCCGCTCCAGGACCGCGTCGTACCCGGCCTTCGTGGTCTGCCACGCCTCCGACAGCTTGATCGCGCGACAGGTAGTTCGAGAGCGCGCCGACCGTGGGCGAGATGCTCATCTCGTTGTCGTTGAGCACGATGAGCAGGTTCGTCTGCCGCTGGCCGATGTCGTTGAGCGCCTCGAGGGCGAGCCCGCTCATCAGGGCAGCGTCGCCGACCACCGCCACGATCCGCTCGTGCGTTCCCCGCAGGTCGCGGGCGGCGGCAAGCCCCTGCGCGATGGAGAGGCCGGTCCCCGCGTGCCCGCCGTCCAACACGTCGTGTTCGCTCTCGCTGCGGCGCGGGAACCCGCCCACCCCGCCGAGCTGGCGGAGCGTGGAGAATCGCTCCAGCCGGCCGGTCAGCAGCTTGTGCGGATAGGCCTGGTGCCCGGTGTCCCAGACGATGCGGTCGCGGGGCGACTCGAGGAGCCGGTGCAGGGCCACGGTGAGCTCGACCACGCCCAGCGAGCTGCCGAGATGCCCGCCGGTGACCGCGACCGTCTCGATGATCGTTCGACGGATCTCCGCGCACAGGGAATCGAGCTGCGAGTCGTCCAGGGCTCGAAGATCACGGGGCCCCGACAGCGACGCGAGGATCGACACGGCGTCCTCCGGGGATGGCGGCATCGCGGGATTCTACGCGCTCGGCGACGCCTCGTCGTCCGGGTCGTCGGGCGCCAGGTCGATCGCGCGGAGCGCGCCGCCGGCATCCTCGACGAGCCGCTGGACGCGAAGCTCGGCATCGTCGAGCAGGCGTGCGCAACGGGCGTGGAGCGCCACGCCGCGCTCGTAGAGCGCGATGGATGTCTCCAGCGGGAGCCCGCCCGTCTCGAGGCGCCCGACCACCTCGCCGAGCTGCGCGAGGGCGGCGTCGAACGAGAGCTCGTCGATCTCCTGGTCCAGCCGGACCGCCGGGGTCGTCTCCATCACGCCGAGTCTCGCACGGCGGTCACCGTGGCGTCCAATGCCCCCTGCGCCAGCCTGACGTCGAGCGCGTCCCCCGCGGCCGCGCCCGAGGCGCGGGTGAGCACGTGCCCGTCGGCGGTGCGCACGATCGCGTAGCCGCGCTCGAGCGTCGCGTACGGCGACAGGGCGGCGAGCCCCGATTCCGTCGAACGCAGGTCGGCGCGGGCCCGCGCGAGCCGCCCCCGGACGAGGAGCGGCAGGCGGTCCGCTGCCCTGTCGAGCCGGGCCCGGTCTCCGGCCAGGCGGCCATCCATCGCGCGTCTCGCCCGATCCAGCAGGTCGCCCGCGTGCTGGCGCTCGCCGGCGAGCACGGCGGCCGGGTGCACCCTGGCCAGGGCCCGGCGCTCGGCGGTGAGGGCGAGGCGCGGGCCCGTGATCGACCGTGCGACCGCCGCATCGAGGCGACCGCGCGCCGCTCGCAACGTGGCCGCGGCCTCGGCCCGTGACGGGACCACGAGCTCGGCGGCCGCCGAAGGGGTCGGCGCCCGCACGTCGGCGGCGAAGTCCACGAGCGTGACGTCGGTCTCGTGCCCCACGCCCGTCACGACCGGCACCGGCGAGGCGGCCACGGCCCGCACCACCCGCTCGTCGTTGAACGCCCACAGGTCCTCCAGGGATCCGCCGCCGCGCGCCAGGATGATCACGTCGGGCGGCGCCATCGTGCGGGGATCGCGCCACCGCGCCAGTCGCCCCAGTGCGGCCACGATCGTGGGCGGCGCGGCGTCGCCCTGGACCTGGCACGGCGGCCAGCACGACGCGCACCAGCGGCCAGCGGCGGCGCAGCACGTGCTGGATGTCGTGGAGGACGGCGCCGGACGGGCTGGTCGCGAGCCCGATCAGCAGGGGCGACGGCGGGAGTGGTCGGCGCCGGCCGGCGTCGAACAACCCTTCGGCAGCGAGACGTGCCTTGAGGGCCTCGAAACGCAGGGCGAGGTCGCCGAAGCCGGCCGGCTGGACCGAGTCCACGTACAGCTGGTACGTGCCGGCGGCGTCGTACACGTCCAGTCGTCCCCGCGCCACGATGCGGAGCCCGGTCCGGAGCTCGAAGGGGCTGCCCAGGCGCTGGGTCCGGAAGAACACGCACGACAGCTGTGACCGGCCGTCGCGCAGGGTGAAGTAGCAGTGCCCCGCGGCACTGACCGTCACCTGCCCGATCTCGCCCTCGATCCACAGGTCGCGGAACGCCGGCTCGCCGCGCACGACGTCGCGCATGGCGCGCGTGACGTCGGCCACGGTCCAGATGCGCGAGCCCGGGCGGCCCGGTCGCGTGGAGGCCGACGGCAGGGCCGACGCCGGCCTGGCGGTTTCAGCCGCCCAGGGCGGAGGCTCGGGATCGGGCGGCCCGTCGGCCGGCAACGGAATCCCTTCGCAGCCACCGCTCCCAGGGCCGATCGTCGCTCATGACGGGACCGGCATCCGGGGCACCGGAATCCATGCGCCGGCGGTCAGACCCGCGTCAGGTATTCGCCGGTGCGGGTGTCGATGCGGATCGTGTCGCCCTCGCCGACGAACAGCGGGACCTGCACCGTCAGGCCCGTCCCCGTCGTGGCCGCCTTGCGCGCGCCGGTGGCCGTGTCGCCGGCGAACCCCGGCTCGGTCTCGGTCACGACCATGTCGACGGTGATCGGCAGCTCCACGCCGATGGTCTCGCCCTCGTAGCTCGTCCGGTCGAGGAGCATGCTGTCCTGGAGGTACGGGACCGCGTCGCCGAGCTGCTCGGACGTCAGCGTGAACTGCTCGAACGACTCGGTCTCCATGAAGTGGAACTCGTCGCCGTCGCGGTACAGGAACTGGATCTGGCGACGATCGAGCTGGGCCCTCGGCCACTTCTCGCCCGCCTGGAACGAGCGCTCGACGGTCTGGCCCCGCTTGACATTCCTGAGCTTGATTCGCACCTGCGCCGAGCCGCGACCCATCTTGATGTGGTGGTAGTCGAGGATCTGCCAGAGCTCGCCGTCGAGCTCGATGACGATCCCCTTGCGCAGGTCGCCGGTCGAGACCATGGTCGGAATGACTCCTGTCGGTGGGCGGCCGCAGACAGCGGCGCGATACGACATCCGTGATTGCGGGGATTGTACCCGGGCTTCGTCCCGCTACGAGCCCACCACCGTCGGCGTCCGCGGAAAGGCGGTGAGGAGCTCGACCCGGCCGGCCTCGGGGTCGAAGGTGACCAGGTCCTCGATCCGGACGCCCGTGCGCCCGGGCAGGTAGATGCCCGGCTCGATCGAGAAGACCGTGGGCCATGGCAGCGCTGCGGGGACGGCTCGGAGGCTCAGCGAGGGCACCTCGTGCGTCGCGAGCCCGATGCCGTGCCCGAGCCCGTGGCCGAAGTGGTCGCCGTGACCGCCGCGCACGATGACCTCGCGCGCCGCCCGGTCGACGGAGACGCCCGTCGGCGAGTCGTTGGCGGCGGCGGCGGCCATGAGCAGCTCGAACGCCGCCTCCTGGGCGCGGGCCACGAGCTCGTAGACGGCCAGGTCCGCGGGAGTCGGATCCCCCACGAACAGCGTCCTGGTCATGTCGCTGCGGTAGCCGGACACCTGGGCGCCGAAGTCGAAGAGCAGGACCTCTCCTTCCGCCACGCGACGCTCACCCGGCGACCCGTGAGGGAGGGCGGCGCGCGGGCCGGACAGGCAGGTCACGTCGAAGGCCAGCGCCTCCGCGCCGTGCGTCCGCATCTCCCACTCGAGCTGGAGTGCCAGCTCGCGCTCGGGGATCCCCGGCCTGATCGACGGCAGGAGGCGCTCGAGGGCCATGTCGGCGACCGCACACGCCGCGCCGACGCGTTCGATCTCGTCGGGCTCCTTGACGGCCCGGAGCTCCTCGATCCACCCGCCGCTGGCCACCAGCTCCACGTCGGGTTCGGCCGACTGCAGCCGGCCCCACAGGGCCTGGCTCACGAGGTTCGCCTCGACGGCGATCCGCCGGACCGGCCCGCCCTGCGGCCCGCGCAGGGCGCGCACGAGGCCCGCCCAGCGATCCGGCAGGTCGTAGTACGACTCCTCGATCCGGCTGCCGGGGCACTCCTCTTCGGCCTGCTCGCGGTAGCGGCTGTCGGCCAGGACGACGAGATCGTCGTGGCCGACCAGGAAGCGCCCGGAATCGCCCGCGCTCTTCTCCTCGCCCTCCGCCAGCACGAAGCCCGTCAGGTACCGGGTGTTCTCGCGGCTCACGCCCAGGTAGGCGTCCACGGCCTCCTGCGCCATGCGCTCCCGGATGCGTGCGAGGCGGACTGGCCGCGCGGCGGCGTCGGCCTCCGACCAGCGCGCCACGTCGTCGGCGGTCGGCGTATGCGGATTCCGGGAAGCGAGGGGCGGTTGGGTCATGTCGGGTACTCGTCTGCGGGCATGCGGGCCGTGGCCGTGGACGCGATCAGCGGCGACACTCTACCGCCGGCGGTTGGCGGGCGCTCCACTCGCCGGTCGTCCATGCCTGAGTACCCTCGGACATGGAACCACCGTCGTGGCACCCCGCGTACGGATGGGTCATTGCCGGCCGTCTCCGCCGCGGCGACGATGGTCCAGCGTTCCGGGATTCCACCGACGCATCAGGAGTGGGAGATGGCATATTGGACTGACCAGGCCACCGCGGGCCGCATGGGCGAGCATGCCCATCCCATGGCGAAGGTACACCTCGCGCTCGGGCTCATTGCACTCATCCTGATCCTCGCGCTCATCGTTCTGGGTGGAAACCTCGCCATCTAGCCTCAGCCGATCCACGGCGCCACGAGACCCCGGCATCATGCCGGGGTCTCTTCATGCCCGTGTCACGCGCGACACCGGGCGTGGACTTACTGGATGTACCCGTACGTGCGCATGTTCGCGAGCTGCTGCGCGTACGTCTTCGCGAACGCGTGGGTGTGGCTGCCGTCCGTCTTGGCCACGAAGTAGAGGTAGCCGGTCCTGGTGTCCGGGCTCAGTGCCGCCTGGATCGACGCGAGGCTGGGCGTGCAGATCGGCCACGGGAACATGCCGGTGTTCACGTATGTCTGGAAGCCTGCCAGGTCCGACGGCAGCTTGACGGCGCCCGGATTCGCCAGCGCGTTCCAGAACACGTAGTTCTTCCAGTCCGCCAGCGGGGTCTTCCGGAGCTCGGCCGTGTCATGGCCGTAGATCACCGTCGGATCGGCGTCGAGCATCATCCCGCGGGTGATCCGGTTGGCGTAGACGCCGGCGATCAGCGGCCGCTCGGAGGCCACGCGCGCTTCCTGCTCGACCAGGCTGGCCAGGCTCAGGACCTGGTAGAAGTTGCGCCCCTGTTTCTGGGCCTCCTGCACCGGGCCCATCCCGATCTGTGTCTGCCACAGGCCGAGCAGGTCCCTGACCATGTCCTCCGGTGTCACGTCCTGGTACACGTCGAACGTGCCCGCACCCAGGAACCCCTCGAGCGAATGGCCGGCCGGAAGGGTCGACAGGAACGGGTAGGCCGAGAGGATCGCGGCGGGTGGATGCATCACGAGGTCGTAGAAGGACTGGACGTCCATCTTGAGCGGCAGGGTCTCGAGATAGGCCGTGATCTGCTCGAGGCGCAGCCCTTCGCGGAGCTGGACCGTCACGGTGGCCACGGGAGCCTGCTGCAGGCGCGCGAGGATGGCGCTCGGCGTCATCGTCGCGGTGAGGTCGTACGTGCCGGCCTGGATGTCAGCGGACAGCCCGCCCGTGATCACGAGGTAGGTGACGGCGAACTGGTCCCTGACGAGGCCGGCCTGCTGCAATTCCCGCGCGACGTCGGCGGCGGTCGCACCGAGCGGCACGGTGAAGTGGACCACCGTGGGATCGCTGCCCGCCGGGCTGTCGAGGTCGCCTGCGAGCCGGTCCCTGACGATGTTCGCGACGGGGCCCACGTGGAGCAGCGACGGATTGCTCTTCGCCATGTCGAAGACCAGGCCGTTGACCGCCGGCCCGATCGCGATGGTCGAGAGCACCCACAGCAGCACGATTGCCACGGCGATCACGCCCAGCGAGGCCACGATGCGCCCGGGTGCCGGGCGACGCCTTCCCGCGGGTGGCCTGGGGCTGTACCGGCCGCTCCGCACGCCGTTGGCCGGCCGTCCCTGCGTCATGCGCTTCCCCCCGACGGAGGCCGCGCAGTGCGATCGCCCCCTTCGTGCGGGGGCGTCCATGCCCCCGGCCCGGGCGTCGATGTGCGCCGGTCCAGCTCCGCCCGCAGGATCAGGACCGCCGCCTCGCGATCCACGCGTCCCCGCCGCGACACGATCGCGGACCTGGTGGGACGGCCCGTGGCGCGATCACGCCTCAGCCGCGGCTGCGCCGCCTCGGCCGTTTCCGTGGTCAGGCGTTCGTCCCGCCATGTGACGGGCAGGCCCGTGCGGGTCCCCATCTCGGACGCCCAGGCCCGTGTCAGGCGCGCCTGCTCGCCCTCGCCGCCATCCATGTCGAGCGGCAGCCCTACCACGAGCTCGTCGACGCGCTGCTCGGCGGCGATGTGGGCAAGGCGTTCCGCATCCTCCGGCGGCGTCCTGCGTCGCAGGATTGCCAGGGACCGCACCGACCCGAGCGCGTCGTCGCCGACGGCCATCCCGACCCGCCGGTCCCCCACGTCCAGCCCCAGCAGCCGCGTCACGAACCCGCCCGCTTTGGCGGGGCGACCGTCAGCGTCACCCGTGCGTCCAGCGTCGGGATCGTGGTGACGTACGAGGGCCAGGTCGCGATCGACACCTCGCCGTACTGCTGCAGGATCGTGCGGGCGTCCGAGACGCTCTGTCCCCTGACCTGCGCGAGCAGCGAGGCCGCGTCCAGTGGATGCCAGCGCTCCCCCTGGGCCGTGACGGTGAAGGTCACGTGCCCGTCCTGGACGGTCGGATCACTGACGCTCGTGCGGACGGAATCCGGGAACAGCGACCAGCCGGCGGGCACGTCCGCCTGCAGGTGGGACGTCGCAAGACCGTCGAGCGGCTGCTCGGACACGGCCAGGACCGTTCCGGTGGCCGTGGCCGTGAGCTGGAACGAGGCTTTGGCCACGCCGACGAGGCCGTCCGACGCCGGCGCCGTGACGACGTCTCCGAGCGTGGCCGTGCCCGGAATCACCGTCGCACCCGACGGCGCCGCCGACGGGCTCGCCGCCGCGCCCGACAGCTGCGAACCGATGCGCGTCGTCAGCTGCTTCACGGCGGCATCGTAATCCTGCTGGCTGATGACCTTCGTCACGGTGCGGCTCCCGCCCGCGGTCGCCTGCGCGTTGTCCACCGCGACCTGGAACGCCTGCAGCCGCGTGGGCACGGCGGTGATCGTGTGCGCGGCCACGTTGCCTGCCGGACCCGGTGCGACCGCGGTGACGCCGCTGCTGGCGCGGCCCGGCGTGATGGTCGTCCCGTTGACCGTCGCGCGGGGCGTCACGACGGTGGTCGCCGTGAGGAACTGGATGCCCGCACCGGTCGCCACCGTGGTCCCGGCGGGGATCGTCACGGGGTCGATGGTGTCGTTGCTGATGAAGGTGACCGTGCCCGTCGCCGCGACCTGGTCCACCTTCTGGCCCGTGGCGGGGAAGGTGCCGTTCACGGTCAGGGGCACCGGAACCTGCTGGGCGGGGATGACCAGGCGCGCCGGGTCCACCGCGGTCGCGGTCGGATCGGCGGTGACCTGCAGCTGGATCGGCCCCTGCGCGACGCCGACGGGCGTGACGACGATCGTGGCGCTGGGCAGCACGAGGTACGCGCCCGCTCCGCCCGCCGCCACGATCAGCAGCAGGAGCACGACCAGCGGGAGCGCCCGGCGTCGCCTGCGGCGCGGCTCGTCGTGCACGCGCGGCGCCACGGGGAGGGCACCCAGGGAGCGTGCGCCGGTCTTCGATCCTCCGGCGGACGAGTCCGTCGAGCCGGGCGCCCCTCCGTCCGGGGGGACCCCACCGGCGACGATCCCGTCACCCGGCGCCGTTCCAGGGCGTCGGCCCGCCGGATTCGTCGCTCCCGCGCCCGCAGCCGAATCTGCTCCGCCGGGGACGGCCCCTGCCGGCCCGGACGATCCGGAGGTCCGCCCTGTCGCAGTGGGGGGAACCGGCGAACCAGGCCCGTGGCCGGGGGCACGATCAGCGGCGGGCCGCGCGCTCGGCGTGCCGGAGAAGGCCACGTCGGCCGCACGGCGACGCTCACGGGCCTCCTGCGCGGCCTCGTCCGCCAGTGCCTCCTCGTACGCGGCGACCGTCGCGTAGGCCGGCACACCGGCGGCGATGGCGATGGCCCGGACCGACGTCTCCGGTGCCACGATCGCGAGGCGCAGACTGCGCGCGGCCGCCTCGCGCGCGAGCAGCCGGAAGTTGATGCGGCTCGTGGCGACGTGCGACCCGGCAGGGAGCACGAGCCCGACGTGCGGCTCGGCGGAGGCTCGCAGCCGCGCGACGGCCGTCGTCACCTCGTCGTCGATGTCGAGGTAGTGGATCGCCATCGGGCCCAGTCTGCCTCAGACCTTCATGGCCCGCAGCACCCGCCGAAGTGCCGCGTCGAGCGTGGATTCCTCCGCGGCCATCTCCACCGCCTGGTAGGCGAGGCCCATGGGCGTCACATCCTGCTGGTCCAGGAGCAGCCCCGTCTCGTCGTGGACCCCACGCACCTCGGCCGGTGCCGCGACGGTGACGTCCGGAGGCCGGGCGAACGGCAGGCGCTTCGCGAAGCCGGGATCCCGGAGTGCGGCCTGGACCTGCGGCAGCCCTGCGCCACCCCCGCAGAGGTAGATGCGCCCCGGCAGCAGGTCGCCGGCCGACAGCTCCTCGAGGACGAGCTCGACTCCGGCCGCCCAGACGGCGACGTCCTCCGCCACCACCGCTCCGAGTCGGTCGCGGTCCGGGACGTCGATGCCCCGGGCGTAGTCGATCTTCATGGCCTCGGCCCGCTGGAACGGCACGCCGAGCTGGTCCGCGAGGCTCTTGGTGAAGGCGCGGCCGCCGAGGGCGAACATCCGGGTTCCCTCGATGCCGCCCGAGCGCACGAGCGCGACGTCCGTCGTGCCGCCGCCGATGTCGATGAAGAGCCCGCCCGCCTGCTGCACCTGCTCGCCGCCGAGGCACCGGGCCACCGCGAACGGCTCCGCCACCACCGCGAGCAGCTCCAGGTCGAGCTGCGCGGCCACGCTCTGCAGCGCCCCGAGATGCACGAGGGGGGCGAACGCGTTGAAGATCGAGATGCGCACGTGCCGGCCCTGGAAGCCCACCGGGTTGGTGACCGGGTACCCGTCGATCGCGGCGCCGGTGACGGCTGCGTGCACGAGCCGCACGTCCACGTTCGGCAGCCCGGTCTCCCACGTGACGGCCCGCTCCGCCTCGCGGAGCGCCTCGTGCTGGACCCCATCGATCAGGCGCTGGAGCTCGGCCTCCCCGATCGGCTGGTCGGGCCGCTTGCGCTCCTGCGAGAGCGTCGTCGTGAAGCCCTTGACGAGCTCACCCGCGATGCCGACGACGGCCTGGCTGGGCCGGAAGCCGGCCATCTCCTCCGCCTCCTGCAGCGCGACCGCGCAGTTGTCGACCACGGCGGCGATGTCGGCCACGGTCCCCGACTGCATGTGCGCCAGGCCCTGGCGCTGGCGGCCGACGCCCCGCACGACGGCGGTGCCGGAATCGTCGATCTCGAAGGCGAGCGCCTTGGCGAACTCGGTGCCGACGTCGAGCGCGGTGCAGGCGGCAGGTGCCGCCTCGCCGTCGCGTCCCAGCAGCCGGCGCCAGAACGACATCGCGGTCAGGCGCTCCCGTCCAGCGCCGTGGCCACTGCCGCTCGCACGCCCTCGAGGGCCTCGGGCACGCCCTCCCGGCGCGTCCCGCGGCCCTGCGCCATCTCCGCCCGTCCGCCGCCGCGCCCGTCGATGGCCGTCACGCCCGCTCGCACCAGGTCGGCGGCGGAGAGCCCACGCCCGATCAGGTCATCGCTGACGGTGACGAAGATCTGGGGCTCGTCGGCGTCCAGCCCGACGGCGATGACACCCGATCCGAGGGCGCCACGGAGATCCCTGGCGAAGCCTTTCAACTGCTCCATCGAGTCGAAGGCGCCGTAGTGGGCGACCATCCGCACGCCCGGCGCCACCTCCCTTGAGTGCGCGGCGACATCGGCCGGCGAGCGGCGCCCTGTGCCGCCGGCCCGCAGGCGGCGCTCGAGCTCCTTCGCCCGCGCCTGCAACTCCATGGCCCGTGCCGGAGCCTGGGCGACACCCTGGGCTCCAAGGGCTTCCGCCGTGCTCGCGAGGAGCGCGAACCGCTCCGCGACCAACGCATCGGCCGCCTCGCCGGTCACCGCCTCGATCCGGCGCATGCCCGAGCCGATCGATCGCTCCCCGGTCACGAAGAACCCGCCGACCTGGCCCGTGGCGCGGCAGTGCGTCCCGCCGCACAGCTCGCGGCTGTAGTCCTGGACGCTGACCGTGCGGACGACGGCGCCGTACTTCTCGTCGAAGAACGCGTCGGCTCCCGCCGCGATGGCGTCCGCCATCGGCATGTGCGCCACGGCGACCGGCCGGTCGTCCCGGATGACCCCGCGGACCTGCTCCTCGATCGCCGCGATCTCGGCGGCGGTCAGCGCCCGGTCGAGCGGGAAGTCGAAGCGAAGGTACTCGGGAGCCACCAGCGAGCCGGCCTGGCGGGCCGAGGGCCCGACCACGTTGCGCAGCGCCCGGTGGAGCAGATGGGTGGCCGTGTGGTTCCGCATGGTGGCGGCGCGCCGCCGCGCGTCCACCGCCGCGCGGACCGTGTCCCCCACGCGCAGGCTCCCGCCGAGCCGGCCGCGGTGCACCACGAGCTGGCCCACCGGCCTGCGGGTGTCCTCGACCCGGACGATCACATCCTCGCCGCGCGCGAGCACGCCGTGGTCCCCGACCTGGCCGCCGCCCTCGGCGTAGAAGGGCGTCCGGTCGAGCACGACCTCCACCTCGCCCTCGCCCGAGAGCTCGCCGTACTCGGTTCCGTCGCGGACGATCGCGACCACGCGGGCATCGGACTCCGTGGTCTCGTACCCCGTGAACGTCGTGTCGCCCGCGCGCCGCAGGATCGACTCGAGCAGGCTGGCCTCCTGGGCCAGCCGGCTCAGCTCCCCCTTCGTCCCGGCGCGCGACCGGGCCCGTTGCTCGGCGAGGGCCTCTTCGAACCCCATGCGATCCACGGCCACGCCGTACTCGGCGGCGAGCTCCACCGTCAGGTCGATCGGGAAGCCATAGGTGTCGTGCAGGCGGAACGCGACGGAGCCGTCGAGGACCGACGCGTCCCGTGGCAGTGTCTCGGGCCGACGGCCGATCACGCGGCCCTCCGCGATGTCCACGCCCATCTCCGCCAGGGCCGCCTCGATGTGGACGGTGCCTGCTTCGAGCGTGCGGGCGAACTGGGCCTCCTCGCGCCGCAGCGTCTCGAGGATCGTGTCCCGCTGATCCACGAGATAGGGGTACGCGTCCCGCATGACGTCGATGACGACGTCGGCCGTCCGGGCAAGGAACGGTTCGCGGCGGCCGAGCAGGCGCCCGTGGCGGACCGCCCGGCGCACGATCCGGCGCAGCACGTAGCCGCGGCCCTCGTTGGAGGGATGGACCCCGTCCGCGATCAGGAACGTGGCCGCCCGGGAATGGTCCGCGATGACCTGGTAGCTGAACCGTTCCGCCTCGAACGCGTCGGGGTCGTGCCCGAGCAGCTCGCGCATCCGCGCGTGGATGGGCGTGAACAGGTCGGTGTCGTAGTTGGACGGCACCTGCTGCACGACGCTGGCCAGCCGCTCCAGCCCCATGCCGGTGTCCACGCTCCGGAACGGCAGCGGCTCGCGGCGACCGTCCGGCTGCTGGTCGAACTCCATGAAGACGAGGTTCCACACCTCGAGCCAGCGGGGGCACGTCTCCGAGTGATCCGGGATGCATTCCGGGCCCTCGCTGAACTCGGCGCCGCGGTCGAAGTGGATCTCGCTGCAGCGTCCGCACGGACCGGTCTCGGCCATGCGCCAGAAGTTCTTGTCGTCGCCCGCGTCCACGTCTCCCCATCGCGCGATCCGTTCGGGCGGCAGGCCGATCTCGTCGCGCCAGACGCCGTACGCCTCGTCGTCGTCGGTGTACACGGTGGCCGCCAGGCGCTCGCCCGGGATGCCGTAGTCGCGCGTCAGCAGCTCCCACGCCCAGTGGATGGCCTCGCGCTTGAAGTAGTCGCCGAAGCTCCAGTTGCCGAGCATCTCGAAGAACGTGTGGTGCCGAGGGGTGCGGCCCACCTCCTCGAAGTCGTTGTGCTTGCCGGCCACGCGCAGGCATCGCTGGACGTCCACGGCACGCGTGTACGTGCGGGGCTCCCGGCCCGTGAACACGTCCTTGAACTGGACCATGCCGGCGTTCGTGAACAGGAGGGTCTGGTCCCCGGCCGGCACGAGGCCGGCGCCCGGCACGATCTGGTGGCCGCGCGACGCGAAGAACGCGAGGAAACGGCGGCGGATCTCGTCCGACGGCAGCGGGACGATCCGCGGGTCACGGTCCGGCATCTCGCTAACGGTACCGTATCCCCACGTCCACGTGGCGGCTGCGACGGGAAGGGACCGGGATCCCGGCGCCACCCGCGACGGTGGAAGTCGCGCCGGCGACCGCGGGCGCCACGGGGACGACGGTCACGCGGACGGCGACCGCGGTGTCAGCACGACGAGCGGAATGGGCCGGGACGTGTGCGCCTGGTATCCCGTGTAGCGCCCGTGGTTGTTGGCGTTGACCAGTTCCCACAGGCGCTCGCGGTCGGCGTCGCCCGGCTCGACGATCCGCGCCCGCCCCCGGCGTCGGTCGCGTCCGATCCGGATCGTCACCTCCGGATCCGAGCGGATGTTGTGGAGCCAGGCGGGGTCCGCGTCGCCGCCGTGGTTCGACGCGACCACCACGAGGCCGTCGCCGTCACGCGCGTACGTGAGCGCGACGGTCCGATCACGTCCGGAGCGCCTTCCGGTCGTGGTCAGGAGCAGGGTCGGGACCAGCAGCGCGCGGTGCCCGATCCGGCCGCCGGTGCCCTCGTACACGACCTGGTGCAGCCTGAGGCCCACTCGCTGGAACGTGTCGCCGATGCCCATCCTCGTCCCCATCTGCGGATGCCGGTTCCGCGGTCCCGTCAGACTCCGTGGCACGCGCCGGCCGCGGCCTCACGCATGGCGCGTCGGACCCAGCGTGCTCACGATCGCGACGACCACGATGCCGGCCCACGCGACCGCCGACGAGCTGAGGAGGCCGAAGTCGCCGATCCGGACCGGATCCCCCAGGCGGGAGCCCACCGCCTGCCCGGCATAGGCGCCCAGGATCGCCGCGACGACGAGGAACGGCAGCCGGCCGCGTGCCTCGCCCCCGAACAGGACGAACAGGGCCACGTTCAGCACGCCGACCAGGACGGCGAGGACCATGGCGGGCTCGATGGCAGGCACACCGAGAGGATACCGGGAGCGGCCGATCGGCGGCCTCCGTCAGGCCCGGGAGATGCGCCCGCCGCCCAGCACCTCGTCGCCCGCGTACAGGACCGCCGCCTGCCCGGGCGCGGGTGCCCACACCGGGTCGTCGGTCTCCACGAGCCAGCCACGCGCCCCGTCCGGCGGATGCACGGTGGCACCCACCAGCGTGCCGCGATGGCGGATCCTGACGGCGCAGTGGATGGCGGTGCCTGGCGCGTGGCCGGACACGAACGTCACGGCCTCCAGCACGAACGATCGCCGCTGCAGGTCCTCGCGCCGCCCGAGCTGCACCAGGTTCCGTTCCACGTCGATCGAGGCCACGTAGCGGCGCTCGCCCACGGCGACGCCCAGGCCCGTGCGCTGGCCCACCGTGTAGGCGGCGGCGCCCCGGTGCCGGCCGATCGCCGAACCGTCCACGTCGATGACCGGTCCGGGCGTCTCCTGCCATCCCGCGCGTTCGCGAAGCGTCTCGCGGTAGTCGCCCCCCGCCACGAAGCAGATCTCCTGGCTCTCCGGGGCCTCCGCCGTGGCCAGCCCGAGATCACGGGCGATCGTCCGGACCTGGGGCTTGGCCAGGTCCCCCAGGGGAAACCGCGTCCGGGCGAGCTGGTCCTGGCGGAGCCCGTAGAGGAAGTAGCTCTGGTCCTTCGCCGGGTCCGCGGCCGTCAGCAATCTCCATCGCCGTCCGGCCGGTCCGTCCTCGCCCGGGACGGTCCCGATCCGCGCGTAGTGTCCGGTCGCCACCGCCTCGGCGCCGTACAGCAGGCGGGCACGTCCCAGGAGCGCCCCGAACTTGACGTACGTGTTGCAGTCCACGCACGGGCTGGGCGTGCTGCCGTCCAGGTACGAGGCCACGAAGGGGTCGAGCACGCCGGCAGCGAACTCCCGCTCCAGGTCGAGGATGAAGAACGGGATCCCGAGCTGACCCGCGACGCGCCGCGCGTCGTCCGCCGCGTCGAGCGAGCAGCAGCTCTTGCGGAACTCGGATCGCTGGTCGGCGCCGTCATGGAGGCGCATCCAGACGCCGACGACCTCGTGCCCCTGCTCGTGCAGCAGGGCTGCCGCGACCGACGAATCCACGCCTCCCGACATGGCGACGACGATCCGCTCGGGGCGGGCTGCTGCCTGGTCCACGGGATCAGCTCGCGGTGGCCCGTCCGAGAGGGTCCGCGGCCAGGGCGGCGTTCCCCTCCCGGACGCGCGAGATGGTCGGCGGCACGATCCGAGCGGCCGTCTCGATCTCGTCATCGGTCGTGGTCCGGCCGAGCGTGAGCCGCAGGGCGCCGCGCGCCTCCTCCGGCGGGTACGCCATCGCCGTGAGGACGTGCGACGGCTCGGTCGAGCCAGATGCGCATGCGGATCCGCTCGAGCACGCGATGCCCTCGAGGTCGAGCGCGAGCACCAGCGACTGGCCGTCCGTGTCGCGTACCACGACCGAGAGATGACCGGGGATCCGGTCGCGCGGGTGGCCGGTGAGCTCGACGCCCGGCACGCCGAGCAGGATGTCGCGCAGCCTGTCGCGCCGGGCTCCTGCACGCTCGACCACGCCGGGACGTTCTTCGCGTGCGAGTCGCAGGGCCGCTGCCAGGCCCACGGCGGCGGCGACGTTCTCCGTCCCGGCACGGCGGTGTCGCTCCTGCGAGCCACCCTGCTGCTGCGCGAGCAGCGTCGTTCCGCGGCGCACGTACAGTGCGCCGATACCCCTCGGGCCCTCGAGCTTGTGGCCCGCGATCGACAGGAGGTCGACGTCGAGCGAGGCCACGTCGAGGTCCATCCACGGGGCTGCCTGCACGGCGTCCACGTGCACGATCACGTGCCGCTGCTCGCGGGCCGCCCGCACGAGATCGGCGAGCGGCTGCACGGTACCGACCTCGTTGTTCACGTACTGCAGGCTGACGAGCACCGTGCGGTCGGTGACCGCCGCCGCCAGCTCGTCCGGGTCCACCCGGCCGTACCGGTCGACCGGCAGCACCGTGACGTCGAACCCGAACTTCTCGAGGTACCGCACCGAGTTCAGCACGGCCTCGTGCTCGACGGCCGACGTGACGAGATGGTGGCCGCGCGTCCTGGCTGCCCACGCGACGCCCTTGATCGCGGTGTTGATCGCCTCCGTGCCGCCGCTCGTGAAGACGACCTCGCGCGGGTCGGCGCCGAGGTCGCGGGCCACCGACTCACGCGCCTCGTCGAGCGCCATGCGAGCGCGACGACCGAACCCGTGCGTCGACGAGGGATTGGCCCAGGCCTCGGCGAACACGGGCATCATCGCCTGGACGACCTCCGGGCGGGGAGCCGTGGTCGCGGCATGGTCCAGGTAGATCGGCATGGGCGGGATTGTAGTCGCGGCGGGGTTGCCGGCCGGATGGGGAGTCCGGGTCCGGCCCGGGCCTACCGGTCCGCCGCTTCCCGGGCCCCCACCAGGCGCCGTTCGTGCTCGCGCCCGGCTGCCCGGCGCCGGTCGTGCAGCGACAGGGCCCGCTTGCGCAGGCGGATCGACTTCGGCGTCACCTCGACCAGCTCGTCGGCCGAGATGAACTCGATCGAGGACTCCAGGGTGAGCTCCCTCGGCGGCGTCAGGCGGAGCGTCTGCTCCTGCGTGGACGAGCGCATGTTGGTGAGGTGCTTCTCCTTGGTCGCGTTGACGTCCATGTCCCCGGGACGCGCGTTCTCGCCGACGATCATCCCCTCGTACACGTCCACGCCGGGGCCGATGAACAGCTCGCTGCGGTCCTGCAGGTTGTGCAGCGCGAAGGTGCTGGTGACACCGGTGCGGTCCGCCACGAGCACGCCCGACGTGCGATGGGTGACCTCTCCGGCCCAGGGCCCGTACCCCTCTCCGATCTGGTGCATCAGGGCCGTGCCGCGCGTGAGTGTCAGGAGCTGGCCGCGGAACCCGATGAGGCCGCGCACGGGCAGCACGTACTCCATGCGCACGCGACCGTCCGCGTCGGTCGTCATCTGCTCGAGGCGCGCGCGCCGCGACGCCAGGGCCTCCGACACCTCGCCGATGAAGTCGGGCGGAATGTCCACGGTGATCCGCTCGTACGGCTCGTGAACCGCCCCGTCGACCTCGTGAAGGATCACTTCCGGGCGCGACACCTGGAGTTCGTAGCCCTCGCGGCGCATGGTCTCGATCAGTACGGCCAGCTGCAGCTCGCCGCGGCCCCGAACCTCGAACGCCTCGCCCGACTCGGACGGCACGAACTCGATGGCGACGTTGCCCAGGACCTCGCGCTCGAGGCGGGTGCGCAGGTGCCGGCTCGTGAGGTACCGGCCGTCGCGACCGGCGAGCGGCGACGTGTTCACGCCGAACGACATGCTGATGGTGGGAGCGTCGACCTGGAGCCGCGGCAGCGGGCGCGGATCGAGCGGATCGGTGATCGTGTCACCGACGGTGACATCCGGGATCCCGGCCACGGCGACGATCTCCCCCGGGCCCGCCTCGCGCACGTCGACTCGCAGGATCCCCTCGGCGGTGGTGAGGCTCGTCACGGTGCCGGTCAGCGTCACGGTCCGCCCGGGCTCGACCGCCCCCTCGGTGGTGTCGTCCTCCTGGCGCACGATCGCGATGCGCTGGCCCATGCGGATGGTGCCGTTCCAGATCCGCCCGACGGCCATCCGGCCCACGTATTCGTTGGCGGTCAGGTTCGTGACGAGGAGCTGGAGCGGGAATCCCTCCTCGTAGGTCGTCGGCGGCGTGACGCGCACGAGCAGATCGAGCAGCGGGCTCAGGTCCGTGCCCGGGACCGCGGGATCGAGCGTCGCGGTGGCCGCCTTGGCGTTCGTGTACACGACCGGGAAGTCGATCTGGTGCTCGTCCGCGCCAAGGTCGAGGAACAGCTCGTACACATCGTCGAGGACCTCGGTCAGCCGCGCGTCGCTGCGGTCGATCTTGTTGAGGCAGACGATGACCGGGAGACGGCGCGCCATCGCCTTCTGGAGCACGTACCGGGTCTGGGGGAGCGGACCTTCCGACGCGTCGACCAGCAGCAGCACCGAGTCGACCATCAGCAGGCTGCGCTCGACCTCGCCGCCGAAGTCCGCGTGGCCGGGCGTGTCCACGATGTTGAGGTGAACACCGCCGAACTCGACCGCGGTGTGCTTCGCCATGATCGTGATGCCCTTCTCGCGCTCGAGGTCGAGGGAGTCGAGGACGCGGTCCACGACTTCCTGGTTGGCGCGGAACGAGCCGGTCTGGCGCAGCAACCCGTCCACGAGCGTGGTCTTGCCGTGGTCGACGTGCGCGACGATGGCGACGTTTCGCACGTCCTCCCGGACGCGCGCGGTCGATGAGGCAGGCAAGGTCGGACGGGGCATATCGGTCATGGGCCGTGTCATTGTCGCACAGGGCGCGTCGCAGGCGGCCGGGGCTCAGCTCCTCCCCCGGATCGGCGCGGGCAGGGGCCCTTTCCTGCAGTTCGCACTCCTGCGGAACCGTATGTCGGATGGCGCGCGTTGTGCGGCCTCCGTCCCGGCGCCGGACCGGTCTCGCATGCGCGACTTCGTGCTCGCGCGCGGCTGGGTGCCCCAGTCCGCATGGCTCGCCCGACCGCCCAGCCCGCCGAATCAAGCCGGCAACTCGACATACGGTTCTCCGGCGAAAGGATCTGCAGGAAGGACAGGCCGGGCGTGCCACGGAGCGGACATCAGCCGATCGGGTACGTGTCGACCTCGGAGACGGGCGAGCCACGTGACAGCGGCCGCGATCCCGTTCGGGCGCCTGCCACGACCAGCCCGACCACGACGAGTCCCACGCCCGCAAGCTGGACGGGCGACGGCGCCTCCGACAGCAGGACGCCTGCGGCAATCACCGTCGCCACGGGCTGCGCCAGCAGGATGACCGACGTGAGGGCAGCCGGCAGCCGCGGCAAGGATGCCGAGATCAGCAGGTATCCGGCCACCTGCGAGGTGAGCGCCACCAGCAGCAGCCATCCGTGGGCCGGCCACGTGGGCACGAGATCCAGCTCGCCCAGCAAGGTGCCGACGATGGCTGCGACGACGGCCGTCGCCAGGCTTGCGTCGAACAACATGGTCCCCGGGCGGAGGCCGCCGGGATTGCCCTGGCGGGTCAACAGCAGGTAGCCCGCATACGCCACGGCAGAGACCAGACCGAGCGTCACGCCCAGCTGCGGGTCGGCACCGTACGCACCCGACCCGATCACACCCGAAATCAGCAGGGCTCCCACGAGCATGACGGGAATGGCGATGCCGACGGCCCGGGACGGTCGCTCGTGGAGCGCGATCCAGGCCACCGCGGCGACCACGACGACCTGGAGGTTCGCGACGACGGTGGCGAGTCCGGCCCCCACGTCGTTCACAGCGTGGTGCCAGAAGAGGAGATCCGCGGCGAAGAAGAGGCCGGCGCCGAGCGCGATCGCGTGGTTCCGTGGCTCGAATGGACCGTACCGGCGCCGTTCGCCGAGCGCCACCAGGCCCAGTACGGGCAGCGCGTAGAGGCAGCGGAAGAAGGTGGCGGTCGCCGGCGAGACCCCGGACAGCCTGAAGAAGATGCCCGAGAAGGCGATGCAGAGCGCCCCGACGACCGCGGCGGTCCGCGGGTGGCGACCGACGGCCGCTACCCAGTCCACAGGGCGGCTACGCGCCGCGTGTGGCGCGGGCGGGCGGTTCCGGCCCGTGGCCGGCGGCACCGGGTTCCTGGCCCGCGGCACCGGGTTCCTGGCCGGCGGCACCCGGCGCTGCCTCGGCGACGCCGACGTAGCGCGAGGCCGAGTTCGGCGTACTGGTCCGGGTCCGGCGCCGACGGCGCCTCGAGCATGAGGTCCGTGCCGGACGCGGTCTTCGGGAACGCCATGACCTCGCGGATGTTCGTCTGGTCCGAGATCAGCGCCGCCCAGCGGTCGATGCCGAGCGCGATCCCGCCGTGCGGCGGCGCGCCGAACTCGAACGCCTCGAGGATCGCCGCCGAACTTGGTCGTGCATGCGCTCGAGCGAGTGGCCCTGCAGCGCGAAGCTGCGCTCCAGCAGCTCGCGGCGATGGATCCGGATCGAGCCGCCGCCGAGCTCCCAGCCGTTGAGCGCGATGTCGTACTGCAGCGCGCGCGCGCGGCCGGCCGGGATCGTCCGGCGCGGGCCGATACGGGTCGCCCGACGCCGTGACGAGCAGCGGCTCGTCCTCCGGGACCACGCCGCTGAACGGGTTGTGCGTCGCGTCCCAGCGGCTGTTCTCGGCGTCCCACTGGTACATCGGGAAGCGGTGGACCCAGCAGTACGCGAGCACGTTCGGGTCGGCGAGCCCGAGGCGGTCGCCGAGCTCGCGCCGCAGGCGCCCGAGCACGTCGGCGGTCACCTCGGGGCGTGTCGGCGACGATCGAGCATGAGGTCGCCCGGCGCCGCGGCGGCGGCGTCGGCGAGCGCTCGCAGCCGTTCCTCGCCGAGGAACTTGACGATCGGCGAGTGGACTGGCGCCGTCGGCGTCGACCGCGAGGTGCACCAGGCCCTTCGCCCCGTACCGGCGGGCGAGCTCGGTCAGCTCGTCGATCTCGCGCCGGGTCGCGCCGGCCATGCCCGGCGCCACGATCGCCTTGACCCGGCCGCCCGCCGCCAGCGTCGTCGTCGAAGACGCGGAACCCCGTGAGGGCGCCGCCTGCCCGCCGATCCGCCCCCGAGCGCGGGCGCGAGGTCGACCAGCTCCATCGCCGAACCGCATGTCCGGCTTGTCGGAGCCGAAGCGCTCGATCGCCTCGTCGAACGTGAAGCGCGGGAACGGCACGTCCTGGATCGGCCGGTCGGGCGCGACGGCGCGGCTGACCTCGATCGCCATCGCCTCGACGAAGTCCATGACGGTCTGCCTCGCGGACGAAGCTCATCTCGAGGTCGAGCTGCGTGAACTCCGGCTGGCGGTCGCCGCGGAGGTCCTCGTCGCGGAAGCAGCGCGCGATCTGGAAGTAGCGGTCGATGCCGGCGACCATGAGCAGCTGCTTGAGCTGCTGGGGACTCTGCGGCAGCGCGTAGACGGTGCCCGGCTGGAGGCGGCTCGGGACGATGAAGTCGCGCGCGCCCTCCGGCGTGGACTTGATCAGGATCGGCGTCTCGATCTCGACGAACCCGGCGCGTGGTGGACCTCGCGGATGGCCTGGACGAGCGCGGAGCGGAGCAGGAGCCGGTCGCGCATCGGCTCGCGGCGGATGTCGAGGTAGCGGTACTGCAGGCGCACGGCCTCGTCGACCGGGGCGTCCGGCTCGTTGATGTAGAAGGGCGGCGTCTTCGCCTCGGAGAGGATCTCGACGCTCGCTGCGCCCGCAGCTCGATCGCGCCCGTGGCGAGCTTCGGGTTCTCGGTGCCGGGCAGGCGTGCCGGCAACCACGCCCGTCGACCGCAGGACGAACTCGGTCCGGACCCGCGCGGCGACCGCGTGCGCCTCGGGCGACTCGTGGGCATCCACCACGACCTGGGTGATCCCGTGCCGGTCGCGGAGGTCGAGGAAGATCAGGTGGCCGTGGTCCCGCCGCCGGTGGACCCAGCCGGCCAGGCGGGCCTCGCGGCCGGCATCGGCCGCGCGAAGGTCGCCGCAGGTGTCGGTGCGGTACGGCGTCGCGAGGTCGTCGAGGGCGTGCGAGAGCACGGTGGCTCGGTCATGGTGCCGGTATCGTAGTCGAAGCGGACACTGCGGCGGGCGCGAGCCGGGCCACCCGGCGGGCGCCGGCCGGGCTGCCTACCCGTGCCGGTGGGATGCCTCGTCCCGCTCGATCTCCCTGGCAAGGTCGGCCAGCGGAACCGGGTGCTGCGACCCCGCCCGCAGATCCCGCAGCTGCACCTCCCGTCCAGGAGCTCGTCGCCCAGGATCACCGCGAAGTGCGCACCCTCGCGCGACGCCTGCTCGAGTTGCCGCCCGAGCTTCCGGTTCCCGAGGTCGGCCCTGGCCGAGAGCCCGGCGCGCCGCAATTCGGTGGCGACCTTCAGGCGGCCGACGCTGTCGCCCGGATCGGCACCGGCGACGAAGGCGGCAGGCCCCGGAACGGCGGGCCCGGCGATCCCCTCCTCTTCGAGGGCGAGGACGACGCGGTCCAGCCCGAGCGCGAACCCGATGCCGGGAGTCGGCTTGCCGCCCAGCAGCTCGACCAGCCCGTCATACCGGCCCCCTCCACCGAGGGCCTGCTGCTGGCCCTCCGCGCCCTCGCGGTAGTACTCGAACGCGGTGCGGGTGTAGTAGTCGAGGCCCCGGACGAGCGACGGCTCCACGCGCACGGGCACCCCCACGGCGTCGAGGTGCTCCCGGACGGCGTCGAAGTGTGTGCGGCACGCGTCGCACAGGCGATCGACGATGCGGGGCGCGGCCGCGATGAGCGCCGCCATGTCCGGGTCCTTGGAATCCAGGAGCCGGAGCGGGTTGGCCTCCAGGCGCGACAGCTCGAGCTCCGGCAGGCTCGATCGGTGGAACGCGAAGTACGAACGCAGCTCGGCGATGTATGCCGGCCTGCATGCCGGATCGCCGATGGAGTTCAACAGCACCTGGACGTTCGCCAGGCCGGCCTCGGCGTAGAAGCGGTACCCCAGTTCGACGATTTCGGCGTCGATGCCGGGCCCCGGATCGCCGATCGCCTCGACGTCCCACTGCCAGAACTGCCGGTAGCGGCCCGCCTGCGGCCTGTCGTACCGGAACATCGGGCCGACGTACTGGACGCGGACGGGTTGTGGCCAGGTCCGCATCCCGTGCTGGACGTACGCCCGCACGATCCCGGCCGTGGCCTCCGGGCGCAGGGACCATGACTCGCCCTCGTCGGTCCGCGGCTGGATGCGGAACAGCTCCTTCTCGACGATGTCCGTGACGGCCCCGACCCCACGCTCGAACACGGCCGTCTGCTCGAACAGCGGCGTCTCGATCCCGGCGTAGCCGTAGCGGCGCGCCAGGCTGGACGCGAGCGCGATGAGGCGCTCCCACGCCGGCCGCTCGGGCGGCAGGAGGTCACGGGTCCCACGGGGCGCGCGGAAACTGGGCATGGCCCGAAGTCTATCGGGTGCGCGGCCTACCATGGTCCGCACCGTGAGCGCCCTTCCCGACCCCGTCATCGTGCACCTCTACGTGCGGCCGCGGCTTCGGGCGGCCGGGTCCCGGCTGCTGGTCCGCGGGTGGCTGGCGATCACGATCGGGACGAGCATCGTCAGCTGGCGCCGTCTCGAGCCGCACGAGCTGGCGCACGAGCTGGCGCACGTGCGCCAGTGGCGACGGTACGGCCGGGCTGGTTACGTGGTCCGCTACGTGGCGTCGTCGCTGCGGGCGTGGTCGGGCGGCATGGACTGGTATCGCGACAACAGGTTCGAGCGAGCCGCGCGGTTGGCCAGCGCGGCGTCCGTCGCAAGCGAGCCGCAACGGCTTGGCGATCGACTGCTCCACCCCGTCGACCCCGACACCGCGGACACTGTCGGCATGAGCGACGACGACGCCGAGATCCAGTCGACCTCCGACCGGCTTCTCGCCGAAGTGCGCAGGCTCCACGCCGCCGAGGAGCGCAAGCGCCAGGAGCCCGTCTCGAGCCCCGAGTTCCACCGGCTCGCGGCCGAGGTCGAGGAACAGGCGCGGGCGGTGTGGCACACGGCCGACGAGCAGCGCCGCCTTGCCCGCGAGGCAGGGCACCGGGACGAGTCGATCGACGACATTGCCGCACGCCGGCGCCACGTCGCGGAGACGAACGCGGACGATCGGGCGTCGACCGACGAGGGAGAGGCCTCCTGAGCGTCAGCCCAGCGCGCGCTGCACCGAGAAGACGTCCTTGACCTGCTCCAGCCGCGACAGGACGCGCGCGAGCTGTGCCACCGACGAGACCTGGAGGGTCGCGCTCACGGTCGCCGTCCGGTCGGCGTGGGTCTCCACGTGCGCCGCGACGATGTTCACCTTCTGCTCGGCGACGACGTTGGTGATGTCCGACAGCAGCCCCGTCCGGTCGTACGCGTCCAGCCGGATCGCGATCGGATAGGTGCGCTCCGCGGCGCCCTCCCACTCGACCTCGATGAGCCGCTCGACGTCCTTCTCGTGCAGGATCGTCACGCAGTCGCGGAGGTGGACGGTCACGCCCTTGCCCCTCGTGATGAACCCGATGATCGGGTCACCCGGGATGGGGTGGCAGCAGGCCGCGAACCGCACGAGAAGGTCCCCGACGCCCTTGACGCGGACGCCGCCGACCTGCGTCTGTGGCGTGGGCGGCGCGACCTGCGGCAGCACGACCTCGTTCGAGTCGTCGACGATCCCCATGCGGATGACGGCCTGCTGGGCGCTGACCGCGCCGTAGCCCACGGCGGCCAGGAAGTCGTCCACCGTCGGAAACTTGTACAGCTCCGCCATCTCCGATACGCGTTCCACGCCGACCCGCTCGAGCGAGGTCCGCCCCAGGCGACGGAGCTCGCGGTCGAGGGACTCCCGGCCGTGGGTGATGTTCTCCTCGCGCTGCTGCCGCTTGAACCACTGCCGGATCTTCTCCCGGGCGTGCGTGGTCCGGACGATCGACAGCCAGTCACGCGACGGGCCGTGCGCCGCCTTGGTGGTGACGATCTCGACGATGTCGCCGTTGCGCAGCTTGTAGTCGAGCGGCATCAGGCGGTTGTTCACCTTGGCACCGATGCAGCGGTGCCCGACGTCGGTGTGGATCCGGTACGCAAAGTCGAGGGGGGTGGAGCCCGCCGGCAGGTCCTTGACCTCGCCCTTGGGCGTGAACACGAAGACCTGGTCCTGGAAGACGTCCAGCTTGAGTCCCTCGACGAACTCGGTGGCATCCGCGACTTCCCGCTGCCACTCCATGAGCTGCCGGATCCAGGCGAGCTTCGCGTCGTAGTCCCGGTCGGACTTCGACCCCTCCTTGTAGCGCCAGTGCGCGGCGATCCCGACCTCCGCGATGCGGTGCATCTGGTGGGTGCGGATCTGCACCTCGAGCGGGTGGCCCTCGAGCGCCATGACGGCGGTGTGCAGGCTCTGGTACCCGTTGGTCTTGGGCATCGCGATGTAGTCGTCGAACTGGCCGGGAATCGGACGCCACAGCGAGTGCGCCACGCCGAGCGCCGCGTAACAGTCCTTGACCTCGTCGACGAGCACGCGAATGGCGTACACGTCGTAGACCTCGTCGAAGTTGGCGGCCTTGCGCTCCATCTTGCGGTGGATGCTGTACAGGTGCTTCGGGCGTCCCGACAGGTCAGCGTCGATGCCGCTCGCCTCCAGCGCCTCGCGAAGCTCGGCCATGGCGCGCTCCACGTACGACTCGCGCGCCGCGCGCCTCGTCTCCAGCTGCGTCGCGATCGACCGGAAGGCGACCGGCTCGAGCACCTTGAACGACAGGTCCTCGAGTTCCCACTTCATCTGCCAGATCCCCAGGCGCTCCGCCAGCGGGGCGTAGATCTCGAGCGTCTGGCGCGCGATCCGCTGCTGCTTCTCCGGCGGGAGCCCGGAGATCGTGCGCATGTTGTGCAGCCGGTCGGCGAGCTTGATCAGCACGACGCGCACGTCCTCCGCCATGGCCAGGAACATCTTCCGGATGTTCTCCGCCTGGCGCTCCTCGTGGCTGTGGGCGCTGAACTTCGACAGTTTCGTGACCCCGTCGACGAGCCGGGCCACCTCGGGCCCGAACCGCTCGTCGACGTCCTCGAGCGAGTACTCGGTGTCCTCCGGGATGTCGTGGAGAAGCGCGGCCTGGATCGCGACCGGGTCGAGCCCGAGCTCGGCGAGCGTCTGGGCGGTCGCGAGCGGGTGCGTGACGTATGGCTCGCCGCTGGCCCGCCGCTGCGTCGCATGCGCCTCGACGGCGAACCGGTACGCGCGCTCGACCCCGGAGAGATCCGCCAGGGGGTGGTGGCCGCCGACCTCGTCGATCAGCCGCTGCTCGAGCGCGTCGATCTCGGCCGGGGTCCGGGCAGGCGCCTCGGCGCCCGAGGCGGGGGCGCCCGGGCCGGCGCGGTGGCTCGTGTGCGAGGGAACGCTCGCCGGCTGGATCGACATGGGTTTCCATCATACCCGCCCGATCTCGCGGCTCCCCGGCGGCGCTCCCGTGCGGACATGACGTCCGGACGACGCGGTGGATTCCCGACCCGCCTCCCGGCCCGCCTCCCAGGCGCCGGGACCGCCCTCAGCGAAGCCGCCGGGCGACGCTCCACGCGGTGCCGAGCGCCCACCGCGGGGCCACCTCGTGCGCCCGGACGAACACGACGCCCCGGGCCCCGAACCCCCGCTTGAACTCGTAGAGGTTCCAGAGCGGGTGCGTGCGATCGATGGGGAGCCCGGGAGCAGCGGGCGTGTCCACGCCCCCCAGGTCGTAGTCCTCGAAACCGTGGGCGGCGCCCCACCGCATGATCTCCCACTGGAGCAGGTGATTCGAGCGCGTCCCGCGCAGATCGGCGTCGTCGGGGGACCCCGCCACGTGCGAGACGAGCCGTCGCCCACAGTGGAGCAGGACGACGCCGTTCTGGCGCGTCCCGCCGGCCCGTGCGAACCACAGGCTCGCCAGCCCCGCGTCGCCGAGCGCCCGCCACTGGCCGAGCTGGTACGAGCGATCGCGGACGATGAATCCTTCGCGGCGCCCGGTGGCGGCGAACATCTCCCAGAAGCAGCCCAGGGCGTCGTCCCGGAGGCCCGGATCGGCGAGGTCCACGCGCTCGACCGTGACGCCCACCCGGCGTGCCTTGTTGATGTTTCGCGCGGTGCTGTCCCCCAGCAGCTGGTGCTGTCCGCCCTCGTCGGCGCGGAGCGGGACGATCATCGCGGTCCGGGACACCTGGATCTCCCTGCCCGCCGGCCGGTAGCCGGCACGGGCGAGAGCCGACGCGGGGGGGCTCCCCTCGTCCCATGCCGGGTCGGCGGCGAGGACGACCGCGTGGCGTGCCCGTGCCACGCGGCGAAGCGCGGCAAGCGTGGCGTCGGCCGCGCGAGCGTCCTGGCGGAGCAGGACGGGGCCGCGGGGCGCGTACAGGTAGGTCAGGCGGCCAAGCGGCCCGGGGGCGGCCCGGACGAGCGTCCGTTCCTGCAGCGACGCCACGCCGACGGGCTCGCCATGCATCTCCACCACGACACGAAGCGGACGCCAGCCGAGGCCCGCCTTGCTCTCGCCCCACGCGTGCGACTGGAAGACGTGGCCCATCTCGCTGCGGGCGGCCAGCGCGTCCCACCGGTCCGCCGGCCATGCGGTCGCGTCGACGACGCGCAGCTGCCCTGGCTCGGCGACGGTCTCTGGCACGGCCGGCATCATACGCGGAGTCAGTGCCGCAACCGCTCGCGCAGATCCCGGAGTGCGTACCACGCAGGCGACAGGACCAGGTCGAACGTGCCGGGATGGCGCAGCGGCGAACCACCGAAACCCCGCTTGAACAGGCTGAATCCGGCCCAACCGGGCTCGGCCGGTGCATCGCCGGGTTCCACCACGCCCCACAGGTCGAGGGTCTCGCGGCCGTCCGCGGCGAGGGCCTCGACGCATGCCCACAGCGCGGCGTACGGCCCGTTGGCGTGCCGCAGGCGGGTTTCGCGCAGCGACGCGGCGTAGAGGTAGAAGGCGCGCGGACCCGTCGCCAGGGCGAGGCACCCGGCGATCACCTCGCCGGCGAGGTCGGCCAGGACGAGATACGCGTCGCCCGATGGCGCGAACTCCCCGGCCAGCGCCTCGAAGGCGGCTCCCGGCCGCACGCGGAACCCGGCACGGGATCCCGTGGCGGCGAGCAGCCTCGAGAAGTCCTCGTAGGCCCGGGCGTCATGGTCCCGGATGATGCGGGTCCGCACACCCTCGCGACCCGCGCGCCGGATGAGATTTCGCGTGTCCTTCTCGAGGGCCGGGAACAGGGCGTCCGCGCCGGGCCGGAGATCGAGCACTCGCGTCGTCGCGGCCTGCAGGTCCGCTCGAGCGGGGCGCAGCCCGCGCGAGAGGAGCATCGACCGGAGCGCGGCCGGGGAGCCGGCGTCCGTGGCGCGCGGATCGACCTTCAGCACGATGCCGCGTTGCCGCTCGCCTTCGCGACGGAGGCCCTCGATCATGGCGTCGAGGACGAGGTCGCCGTCGGCGGCCAGGGAGTCCCAGGCCGGGCCATGGGGCACGTACAGGACGCGCCGGCCGGCGGCCGCATCTCGGACCAGGACCTGGGCGACTCCCCTGACCTGGTCGTGCCGATCCGTCGCGAGGATCCGCGTCGGGTGCTCGCCCCCTGTGCGGGCCACCTCGCCCCAGCCCCATGCCTGGAGGATATCGGCCGACGGGAGGCCGCGAACAAACGCGTCCCACCGCGACCGGTCCTCGGGTCCGGCTCCGCGCACCTCGATGCCGCCGCCGACGGCCCCGTCTCCGGCCGTGCGCAGGTCGACGTCGCCGCTCAGCGCCCCGCCTCCAGTTCGGCCAGGGCCTCGAGTGCCACGCGGCGTTCGTCCCACGGGTGGGAGCCGTCGGCCATCTCGATCGTGGACTCGTGGCCTTTGCCGGCGAGCAGCACGACGTCGCCGGCCCGCGCGTGCTCGAACGCGGCCCGGACGGCGGAGGCCCGGTCGGCGATGACCAGCAGGTCCCGCCCGCGCACCCTGCCTGCGGCCTCCGCGCCGGCCGCGATCTCGTCGAGGATGCGCTCGCGGTCCTCGCCACGCGGGTCCTCGTCCGTGACCACGACCAGGCGACAGCGTTCGCCGGCCACGCGGCCCATGACCGGCCGCTTCATGACATCCCGCTCGCCCGCCGAGCCGAACACGACGACCAGGCCGCCTCCCCCCGAGGCGGCGACCGGGGCGAGGTCGTCGAGCACGAGCCCGAGGGCATTCGGCGTGTGCGCGTAGTCGACCACCACGGTGAAGGGCAGCGCGGTCGGCACCCGCTCCATTCGTCCGGGGATCCGCTCGACGCCCTCCAGGCCGGCACGAATGGCCGCCGGATCGAGCCCGAGGGCCTCCCCGACGGCGATCGCCGCCAGCGCGTTGTGCCCGTTGAAGGTGCCGGCCAGGTGGAGGACCAGCGGACCCCTCCAGCGTTCGGTGGCGACCTCCAGGCGCAGCGCCCGCGCGTCCTGCGCGAGGCCCACCAGCCGCACGGTCGCGTCCGGCGCCCTCCCGTAGCCGACCACCCGTGCGCCAGCCCGCGTGGTCGCGTCGACGAACTCGGGCGCCCAGTGGTCGTCCAGGTTCACGATTCCGGCCTTGCCCCATCCCTTCTCCGGATTGCGCTCGTCCACGGCGAGCGCCTCGAACAGCCGCCGCTTCGCCGCGCGGTAGGCCTCGTGCGTGCGATGGAACTCGAGGTGCTCGTGCGTCAGGTTCGTGAGCACGGCCACGTCGTACGCGACTTCCCCGACCCTGTCGAGCGCGAGCCCGTGCGAGGTGGACTCGACCACGGCGAACCGGTCGCCTGACCCGACCATCGCGGCCAGCGCCGCCTGCAGCTCGGGCGCCTCCGGGGTGGTGGACCGCGTCGGGCCGCCGAAGGGACGGCCCCCGGCGATCGTCGTCACGGTGCCCGACATCCCGCAGGGGTAGCCCGCCGCCTCCAGCATGGCCCGCACGAGAAAGCTGGTGGTCGTCTTGCCGTCCGTGCCGGTGACGCCCACGACACCGAGGCTGCGACTGGGAAACCCGGCCAGCCACGCAGCCGCGATGGCAAGCGCCGGCCGGGAGCCCCGCACGACCAGCTGGGAGACCGGCAGCTGGGGCAGCGGCCGTTCCACGATCGCCGCGCCGGCGCCGGCGGCGACGGCTCCCTGCACGAACGCGTGCCCGTCCTGTCTCGTGCCCGGTATGGCCACGAACAGGCTGCCGGGGCGCGCGCGGCGGGAGTCGTAGTCGACCCGCGAGATCCCCGCTGCCGAGGCTCCCGCCGGCACGCCACCCGCGGCTCCCGGCACGACGGCGACGAGCTGGCCGCGACGTTCGAGCAGCAGCGCGAGCTCGCCGAGGGGACGTGGTGGATGGAGCGTGTCCCGAACCTCGCCGCCAATCACGGTTCTGCGCCCTCGGCGGTGACCGATCGCTCGCCGCGCAGCTGTCGGCGCGCGAGGAGCACCCGTCCCGCCTGGACCGCCTGCACGGTGCTCCTCACGAGCGGCCGGACGGGCAGCTCGAGGCCGCCGACGTAGTCGACCTCCCGGCCTCCGAATCCCACCTTGAAGTGCTCGATCCCCGCATGCGAGAGCCCCCACAGGTCGTAGATCGCGTATCCCGCCTCGCGCGACGAGCGGATCGCCTCCCACTTGAGCAGGTAGTTCGCGCGCGTCCCGGCACCAGCCTGCGTCATGCCTCCGTAGGGCTCGACCACCCGGCGGCCCCAGCCGATCAGCATCAGCGCCGCCTCGGCGTGACCGCCAGGGCCGTCCGCGAAGAGGAGCCGCGCCCTGCCGTGAGCGGCGTACGCCTCGTACGTCGCCCGGTACGTAGCCTCGGTGCGGTACGTGAAGCCCGCGCGGCGCGCGGTCTCCACGTAGATGGCGTAGAAGTCGCCCAGCCGCTCGGGTCCGGCGTCGACGATCCGCACGCCGCCGCGCCGCGCCTTCTGCACGTACTGGCGCCACTTCCCCCGCAGGTCGCCCCACAGCTCCTCCTCGCTCCTCGCGAGGTCGATCCACCTGGATCGTGCGGGCTGCGGCGACGGACAGGGCCGCCAGCCGGCATCCCGGAACCACGCCAGCTCGGGGCCGCCGGCCTCGATCTCGGGATCGATCACCACGTGGCTGAGGCGCGCCGGTTTCGCGGCCGAACGGACCGCCTCGGTCCAGGCCCGGACCCCGACACGGTCGAGGTCGGGGGCGATGGGGCCCCGCGGGACGTACCCGACCGACCACGGGAGCGGGCCGATGGGGTGCGTGAGGAGCTGTCCCCCGGTCCGGCCCGCGACGATCCGGCGCGCGGCCCAGCCGTTGCGTGCCTTGACCTCGGCCCACGGTGTGGCCTGGAGGTAGGGGGCACGCGGCGTCGACGCGACGAACTCGTTCCACGCGGCATCGTCATCACGCAGGGTTGCCTCGTCGGCCATCCGGGGCGCCGTGCCGGGCGCCGCGACGAGCCCCGGGGCGCGGGACGGCGCCGGGCCCGCCGCGCTCACGCCACTCTCCGTCGAAGCGTGTCCCTGAGCAACCCGATCGTCTCCGGCAACTCCGGCATCCGCAGCAGGTAGCACCATGCGGCATAGACAGCCGCGCCCATGGCGCTGGCGACCAGCAGTTCGACCAGCACGAGCACGCGTCCCGGGTGCACGCCCACCCCCGACGCGATGGTGTCCAGGCCCCACGCCGCGACGACCGCGGCCAGCACCGCGCCGGCCGCGAAGGCGATCGCCGCCATCACCAGGCCCCGCAGGTCGAGCGTCCGGATGCGGCGCGTCAGCAGCACGGTGAGCATCGCCGCCTCGACCCAGGCGCCCAGCGCGATCCCGAGTGCGAGGCCGCGCAGCCCCAGCGGTCCCACGGTCGCAACCGAGACCACCACGTTGATCGCCACGGCCACCAGCGCCGCGGCCACCGGGATCCTCGTCTCCTTGTCCGCGTAGAACGCTCGCGCCAGGACCACCACGAGAGAGTCCGCCGCGAGGCCCAGGAGGAAGAACTGCAGCGCGTCGGCCATCACGCCCACGTCGCCACGCGTGACGCTGCCGTAGCCGTACAGCAGGTCGATCACCTGGGTCCGCACGACCATCCCGACGGCGGCCAGGAACAGCATGACGAACAGCAGCAGCCTGAGCGAGCGCGTGACGAGGTAGCCGAACTGCCCGTGCTCGCCCGCCGCGAGCGCCGTGGACATCGAGGGCAGCAGCACCACGCCGAGGGGCAGACCGATGACACCGATGGGGATCTGGTAGGCGGTGAACGCGGCCGTGTAGTTCGTGATGATGCCCGCTCCGAGCCCCGACGCCAGCAGCGTGTTCACGATGAACGTGATCTGCGTGGCACCGAGTCCGAGCGCGCGCGGGGCCACGAGGCGCACGACTTCGCGGGTCGCCGGGTCGTGCGTGTCGGCCACGCGCTGGTAGCGGTATCCCATCACGTCGAGGGGCATGATCTGGACGGCGAGGCTCAGCACGCCGCCGACCACGACGCCGACGGCGGCCACCGTGACGCCCATCGCTCCCCCGAGGAGCACGACCGGCACGATGATGGCCAGGTTGTAGAGCAGGGGCGCCAATGCCGCGGCCGTGAACCGGTTCCCGGCGTTGAGGACGCTCGTGGCGACCGCCGAAACAGCCAGCAGGATCGGCGACAGCAGCATGATCCGGCTGAGGCGCACGGCGAGGTCGAGCTGCGCGGGCGTGAAGTCCTGCGTGATGAGCGGCATGATCCACGGCGCCGCCAGGAAGAACACCACCGCGAGTGCCGCCAGCGCGAGCAGCATGAGGTTCACGACGCTCGAGACCAGCCGCCACGCGTCGGGCTGACGTCCCTCGTGGAAGAACCCCGCGAGCACGGGGATCAGCGCCGAACTGAGCGCCCCCGCCGCGACCAGCTGGAAGATGGCGTCGGGGACGCGGAACGCGGCAAAGTACGCGTCCAACTCGCGGCCGGGACCGATCACCGCGAGCAGCGCCGCCGTGCGGACCCAGCCCAGGATCCGCGACGCGAGATACGCGCCGGTGACGACGAGGCCGGCCCGTACCAGGGTCCTGTTGCTCGCCGTGACCCCCAGCTCCGTCATCGCCGGGGGGCTTGGCGCGAGGGACGTGCCCGCGGAGCGGCCCTGGGGCGCGTCGGAGGCGCTTCCCCGGGACCACCTGCCGGCGTCGGCGATGCCGCGCCCGCATCCCTTCCGGACCGAGGATGGGCCGCGGCGTATGCCGACCTGAGCCTGCCGGGCGACACGTGCGTGTACAGCTGCGTGGTGGCGAGGCTGGAGTGGCCGAGCAGCTCCTGTACGACGCGGAGGTCCGCGCCGCCATCCAGCAGGTGGCTCGCGAACGAGTGCCGCAGCGTGTGCGGGCTGACCCCGTCGGGCAGCCCCGCGAGCCTGACCAGGCGATCGATCCGGAGCCGGAGGCCGCGCACGCCCATCGGACCGCCGCGCGCGTTGAGGAACACGAAGCCGCGGTCCGGGGACGACGATCGCTCCTGCAGGATGGGCCGCACCTGCCGAAGGTACGCATCGAGCGCCTCGACGGCCGGTCCGCCCAGCAGCGCGGCGCGCTCCTTGCGGCCCTTGCCGAGGACGCGCACCTCCGAATGGCGAAGGTCAAGATCCTCGTGCCTGAGTCCGGCCAGTTCGCTGATGCGCAGGCCGGCAGCGTATGCCGTCTCGACGATCGCCCGGTCCCGCACGGCCAGCCACGCCTGCTGCCGCGCGCGAGCTCCGGGCATCGCCGGTCCCGGCCGGGCGGAGCCGGAGCCGGCACGACCGGCGCGTACGGCCGGAGACGGCGCCGCGTGCACGTCGGTGGCGTCCAGCAGCTGCTCGACCTGGCCGATGTCCAGCACCTTCGGGAGCCGCGAGCCCTGCCGCGGGGTGGAGATGGCGGCCCACGGGTCCCCTTCGAGCCAGCCGGCGCGCCTCCCGTGCCGGTAGAACGACCGGACCGCGCCGAGGCGGCTGCCGACGGATCGCCGTGCGAGGCGGTCGGCGAGGTGGCCGAGGTAGCCACGCAGTACGGCGCGCCCGGGCCGCTCCCATGACGTGTCGCCGGCATGCCCGGGGCGCGCCAGGGACCGGGCATCGGCCGAGGCAAGCCAGCCGAGATAGTCGGTCAGCGCAGTTCGGTACGCGCGGATCGTGTGCGGCGATGCGTCACGTGCCGAAAGTGCCTCGAGGAACGACGCGAGCGCGTCGTCGGGGCTCACGCCGCGCCGGCGTCGGCGGTGCGCCGGCCCCCGGATCGACGAGCGGGACTGGCCGGGCGACCCCCGGAGCGCGGGCTCCGGCCCGCCGGCTTCCCGCCGGGACGGGCGCGCCGTGCCAGGGCGGCGGGGTCGGGAGGGCCGCCCGCCAGGCTGGCACCCACCAGGTCACCCTCGGGCAACGGCACCTCCGCGCCGCACACGAGGCAGATACCGCTCTCCCCGCGCCGGCCGACCGGGCCGGCATCAGCGTCGTGCCGCGCCCCGACCGGTTCGAAATCCGTGGTGAAGTCGCACGCGGGGTACGTGGAGCAGCCGTAGAACACTTTCCCGGTGCGGCGGGCCCGCCTGCCGACGAGATGGCCCTTCCCGCATTTCGGGCACGGGACCTCGAACGGGAGCTGGGCAGGGGGCGGCGGACCCTCCTTCCTGATGTACGTGCATTCCGGGTAACGCGAGCAACCGACGAAGGGACCGAAGCGGCCGCGCTTCTCGGCCAGCGCTCCCTGTCCGCACTCCGGGCACGTCTCGCCCACGCCGGGAAGGTGGTGGTCCGGCGCCTGGCCATCGGCAGAGTCTCCCGACGCCCCGTCCCCGGGCTCGTCCGCGAGCGGCCGACTCTCCTGGTGCTCGGGGTAGAGCGAGCACGACAGGAACCGGCCGTACCGGCCCAGGCGGATCACCATCGGGTGCCCGAGCGAGCACACCTCGTCGGAGGGCTCGGTGGTGAAGTCGCGGCGGTGCAGCTCGCGACGCTTCGCTTCCACGAGATCGCGGAGCGGCCCGTAGAAGTCCCGCAGCAGCGGCACCCACTCGCGCTCGCCGCGTGCGATCTCGTCGAGACGCTCCTCCATGCGGGCGGTGAACTCCGGGTCCACGAACTCACCGAAGTGCTCGACCAGCAGGTCCGTCACGATCTCACCGATGATCTCGGGTCGCAGGCGCCGGTCGACGAGCCTGACATAGCCGCGATCCTGGATCGTCGAGAGCGTCGCCGCGTAGGTGGAGGGCCGCCCGATGCCCTTCTCCTCGAGCGCCTTGATGAGCGTCGCTTCCGTGTACCGCGGCGGTGGCTCCGTGAAGTGCTGGGTGGGCGTCACCTCGACCACGGAGGTCTGGTCGCCGGCCTCGAGCGCGGGAAGCCGTCCCTCGAGTTCGTCGGCAGCGTCGTCGCGGCCCTCCGTGTACACCCGTGAGAACCCGTCGAATGTCGTGCGGCTGGCGCTGGCACGCAGCCCGTACCGGCCCGCCTCGAGCTCCACCGCCGTGGTCTCGATCTCCTTGGACGACATCTGCGATGCGAGCGCTCGCTGCCAGATCAGCCGATACAGGCGGAGCTCGTCCGACTTGAGATGCGCAGCAAGCGAGTCCGGATCGCGCTCGAAGGACGTGGGCCTGATCGACTCGTGCGCCTCCTGCGCTCCACGGGTCTTCGTGCGGTAGACGCGACCGCGCGGCGACGACGTACGGCTGCCCGTACCGCGCCCGGATCACGTCCCGGGCCTCGGTCATCGCGACGCTCGCCATCGCCGTCGAGTCCGTCCGCATGTAGGTGATGAGCCCGACCTGGCCCGAGCCGGTGTCGACGCCCTCGTACAGGCGCTGCGCCGTGGACATCGTCCGTCGAGGCGAGAAGCCGAGCTTGCGACTCGCCTCCTGCTGCAGCGTGCTCGTGGTGAACGGCGGCGACGGATTGGTCTTCCTGTTGGTCACCGCGACCCTGGCGACGCGGGGCTGGAGCCCCCGCAGCGCCTCGGCGTGCGCCGTGGCGGCAGGCCCGTCCCCGATCCCCGGCTTGGCGCCGTCGATCCGCACGAGCTCGGCGGCGAACCGCTCCCCCGCGTCCGTCTGCAGCAGCGCCTCGAGCGTCCAGTACTCGCGCGCGGTGAAGGCCCGGATCTCGCGCTCCCGGTCCACCACCATGCGGGTGGCGACGGACTGCACGCGCCCGGCCGAGAGACCGCCACGTACCTTGCGGGACAGCAACGGGCTCAGGGTGTAGCCCACCAGCCGGTCCACGATGCGGCGCGTCTGCTGCGCGTCCACGAGGTGCTCGTCGATGGCGCGGGGGTGCGCGAACGCCTCGCGAATGGCACCCTCCGTGATCTCGCTGAAGGTGACGCGACGTGTCTTCTCGGCCGGCACGTCCGCCGCGGCCGCGACGTGCCAGGCGATCGCCTCGCCTTCACGGTCGAGGTCCGTCGCCAGGTACACGCGATCCGCCGAGCGCGCGGCGCGCCTGATCGCGTCCACCTGCTTGCGGCGATCCTCGGAGATCACGTACTCCGGGGCAAAGTCATGATCGACGTCCACGCCGAGTTTGCCCTTGCCGGGGTTCTCCGGGAGGTCACGGACATGGCCGTACGAGGCCAGTACGCGGTACTCGTCGCCGAGGTACCGCTCGATCGTCTTCGCCTTCGCGGGCGACTCGACGACCACGAGGTTCTTCGTCATCGGGCGGGAGTGTAGCACCCGCCCCTTTGCGCCCGATCACCTCCGCCTGCGGCGGAGCGCTCGCTCAGGTCTCCCGGATTCGCCGCAACAGCTCCTCGTCGAGCTCCAGGTCCGGCTCGTCGGCAACCACCGCGACGGCCATCGCGTTCCCGGTCGGACGCCCGCCGGAGACCGCGCCGGGCACCTCGAGGAAGCGCACCTGCGTCATGGGGAAGACGAACCAGTTCTCCGCCCGGTCCACCCAGACCGGGCGCTTCCCGCTGGTCATCCGAAGGTTGGTGCAGACGACGGCCGTGTCGCCGGAACCGGGCAGCGACTCGAGATCGACGAGGAGCGGCTGCTCGTTCAGCAGGTGCAGGATCGCGTCGTGGACCACGGGATCAGGGGTGGTAGAAGTCGAAGACGACGAGCACGTACCCGTTGTAGTCCCACACGCCGATGCCGACCGTGGAGTACTGCGCGCTCTTGAGGTTGGCCCAGTGGCCGCCGTTGTACGACTTCTCGCCCTGGAAGAACAGCATCGAGTTGATGACGACCTGGCGCGGATCTCCCGACTGGCACCCGATGTTCTCGCCCCACCGGTAGCTCGTGTATCCGGCGCGCGCCAGGCGGTCGCCCGGCGTGCCATCGAGGAAGTGGCTGCAGGCGTTGCGCACGGCCTGGTACTTGGCGTAGGGACGGGAGACATAGGTCGAGATGCCGGCGCTGAGCGTCAATGGCGCGACGTACGCGCTGTACTTGCCGGAGCCGTATCCGACGCACGTCCCGTTCGACTGGACCCAGCCTCCGGTCCGTGTGCAGTTGAGGAGCTGCAGGGCGTACTGCTCGACGCTCAGCCACGGGGCGCTCGCCGACGGGGCTGCGGACGGCTTGGGCGCGGGGGCAGGCTTGGGCGCGGGCGCCGGCTTGGGTGCCGGCGTGACCGGCGGCGAGGCCGCGCGCGCAGAGGTGGTGGGCGATGTCTTCGCCGCTGCCTGCGGGGCAGCCACCCGGAACGACGCGCGCACGGACGTGGCGCCGGCGGGCATGGCAAGCCGGATCCCGTCCGCATCGGTCGCGCCAGTGCCGATCGAGAGCGTGTATGCATGGCCTGCCGCCAGCGACTTCGTGGGGCTGAAGACGAGCACCGTGTCACCCTCGGCCCACGAGAACGTACCGGCGACCCTCACACCTGTCCCGGCGTCCACCAGGCGGAAGGCGGCCTGCGTGGTGGCCCGATTCATGGCCCGGTCGAACCTGACGCTCACCGACGCGCCGGACGAGACGGCCTGCGCGTGATCCACCGGTCGCGTCCTGACGATCTCCGGCTGGTTCACCGTCCGCACGACGAGGCGCGGCGCGGAGGCGACGGCCATCTGGTCCGAGGACAGGACCGGGGCCGAGAACGTCACGACGTACGTCGTGTTCGGCTGGAGCGGCGCGGACGGGACCCAGGTGACGGTCGTCGGGTCGTCGCGCTGGAGACCGGCCGACAGCTGTCCGTCCGCCGCCGGTGTGATGGTGAGCGCGGCGCGCAGGCTGGCGAGGTCGATCGGCCGGGAGAACGTCATCCGGAAACCAGCTGACGCACTCGCCCGCGTTCCGGTCGTCGAGACGGGCACGATCGTCGCGGTGGGGGCCTCCGCCGTCAGGAAGATGGCCCTGACGGGCTCGGCAAGCGCCGCTCCCGACGCTGTCCGGGCCGTGCTCGCGACGGACACGGTGTAGATGATCCCGGGCGACCACGGGTGCAGCGGGACGATGGCGAGTCTGGTGTCACGGCCGGACCAGGTGAGCTCCACGCCGGTGATGGGCGTCACGGTCAGCGATGCCTGGACCGAGTCGCGGTCCATGGGCGCGGTGAACGAGAGGTCGATGGGCTGCATCCCCGCCACGTCCGCCACCAGCGGGGTCGCGAGCCGCGCGATGGCCCGGGTGTCGACGGGGGCCGGGAGGTGGCCCTGCGCCTGGGGCGCGAGCCGGATCACCGCGAGCGACCCGGCGGCGAGCACGGCGATGCCGAGCGCGACCAACCGGAGTGCGCGGGCGTGGCTTCGCAGGGACAGCATGTAGACCCCCACCAGGACCGGTATCGATGCGACCACCAGCATGGCCACCCGAAGCGACTGCGGCACGCGAGGTGCCGCGCTGGCGACGCGAGACCCGGCAGGGCGTCCGACCCGCTTCATCCGCCTTGCAGGGTAACAGACGGAGGCAACGCGCATGGCGCCGGGCGGCGCGCCGCCGCAAGCTCACGGCGGTCCGAGCAGCAGCCGTCCTGCCGGCAGGTACAGGGGACCCATCGTGCGCGCCAGGCCGCGCAGCTGCAGCAGCGTCAGGACGGCGGCGAGCTCGCCGGGCGACGAACCCGTCACGTGCAGGAGATCGTCGACCGTTCGCGGGCCGCTCGAGAGGTGGGCGGCCACCTGGCGTTCCGCCGCCCCGAGCGCCGGCAACGGTTCCGTGTCGGACGGGAGGCCCGCGACGCATTCCGGGGCGCCCGCCGCCTCGTCCCAGCCAAGGTCGGCGCAGAGCCCCGCGACATCCGTGAACGGCCGGGCCCCTCCCTCGTCGATCAGGGCGCGACACCCGGCAGACAACTCCGACGGGGCGACTCCCGGAGCCGCATGGACCGGCACGCCCTGGTCCATCGCGAGGTGTGCGGTGATGAGCGCACCGCTGCGCGCGGGGGCCTCGACCACCAGGACGGCATCCGCGAGCGCCACGATCAGCCGGTTCCGGCGCGGGTACGTTCCCTTCGTCGCCCGAGCCCCTGGTGACAGCTCCCCGATGACGGCGCCACGTTCGAGGATGCGGCGGACGAGGAGGCGGTGGGCCACCGGCCCCGGCCTCGCGTGCCCCGACCCGATGGCCGCAACCGTCACGCCCCCCGCCTCCAGCGCGGCGGCGTGCGCGGCGCCGTCGATGCCGACGGCCAGCCCGGAGACGACCACGACCCCCCTCGCCGCGAGCTCGCCCGCCGCGCGGGACGCCTCCCACCGGCCGACCGGCGAGGCCCGGCGCGTCCCGACCACCGCCACGGCCCGCGCCCGACTCAGGGCGCTGGCGGATCCCTGTCCGAACAGGACCGGCGGAGGAGCAAGGAGGGACAGCAGGCGGCGCGGGTAGTCCGGGTCGAGCAGCGTGATCGTCCATACGCCGGCGTCGGACAGTGCCCCCAGCCTCGGGCCCGGCTCCCTGGCGGCACGTTCGATCGCGCGCCGCGTGATCTCGGGAAGCGAGTTCGGCCGCGCATCCGTCTCCGTGATCAGGCCGCGCGTCAACCTGCCACGTGCCGCGAGCCAGAGCACTCGCCGCGCCGACCCGTGCGTGGCGACGATCCGTTGCAGCGTGCGCTCCCCCACGCCTTCGACCGTTGCCAGTACGACCCACGCCTGGCGTTCCTCGGCCAGCAGCCCCGGGTCGGGCCCGGCGACCGCATGATCGGACCGGCTCACCACCGGGGCATCGCTGGTCGCAGGTCGGCCGGCCGGCGGCCCGGGCACCGGACCGGTACCGAGGGGCCCGCGGGCACCTATTCCGAGCATGGCTCAGGCCGCCAGGCCCGGGCGCTCGGACACGGCGGGATCGCGGAGGTCGGTGGCGGCGAGCAGGTCCGACTCGATCACGACGTCCCTGGCCGCCAGGTCGGCGATCGTGCGGGCGACACGCAGGACGCGGTGGATGCCTCGTGCCGAGAGTCCTCGACGCCCGGCGATCAGCGCCAGCATCTCGCGGCCGCGGGCCTGGAGACCGCATGCCTCGACCGTCTGGCGGCCGGAGAGCCGGGCGTTGAGCCGTCCGCCGTTGCGTTCCGTCCCGCGCAGTCGCGCGGCGGCGATCCGCGCAGCGACGGCGCCACTGCCCTCCGGCTCCGGGCCCAGGAGCAGATCGGCCGCCCGGATCCGGGGCATCTCCACGCGAAGGTCCAGCCGGTCGAGGAGCGCGCCGCTCACCCGGCGGACGTAGCGCTCGGGCTCGCCCGGCCGGCACGTGCAGGCCCGCTCCAGGTCCCCGTGGTACCCGCACCGGCACGGGTTCATCGCGGCGACGAGCTGGACCTCGGCGGGGAAGCGCAGCGCCCCCTGCGCGCGGGCGATCACCACGCTGCCCTCCTCGAGCGGCTGGCGCAGGGCCTCGAGCACGTCCCGGTCGAACTCCGCGAGCTCATCCAAAAACAGGATTCCGGTATGCGCCAGGGACACTTCGCCCGGGGCGAGCCGCGGGCCACCGCCCACGAGCGCCGGGTACGACGCCGTGTGGTGCGGGGCCCGGAACGGCCGCGTCCGTCGCAGCCCGTCACCGGGCCCGAGGAGCCCGGCCACTGACGCGATGACGGTCACCTCGAGCGCCTCGGACTCGTCCAATGCCGGGAGAAGGCCCGGGATCGTGCGCGCCAGGAGGGTCTTGCCGGCCCCCGGCGGCCCCACCATGAGGAGGCTGTGCCCTCCGGCCAGCGCCACCTCCAGCGCCCACCGGGCGGCAGCCTGGCCGCGCACCTCGGCAAGGTCGACCGGCTGGTCCGCATGCACGAGCTGCGTGCCCGACTCCCCTCCACGCATGGCCGTCCCGGACACCGCCACCGGGTCCGTCCTGGTCGCCCTGGCGGCGCGGCGGCCCCGCGGCCCCGCGACCAGGCGCGCGGCATCGTCGAGACCGGCGAGCGGCACCACCTCGATGCCTTCCACGAGCGCGGCCTCCGCGACGTTCGCCGCCGGCACGCCGACGCGCCTTGCCCCGGCGCGGCGCAGCGTGTGGATCATGGGAAGCACGCCCGGAACCGGGTGCACCTCACCCCCGAGCGACAGCTCGCCCAGCAGCGCCCAGTCGCCTCCCGACGCCACGACCTGTCCCGACGCCACGAGGATCCCCACGGCGATGGCGACGTCGTACGCGGCACCATGCTTGCGCCGGCCGGCCGGGGCCAGGTTGACCGTGATGCGCTGCTGCGGATACGCATACCCGCGTGTTGCGGATCGCGCCCCGCACCCGCTCGCGCGCCTCGGAGAGCGCGGCGTCCGGGAGGCCGACGATCTGGCAGACCGGCAGGCCGGGAGCCACGTCCACCTCGACCCGGACGAGCGCTCCCTCGAGGCCGTCAACCACCGCGGTGATCAGCGTCGCGAGCATGTCCGCAGCGTAGGGCCGGAGCCTTCACGCGGACTTCACGCCGGCTTCGCCCGGGCTTCACCGGCACTTCGCGGCCACTTCACCCGGCCGTTGCCGCGGACATCACTCCGGCCTGGCGGCCACTTCACCCGGCCGTTGCCGCGCGCTGCTCCCGGACGTCGCGCCGGCGCGCTGCGCCTGCGTCCTCAGGTTGCGGCGGGAACGACCTCCACGGCGTCCGCCCGCGACAGGTCGAGCTTGTCCACCTGCCGCACGAACTCCACGACCGACTTGCCGAGGGCGGCGTCCGTGCGCGTGACCGCGAACGGCGCTCCGGTGTTCAGGGCCGTGATGGCGACGCGGTAGTCGTTGACCACCTGGAAGGCGATCCGCTGCCGCAGCGCGCTCTCGGCGTTCTTGACGGTGATCCCGGTGTACGCCGTGGACCGGTTCAGGACGAGCTGGACGCGTCCCGGCCCGATGCCCAGCTGTGTCATCGTCTCGAGCACGAGGCGCACGTTCTTGAGGCATGACAGGTCGGCCGTCATCACCACGAACACCAGGTCGGCGGCCGAGATCACGTCGAGGTTGGTCTCGTCGAGGCGCTTGTCGATGTCGACCACGACGTAGTCGTAGCGCTGCCGCAGCAGCTCGATGATCTGGCTCATGTGATGCTGCTCGTCGTTGACCAGCTCCGCGGTCTCCGGCGAGGGCGGCGCCAGCAGCAGGTCGATGCCGGTGTCGTGGTGGATCAGCACGGACTTCAGCAGGTCCTGGTCGATGGTGGGCGCCACCACGACGTCCACGATCGACTTGCGATCGAGCCCCAGGTCCAGGAAGACGCGGTGGTCGCCGAACTGGAGGTTGCCGTCCACCAGCACGACCCGCCGACCCTGGTCGCGCTGCAGCGCGATGGCGGCGTTGATGGCGAGCGTCGTCGTGCCCACGCCGCCCTTGGCGCCGTAGAAGGCGAGCACGCGGCCGGCCGCGGGGGCCGAGCTGGTCGTCTCGACGTACCGGGGCGCGAAGCGTGCGAGCAGGCTGCGGATCCGGGCCAGGAGTTCGGCCGGGTGGAAGGGCTTGACGAGGTAATCGTCCGCGCCGGCACGCAGCCCGCGCACCTTCTGCTCGATGTCGGTCTCGGCCGTGACCATGACGATCGGGACGTGGCTCGCCGTCCCCTCGTCGGCGCGGATCTTCTCGGCGACCTGGTAGCCGTCGAGCTTGGGAAGCATGATGTCGAGGAGGATCAGGTCGGGCCGCTCCCGGTCGCGGACGCGGAGCGCCTCGGCGCCGTCGACGGCGACGAGTACCTCGAACCCTTCCTGCTTCAGCGTATAGCCCAGCACCCGCTGGGTGTCGGGATCGTCGTCGACGATGAGGATCTTGGCGGCGGCCATCTGACCTCTCTGGGGCGGCACAGCTCGGATCGCGCGGATGATACCCGGACGCCGGGCAAACGTATCGACCGACCCGCGACGGATCGGCGCGACCCGACGCGGACCGGCGACGATCAGCCGGCGGCCGGCCCCGGCTGCGGACCCTGGCCGGCTGGCTGCGTGGGCGCTTCGGGCGCCGGCGGGACCGGGCGGGCGGCCATTCCCCGATCGACGAACCCGGAGATCGGGCGGAGCAGCTCGGTGAATTCCACCGGGATGATGAACTTCGTCGCCGGCCCGGCGCCGAGCGTCTTGAGGGCATCGAGGTACTGGAGCGCCATGGTCTTCTCGTCGACGCCCTTCGCGGCGCCGAAGATCCGTTCGAGCGCCTGGCTGAAGCCCTCGGCGCGGAGGATGGCGGCCTGGCGATCGCCCTCGGCACGCAGGATGGCGGACTGCTTGTCGCCCTCTGCGACGTTGATCGTCGACTGCCGCGTGCCCTCGGACTCGGTGATGACGGCTCGACGGGTGCGCTCGGCCGAGAGCTGCCGGTTCATCGCGTCCTGCACGTCGCGAGGCGGCGTGATCTCCCGGATCTCGACGGTCGTGACCTTGCCGCCCCATCGCTCGGTGACCTCGTCGAGCTTGGCGCGGAGGATCTCGTTGATCTGCTCTCGCTTGGACAGCACCTCGTCGAGCAGGATGTCGCCGATGACCGCGCGCAGGGTCGTGGTTGCGACGCCCTGGAGGGCGCCCGCGAAGAATGCGACCTGCACGACGCTCTTGAGCGGATCGACGATTCGCCAGTAGATCAGGAAATCGACGTTGATCGGCGCGTTGTCTCTCGTGATCGTGGTCTGACTGGGCACCTCGATGAACTGTTCGCGCAGGTCCACCGTCACCGGCCGGTCGACGATCGGGATCAGGAACACGAGCCCGGGGCCCTTCACGAGGTCGGCGCCGGCTCGTCCGAACCGGAACACGACCAGCCGGGCGTACTCGTTGACGACCCGGACGGACAGGTACACCAGCACCAGCACGACGACGATGACCAGCACGAGCGCGGCGAGCGCGATCGGGTCGAGGCTCATCAGCCGGACACCTCCACGTCAGCCGGTCCCGAGGGACCGGCACGTTCCACGACCAGGACCAGGCCGTCCTGTCCGACGACCCGCACGCGGGCCCCGCGATCCAGTGCGGCGCCATCGGCGCTCCGCGCGCTCCACTCCTCTCCGCCAGCGTACACCGTGCCGATCGGCTGGAGCGGGCGCCGGACGCTCGCCGGCATGCCGGCGGGGACGGGCGCTGTCCCGTCGGCGACACTGCCTCCCATGCCGAGGGGCAGTCGCAGGCGGTGGCGCACCCTCCACGCAGCGGCCACGACCACGAACATGAACAGTCCCGTGACCAGGACCATGCCGGCGATCACGGGCCACGCCACGCCCACGCCCGGTTCGTACGTTCCGGGCTGGGTGTACAGCGCGGCTGCGCCCAGCACGAAGCAGAAGAGCCCGGCCAGGGTGAGCAGGCCATGGCTCGTCACGGTCATGTCCGTCACGAACAGCACCAGCGCCAGGACGACGAGGAGCAGGCCGGCGAGATTCAGCGGGAGGCTGCCGAACCCGAGGAAGGCGAGGATCAGGGCCACTCCACCGAGTGCGCCGGTGACCAGGTTCGGATGGACGAACTCCAGGATGAGCCCGTAGGCTCCGAGCACGAACAGGATGAACGCCAGGTTCGGGTCGGCGAGAAGGTGCAGCAGCTGCTGCCACGGGTTCATCGGAAGCTGCTGGACCGTTGCGCCGACCAGCTGGGGCATGTACGGCCCGCCGGATCCCTTGACGGCCCGGCCCGATGCGAAGGCGAGGACCTCGTCGAGCGTGCCGGCGATCCCGTCCACCGCGCCGGCCTTCACGGCCTCCGTCGCCGACGACGACCTGGCGTCCTGGACGGCGGCAACCCCCCACGAGACGCTGCGGCCCCGCGCCTCCGCGATGGCGGTGATGCTCGAGATCGTGAAGCTCATCACCTTGGCACCCTCGGTCCCGGTGATGTCCTGCCCCCCGCTGCCGACGGGCGACGCCGCGCCGATGTTCGTTCCGGGCGCCATGACGGCCACCGCGCCGGCCATGGTGATGAACGTGCCGGCGCTCGCGGCCCAGGCTCCCTGCGGTGCCACCCACGTGATGACCGGGATGGGCGCCCCGAGGATGTCCTGCGTGATCGTCCGCATCGAATCGAGGGAACCGCCCGGCGTGTCGATCTCGAGCACGACCGCGCTCGCGCCACCACGTGCCGCGCTCGCGATCCCGTCGTGGACATAGCCGGCCATCACCTGGTCGACGATTCCGGTCACCGGCATGACGACCACATGCGGGGTCGCAGCCTGCGCTGCGGCTGCCAGGAACAGGAGCATCGCGAGCAGGTTCCCGAGCACCGCCACCGTTCGAGTCGTGCCGCGCATGGCGCGCACCTCCCGCTCCATCGTACGGCGTGGCCCAAGGGCCGGATGTCTCGCCGCGGCCCGAGGTGCCCCGCGGGCGGCGCCGGGGCGTGTGCGTCAGGCCGCGCGCGGCAGGAAATGCTCCAGGAGGAGCTGGCTCCAGGTCTCCATGCCGTCATACGCGGCCCACAGTTCGCCCGGGCCCGCGAACGCCCCCGCCAGCTTGTGCGTCTCCCGGATCGCGACCGGCCGGCCCGCCGCGTCGGCCTCGAAGACGATGCCCAGGTGCACCGCGCCGACGGGGTCCGAGTCGTCGTTGAGAAGCCCCACCAGGCGGATGTCGGGATCGAACGGCGCATCCAGCTCCTCGCGCCACTCGCGCAGCAGCGCGCCCTCGAGCCCCTCGTCGCCCGGGTTCACGTGGCCGCCCACGCCGATCGTGTACCGGTCGTGCAGCCGCGCATCGGCGCCTGCACGCGTGCGCCGCATCAGGAAGACGCGCGCGCCGTCGCGCAGAACCAGGTACGGGATGAGCTGCTTCCACGACGGATCGTCCTCGGCGTCGACGCGAACCCGGAATGTCGCCACGGCGAGCGCGGCCGACACGGTGGCACCGACTCCGTCCGCACGCACGCCGCGCCACGCCGCTCCCTGCCAGAGGCTGGCCACCGGCGCGCCGAGCACCAGCTCGCCGTCAGCCATCGTGATCCGCCAGTGCCGCACGCACGCCCCGGAACCTGGCCCGAAGCGCGTCCACGTCCGCGGGCCCGGGCCGGTCCGGCAGGCCGGCGAGGTCCGAACGCCAGCCCGCGAGCACCACGGCGAAGCGGTCCAGCCACACCAGCAGCTCGTCGCGATTGAGGGCCGCGATCCCCGCCCCGAGGTCCGGGTCGCCGCGCGCGACCCGGGTCGAATCGCGCCAGCCGCCCGCCGCCAGCACGGACGCGGCGGCCCAGGCGTCGTTCGAGGTCACGGTCTCCGCCAGCGCGGCGGCGACGACCAGGGGCATGTGGCTGATCGCGGCGACCAGCCGGTCGTGATCCCCGGCACCCAGCTCCATGGGAAGCGCGCCGCAGGCGGTCGCGAGCGAGCGGACGAGCCCGGCGTCGTCCGGGAGGGCAGACGGCGATGGCATCACGATCCAGGGTCGGCCCGCGAACAGGTCGGCGCGAGCCGCCTCGTACCCGAGGCCTCGACGCCGGCCATGGGATGCCCGCCCACGTGCCGCAGCCCGGTGATGCCGGCCGCCGCCTGCGCGAGGCGGACCTGTGCCGAGGTCACGTCGGAGAGCGCCGCCCCCGAACGCGCGACGTGTGGGCCGAGCGAGCCCACGAGCTCGAGGTTGGCGAGCGGACTGGCCGCCAGCACGACGAGGTCGGCCCCCTCGACCGCCTCTTCCGGCGACGGCGCCGCGACGTCCAGGACGCCGTCGGCCAGTCCGGCCCGAAGAACCTCCCCGGACCGGCTCCAGGCCGTGACGTGCCACTGCCCGGCGGCGCGCGCGGCAAGGGCGCGGGAGATGGATCCGCCGATGAGTCCGAAACCGATGATGGTCAGTCGCATCGTGGGCAGTCTACCCAGCGATGACTCCGACACGCGTGCCGCGGAGGTCGGGTGCTATCCTCCCCACCTGTCCAGGGGAGGTGCGCCTTGCCGGTCGCACAGCACACTCCGATCAGGGTCCTTCTGGTCGACGACCACCAGTTGCTCACGGACGCGCTGTCGCGCGTGCTGGAGCGCGAGCCCGACATCCAGGTCGTGGGCGTCGCGCCGACGGTTGCGGACGTGCGCGAGGCCCCTCGCACGGGGGTGGACGTCGTCCTCATGGACTACCGGCTCCCCGACGGAACCGGATCGGAGGCGACGCGGATCGTCAAGGTCCGATGGCCGAGCGCCAAGGTCGTGATGCTGACGGCCATCGCGGACGACGAGACGGTGCTCGAGTCCATCCAGGCCGGCGCCGACGGATACCTGACGAAGGACCGCGCGGTCGCGGAAGTGGTCGAAGCCGTTCGGGCAGCCCACGCGGGTGAGATCCTGCTGCCCCGATCGGTGATCGTGGACATCGCGCGGCGAGTCGTCGCGGCACGTGACCGCCAGCAGGATCGGGTGCTCGTGCGAACCCCTGACGCCCCGTGAGCTGGAGGTGCTGCGCGCGCTCACGGAGGGACTGGCCTCGCCCGAGATCTGCGAGGGGCTCGGGATCACGCCGAACACGCTCCGGACGCACGTGCAGAACATCATGGGCAAGCTGCACGTCCACTCGAAGCTCGAGGCTGTCGCGTTCGCGCTCCGGCACCGGCTCGTGGAGCCTCCGCGGTCGGAGGGGCCCATCTACTGAGCCGGACGGCCCCTGGAGCCGCCCGACGGCATCGCGGAACGCCCCCGCGCGCTGGCACACGCCGGCCGGGTGCCGTGTGCGGCGCGCACCTGCGTCACCTGCATCACCTGCGGGTGCGACGATCCATGCCGGAGCGCCGATCGGAGGCGCGGCGCTCGGTCTCGCCCGGCGGCCCGGGACGGCCCGGCGCGTTCTGCCGGCGGACGATCTGGCGCCGCTCGTGGTCCCGGCACTCGAGGTCCATGCCGGCCCCGCAGCGCGGACAGCGCCGCGCGTCGGGCAGCAGCGCGTCCAGGGGGTCGGTCACGTAGATCCGGCGACCGCAGGTCCAGCACGCCAGCGATGGCATGCGCGCACTCTCTCACACCCGGCACGGCCGCGCCGGGCGGGCGTGAACGCGGGCGGCGGTCCCACGAGCGGCCGTGAGAAGGCGGGCGGCGGCCCCCGAGGGTGGACCGCCGCCCCGAACGTCACATCGTGGGCACTGCCGCCAGTGCCTCGCGCACCCGGTCGGCCGGGTACTCGTAGTCCTCCAGGAGCCCCGAGAGGTATCGCTCGTAGGCCGAGAGGTCGAAGTGGCCGTGTCCCGAGAGTCCGAACAGGATCACCCGTGGCGTGCCCTGCTCACGGGCCTCGATCGCCTCGTCGATCGCGACGCGGATCGCGTGCGCCGACTCGGGCGCGGGCGCGATGCCCTCCGTCCGCGCGAACTGGACGCCGGCCTCGAACGTCGACCGCTGATGCACCGCGACGGCGTCGATGACCCCCTGCGCCTTGAGCAGGCTCACCAGCGGGGACATGCCGTGGTAGCGCAGGCCGCCGGCATGGATCGGCTCCGGGATGAAGTCGTGGCCGAGCGTGTACATCTTGACGAGCGGCGTCAGTCTGCGCGGTGTCGCCGAAGTCGTACTCGTAGACGCCGCGCGTCAGGCGAGGGCGCCGCCGCCGGCTCGACGGCCACGACACGGTACGCGGCCTCGCCTCGGAGCTTCTGACCGACGAACGGGAAGGTCAGCCCACCGAAATTCGACCCGCCACCCGCGCAGGCGATGATGACGTCGGGCTCTTCGCCGGCCATCTCCATCTGCTCGATGGCCTCCAGCCCGATGACGGTCTGGTGGAGCAGCACGTGGTTCAGCACGGAGCCGAGCGAGTACTGCGTGTCGTCGCGTCCCGCCGCGTCCTCGACCGCCTCGCTGATCGCGATGCCCAGCGAGCCGGGGCTGTCGGGATGCTCGGCCAGGACCTGCCGCCCGTATGCGGTGGTCGGGCTCGGGCTGGCGACGACCTCGGCGCCGTACAGTTCCATGAGGTTCCGGCGGTACGGCTTCTGGTCGTAGCTCGCCCGCACCATGTAGACCTTGACCTCGAGGCCGAACAGGGCGCCCGCGAACGCCAGCGCGCTTCCCCACTGCCCGGCGCCGGTCTCCGTGGCGAGACGGCGGACGCCCTCCTGGCGGTTGTAGAACGCCTGCGCGATGGCCGTGTTCGGCTTGTGGCTGCCCGCCGGGCTCGTGCCCTCGTACTTGTAGTAGATGTGGGCGGGCGTATCGAGCGCACGCTCGAGCCGATGGGCGCGGTACAGGGGTGCCGGCCGGTAGAGGCGGTAGGCGTCGCGCACGGGCCCCGGGATCTCGATCTCCCGCTCGGCGCTGACCTCCTGCTGGATGATCGCCATCGGGAACAGCGGCGCCAGGTCGGCCGGACCGATCGGCTGGCCTGTTCCGGGATGGAGCACCGGAGCGGGCGGCACCGGGAGGTCCGGCGACGATGTTGTACCAGGCACGCGGGATGTGGGTCTCGTCGAGCAGGAACTTCGTCTGCGCGCTCATCGCGGTGCACCTCACGCTGCAGGGACCGTGGCCCCGGACACGAATCGACCCCGTCCCGCGAGGGACGAGGCCGAGACCTCGTGGTGCCACCCTTCGTTCCGGCCTCTTTCGCGGCCGCTCATTTCCGCGGTCCGGGGTCACTCTCTGACGCCGTACCTGCCCCGCGATAACGGTGGGCCTCCGGCCCGGCCTACTGCGCGTCCCTCGGTCGCGGTTCGCCCGGGCGTCTCGCGGGTCCATTCCCCGCCCCGCTGTCGGCACCGGCTCCCACCATCCCGGCTCGCTGTGGCCCGCGGTTGACGGGTACTCGTCCCGGTCAACGACTGTCCGGGGAATCTAGCCGCGCGCGCACCCGACCGCAAGCCCGGTACGGCACGTCCCGCGGCTCCTTTCCACGCATCCGGGCCCACGCCGCCGATCAGCCCGCCAGGCGCGCCTCCGCGATCCCGGTGTGCACCGCTCCGCCGCGCCCGAGCACGCTCCGGTACAGCACGAGGCGGTCGACCGTCCAGGCCAGCGCGGTACCACTCGCGACGGGCCGTGGCGGCCTGCCCGAGGCCGACTCCGGCCGGGCCGGCCGGGGTCGTGCGCGCGGCATCCAGCGCGGCCTGGAGTGCCGCGACGAGCCCGTCCGGGGCGTCACGCGCGATCGTGAGGTGGGCCCGGAACGGCCCCCGCTGGACCTCGCCGGGGGCGAGCCGGGCGGCCAGCGAGCCGGCGAGCCTCGCGACGGGCTCCACGCCCCGTTCCAGCCCGATCCAGGCCACGCGTCCACCCCGGTGTTCGAACGAGCCCGCGCCGCCCAGCGACGCCTCGAACGGAGGCTCTCCGGCCGCCGCGTCGCGCAACGCCGCCTCGAGTGCGGGCACGGACCCGGACGGCGTGTCGCCCAGGAAGCGGAGGGTCAGGTGCCACGTCCCGGGATCCTGCCAGCGGCCGCCCCGCGCCCGCGTGCGTACCGGATCGAGGGCGGCGGCCAGCGCGTCCCGGATGCCGTCGGGAACGGGAAGGGCGATGAAGAGCCGCCAGGATGCGTCGGTCCCGGACTCGCCGGCGCGCCCGATTCCCGGTCCCGCCGCGAGCCCCCCGCCCCGGCCCCGCACCGTCAGCCGCCCGGCGCGGTGATCGGGGGCACGGCCGACAGCCCGAGCAGCCGCAGGAGCCCGAACAGGTCGGTCACGACGGGAACGTCGGGCCGGCCGGGAATCCCGCCCGGGAACCGCCCGGACCGATCCAGGAGCACCGGCCGGATCCCCAGAACCGTCGCACCCGCCACGTCGGCGTCGGGGTTGTCGCCGACGTGCACGGCGCGCTCCGGGGGAACGCCGGTCACGTCCAGCGCATGCGCGAAGATCTCGCGCTGCGGCTTGACGTACCCCACGCGCGCGGACGCCACGATCACCTCGAAATGGTGGGCGAGCTCGAGGTCGTGGAGCAGCTCGGGGAGAGCCCAGACCCAGTTGCTGATGACCGCGCGCCGGATGCCGGCCACCGCCAGCGCCTCCAGCGCGGGAGGCACGTCGGGAAAAACCCGCCACGCCGCGCGCTGCTCGAAGAACCGGCCCAGGTGCCGGTAGAACTCGTCCGGCAGATCGTGGTAGCCGAGCAGCGCCATTGCCCGGACGTCGAACCCCTTGATCCGCTGGAACGAGCCCTCGGGCGTGGCCTCGAACGGGCCGGCCGAGTCCCACAGCCCCTCCCCCAGGGCCTGCGCGAACGCGAGCGCCAAGGCGGACGGGTCCACGTCGAGCCCCCATGACGTCGCCGCGGCCAGGTACGCACCGGTCCACGACGGGTCGACGCGGATGAGCGTGTCGCCGATGTCGAAGAAGACGAGGTCGGGGCGCGGGTCCAGCGGAGGCCACGCGGCCGGCGGGCCGGCCGACCGGGTCATCCCTCCGGGTGCGGGGAAGCGGCCTTCGCCTGCCGCTCCTGCTCCCAGTGCGCGCGATCCGACCTGAGCATGCCGAGCGCCGTCTGGCGGTCCCGCCAGCCCAGCACCTCGACCGACTTGTTCTCGAGCAGCTTGTAGGTCTCGAAGAAGTGCTCGATCTCGACCAGGCTATGCGGCGAGACGTCGTCGAGCGACTCGACGTGCGCGTAGAGCGGATCCCCCACGGCGACGCTGAGCACCTTGAAGTCGTCACCGTGCTCGTCGCGCATGGCCAGCCCGCCGACCGGCCGCGTCCACACCCGGCAACCCGTGAACGTGGGCTCGGCGATCAGCAGCAGCACGTCGCTGTGATCACCGTCGTCGGCCCTGGTCTGCTCGGCGAATCCGTAGTCGAAGTTGTAGTAGACGGCCGAGCTCAGGACGCGATCGAGCCGGAAGACCCCGGCGTGTTCGTCGAACTCGTACTTGTTCCGGCTCCCTGCCGGAATCTCGACCACGACCTCGACGATCTCGGGGAACCGTCCGGCGTAGTCCACGGGATCAGTCGTTGTAGAGCCGCTCTTCGATCAGCTTCTCCTGCACGGTTCGGCCGTCGGGATCGAAGCAGGAGTATTCGAAGTGCTTCTCGAACTCGAGATCCACGTTGTCCTTGCCGCCGCGGTTCTTCTCGACGGTGGTGACCACCCAGTCCCTGAATTGCTGGGCCTGGTACGGGTTGAACTCGATGTTGACCTTCGCGACGATGTGGTACTTCTCGTTGAGGATCAGGATGATGTCGGCCTCGTAGTTGATGGCCGACGACCCGCGCAGGTGGTGGTTGCGCAGGCGCGACGCCTTGAGGCCTTCCTTGTCGGCCGCCACGATCGCGATCAGCGGCACTTCCTCCGACAGGGCGATGTCCTTGAGGCCGTTGACGACGTAGGTGACCTTCTCGGTCTCGGTGGGCGGCTCGGGGATGACGGGCACCTTCTGCAGGTAGTCCACGAAGACCACGAGGGCCCGGTCGCCCGAGAGCTGCCGGTGCTGCTGTACGAGCTGCCGCATGTTGTCGACCGTCGACGCCGTCTGCGAGCCGCGCAGCAGGAAGAGACCCTCGCCATACCGTCCGATCCGGTCGAGGGCCGGCCGCAGGCGGGGATTGGACGCCAGCTGGTGCCCGGCCTCGCCCTCCACCATCCAGCTGCCGAGGATCTCCCTGCGGACGTCCTGGATCTTGATCGCGCCGGTGGTCTGTGGCAGATGGACCAGCGCGGACTCGAGCGCGATCAGGCGGTTGAGCAGGTACTCCTCGTCGTGCTCGAAGCAGATGTAGAGCACGTTGGCCAGGCCGCTGGACGCGATGTTGCGGGCCATCTGGAGGCACATCGTGGTCTTGCCGGTGCCCTGCGCGCCGCCGAGCAGCAGCATCTCTCCGGGCCGGATCCCGCCGCCGATGGTCTTGTCGAGCGGGGTGAATCCGAGGGGCACAGGCTGGTACCGGGCCACGTCGCCCGACGAGATGCGGTCGTTGAGCGTGAACAGGATGTCGAGCGCCGACCGCGGGCGCATCGAGCCGCCGTCGCCTTCGACGCTCCATGCCGCCTGCGCGTCGGCGGCCGCCATGCCCGCGTCATCGGGCGGTTGCGACGCGTCCGGCACGCCCATCGGCTGTGCGGTCGTCTCCACCAGGTCATCACCTCCGGGCGAACTTCCCGCGATCATAGCATCAGGCCGGAGCGTCTCCGGGCGTTCCGGGACGGTACCGGTGCGTGCCGGCCCCGCCTCCCCGACCGGCCCCGGCGGCACCGCGGAGCGTGCGTCGCGTCGCGCATCGCTCAGCGGAGCGTCGTCGATGCCAGCGCATCCCAGTAGCGGACGATCGTGCGCAGGCCCCCCTCGTAGTTGTCGAGACGCATCGACTCGTTCGGCGCGTGGGCCTGGTCGTCGGGCGGCATGAAGCCGAGGAGGACCACCGGCAGGCCCAGGATCGACTCGAAGGATGCCGCGACCGGCACGGACCCGCCCTCACGCATGTACACGGGATCCGCCCCGAACACGTCGCGGAGGCATGCGGCGGCCGCGCGCGTCGCGGGGTGATCGATCGGCGTGACCGACGGGCGGCCGCCGTGGATGAGGCGGGTCTCCACGCGCACGCCGGCCGGGGCCAGCGCACGGACGCGGTCGCGCACGAGCTCGAAGATCCGCTCCGGCTGCTGGTCCGGAACGAGGCGGCAGCTCACCTTGGCGTGCGCGTGCGCCGGGATGATCGTCTTGGCGCCCTCGCCCTCGAAGCCGCCCCAGATCCCGTTGACATCGAGCGTGGGGCGAGCCCCGCGGCGCTCCAGCGTCGTGTATCCGGCCTCGCCCCACGGTGCGTCCATGCCGATCCACGCGCAGGTACGCGGCCTCGTCGAACGGCAGGCGCGCCAGCTCGTCGCGGTCGCTCGCGGACAGCGACGCGCACCTCGTCGTAGAAGCCGGGGACGTCCACGTGCCCCTCGTCGTCATGGAGCCCGGCGACGATCTCGCACAGCACGTTGGCCGGGTTCCGGACGACGCCGCCATGCGCACCGGAGTGCAGGTCCCCAGCCGGCCCGGAGACATCGATCTGCGCGTACATGATCCCGCGAAGGCCGACGGTGATCGCCGGGAGTTGCCCTCGAAGAACCCGGTATCGCTCACGACGGCGAGGTCCGCGGCGAGCCGGTCGCGGTGATCGGCGAGCCACGCGTCGAAGTGCTCCGATCCGGACTCCTCCTCGCCCTCGAAGACGTACTTCAGGTTGATCGGGAGCCCGCCGCGCGTCTCGAGCCATGCCGAGGCCGCCTAGACGTGCAGCGTGCACGTTGGACTTGTCGTCCGCGGCGCCCCGGGCATACACGCGGCCGTCCTCGACGCGCGGGTCGAACGGCGGCGCTCCCAGAGGTCGAGCGGATCGACCGGCTGGACGTCGTAGTGCCCGTAGACCAGCACCGTCGGCGCTGCCCTCGGCGTGCAGCCAGTCGGCGTAGACGACCGGGTGGCCGCCGGTCTCGGCAACCTCGACGTGCTCCAGGCCGGCGTCCCGCAGGTGCCCGGCCACGAAGTCCGCGGCACGCCGGCAGTCGGGCGCATGTTCGGGCAGCGCGGAGATGCTCGGGATGCGCAGGAACTCCAGGTAGTCGGCCAGTCGCGCGTCGCGCGTGCTGTCGAGCGTACGCATCGAGGTCGGCGAATCGTCCGGTCATGACCGTCACCCTCCTGCGTGCCGAGGCGGGCCTCCCGGCCCGCCTCGTCGTCCGACTGTTTCAGGTCCGCGCGGGAGCTGGTCCGGTGGGCGCATCCGGCTGCCGTCGATCGACGGGCCGGGGCGCCGTGCTCGGCGCTGGCCGGCGAGGGCGAGGGAGCCGGCGCCGGACCGGACGGCGTCGGGCCGTCGGCCGGGAGCCGGTGGTCCGGCGTGAGCACGCCGATCGGGCGCGGCGTCGGGCCGCCCTGGTCGGCTCCGCGGATCGGGCAGGTCGGCGAACATCTTCTCGAACTCGTCGTGATCGAGCGTCTCCTCGGCGACGAGCCGCTGGGCCAGCGTGTCGAGCCGGTCGCGGTACATCGGAGAGCACCTCCATCGCCCGGGCATAGCCCCGGTCGATGATCGCGCGCACCTCGTCGTCGATCTGCTTGGCGACCTCGTCCGAGTAGTTGCGCTGCTCGCCGATCTCGCGGCCCAGGAAGACCATCTCCTCGCGCTTGCCGAAGGCGAGCGGGCCGAGCTTCTCGCTCATGCCGTACTCGGTGACCATCTTGCGCGCCAGGTTGGTCGCCTTCTCGATGTCGTTCGAGGCGCCGGTCGTCGTGTCGCCGAAGACCAGCTTCTCGGAGGCGTTGCCGCCGAGCAGGCCGGCGATCTTGTCCTCGAACTCCGACTTGGACTGGAGGTAGCGGTCCTCCTCGGGCAGGGCCATCGTGTAGCCCAGGGCCATGCCGCGGCTGATGATGGTGACCTTGGTGACCGGGTCGCACTTGGGCAGGATGCGCTGGACGAGCGCGTGGCCGCCCTCGTGGTAGGCGATGATCGCCTTCTCGGCGTCGCTGATGATGCGGCTCTTGCGCTCCGGGCCGGCCATGACGCGGTCGAGCGCCTCGGCGAACTCGGTCGTGCCGATGACCTTCTTGTTGCGCCGCGCGGCGAGGATCGCCGCCTCGTTGACGAGGTTGGCGAGGTCGGCGCCGGAGAAGCCCGGCGACTGGCGCGCGATCGATCTTCGAGGTCGACGCCTTGTCGAGCGGCTTGCCCTTGGACGTGCACCCGCAGGATCTCGAGCCGGCCCTTCATGTCCGGGCGGTCGAGGATCACCTGGCGGTCGAAGCGGCCGGGGCGCAGCAGCGCCGGGTCGAGCACGTCGGGCCGGTTCGTCGCGGCGACCACGATCACGTTCGTGTTCGTGTCGAAGCCGTCCATCTCGACGAGGATCTGGTTGAGGGTCTGCTCGCGCTCGTCGTGCGACCCGCCGAGGCCCGCGCCGCGCTGGCGGCCGACCGCGTCGATCTCGTCCACGAAGACGATGCAGGGGCTGTTGCGCTTCGCCTGGTCGAAGAGGTCGCGCACGCGGCTCGCGCCGACGCCCACGAACATCTCGACGAACTCGGAGCCGGAGATGCTGAAGAACGGCACGCCGGCCTCGCCGGCCACCGCTCGCGCGAGCAGCGTCTTGCCGGTGCCCGGGGAGCCGATCGAGCAGGACGCCGCGCGGGATCCGCGCGCCGAGCGAGTTGAACTTCTCCGGGTATTTGAGGAACTCCACGACCTCCTGGAGCTCCTCCTTGGCCTCGTCCACGCCGGCCACGTCCGCGAACGTCACGACGGTCTTGTTGCCGAGGAACATCCGGGCGCGGCTCTTGCCGAAGCTCATGGCCTGGTTGTTGGTGCCCTGCGCCTGCCGCATCATGAAGAAGATGAAGCCGCCGATCAGGAGGACCGGCAGCAGCGCGCTGATGAGGAGCCCGAGCCACTGGCCGGTCTGGGAGGCCTGCTGGGGGATGACGGGCACGTTCAGGCAGCCCGACGCCGCCCCCGACTCCGCGCACGTGGCGCGAATGTCCGACATGAGGTTGTCCCCAAGCGTGCCGGGGATCTGGCTGGTCTTGACGGTGCCGGCGGGATCCTTGAGCGTGATGCTGAGCTGGGTGCCCTGCTCCACGACCTGATCGACCTGGCCGCTCTTGACGAGGCCGAGGAACGAGTCGTTTCCGCCGCTGTATGGGATGTCTCCGCCGGTCTGCGCCGGCATGAATACGGTGTACAGCAGCGCGGCCGTCCCCACGACGAGGACCAGCATCACGATGCCGTTTCTCAGGAATCGCGTGTTCAAGAGAGGTGACCCTCCGGGTCGTACGGTGCGCACCGCGGAGGCCGCGGTGGCGTCCCGGGATTATAGGCCGCTCCCGGTCGCCCCGACGATTACGGGAGTCGTCGCGGACGACGTGCGCGCGTTGCATCGACGCGACCGGGCAAGACGGCATTCGGCACACGGGCTTCACCGGCCCGATCCTCTGCGCATGGTCATGACCGCACGTTCCCGCTGGGCCGGTCAGGTCCGGGCCGACGATGGGCCTGCGGGACGCTTCGGTCGGTCGGCGTCCAGTCCACGACTCCAGCGCAATGCCTGAGTCCGTTGCCGTCGCAGCCGGCCCTCGGCCTGCTCTGGGGCGGCCATGAGCGCGACAGGCGGCGGAGCACTCGATTGCGCTGCTGACACCGAGGACGACATCACGGTGTTCCTCTGGCTGGTGGCAGAGCTCGATCGGTTCGATGGGCAACGACAGGTCGGCCCCGATGCCACGAGAGGGACGAGTGATTCGCGCGACTGCCGGCCCCTGGGCCCATCGACGCCAGCGGCGGGTTCCGTCGACGCGTAGCTCACGCGGCCGGTCCCTCGGGCGCTCGATGCGATCACGCGCGGTTGCTGCGCCGCATCGACGCCTGTCCAATCCGGGGCCCGGTGCAGTGCGACGGGCGATACCGGGGGCTGAGCCGAATGATCGCGTGATCGAAAGACCGCCGCCCCGGGAGTGCCCGGGGCGGCGGCATGGAATGTGACGGTGCGGTCAGTGACCCGTCGTCAGCGCCCGAAGGGATCTCCCGCCGGTGCAAGGACCTGGACGTACACGCCCGGCAGATCACCGGTCGTCACGATGTGGCGACTCTGCACGCATGGTGCCACGCCGCCGGTGTCCTCGCAGTCGGGAAGCAGGCCCGTGTACCACGTCTGGCCGTCGTTCACGACTGCGGTGACGGTCGGGTCGGGCTGTGCCTTCAGCCTGAAGACCGTCCTGAACTGTGTCGGCGACGTGTAGCACACCATGTAATGGAGAGCCAGCACCTTGGCCTTCAGGGTCGTCAGCAGCGACTTGGCGACGTAGAACGTCACCGACTTCGCGCCACCGTTGATGTACGTGAAGCCGAGAGTCGTGGTGCCCGGGATGCCAGGGTAGAGGGCCGAACCTCAGGGCCTTGCAGCTGAGCGTGAAGGTGGGGAGCGAGGCCGCCAGGAAGCCGGGCCCGTTGGCCGAGAGGGAGAAGCCCGGCGCCGGCGACGTGTCGCAGCTGCCCGAGCAGACGGTGCCGCTGTCGTAGATGTCGAAGCTGCCCGACGTGGCGGACCCCAGACCCGGCGCCGTGGCTGTCAGGGTGAGGTTCGTGCCGGAGTGACCGTTCGCAAGGCTCGTGAACGCGGCGGTTCCGCCCGACGTGGTGGCGGTCGCGCCCGCAGTCAGCGGACCGTCCGCGCTGATCGCCAGAGTCACGCTCGTCGATACGGGCTCCGGGTTATTGCCACTGTCCTGCACCTGCACTGCGACCGGCGAGGTGTATGCGCCACCCAGGACGCTGGAGATCGGCGCGGAGCCGCCGCTCAGCGCGGTCGTCGCCGGGCCTGCCGTGAAGGCGAGGTGGCATCCGGCATCCACGGTCGTCGCGGCCGTCGCCGCCCAGTCGTCGCTGCTGTCACCACCACCGTTACCAGAGTTGTCGGAGTCTGGGTAGCCCTCGTCCTCGGTGTCTCCCTGGACCGTCCACGAGCCGGCGCCAGTGCTTGTGGCGGTCACGGACATCGTGATCGTCAGGGGGAAAGCCGGGTCCGTGACCTTGACATATCCTCCGGACATGAGACTCGCGTCCGCCGGCTGGCTCACGCTGGCGATCACGAACCCGGTCGGAGGTGCGATGTAGACGTAGTGCGCGCCACCGAAGCCGTCGACCGTCAGGGCCACCTGCGTGGTCTGACTCGCGCAGACGTTGGCCGGGCTGGCGGCGGCCGTGCCCAGGCTCGCTGCGCCCGCGACCCCCGCGAAGATCGGCGCGGCTGCGACCAGGGATCCCAGCACAACCCCCGATGTCGCGATGGCGAGGACCCTGGCGCGACCCCGTCGCATGAACGCCCTGGTCGTGTCGTTCGACGTCATTTCCCCTCCGTATGTCAGCCAACAGGAGTAGGACTTTGGTACCGCGCCACCCGGATGTCAACAGATCGCGATTCGCAGGCGGTGCCAGATGTCAAGGGCCAAAGCGGGCGGATATTCACTGCCGTTGGGCGGCGCGACCGTCCGACCCTTGCTGCTGCCTGACGCACCTGTGGTCCCCGCATCACACCGATTGAGCAACGGGCCCGAAGACGGACGGCCCGCGCGGCCGCGACGGGATGCGCGCGCTCGATCTGCGATGCAAAGGGACGCGACAGGCACGCAGGCAGCCGCCCCGCGCGGGGGGGCCGGCCCTACGGCGGCATTCTCAGTTGGTGACGGCGTCCCGGCTTCGACCGGGCGCCGTCGCGCAGGGTCGCGCAGGAAGGACTGGTAGCGGAGGCAGGATTCGGACCTGCGACCAAGGGCTTATGAGTCCCCTGCTCTACCACTGAGCTACTCCGCCGCCGGTTTGCGCCCGATCGCGTGGCGTCACTGGGCCCGCGAATTCTACAGTCCGTCCGGGCCTTGCCGCCAACACCGCCCGCGACGGTCCCCGCTTGTCGGCCGCGTCCACGCCCGAGACGGCCAGTCGAGACGCATCGACTCCCAGCCCTCGAGGTCGTCGTCTGCCACCGCGGTCAACCGGCCATCACCGCCCGCAGCACGCGGAGGGCATTTCCGCCGAGGGCGGCCGTGACATCCGCCTCGGGCACTCCGGCGGCGAGGAGGCCGTCGGTAAGCACCGGGAAGCCCGCGGCGTCGACGACGGACCGGAGCGCCCCATCCATGTCCGAGCCGATGGCCACGTGGGCGGGCCCCAGTTCGTCGATCGCGAACCGGAACGTGTCGACCAGGTCGCGTGACGTGTCGCCACCGAGCAGCGACACGGCCGTCGTCACGCCGACGACGCCCCCGGCCTGCGAGACCATCCGTGCGTCGGCCATGCGCACGTTCCTGCTGGCCGCCGAGTAGCGGCGCCAGCAGACTCGACCGCGCGGCTCGCTCCACGAACCCGGTATGGCTCAGGACCGGAGGCCGGGTCAGCACGGGCACCACGTCCCGGATCGTCGCGGACGATGCGTGCGCGACGTCGACCAGCATCCCGCACGCCTCGAGCCCGGCGACGGCGCGACGGCCGAGCGGGGTCAGCCCCCCGGCGTGCCTGCCCGTGCCCGAGCCGGCCAGCGGGTTGTCCATGACGTGCGCGAGCGCCATCATGCGAACGCCCGCCGCCTGCAGACGTGCCAGGACGCGCGCCATGCGATCGGGCGACCCGGCGAGGACCTGCCCGCCCTGCACGCCGACGAACGCACCGACCGGGCCGCCCGGCGCGAGCACCGCCTCGAGGTCGGCCCCGCTGCGAACGACGCGGAAGCGGCCGTCCGACCACGCGGCCCAGCGGTCGATACGACCGACCATGTGCTCGATGATCGCGAGGTCGGATCCGAGCACCCGCGCGGGCACGCCCAGGCTGAGGAACTGCGCCGCCGACAGCGTCCCCCGCCGGTCGGGAAACCGCGTGGCGATCGACATCCCGACGAGGTTCACGCCGCCGATGCGAAGCCTCGGGAGGTCCACGTGACCGACCGACGAGCGCTCGAGGAACGTCCGGCGGAACAGCACCGTGCCGACGAGCAGGTCCACGACCGGGACCCGCCCGTGCAGGTCCAGCGCGGCGTGCGTTGCGGGGTGAGGAACCGGCTCGCTGGCCGTGTGGAGCGCCCGGTCCACGATCCGGTCGATCACGCGGCCGATCGTACGCCCGCCGTCCCCTCCCGACGCCCGTCCGGCCAACCGATGCTACGATCGCGTGCCCGATGCCTGTCCAGTCCCGTCCACTCACCCGGCCCAGTCGGCGCGCCGGGCCTCCAACGCCCTCCCCGGATCCCGTCGCAGCGACGGCTCGTCGGCCGTGGATGGTCGCCCTCGCGCGCGTCGTTGCCGGCTCGCACGCCGTCCCGGTGGGCGTGTTCGCGGGCGCGATGGTCGTGGCAGTCTGGCTGGCTGCGCCGGCACAGGCCCTCGCCCACGCGGCCGGCGAACTGACCGCCGTGCCCGAGCCGACTCCGCTCGACGCGATCGCCGACTGGTCGTTCGACCCGTCGATCCAGGTGCCCGCGTTCCTGGCGGCAGCGCTGTACCTGTGGGCCGTGCTGCGGGTCCGGCGGGAGCACCCGGGCAACCCCGTGCCGCTGTCGCGCCTGGTCTCGTTCCTGGCAGGGCTCGCCGTCATCGAGTACGCGCTGCAGGGTCCCGTGGACCATTACAAATCGATCCTCTTCGCCGACCACATGACCCAGCACCTGCTGCTGATGATGGTCGCCGCACCCCTGCTGGTCATGGGAGCGCCCGTCACGCTCCTGCTCCGGGTGTCGTCGCCGCGCGCCAGGACCCACTGGATCATGCCGCTGCTGCACAGCCGCCCCCTGCGCCTGGTCAGCCACCCGATCGTCGCGTCGGTGCTGTTCGCGGGAATTCTCTGGGTGACGCACTTCTCGTCGGTGTACGAGCTCTCGCTCGAGAACGACACCGTCCACAACCTCGAGCACCTGGCGTTCCTGACGGCCGCGCTCCTGTTCTGGTGGCCGATGGTGGGCCGCGACCCGAGCCCGTGGAACGTCTCGCACCCGTTGCGCCTCGTCGTGATGCTGCTCCAGATGACGCAGGGCGCGTTCCTCGGCATCGCCATCATGAATGCCGGTACGCCCCTGTATGCGCACTACGCCGACCTCCAGCTGACGTGGATCACGCCCCTGGCCGACCAGCAGCTCGCCGGGGCCATCATGTGGGGCGCGGGCGGGCTCGGATTCCTCGCGGCGGGACTGGTGATCTTCTTCGACTGGATGCGTGTCGAGGAGCAGGCGGCCCTGCGGGTCGACGCGCGCCTCGACCGGGAGGAGCACGCGAGGCAGGTGGCCCGTGCCGTCGAGGCGCCTCCCGCCGCAGGCGCGGATGCGGCCCCCGGCGCGGCCGATGCCGCGCCCATGACCTCCGAACGGGGCGGCGACTCATCGCCGGCGCGCAGCCCGGGGCCGGTGCCGGGCCTGCCTGCGAAAGGCCGCTAGTCCCCCGAGCATCCGTGGGCCGGCGAACCTGACGACCGACCCTCACGCGTGCCGCCGGGCGGACTCCGACGATCCCCGGGCAGCCCTCGCTCAGTCGTTCCCGGCCGCCGGCTCGACCTCGACCACATCGGCCAGGTAGCCGGGCAGGTCGGCCGGGGCGCCATCGACACCGGCCACCGACGGCCGTCCCAGGCGCGTCTCCACGGGAATCACCCCCGCCCAGACGGGCAGGTCGAGGTCCATCGGATCGTCAACCGGAGGACCCGTCCGCACCTTCGCGGACGCCTCCTGCACCGGGATCCCGATCACGTGCGTCTGCCGCAGCTCCGTCCGGTTCGGACGACGGGCGTCATCCCACCTTCCGGGTGCCACGTGCTCGACGATGGCGCGCAGGCCGGCCAGCTTCTCGGCCGGGTCGCGCACGAGGTGCGCCCTGCCGACGACGACCACCGACCGGTAGTTCATCGAGTGGTGGAACGACGAGCGTGCCATCACCAGCCCGTCGAGCAGCGTCGCCTCCACGCAGACGTCCGCGCCTCCGCGGAGGTGCCGGATGAGACGCGTGGCAGGCAGTCCGTGCAGGTACAGGGTGTCGTCGATGCGCCCGTGCAGCATGGGCACGACGAACGGGGTGCCGTCCAGGACGAACGCGACGTGGCTGACGAGCGCCTCGTCGAGGATCGCGTACACCAGGTCGCGGTCGTACGATGCGCGTTCCGTGCGCCTGATCTCGGTGCGCGCCGTGACCTCGAACGTGGCCCCGGGCGCATCCTCCGGGCCGGACCGGGCGAGCCCCACTCAGTGCCCGATCAGCAGGCGCAGCCACGCCTCGAGCGGGCCCGGTGGCGCAGCGGGTGACGGTTCTGCCCCGAGCGGCGTAAGCGCGGGCGGCGGCGGTGCCCCGGGCTGGAGGGCGAACACCTGCTCGCGAGGCCTCCCGTACCCATAGGCCCGCGCCTCGAGCGCCAGGAATGCCGGCGACTGGATGACCGAGAGCTCGGACTGGCGCTCCGCGACCTGCTGGGCGAGGTTCGCGTCCTGGACCCGGAGGATCGCCGCCTGGGCCCCGACCTGGTTCGACTGCGCGATGGCACGGCCGAACACCAGCACGAGCCACGCGACCATGAGCGCCGCCACGGCGAGCGTGATGGTGCGGCGATCCAGGCCGGCGATCCCGAGCCTGGGCTGCGCCGGCGGCTGGGGGCCCGGCTGGCCGGAACCCTGCGGCTCGAGATCCCCGTCCGGCGGCAGCGGATGCGTCGCGGCGTTCGCGTCGCGAGCGCCGAGGACGAGTGGCAGGCTGACCGAGTGGACCGATCGCATCGAGCGCACCGTAGCTGCGCCGTCGCACCATGTCAAGCCGTGTCGCCGTGCACGCACCGGTCGCTTGCACGCCTTGCTGCAGTTGCCAAAAGAGAACAGGTGTGCGATTATGCCCGGTGCCGCGACCGGGCCCCGAAGACGAGCCCGGAAGTGGGGCGGCCCGCGGTGGGACAAGTCCGGAGGCAGCATGCGGCTGTACGCGCCCTCGTCCATGACGGACGTCCTGGACCGCCTGCTCGAGGACCCGGCGATCGCGCGTTCTGTCGTCGCCCATCGCGTGATGCCCGCCGAGGACGCACGCTTCACGCCGCTCCCCGGCTGGGTGGACCCGCGAATCGCGTCGGGCCTGGCGGCACACGGCATGGACCGGCTCTGGACGCACCAGGCCGCCGCGTCGGATGCCCTTCGCTCCGGCCGGGACGTCGTGGTGGCGACGCCCACGGCCTCGGGAAAGACGCTCTGCTACAACCTGCCTGTCCTGCAGGCGGTGGCCGAGGATCCCGCCGCGCGCGCGCTGTACCTGTTCCCCACCAAGGCACTGGGGCAGGACCAGGTCGCGGCATTCCGCGAGCTCGCCGGCGCCTCCGGGCTCGACGTCGCGTGCGCCACGTACGACGGGGACACCCCCGCGCCGGTCCGCTCCACCGTCCGCTCCGCCGGGCAGGTCGTCGTCACGAACCCCGACATGCTCCACGCGGCCATCCTCCCGCACCACACGAAGTGGTTCCAGCTCTTCGAGCAGCTGCAGTACGTCGTGATCGATGAGCTGCACATGTACCGGGGCGTCTTCGGCAGCCACGTCGCCAACGTCCTCCGCCGCCTCATGCGGATCTGCGAGCACTACGGTTCACGCCCCGTCATCGCCTGCTCGTCCGCGACCATCGGCAATCCTGCCGAACTGGCACGCCTGCTCACCGCCCGCGACCCTGTCTGCGTCGACGAGAGCGGAGCTCCCACGGGAGAGCGCCACGTCCTGGTGCTCGATCCGCCGCTGCTGGACCCCGCCCTCGGCGCGCGCGGCAGCTCGTTCGCGCTGGCCGAGCGCGTGGCGCTGGCATTCCTTCGTGCCGGCCACCAGACCATCGTGTTCGGGCGGTCGCGCGTCGGCGTCGAGCTGCTGCTCACGGCGCTGCGCGAGGCGATGCGCGAGGGCCGGGGCCCGGGCGACCGCGTGCGCGGCTACCGTGGCGGATACCTCCCCAGCGAGCGCCGGGCCATCGAACGCGGCCTGCGAGCGGGCGAGCTCCTTGGCGTCGTCAGCACGAACGCGCTCGAACTGGGCGTGGACGTCGGCGGGCTCGACGCCTCGGTCCTCGTCGGGTACCCGGGCTCCATCGCCGCAACCCGCCAGCAGATGGGACGCGCCGGGCGACGGCAGGGCGTGAGCGCCGCGGTCCTCGTCGCCGGCGGCGGAGCCGTCGACCAGTACGTGGCGGCACACCCGGAGTACGTGCTCGACCGGACGCCCGAAGAGGCGCGTCTCGACCCGGACAACCTCCACGTGCTGCTCGCGCACCTGCGGGCGGCGGCGTTCGAGCTTCCGTTCCGGCCGGGCGAGCGGTTCGGCCCGGAGCCCGCCGACGACCTGCTCGCCTTCCTCGGCGAGGAGGGGCACGTGCGGCAGGCCGACGACGGGCGGTGGTACTGGGCGAGCGAGAACTTCCCGGCCAGCGAGATCTCCCTGCGCAGCGCGGCGGACGAGAACGTCGTGATCATCGACACCACCGGGGAGCGGCCGCGCGTGCTCGGCGAGGTCGACCTGTTCGCGGCCCGGACGCTCGTCCACGAGGACGCCATCTACCTCCACGAGTCGCTCCAGTTCCACGTCGACCGGCTCGACTGGAACGAGCGGAAGGCGTACGTGCGGCGCGTCGACGTCGACCACTACACGCAGGCGGACCTGGCGGTGACGCTCAAGCCGCTCGAGACGTTCGACTCCGGCGCCGCGCCCGCGGGCGAGCGTGCGCACGGCGAGGTCATGGTCAGCTCGCTGGCCAGCATCTACAAGAAGCTTCGGCTCGAGACCAACGAGAACCTCGGCTGGGGGCGCATCCACCTCCCCGAGATCGAGCTGCACACGACTGCGTACTGGATCGCGCTCGATGCCGAGCGGTTCGCGGACTGGCGGCGCGACGACCTCGACGTGGCACTGGTCGGCGCCGGCCGGGCACTCCAGGCGGTGGCGAGCGTCCTGCTGATGAGCGATCCGCACGACCTCGGACTGGTCGCCCAGGTGCGCTCGCCGCACCTGGGGAGGCCTGCGGTGTACCTGTACGAGGGCGTCCCGGGCGGCGTGGGTCTCGCCCCCCGGCTGTACGAGCGCCACGCGGAGCTCGTCGACGGCGCCCTCGAGCTCGTGTCGGGATGCCCGTGCGAGGCCGGCTGCCCCGCCTGCACGGGGCCCCGGTTCGAGACCGGCGGGGACGGCAAGGGCATGGCACGCCGGCTGCTCGAGGCGCTCGCCGGAGTCGATCCGGCCCGGGTTGCGCGATCGGCGCGGGATGCGGGCCCGGACACGTGACACAGGAGCTGGCACACCCGGATCACATCCTCGGCGCCATGGATCTGGTCTCCGCCCGTGCGGCGATCGCGCGGCCGGTCACGGCGGCCGTCGGTGAGCCACCCACGGGATCGCATGGTGCGAACGACGACGTCGCAGCCCGCCTGGCCCGGTTCCGGGCGGTGTCCGGCCGTGCGGCGCCGCCCGGGCTTTCCCGACGCACCGTCCTTCAGCCGCCGGGACCCGACCGCGCCGCCAGGCTTGCGGACGCCCTCGGCGGAGACGTGGAGCGCAGTGCGGAGGGACGCGTGGTACGGGTCGTGGCCTCGCGGCCGTTGCCTGTCGCATTCGAGCGCCTCGCCGCACTCCCCTACCCCGTCGACCCCGGACATCCCCTCGTCTGCCTGGACACGGAGACCACCGGCCTCGGCACGGCGGCCGGGACTGTCGCGTTCCTGGTCGGACTTGGCCGCTGGGATGGCGACCGGTTCGACGTCATCCAGCTGGTGCTTCCGGACCACCCCGACGAGCCCGCTTTCCTCGCCGCGCTGCGCGCCGCCATTCCGGCCGACGCATGGCTCGTCACCTACAACGGGCGGGGCTTCGACTGGCCCCTGCTCGTGACCCGCTTCCGGCTCCAGCGCTCGGCTGCGCCGGCGCACGCCGGCCACCTGGACCTGTTGCCGGTGGCGCGCCAGCTGTGGCGTCACCGGCTCGACGATGCCCGTCTTGCCACCGTGGAGCGCGGCGTCGCGGGCGTCTTCCGCCTCGACGATCTGCCCGGCGCGCTCGTCCCGGCCCGCTACCTCGAGTTCCTCCGCACCGGGGCGGCCGAGCCCCTTCGTGCGGTCGTCGAGCACAACCGCCAGGACGTGGTGTCGCTCGGCCTGCTGCTCGCACACCTGCTCGGGCGCCTCGCGGATCCCGCCTCGCGGGAGCGCGAGCCGGCCGGAGACGTGGCCGCGCTCGGCCGCGCATACGCCCGGCGGCGCCGGTTCGACGAAGCGCTGGCCTGCTGCGACACGGCCGTCTCGCGCGCCCCCGACGAGCGGCAGCGCGAGGTCCTCGCCGCCGAGCGCGCGCGCGTCCTGCGGCTGGCTGGCCGCCGGCGCGAGTCAGCGAATGCCTGGCTCGACATCGCCACGGCACAGGGTGCCCTCGCCGCCGTCGCGTGGGTGCAGTTCGCGAAGTACCTGGAGCACTCGGCCGGCGACCCCGCCTCGGCGCTCGATGCGACGGAGCGGGCGTCCGCGCTCGTGGACCGGCAGCGCGCCGTCGGCCGGGATCTGCCGCGGCTTCAGCACGATCTCGCCCGGCGACGGGCGCGGCTTCGACGGCGTCTCGAGGCCGTCAGCCGGCGGACGGGCTCTCCAGCAGGCGCCGCCGGATCCGTGCCAGGTCCGGGACCGCGCTGAGGCCGCGACCTTCAAGGGAGACGGCGGCCGCGGCGGCGGCGAACCGGAGCGCCCGGTGGGCACCGTCGCGGGTTTCGCCGAGCGCGAGGTGCGCGCCGAGCAGCGCGGCCAGGAACACGTCGCCGGCTCCGGTCGCATCCACCTCCCGCCTGGGCGGCATTGCCGGCCAGGTCCACGCCTCCAGCGAACCCGTCCGGGTCCGGCGAAGGTGGAGCCCTCCCCTCCTGCCGGCCGTCACCGCCAGCGCCTGTCCGGGACGGGCAAGCAGCCGGTCGAGGCCGTCGCCGCCGAGCGCGGCGCCGCCGTGGAGGGTGGCGTCATCGCCGGGCACGGGCAGGTCCTCGCGACTGATCACGATGAAGTCCGCGCGCCGCTGGACCGGCCCCGCGACCGGGGCGAGACGCCCGGTCGGCAGCCCCGGGACCAGGCGCCGCAGGAGCCCCTGCCAGCCCAGGGCGACCGTCGCGTCCGGGGACGGCACCTCCGCCCATTCCGGTCCGAGTTCGCCGGCCACGGGGCCGAACAGGAACGCCGGGGCCCCGCGCCACGCCGGCGGGAGCGCGGAAATCGGCAGCGGGTCCGACGTGTCGTGGCACACCTGCCGCCGGCCGGCTGGCGTCTCCCGGTTCTCGAACACCGGGCCATGCGACAGCTCCACCGTCACAACGTCCACGCCGGCCGCCCGGAGGAGTGCCGGCTCTCCGGCCTCGACGGAGGCACGGTCGAGGCCGACGACGGCGCCGACGCGGCACCCGATGCGCGCCAGCAGGAGCGCCCCGTACGACACCGCGCCGCCCGGCTGCCACGTCCCACGCCCGTCCGCATCGAGGTCGCGCGTCGCCGCCCCGACCACCACCACGTCCGGCGTCACCGCGACGGTCGTCACGCCGGGTTCCGTCGCGCCGGGGGCCCGGGGCATCGCGCGCCTATACTCGCCGGGCGGACCAATCGGGAGGGAACGTGTACTTCTACGAGCTCCATGAGAGCGACAACGACCTCTACTCGGATGCGCTGCTGACCCACGAGCAGGAGTTCACGGCGGACGAGTTCTTCGAGTTCGTCCAGGAGGCGCGACGGCGCGTCGTTGACGGGTTCGAGGAGGATACGCTGGTGGAGGCCGTCGCCCACGAGCTGGAGCGAACGCTCGACTTCACGTACGTCAATGACGCGCTGCTCGTCGCAGCCGTGAACGTCTCACGGATCGAGGACGAGAACTACCTCGCGGAGATCGACGAGAGCGCCGACGACGACGAACGCGACGCGCGCGACGAGCTCGACGGGCTCGACGACGGGCCGGCGTTCCGCTCGGTGATCGCGGACCTCGACCTCGAGCGCACGAACTGAGCCGCTCGCCCGCCGGTCAGACGTTGAACAGGACCTCGATCACGTCGCCATCTCGCACGCGGTAGGTCTTTCCCTCCGCGCGCAGCCGCCCCGCCCTGCGTGCCTCGGCCATCGTGCCCAGGCGCACGAGGTCCTCGTACGTCACCACCTCGGCCCGGATGAAGCCGCGGGCAAGATCCGAGTGGATCGCGCCGGCCGCGTCAACGGCGGATGCGCCGTCGGGGATGGTCCACGCGCGCGTCTCGTCCGGCCCGGCGGTGAAGAAGCTGATGAGGCCGAGAAGCCGGTACGACAGCCGGATGACCCGGTCCAGGCTGGACTCGTGCAGTCCGAGCTCCTCCATGAAGATCGCGGCGTCGTCCGGCTCGAGTTCGCCGATCTCCATCTCGACCCTGGCGGACAGGCCGTCGACCATCGTCCGGTGGTGCTCGTAGCGGTCCGCGACGCCCGCGATGACCTCCGCCTCGCGTGGCAGGTCGGCCTCACCGATGTTCAGGAGCACGAGGACGGGCTTCTCCGTGAGGAAGCGGAAGCCTCGGAGGACCCTCGACTCGTCGTCGTCGAGGGCCATGTCGCGGATGGGCGTCCCCTCCTGCAGGCCCGGCAGGAGCCGTTCGAGGATGGCGAGTTCGCGGTCGTTGGCCTCTCGCTCGGCGGGCGTCCCGTGGTGGCCCTGGGCGCGGAGCCGCTCGACCCGCTTCTCCATCACCGCCAGGTCGGCCAGGATCAGCTCCAGGTCGAGCCGCTCGACGTCGCGCCACGGATCCACCGAGCCGTCGGGGTGCGGCAGCGCCGGCATCTCGAACGCGCGGATCACGTGCAGGAGCGCGTCCGCCGTGCGCAGGCGGGCCAGCTGGTCGGCGCGGCATGTCGTTCGCCCCGCCGCCGCCCTCGTCGACCCGCGGAGGCGCGGGCAGGTCGACGTACGTGACGTCCGCGTGCACCTCCCGCTTCGGGTGGAACATCTCCGTGAGCCGGGTCAGCCGCTCGTCCGGCACCTTGACGACGCCGACGTTGACGACGGCGCCGCCGAATCCGCCGGTCTGCGCGTGCCCGCGGGTGAGCGTGTTGAACACGGTCGACTTGCCCGACCCGGCGAGGCCCACGATCGCGATCTGCATGCGGCAAGCGTAGCCGCTCCCGACCCGCGCGACCTGCCGCCGCGACCGTCGGGCGCTCGGACGGCGGCCCGGGAGTCAGCGTTCGGCCGGGTCGCCGTCAGTACCCCGCCGCGGGATCCACCACGTTGAGCAGCGGCTCGCCGCGCACGAACCGCTCGAGGTTCGCCGCGAAGACCTCGATGCTGCGCGCCCGAGACGCGGCCGCTCGACCAGCTCGTTGCGGCGTCACGATCGACGTTCTGGAGCCCGTAGAACGGCGACGACGACGGAGCGGCTCGTCGCGGAACGTGTCGAGCACGGCGCCTCCCAGCGGACCGCTCCGCAGCGCGCGGACGAGCGCCGCCTCGTCGACCAGGCGGCCGCGGGCCACGTTGATCAGCCACGCGCCCGGCTTGAACGCGGCCAGCGCCCGCTCGTCGAGGAGCGTCTCGGTCCCTGCCGTGACCGGAAGTGCCAGGACGACGAAGTCGGAGGCGCCAGCAGCTCGTGGAGTCCCGACGGTGGCAGCACCACGTCCGCCTGCGGCGGCACCGGAAGCGGCTCCTCGTCGATGGCCTCCAGGGCCGACACGCCGCGCTCGGGATGCCTGCGGAGCGCGATCACGCGGGCGCCCATCAGGGTCGAGTAGCGACGCGACGGCTCGACCGATCGACCCGAACCCGACGATGCCGACGGTCGCCTCCCGCAGCTCTCCGCCCTCCAGCGGCTGCCACGTCCGCTCGCGCTGCAGTTCCACGAGCTCGGGCAGCCGCCGCCCGATCGCGAGCGATCATCATCAGCACGTACTCGGCGATGGGACGGCTGAACACGCCCCGGCCGTTGGTGAGCACGATCCCGCGCTGCAGGGTTGCCGGGGTCAGGACGCGCTCGATGCCCACGGACGCGGAATGGATCCAGGAGATCCGCGGCGCCCTGGCGAGGAGGCGCTCGAGTGCGTCACCGCTCAGGGAGCTGCCCCGCAGCAGCACCTCCGCCTCGTCCAGCGGCCCGTCGGCGGACCCGTCCGCGCCCACGAGGACGATCCGCGAGCCCGGCGCGGCCGCCGAGATGCGGGCAAGGTCGTCCGGGCCGTAGCGCGACCAGAGGATGGGGCCGAGGGCGATCGCCGTGGGGCTGCCCGCGCGACGCACCGCGGTGCCGGCGTGCCCGGCGGTCACGTTCCGGCGTCCTGCCGCGTTCCCACGACCCGGCGCACCCACGCACCCGGGTCGATCAGCTCCGCTTCGGTCGGCAGGGCGTGCGGCCCGTCCCAGAGGTGCGCGACCGCGCCCGGTCCACCGGCTTCGGCGACTCCTGCGACGAACCGCTCGCCTCGCCGGTACTGTGCCAGCTTGAGGTCCAGCCCCATGAGGCGTGCCATGATCCCGTCGAGGCCCCGGCGGGGCTGTCGCCGGCGCTCCTCGAACCGCTCGCGGAGCATGCGCACGTCCGGCAGGACTGAGCGCCGACGCGGTCCATGACCCAGTCGCCGAAGCCCTCGAGAAGGCTCATCACCGTCTGCGTCTCGCGGAACAGCCGGCGCTGCTCCGGTTCCAGGAGCGATTCGAGGAGGCTCCCGCCACCGCGATCGCCGATCCGCCCCAGCGCCCGGCCGATGCCACCCACGCTGACCAGGCGGGCGTCGTCGACGAACCCCGCCAGCTGACGCTCCATCCGCTCCGCGAGATAGGGCCGCAGCCACGGATGTGCCTCGAACTCGAACGCGTGAGTGGTCTCGTGCAGCGCCACCCACGTCCGGAAATCGTCGAGCGGCACATGGAGCGAGCGCGCCGTCGCCCGGATGTTCTCCTCCACGAACAGCAGCTGGCCGGGCCGCGCCTCCGCCGACAGCAGGGCGATGTCGTACTGGCCGAGGACGCGGGTGCCGAGGTAGGCCAGCACGAAGGCGATCTGCCGGGTGGCGACCGCGCGATTGGCGAGAGCGGCGAGCCCTTCGCCCAGGCTTCCCTCGCGTGGCCGCATGCGCTCGCCCAGAGCCCGCTCGATGTGCCCGATAGAGCTGCCGGACCACGACGAGGTTTGCGCTCGCCCACTCTGCGCGGCTGACGGCCGCATGGCGCTCCACGACACCCGGAAGAGGGGTGCCGAGCTGCCGCCTCGAGGGCCGGCACGATGCGCCGCATCGCCTCGTCGTATCGCGCCGCCGACCGCTGGATCTCCGCCCCGTCGAGCGCGCCGGGCGCACGTCCGAGCCGGGCGGCCGCGAGCCGCTCCGCGCGCGGCCAGTCCACGAGGCCGCCCCGGACCGTCCGCTGGACGCGCCGGTTGAGGTAGGCCGCACCGATCCCGGCGAGCGCGCCAACCGCGACGCCGGCCTGCCAGGTCCGGTCCCGCAGCCGCGACTCGGCGCGCCGGCCGGCCATCACGCCGCCTCCGGGATCACGACCGGCTCGACGGCCGCGAATTCCGATCCGAACAGGAGCGCCGCCGTGTCGCGGAACCGGGCGACGTCCCCGGTCGTGAGCTGGAGGTGTGCCGGGCTCGACCCGCCGGGCGCGTGCAGCTCGTTGATGGCCAGCAACTCCGCCAGCACGCTGGCGGTCGCGAGGGCGGAGTCGATCACGGCGACGCCCGTTCCCGACCGCCGCCCGAATCGCATCGGCGAGGAGCGGGTAGTGCGTGCATCCGAGGAGCAGCGTGTCGATACGCGCGTCGAGCGGCAGCGGGAAGACCCACTCGCCATCCGCCGAGCGACTGCCCAGCAGCGGCGCGAGGCCGCGCCTGACGGCCTCGTCCACGTCGGGTCCCTGGAGCCGCCCGGCCTCGACCAGGGGGACGAACTCCGGGGTGGCGTGCTCGTACACCTCCACGAACGGGTTCTCGTCCTTGATCGCCTGGAAGTAGGCATGGGAGCGGATCGTGGCGGGGTCGCGATGACGCCGACCCGCCGCGTCCGCGTGGCAAGGGCCGCGGCTGTTGCCCCGGGACGGACGACACCCACGATCGGGACGTCGTATCGCCTCCTCAGGTCGGGCAGTGCGACCGAGGTCGAGGTGTTGCACGCCACGACGATCGCCTTGACGTCCCGTCGCACGAGCTCATCCAGGCACTCGGCGCTGAACCGGCGGACCTCGTCGTCCGTCCGCGTGCCGTACGGGGCCCGTGCGTTGTCGCCCAGGTAGACCGTCGATTCGTCCGGCAGCCGACGAACGACTTCCCGGAGCACCGTGAGCCCCCCGACGCCGGAGTCGAACAGCCCGATGGGCCGGCCGTCCGCCATGGGTCAGGCCCGCGCCGCGACCGGGCGCCGCGAGGGCATGAGCGCCTCCGCCATCCGCACGCACGTCCCCGCTGATCTGCGCGTCGGGCGCCGCCAGCACGAAGGGCATGCCCTGGTTGTTCGCCTCGACCACCAGGTGCCCGTCGCTCACGATCGTGTGTTCCGGATCGCGGCCGATGGCCGCCCGGACCACGCCCGGGTCCAGGCCACCCGCGGAATCCGCCCGGTTGAGCACGTACTGGACCTTCGACGCCGGGTAGCCGATGGCGCGGAACGTCTCGCTCACGGAGATCGTGTTGCGGATCGTGGTCGAGTCGTAGGTGATCACCTGCAGGATCACGTCCGCCGCATCGAGGAACGCGAGCGTCATGTCGCCGAGGCTCGTCGGGAGAGTCCACGACGCTCGCGTCGTACACGCGCCGCAGCAGCGAGAGCACCTTCTCCACGTCGCGCGGAGTCACCATGTCCGCCATCTCGATGCGCGGGGGCGCGAGCAGGATGTCGATGCCCGAGGGGTCGCGCCAGAGCACGTCCGCCAGGTCGGTCTCCTGGATCCGGTCGGTCGGCAGGTCCAGGATCGACGGCGCATCCGCGGGCACCTTGAGGAGGGCGCGGAGGTCGCCGAACTGGAGGCTGCCGTCGATCAGCACGGTCTTCACGCCCATGTGCTGCTGCAGTGCCACCGCGAGGTTGAACGCGAGCGTGGTCTTGCCCACGCCGCCCTTGGGCGCGAACACGCCCAGCAGCATCGACGAGCGCGAGGGGTCGCGCGTCCGCTGCGACTGGAACGTGTTCTGCAGCAGGGTGATGAGCTCGTAGCCGGTGAACGGCATCGACAGCACGGCGTCGATCCCCTTCTCGGGCGCGACGTTCACCGGCCGCTGCGGCACCGTGATCACCACGATCGCCGCGGGCAGGTTCGCGTGTCGCAGTTGGGCGGCGAGCTCGAGGCCGCCGATGCGCCCCTGAAGGAGCGCGTCCACGATCACGACGTCGGGGCGCTGCTGGACGACCTGGTCCATGACCTCGCGGCCATCGCGCATGATGTCCAGGAGCTTGACCCGCGGGCTGGTGCTGACGAGGCCGCGCATGTACTGGGCGACCTGCGGCACGTCCTCGACGACGAGCAGGCGAATTGGTCCGTGGGCACCCGGCGACTATACCAAGGTGGCGATGACCACCACGCGGGACGAACCCGGCCCGAACGGGGAAAGCTGATGGTCCCCCGCGAGCTGGTCGATCGCGAGCCCCGCATCGGAGATGGCGCGTACCAGCTCCGACGCACTCGTCAGGTGGAGCACGTCGCGCCGCAGGTGACGCGTCACGGGTCCCCCGGCTGGATCGGCCGATTCGAAGATCGAGGTCAGGTCCAGGCGGCGGGTCGGCGCATCGTACGAGGCGCTCGCGAATTTGGCGACCCGCATTCCCGACTCGGGGTCGTCGCGTACCCACTCCAGGATGAGGCGTCCGTCGTAGACCGCCAGGTCCTCCGCGGCAGGCAGCCAGGTGTCGACCACCGCGAGGCCACCACGGCGCAGATGCCGGGCCATCACGCCGATGGCGGCCGCCTGGCGAGCGGCATCACCGAGCAGGAAGCACGTGTTCAGTGCGAGGATGACGAGCCCGAACCGCGCCTCGAGGTCCAGCCCGAACAGATCCGCCTCCACCAGATCGAGGCGGCCGTGCGCCCGGACGTGGCGACCCCGTCGTTCCGCCGACCAGCGGGTGCCGGCCCGGGCCAGCATGGCAGGATCGTTGTCCACGGCGACGACCTCGAGGCCGGACGCGGCCAGCGGGACCGCGAGGCGCCCCGTCCCCGCCGCGAGCTCGAGGATGGGGCCGCCGGACCGGCCCGCGAGCGCCCGGTAGAGATCCAGGTCGTCGAGATCGTCGTCGAGGTCCAGGTCGTACCAGCGGGCGAGGGCCTCGCCAACGCTCATGCCTCCGCCTCCCGAAACTCGCGCCATGCCGACTGGGCCAGGCCGGGATCCGCGAGCACCTCGTACGCCACCTGGGCGGCGACCACGGCGGCGATCAGCGTCACCTCGTCGGCGCGCGGGCTCCGGGCGGCCTCGCGGAACTCGATCGAATGACCGGGGACGCCGGGATCGCAGATCGCGAGCGACGGATGGATCGTCGGCACCGCCAGGCTCACATTGCCCATGTCGGAGCTCCCGAGGTTCGGAGACGGAGGATCGTCGCGAATCCCGTACGGCTCGAGGTTGGCCAGGTACCGTGCAGCCAGGATCCGGTTGTGGCGCATCGTGTCCGAGCGGCCCGAGAACACGACGTCGACGGAGCACCCCGTCGCGAGGGCGGCGGCTTCGCACAGCTCCCGGAAGCGCGGCTGCATGCCCTCGAAGTAGGCCTGGTCAGGCGACCGGATCATGAACCTCGCCACGCCGCGGTCGGGAATGATGTTCGCCGCGGTGCCACCCTCGAGGATGATCCCGTGCACGCGTGCTTCCGGCCGCAGCTGCTGCCGCCAGAGGCCGACCGAATCGAAGAGCAGGATCAGCGCGTCGAGGGCGTTGCGGCCCTCCCACGGCTCGGCGGCGGCGTGCGACGCCCGCCCGTGGAAGGTGACGTCCACGTCCTCGCTGGCCAGCAGGCGGGCCTCGATCTGGGTCAGGTCGCTAGGGTGGAACAGCAGCGCCGCGTCGACCCCGTCGAACAGACCGTCGTCGAGCATCGCCTGCTTTCCGGATCCGCGTTCTTCCGCTGGCGTGCCCAGGAAGACGATGGTGCCCGACAGGTCGCCGGCCACGGCGGCCAGGCCGATCGCCGCCCCAACGCCGCTGGCGGCCATGGTGTTGTGGCCACAGGCATGACCGATCCCGGGCAGCGCGTCGTACTCGGCGAGGAGGGCCACGCGCCCTCCTGCCGGTCCGCGGCCGCCGGTCAGCGTGCCCTTCACGGCGGTCGGCAGGCGCCCGGCGGGATGCTCCACCGCGTACCCGTGCCGCGCGATCGACTCGGCCACCCAGGCGGAGGCCCTCCGCTCTTCGAACGCGGGCTCGGGGTTCGCGTGGATCCGGTGCGAGAGATCCAGGATCTCCTCGCGGGCCGCCTCGATGGCGGCCGCGATCGCCGTCTTCACATCCTGGTGGGGTCCTGCGGGATGGACGGTCGTGAGCGGCATGGTGCCTCCGGTGCGGTACCGGAGATCGTAGCCCGCGGCGGCGGGGCGCGCGGCCCGCCGGCGGCGACTGCCTCGCGAGGCCTTGGGGGGCGGAACGCCCGCTGCCGATGGCCGGACGGCGATCCGTGCCGTCAGGCCCTGTGGACGCCGGACGGTGCCGCCGGCGCCCGCGATGGCGGCCCTCAGCCGCGCGGCGCGTCCGGGGTCTCGAACCTGACGGGGTCGCCGGCCAGCCGCCGCACGGCGAGCGCGCTGATCGCCTCCAGCGCGCACCGGTGGGCGGCCATGGCCGTGACTTCGGCGTGGTCGAACGGCGGCGCGACCTCGACGATGTCCATGGCGGCAAGCGGTACCCGCCCCACGATCCGGCGGATGGCCCGGAGCAGTTCGCGCGTGAGCAGGCCGCCCGGTTCGGGCGTGCCGGTGCCGGGGGCCATGCCCGGATCGATCACGTCGATATCCACCGACAGGTAGATGGCGTCGGCGCTCTCGAGCGCCTCCGAGATGGCGTCGTCCACGACGGCGTCGGCGCCGCGCTCCTCGATCTCCCGCATCCGGTGCCAGCGCATCCCCTGCTCGCCCATCCACGCGAACACCTCGGGCCCGGGCCAGTACCCACGGAGGCCGACCTGCACGAAGTTGCGTCCCCGGACCGCGCCGGATTCGATCAGGCGCCGCATCGGCGTGCCGTGGCCGGCCAGCACGCCCCAGTCGTCGGGGGCCGTGTCCGCGTGGGCGTCGAAGTGGACGATTCCGATCGATGCGGGTGCGCGCAGATCCGCGATGGCGGTGGCAGACGGCCACGTGATCGAGTGGTCGCCCCCGAGAACGATCGGGATCGCCCCGGAGGCCGCGACCTCCCGGACCTTGCGGTACACCATCGCGTGGCCGCGCTCCAGCCAGGCGGGCACGATGTTCGCGTCACCGGCATCGACCACGTCGAGGGCCTCGAATGGCTGGACGTCGAGCTGGAGCGAATGCAGCGACCCGGTCGTGTAGGTCGCCTGGCGGATCGCTCGTGGACCGAAGCGGGCGCCCGGACGATGGCTGACGGCATCGTCGAACGGGGCGCCGACGATCGCCACGTCCGGCCGGCGCCGGACCAGCTCGGACGCGTCGGGCACGTACGGGAGCCTGGAGTACGTGGGCATTCCCACGTACACCGGCAGGTCGAAGTCGTCGAAGGTCTCGTACCCGGCATCCCAGCCGTTGAGACGTCCGATCGAGCCGGGCGACGGATGCGCCATCTCGCCATCCTGCAGCGCTGGCGCCGCCGGTTTCCGCACGAGGGCCCGGCGGGACGCCGGCCGATTGTAGCGATGTCCGGCCTGCATGCCCCCGTGGGGCCGGTCGACCCGCGACCGGCCGGCGGCCGGATCAGCGCTGGACGCTCAGGCTCACCTCGACGAACACGACCATCACGATCACGAACAGGGCGATGGGCGCGCTGAGCGCCTCCTGCGTGCGGAGCGCGACCAGCATCGCGACCACGACCCCGACCCATGCTCCCCGGCGGGCGGCCCTGATCCAGTCGCCGTGGTAGGCGATGCGGCGGTGGTGGCTGAACACGGTCAGCCATGCGAGCGGGACCGCCGTCATGCCGCAGGCCAGGCCGATCAGCAGGGCACCCGCCAGCTGGACCTCCACCCGGCCGGTGGGCGACACCTGCGTGAGCAGCCCGGCGACCGCGAGCCAGCCGACCAGCGCGACGGCGATGAGTGCGATCGCGGCGATTCGATCCCGGTGCTGCACGCGGCTCCTGTCGGCATGTTCCCGGCGTGGGGCCCGCCGGATCGCGGGCGGACCGAGTCTACCCGGCGCCCGGCGTCTCGGCCACGCAGCACGCACGGCAGGACGGCGGCGCGACGCTCGACTCCACGGCCGCGCCGTTCAGGCGACGCTCGATGGACAGATCTCGCGGAACGGACAGAACCGGCACCCGACCGCGTCCGGGCGCGCGGCGAAGTCGCCCGCGCGGATGCCGTCCACGGCCCCGTGGATCCGGCTCGCGGCTCTTTCGAGTCGTGCCGGGTCCGGCTCCACGGTGCCCGTGACGCCCGAGTCGAGGAAGGCGAGCTCGGTGGCAGCCGGGAGCGCGCCCTCCCGCGCCTGCCATGCCAGTGCGTACAAGGCCAGCTGCAACGAGTCCCGGGCGCGCTCCCTCGCCCGCGCCCGGTCCCGGACGTCGCTCGACTTGAAGTCCGTGATGACCACGCCGCGCGTGTCCTGGTCGACGCGATCGAACCGGCCCTGGAACCTCGTCCCGTCGAGGGAGACGGCGAACGGCTCCTCGACGGCCAGCGGACGGCGTGACGAGCGCAAGGCGGCGTTGCGGAACCTGACCAGCGCGGCGACGCCGGACGCCCGCCGTGCCTCCTCGTGGTCCCTGGACAGGAACCCGAGCCCGGACCACGAGCGCGAGAAGACGTCCAGCAGCCCCGCCTCGGACAGCGGCCGCCCCTGGATCTGGCTGCGCCCGAACGCGGCGACGGCCTCGTGAAGCGCGATGCCGTAGGTGAGGGCGTGGTGCGGCTGGGTCGGGAGGCGCAGCACGTGCCGGTACCGGTACCGCGCCGGACACGACAGGTAGTCGTCGACCTGGGTGAAGCTGAGGACTGCGGGCACGTGGTCCGTACGGCCGACGGCGGGCGCCACGCCGGGTGCACGGAACCGCTCCAGCGTGGCGACATCCGGGCTCGTCCGGGTCGCGTCGGGCAGGGTGGCGGACGGCAGATCCAGGGCTTCCGCAACGAACGGCGACACGTGGCGACGCCTGCGACCGCCCGTGTCCCAGGCACTGGTGAGCACGAGCTCATCCCGGGCACGCGTCAGCGCCACGTAGCACAGCCGCCGCTCCTCGGCGAGCCCGTCATCGGGCTCGAGGCCGGCCGACGCATCCAACCCCCCGGGCAGCGAGAGTGCCTCGCGGCGATTCCGCATGGGGAACCGGCCGTCGACGAGCCCCGCGACGAACACCACGCGGAACTCCAGCCCCTTGGCCTTGTGGACGGTCAGCACGGACACCACGTCGCGGTCGTCCTCGGAGGCGGCCGCCGGGTCGTCCCCTGCGTCCACGAGGGTGCGCAGGTGCGGCGCGAGGAAGGGGACGCGAGGATCCGGAAGCAGGTCGGACTGGCGACGGACGATCTCGAAGAACCGTGCCACGTCGAGCACGGCCGTTCCCACCTCCGGACCGCCGGCTGCGAGCGAGGCCAGCGTGCCGCTCCGCCGCAGGAAGTCGTACAGGACCTCGCCCGCGGGCTTGTGCGCGGACAGCTCGAGCGCCGCTCGCAGGTCCGCGACCAGGCGCTCGACGGCCGTCGTGGCCGACGGCGAACCCGCGGGTGCCCCGCCATCGACGATCTCCTCGAGGACCGCCCACAGCGACCGGTGCGTGCGGCGCCCCGACTCGAGAAGGCGGGCGAGGTCCGCTCCCCCGATGCCGTAGGGCTCGGCGGCGGCCACTGCGTACAGGTCGACACTGGACTCGGGGTTCGCCACGGTCCGCAGGAACGCGAGCAGCCTGCGGACCGAGGACGTGGCGTAGAGGCCCGACGCGCCGCTGAACCTCCATGGGATGCCCTGCAGGTTCAGCGCACGCAGGACCGGGTCGGCGTCGACGTTGGCGCGAACCAGGACCGCCATCTCGCGTGGCGCGACCCCGGAACGGACGCGCCGTCCGATCTCGGCGGCAACGAAGTCCGCCTCGTCCGCCGAGGTGGCGAAGGTGTGGTGGCGGACCGGCAGCGGCCGGCGGGCGCGGCGGACCGCCACGAGCCGCTTGTCGAGGCCCTCGCGGACCTCCAGGCGTGCCGGATCGTTGTGGCGGATCAGCCGGCGCGCCGCCTCGAGGATGGGCGCGCGAGACCGATGGTTGCGACGCAGCACCACGACGCGTGCCTCGAACCGCTCGCGGAACTCGAGGATGTTGCGCACAGCGGCGCCGCGGAACGCGTAGATGGCCTGGTCGTCGTCCCCGACCACGGTCAGGTTTCCGTGCGGGCCCGCCAGCTGCGCGAGCAGTTCGAGCTGGGCGCGGTTCGTGTCCTGGAACTCGTCGACCAGGATGTACCGGTAGCGACGGCGCAGCCGCTCCCGTGCCGCCGGGTGCTCCCGCAGGAGCCGCAGCGCCAGGTGGACCTGGTCGCCGAAGTCAACGCACCCCTCCGCCGCGAGCATCTCCTGGTACCGACCGTATGCCTGCGCGACCTCCAGGTGCCCGGCGGCTTCCTCCGCCGCCGCGAGAACCGCCGCCTCCTCCTGCCCGGTCCCCAACCACACCCGGCCGGATTGCGCGGCACGGCGAAGGCACGGAGCATCCTCCGGGAGTGCCTCGCCCTCGCGATCCGGCACAGATGCCGGGCGCTCTTCCGCACCGGGGCCGGCTGCCGGCCGCACCTGCGCGGCCAGGTCCGCGAGTGCTCGCGCGTGAGCGAGGTAGGACTCGGGATCGATGTCCTCGTCCTTGGCGCGACTGAAGACGCCGACCAGCGCGTGCAGGAAGCGCGTCGGATCCCCGAGGGGGCGATAGCGATCGAGGCCGAGCTGGAACAGCCGTTCCCGCATGAAGATCACGGCCTCCGCGCGGGTCAGCACGCGCGGATCCGACGGCAGCCCGAGTTCGAACGCGAACTCGCGAATGAGGCGGTCTCCGAACGCGTGGAACGTGTGGATGGCCGTGTCGACGTACCCGTACGGCACGAGCTGGTCCACCCGTGCCTGCATCTCGTCAGCGGCGCGGTCCGTGAACGTGAGCGCGAGGATCTCCGACGGGCGAGCACGCCGCGTCGCGATGAGCCAGGCGATCCGGCGGGTGATGACGCGCGTCTTGCCGGTCCCCGCGCCGGCCACGACGAGCAGCGGCCCGTCCTCGTGTGTCACCGCTGCCCGCTGGGCTCGATCCAGGCCCTGCAGCAGCGGAAGAACGGCAGGATGGACGGATGGACGGTCCGCGAGGGCGGCTCCGGTGGCGCAACTGGTGGCTGGCAGGTCGATCACGTGGGAAGCGTGGCACTCCCCCGTGCCACCTAGTGCGTCACGTCCGCCCGCTGCGTGATGCTATCCTAGGACCCCGGGTGCGTTCCCCGCTCCGCCGATCCCACGCACGAGGTCCCTCCACCAGATGAGCAAGCGCCCGCGCGCCGCGCGGTCCACCAAGCGCCCGCGGCCCCAATCGCAAGCCGTCCCCCGGCCCGTCGCGCCGGCCGCAGCCGCCGCTGCCGCTGCCGTCGCAACCGAGGAAGCGCCGCGTCCCGCCCCGTCAGCCGAGCCTCGCCCGGCCCCCGGGCGTCCGCAGGGTCGCGCGATGTCGAAGCCGAGCGGTCTCCTCGCCCAGAAGGCCGCGACCGAATACGTCTACGTCGCGCGCGACCTCCGACGGATCAGCGTCTTCGCTGGTGGCGCCGCCGCCGTCCTCGCCGTGGTCTGGCTGCTCGTCGACTTCCTCAAGGTCGTCGCGATCTGACCTTCGTCGCCTTCGGGCGCCCGTCCGGCGTCCCGAGGTCCGGCCGATTCCGGCCAGGGTCCTGCCGCCGCCCCGAGTGGATGCCAGTCCTCGCCGGGCTCGTGCCTCGTGGCAGCCACTGCCAGCGGCAGCGCTCCCGCGAGCATGACCACCCGCGCGACGACTCTGCCGACCCGCCGGCGGGCACCGGCCGTGTTGGATGCCATGCCGGGATCCTCACCGGCGGCTGGGCGATTCGACGTCGCAACACTGCCCGGGCGCATTACCGCGGCCCTGCGGACGCGAAACCCCTCGCTACCCGCTACGCTCGCGTCGTGCACCCCGGCGTCCCCACCAGCACCATGTTCCGGTCGCGCGGAGACCACCCCAGGCTGCGCGGTCGCGCCCGGCTGCTGTTCGCGATGGCCGTCGTCGGAACATTGGCCGGCTGCGGAGCCGGTCCCCTTGCCGCCGTTCCACCGGGCCACGTGGCCCCTGCCGGGGCGGGCGGCGCGGTGGCAGGGCCGCGAGGCGCCGCTCGACCCGCCGCGTACCCGGCGCCGTCATCGGTCACGTCGCCTGCCGGCACCGCGGGCGCTTCGCGCATCCTGGACGCGGCCGTCCGCTCCCGGCTCGCTGCCGAGTTGCTGCGGCTGCGCGCCACGCACCACCTCCCGGGCATCCAGGCCGTCGTGCGCCTGCCCGACGGCGAGGCATGGATCGCACACGCGGGCTACGCGGACGTGGCCGCGCACACCCCGGTCTCGACGACCACGCTCTTCGATGCCGGGAGCATCACCAAGACGTTCATCGCCACGCTCACCCTCCAGCTGGTCGACCGGGGCGTCCTGAGCCTCGACGACCCGGTGACGCGCTGGCTGCCGGCCTTCTCCGCCGGGCGCGGCGTCACGATCCGCGAGCTGCTCGACCACACCAGCGGCATCGGGGAGCCCTTCAACAGCCCCGCGCTGCTGGCCGGCCTGGGATCGGCGCCGGCCCGCGCATGGAGCCCGGCCGCCGTCCTGCGATTTGCGGCGCGTCCCGGGTTCGCACCGGGGCACGGCTGGCTCTACTCCAACGCCAACTACCTGCTCCTCGGCCAGATCATCCAGGCCGCGACGGGCATGTCCGTCCCCGCACTGCTGCAGAAGCAGGTCCTGGCACCTCTCGGCCTCGACCACACGTTCCTGCAGGGACCGCTGCCTCCTCCGGCCTCGGACGCGAGGGCCCACGGGTACGACGCGACGACCGACGCGGTCTGGCCCGCGATCGACCTGTCGCGTGGATCCGCGTTCGAGCCGTTCAGGTCGCTGGCAACGGCGCTCGGCACCGCCGGCGCGCTCGTCACGACCGCGGACGACCTCTCGCGCTGGGCGGAGGCGCTGTACGGCGGGCATGTCCTGGCGGCCCCGACGCTCGCCCGGATGCTCGACTTCGGGCTCACCACCGGGCTGCGGCCGCGCTGGCCGTACGGGCTCGGAGTCCAGCGCGTGACCCTCCAGGGGCAGGTCGCGTGGGGCCATTCCGGGCTGCTGTCCGGGTTCCACGCCGCGATGCGCTACTTCCCGGTCACGGGCGCCACGATCGTGGTGCTCACGAACGCCGACGCCACCAACCCCGACACGCTCGTGTCGGGGTTGCTCGGGGCGCTGGGCCCCGTTCCAGCCGCGGCCCCGTGAGCCCTGCGGCGCACGTCCGCCGGTACTGCACGTGGACGATGCCGCCGGGTCACCGGGCGGCGTAGCTTCCCCGCATGGTCCATGCAGTCTTCGAACACCACCGGCCCGGCCCGCCCCGCGTCGCCATCCCGTCCGCGTGCGTCGCGCCCGATCGCTTGCCCTCGCGCTCGTGATCGCCGCCGCCCTCCCGGTCGTCCCGGTCGTCGCGAGTCCGGTCGCCCCCTCCCGGACGGGTACGACGATCGCCGCGCTGGTCGCCTCCACGACCCCGATCCCGCCCTTCACACGGGCCCTGACCACTGCCCTGACCCGATCGCTCGCCGAGGAGAGGTCCGAGAACCACCTGCCAGGCCTCCAGGCCGTGATCCGCTTTCCGAACGGGACGGTGTGGATGGGCCACGCCGGGGTCGCGAGCTACCGGGGCCCACGCGCGATGGGGAACATGACCCTGCTCGACGCCGGGAGCATCACCAAGACGTTCGTGGCCGCGCTCACGCTCCAGCTCGCCACCCAGGGCGTTCTCGGGCTCGACGACCCCCTGAGCCGCTGGATCCCGGGGCTGCCGTACGACTCGGGCATCACCATCCGCGGCTCCTCGATCACACGAGCGGGGTGGATGACGCCTTCAACCACACCGCCCTGCTCGACGCCCTCGACGCTCACCACCGTGCTGCCTGGACGGCCGGCCAGGTCCTCGCCTACGTCCGCAAGCCCTACTTCGCGCCCGGCCAGGGATGGGCGTACTCGAACTCGAACTACATCCTCCTCGGGGAAGTGATCGAGCGCGCGACCGGCCAGAACCTCGCGTCCCTGCTGCGCCAACGGTTTTTCGTGCCGCTTCACCTCACCCACACGTTCCTGCAGAGCGAGGAGCCGGTCGTCGGGAGCCCCGCGGACGGGTACTCGTACACGAGCTACGCGACGTGGGCGGTCAAGGACCTGTCCGACGGCACGGCTCACCTGCCGTTCACCTCGCTGGGCACGTCGATCGGCGCGGCCGGGGCGATCGTCACGAGCGCGGACGACCTCGCGCGATGGGCCCTGTACCTGTACCGGGGAAAGGTGCTGCCGCCCGCGCAACTTTCCCAGATGCTCGATTTCAGCCTGACCAGCGCGTTCGACCCCACGCTCCCCTACGGCCTCGGGGTCCAGCGGCGCAGCCTGAGCGGCTGGGGTTCCTGGGGCCACTCCGGGTCGCTCTCCGGGTTCCGGGCGGCGATGCGCTACTTCCCGGACGCCGGCGGTGCCTCGATCGTCGTCATGACGAATTCCGATCACGTGGACCCCGACATGATCGTCAAGGCCCTCCTGGACGATATCTTCCCGCCCCGCTCGTAACCGCCTGACCCGGCCGCCGCTCGGCAGCAGGAGCGCGGCGATGGACGGGCTCGATATCCGTGCGACCCGGGCCGTTCCTACGTTCCGGTCCCGGGCCCGTCGTCGCTGTCCGTTCCGCGATTCCGCCTTCGCTCCCGGCGCCGCTCCATCAGCTCGCCCAGCTGGCGCTCGAAGCCCTGGTCGGACGGCTCGTAGTAGCGCTTCCCGGCCAGCCTGTCCGGGAGGTACTGCTGTTCGACGTCCGCGCCGGGGAAGTCGTGCGGGTACCGGTAGCCCACGCCGATGCCGTGGCGCTTCATGCGCGCGACAGGGGCGTTGCGCAGGTGCAGGGGAACGGGAAGCGGCGCGAGCGCCTCTGCGTCGGCCCTGGCCGCAAAGTAGGCCTTCCCCGATCGGTTGGACTTCGGTGCGACGGCCAGGAACGCCGTCGCCTGGGCGAGCGCGTACTGTGCCTCCGGCAGGCCCACGTACTCGAGTGCCTGGGATGCGGCAACGGCCAGCTGCAGGCCGCGGGGATCGGCATTGCCGACGTCCTCGCTCGCGAGGATGATCAGGCGCCGCGCGATGAACCGCGGGTCCTCGCCGGCCACGATGAGCTCCGCCAGCCAGTACAGCGCCGCGTCCGGGTCGTTCCCGCGGATGCTCTTGATCAGCGCGCTCACCGTGTCGAAATGGCGGTCGCCGACCAGGTCGTAGGCGGCCGCCCGCTGCTGGGCGGCCGCCTCGAGGTCCTCGCGGCGTGGAACCGCGCGCCCTTCGGCATCCCGCAGGCCTTCCGCCTCCGCGAGCGACGCCGTCGCCTCGAGCAGGTTCAGGGCCTGCCGGGCGTCGCCACCGGACATCTGCACGAGCAGGCCGAGCACGTCGTCGGACAGCGCCACGCGGCCTGCCATGCCGCGTTCGTCCGCGAGCGCGGTGCGGACGACCTGCCCGATCGCAGCATCGTCGAGCGGCTCGAGCCGGAAGACCCGCATGCGGCTGAGGAGCGGCGGGTTCACGGAGAGGTACGCGTTCTCCGTGGTGGCGCCCACCAGCGTCACCGTCCCCTCCTCGACGTGCGGGAGCAGGGCGTCCTGCTGGGCGCGGTTGAACCGGTGGATCTCATCGATGAACAGCAGAGTCGGGGCTCCCGCCGGGTCGGCCTCCCGCCGCGCACGAGCCTCGGCGATGGCCGCCCTCACGTCGGCCACGCCGCTCATGACCGCCGACAGCGTCCGGAACCGGGCGCCGGCGGCCGCCGCGAGCAGGCGCGCAAGCGTGGTCTTGCCGCTGCCCGGTGGGCCCCACAGGATCATGCTGGGGAGCGCCCCTCGCGTCGCGAAGCGGCGGAACGGTCCATTCGGGCCCACCAGGTGCTCCTGCCCCACGAACTCGTCGAGCGACCGGGGGCGCATGCGGGCAGCGAGCGGCTGGTGGGCGTCGCCGGCCCCGTCCGGCGCCCGCTCCGGCGACGGGTCGTCGCCGACGACGTTCGCGTCGGCCGTCGACGCGTCGGGGTCCGGCGAGAAGAGCGGGCTTGAGCCGGCGGAGCGGGGGCGACGAGGCACGTCAGGCAGTCTAGCCGCCGGCCCTCTCAGGGGACGAGGTCGAACGACACGCCCGCGACGGACCGGAGCAGCGAGTACGGCCGGCGATCGAATGTCGCCACCCGCACGGCGCCGATGCGCTCCGCGAGGGCCACGGTCAGGGCATCGGCCAGGGAACAACGCGGGTCCACGGCCAGCCGGCGAAGTGTCCGGGCCCGCGCCAGGTCGGGCCCCGTGGGCGCGACCAGGTCGATCGCGCCGGCCTCGATCGCCTCGAGGAACGCGTCCGCCGCAACGGGTCCCAGCGACCGTTGCAGCACGTGCTCGCATTCGGCCATGGTCACCGCTCCCATGACGAGACGTTCACCCGTCACCTCGAACCAGCGAGCGGCGGCCGCGTGATTTCGGTCGGCCGTGTCGGCCGCCGCCAGCACGACGCTCGAGTCGAGCAGCGCGGTCACCGCCGCGTCTCGCCCATCTCCCGCGCGGCGATGCGGGAGGCGTCCAGCGAGAGCCGCCCGTGGCCGCTGCGTCCGATCGCCACGAACGGCATCGGCGGCCGCGGCGCTTCCGTGGCGTCGACGTACCCCTGGAGGGCCTCGACGATCAGCGCCGTCTTGGTACGTCCCGACGAACGGGCCAGCCGGTCGAGCCTGTCCAGCAGGTCGGCTGGCACGAGGATCGTCGTCCGGGCCGTGGGCGTGCGGCGGGCCGGTGCGCTGGCGTCCTTCATATGCTCACATATATGACTCAGTGGACGCGTTTCGTCAAGGGACCTAGCATGCCCCGCACGTCCCGCCGGCCGGGGAGCCACCCCCACCGTGCGTGCGCCGAAGCAGGAGCAGACCAGTGGCGAACCTCCAGTCACACCTCCGGGTGCCCGGCCCGACTCCCCTCCCCGACCCCGTGCGGTCGGCCGGCTCGTGGCAGATGATCAACCACCGGGGCCCGGATTTCGCGGCGCTCATGGGCCGCGTGGTGTCCGCACTGCAGCGGGGATTCCGGACGTCGAACGAGGTGGTGCTGGTCGGCGCGTCGGGCACCGGAGGCCTCGAGGCGGCCGTCGTCAACCACCTGTCGCCGGGCGATCCGGTGCTCGCCGTGAGCATCGGCGCCTTCGGGGACCGGTTCGCGAAGGTCGCGACGCGGTACGGCGCCGACGTCACCGTGCTGCCGATCGAATGGGGCCGCGCCGCGGAGCCGGCTGCGGTGCGTGAGGCGATCGAGGGCATGCGCCAGGCCGGGCGGGATCCGGTCGCCGTGCTCCTGACCCACAACGAGACGTCGACCGGCGTCACGAACCCGATCGGCCCGCTGGCCGCCGCGGTGCGCGACGCGGCGCCTGGCGCGCTCCTCCTGGTGGATGCCATCAGCGGCCTCGGGGCCGTGCCGTTCGACACCGATGACTGGGGGCTCGACGTGGTCGTCACCGGCTCGCAGAAGAGCTGGATGGTGCCGCCGGGCCTCACGATGCTGGCGGTCTCGCCGCGGGCCTGGGAGGCCGCGGAGCGCGCGACGATGCCGCGCTTCTACTTCGACCTGAAGGCCCACCTCGACGCCGCCGCCAAGGGATCGACGCCGTGGACGCCACCGGTCAGCGTCTGCTTCCAGCTCGACGTCGCGCTCGGGCTCATCGAGGCCGAAGGGTATCCGGCCGTCTTCGCGCGCCACGCCGCCTGCGGGGCCGCCACGCGCGCGGGACTCGCCGCACTCGGGTTCCGCCTCTTCGCGGATCCCGCCCACGCGTCCGACACGGTGACCGCCGCACTCGTCCCCGAGGATCTCGACTGGAAGCCGTTCAACGCCGACCTCCGGCGCCGCGGCCTGACCCTCGCGGGCGGCCAGGGCAAACTCACCGGCCAGGTCTTCCGCGTGGGCCATCTCGGGCATGTCACCGTCGACGACATCCTCGCCGCGCTGGACATCCTCGAAGCTGCCCTCGACTCCGCAGGGCGCCCCGTGGACCGCGGAGCCTCCCTCGTCGCGGCCGTCCGCGCCGCAGACGCCGCGCTGGTCGTCGCCAGCGCGGCGGCCGAAGCCGCCGCGGGGACGGGGGCCAGGTCATGAGGATCCTCGTCGCCGAAGCTTTGGCAGAGGAAGGCGTCGCGCTTCTCCGGGCGCAGCACCAGGTGGACGTCCGCACGGGGCTGTCGCGGGATGAATTCCTCGCGGCTCTCCCCGACTACGACGCGCTGATGGTCCGGAGCCAGGTGAAGGTGGACGCCGAGGCCGTCGCCGCCGGGTCGAGGCTCGCGGTCATCGGCCGTGCGGGCGTGGGTGTCGACAACGTCGACCTCGACGCCGCCACCCGCGCCGGGATCGTGGTGGTCAACGCCCCGACCGGCAACACCGTGGCCGCCGCCGAGCACACGATCGCCCTCATGTTCGCGCTGGCCCGACGCGTGCCCGCCGCCGATGCGTCGGTCCGGCGCGGCGAGTGGAAGCGCAGCGCGTTCACCGGCGTGGAGCTTCGCGGCAAGACCCTCGGCATCGTGGGCCTCGGGAAGATCGGCATGGCCATCGCCGACAGGGCGAGGGGCCTCCAGATGGACGTGATCGGGCACGACCCGTTCGTCTCGGCCGAGGCCGCCTCGCACCACGGCGTGACCCTCTGCTCGTTCGACGAGGTGCTGGCCGGGTCCGACGTCCTCACGCTGCACGTGCCGGTGACGCGGACGACGAAGGGCCTCATCGGCGCCGAGCAGCTCGCGCGCATGAAACCCACGGCGTTCCTGCTCAACGTGTCGCGTGGCTCGGTCGTCGACGAGGCGGCACTGGCCGAGGCCCTCGCGGAGGGGCGCATCGCCGGGGCCGGTCTCGACGTGTACGCCGTCGAGCCGCCGACGTCGTCGCCCATCCTCGGGGCGCCGAACACGGTCCTCACGCCGCATCTCGGGGCGTCCACGGCGGAGGCCCAGGTGCGCGTGGCCGTCGAGGCAGTCGAACAGGTCCTCGACGTGCTCGACGGCCGTCCGGCCCTCTATGCCGTGAACGCTCCGCTGGTCGCGCCGGAGACGGCCCAGGCGCTCGCCCCCTTCCTGCCGCTCGCGGAGACGCTGGGCCAGTTGTATGCGCAGCTGCGCCGGGCGCCACCGGCGAGCTCACGCTCGAGATCGCGGGCGAGCTGGCCGGGCACGAGACCGGCCCGCTCTCCGCCGCCGTGCTCCGGGGCCTGCTCGAATCCGGCACGACGGAACGCGTCAACCAGATCAACGCGCCCACGATCGCCCGAGCGCGCGGCATCGCCCTCGTCGAACGCAAGCTTGCCGGCGCGGGACCGTTCGCATCGCTGGTGACGCTGTCCGGGGCGACCTCCGTGGGCGGCACGGTCGCCGGTGGCGAGCAGCGCATCGTCCGCCTGGGCGATCATCTCGTCGACATGGCACCCACGCAGCACATGCTCGTGACCAGCCACCGGGACCGGCCCGGGACGATGGGTCGCGTCGGCCTGATCCTCGGCGAGCACGACGTGAACATCAGCGCCATGCACCTGGCGCGCCGCGGACCCCGGCAGGAGGCCAAGATGATCCTGGCGCTCGACGACCCGGCCCCCGACGAGGCCGTGGCCGCGATCCGCGCGGACCCCGACGTGCTCGACCTCTGGCTGATCCGGCTCTCGCTCGGTGACTGAGCGGCCGGTGACCCCGGGAACGGCGGGCACCGCCGTGGTCGACGTGCCGCCACGCCTGGACGCGACCATCGTGCTGGTCCGGCACGGCGAGTCCACGTGGGTCGCCGAAGGCCGCGTCCAGGGCCGGGCCGACCCACCCCTGTCCGAGCTCGGCCGTCTCCAGGCGGGCCTGGTGGCTGCCCGGCTCGCCGAACCCGGCCGCGACGCCGCCGCTGCCCGTCCCCGGCGGACGGCCCGTGGGATGCTGGCACTCCCCTCTGCGGCGCGCGGCGGACACCGCCCGTCTCGTCGGCGAGGCGCGGGCGGGACTCCCGCTCCATGCCGACGACCGCCTGCGCGAGATCAGCCAGGGCGAGTGGGAAGGTCTGACCGGCGCCGACGTGCGCGCTCGCTACCCGGAGATCCGCGCAGGCTGGCGACGCGATCCCGTGCACATCCACGCCCCCGGGGGCGAACCGCTGACGGACGTCGGGGAGCGGGCCCGCGCGTTCGCCGCGGAGCTGCTCCTCCGTCTCGCCGAGCCCCGGCGGGGAGGTGCCGCCGACGCGGTGGCGGGACGGCCGCCCGGTGGGCGTGGCCCGCGGGTCCTCGAGCCCGTCGAGCGGGACAGGGATGCCCGGTCCGGAACTGCCCGTACCCTGGGCGATCGTCGTCGCCCACGAGGGGCTCCTGCGCGTCCTGCTGCTCGAGTTGCTCGGGCTCCCGCTCGACGCGTTCTGGCGGTTCCCGATGGGCCTGTGCGCGATCTCCGTCGTCGACGTGCGGAATGGCCGCCAGGCGCTGCGGGCGCACAACCTGCTCGATCACCTGGCGCCGCTCGGCGCGACCGTGGTCGAAGACGCCGTGAGGGACCGCGGGGCCGGCCTGTAGAGCCCCGAGCGGCGCGGAGACGGTGGTCAGTGCCGCCGCGGGCGGTATCGCAGCGCCAGCCGGAGGAGCCGCAGGCGGAGGCGGCCATACGCGTGACCGAGGGCGGTCCGCCGGTCGGCGCCGAGCGCGCGGTGCGCGTAGGTGCGCCTCGACGCGCGCCCTGGCCACCACCTCGAGGTCGGGTCTCGCCGAGGGCAGGACGTCGCCCAGCATCGAGGCATACTCGTAGACCGTCTGCGCTGGACGCGGCGCGTAGCCGAACCTCGCGGCGATGCGCGCCACGCCGTTGTACGCGGCCGCCGGGCTGGGCCGTGCGCCGAACCGCAGCCGCACGACCACGACCAGCACGGCGGCCAGCACGATCAGGGCCAGTCCCACCAACAGGGGCAGCGGCCCCTGCGCGCCGCCCGTCGACCCGGATCCGCTCCCGCCCGGCTCACCCACCCTCGGCGGCCGCGGGTTGCCGTTGGCGCCGTTGTCCGGCACGAACGTCGCGTCGCGGGGCGTCGGGCTCGTGCCCGGCTTCGGGGTCGGCGTCGCAACGGGCGGCCCGTTCGGCAGGTTCGTCGGCTGCTGGCCATTGCTCGCGTTCCCCGGCGTCGGATCGAAACGAACCCAGCCGTAGTGCGGGAAGTAGACCTCGACCCACGCGTGCGCTGCACTGGCATCCACCTGGAACACGCCGCCGGTGGTGGGGTGCCCGGGCAGATATCCGACGACGTACCGGGCGGGGATCTGCTGCGTCCGCAACATCATGACGAGCGTGGTGGCGAAGTACTCGCAGTAGCCTCGCTTGCTCTGGAGCAGGCAGTCGGGCACCGGCGTCCCTGGCGCGCAGGCACCCTGGACGTTGGTGTCGTAGATGAAGTTGCCGCCGCTGTAGAGCCAGTCCTGGAGCGCCTTCGCTTCGTGGTAGGGGTCGCGGTCGCCGGCCGGGAGCGTCGCGATGACGCGTTCCGCCTCCTCCTTGACGATGGGCCCGATGCTCCCGGGCTCGATCGCGATGTACTGCCGGGCCCACTCCGGGTAGACCGTGCCCGAGGCCGCGAGCTCGTTGGCGGTGATCTGGTCCGCGGTCACATTGCGCACGAGGGACGTCACCGTGTACGACGCGCCCGCGGCGAGCCCGCCGGTCAGCCTGATGCTGTCGACGGGACCGCCCGACCCGGCCGTCTTCAGCTGTGTCGGGAGCGAGACCGTGTAGGGCGTCTGCGGAGCGAGAACCGTCGGGTCGCTCGTGTTGACGGGGACCACCGTGACCCGGACGGAGCGGTACGCGGCACCGGGCTTCACCTGGTCGGTGCTTCCCGCCAGCACGGGGGAGCCCGCCGCGACGGCGCCGTCGGTCACGCCCTGGCTCTGCGTCCAGGTCCGCCCGTTGAAGTCGTCGTACGTCGCTCCCTGCCAGTAGTACCCGGCCCCGTCGCTCGACGTCACGCGGTAGACGAGCGTGGGCGATGCCTGCCAGAACCCCTGGATCGTCTGGGATTCGCCGAAGAGGCCCGACGGACCGCGGACGGGCGCCACGATCCCGCTGGCGAACCGGTCGAACTGGCTGGCCCACGAGTAGAACTGGTTGGCGCTCGACGAGAGGAGCGGCGACAGCGGGGCGGAACTGGCCGTGGACGTCAGCACGACGGCTCCGGCCAGCGCCACCACGATGAACGTGACGCCGTTGCGCAGGTACAGCGAGAACGCGGAGCCCGCGTCACCCAGCCGCATGTTCGCCCACAGCACGCGCTGCTCGGCAAGGCTCAGCCGCACCAGCAGGAACAGCGCGGCGGCGGCGTAGACGACCAGGAACGGGTACTGGCCGCGCTGCACGGTCAGGGACATGCTGGCAAGCAGCAGCAGACCCAGGAAGAGCACGGCGCTCATCGGACGGTGATGGCGGTAGACCGCGAACGAGGCGAACTGCCCGCTCGCCCAGCCGACGGCTGCCACGACGAGAAGGAAGGCCGACGTCTGCCCGCTGCGGATCTGCAGGACGACGACGTCATGCAGGAACAGCTGCACCGAGGCGAGGAGGTTGGCGAGGTGGTACGGATCCTCGGCGGGAAGGGACACGCCCTGCACGGCCGGAATGGTCTTGGCCACGACGTAGATCGCGAACGCCGCCCCGAGCAGGGCACCCACGGCGTGTGTCAGCAGCACGTGCCATCGCAGCTTGGCGCCCACCAGTCCCCAGGCCGCGCCGAGCACGAGCGCCGCGGACAGATACCACGTCTGGCTCTGGCCCGTGCCCGGGACCGACCCCGCCCACCGCACCGCGTCCACGGCCGTGCCGAGGTCGACCAGCATGACGGCCAGTGCCACGACGCTCAGCCACCCTTCGGCCGGGCGGATCGGAGTCGAACGGTCGCTGCCGGCGCCAGCCATCACCCCACCCGGCGCAGGCTGGCGGATCCCGGCGCGACGAGCAGCTCTCCCAGCCGCGTCCTCGGCACGATCGCATGCACCTGGAGGTCGTACTCGGCCAGCCCGTAGCGCAATGCGCGCAGCTCGCGAGCCCGTTCGGACGCCGCTTCCGGATCGGGCGCGCCGTCATTCCGGTCGCCCGCCAGCGCGGCGTACGCCAGCGGGTCGAGGTGGCAGACCACCACGCCCACGCCACGCGCCCTGAGGGACGCCAGGGGCCGGATCCACGAGCGGTCGAGCGACGGCGTGATGAGCAGGGCCGTCATCCCGCGACGCAGCCGGCCCAGCCCCTGGACCAGGACCTCCACGATCGGGACCGCTCCGTTCGCCTGCGCGGCGGCCAGCTGCTGCATGAGCTTCTGGTGCTGCCGGGGGCCGCGGTCCGCCGGCAGGATCGGCAGCTGGCGCCCCGAGGAGGTCAGGCCCACGGCGCGGTTCTCGGCGAGCGCCTTCGCGCCGATGGCGGCCGCCACGCGGATGGACGCCTCGAGCGTGGACTCGTCACCTCGCCCCGTATGCACGGCCGGATCGAGATCGAGGAAGATCCAGACGTCCGCGGCCTGCTCGAGGTCGAACTCGCGCACGTACAGCTCCTGCTGGCGGGCGGTGGTCGGCCAGTGGATGCGGTTGTAGGCGTCTCCCGGCACGTACGGACGGACGGACGTCACCAGGGGCGTCGTCTGGAACGTCCGCTCGCGGCTGGCGTGGGTGCCGTCGAGCGAGGTGGCGGGCACGCGCCACAACGGGAGCGGCTCGACGCGGGGATAGACCACCAGCGTCGCGCCTCGCCCCACGCCGGCGGACGCCTCGAACAGCCCGAACGGATCGCTCGTGCGGATCTGCAGCGGGTCGATCCGGAAGTGCCCGCGGCGGGTGAGAGGGACGCGGGACAGCCACGTCCGTTCGCCGCGCGGCCCCAGCGGAAGCGCCCGGCCGGGCAGCGCCACCGGCAGCGTCGACGGCTGCTCGACCTCGAGCCACGGCTTGGGCACGCGGCTCGTGTTCCGCAGCGTGTACGTGACCCGCAGCTGTTCGCCCACCGACCCGTGCAGCTGGCCCAGGACGTACCCGGCCTCGAGGTCGGCGAGGCCGAGTCGCGTGATCACGTAGGCCCCGCCGCCGACGAGCAGCAGCAGATAGACGAGGAAGAACAGGAAGTCCGCGCCAGTGGAGAAGGCACCGATGACCAGAACGGCGACGAGGACGAGGAGCTGGAGCCTGGCGATCATCGCGCCGTCGAACCCCTACGCAGGCCGGACGCGCGGCCGTTCCGCCGCCCCGACCTCCACGGGTACGGTCTCCAGCACGTCGCGGATCACCTGCCGGCCGTCGACATCCCGGAGCGTTGCGGCGGTCTTCACGATGATGCGGTGCGCGAGTGCCGGTTCGGCGACGAGCTTCACGTCGTCGGGGATGGCGTAGTCGCGACCCTCGAGCGCAGCCATCGCCTGTGCGGCGTGGTACAGGGCGAGCGACCCGCGCGGGGACGCGCCGAGCTGGACGTCGGGATGCGTGCGCGTCATCGAGGTGATCCGCACGATGTAGTCGGCGACGACGGGATCGACGTAGATCTCCCGCACGGCCGCCTGCATGGCCAGCAGCTCGTCCACCGCCACCACCTCGCCGATCTCGCCGAGCGGATGGATGCGCTTCTGCTGGTCGAGGACCCGGATCTCCTCGGCCGGCGTCGGGTACCCCAGGCGGAGACGCAGCATGAACCGGTCGAGCTGGGCCTCGGGCAGGGCGAACGTGCCCTCGTACTCGATCGGGTTCTGCGTCGCCAGCACCAGGAACGGGCTGGGCATGGGGTGCGTCTTGCCGTCGATCGTGGCCTGTCGCTCCTCCATGCACTCGAGCAGCGCGGACTGCGTCTTCGGCGTCGCGCGATTGATCTCGTCGGCAAGCACGACCTGGGCCATGATCGGCCCGGGGCGGAACTCGAACTCCTGGGTGCGCTGGTTGTAGATCGAGAGGCCGGTCACGTCGGAGGGCAGGAGATCGGGCGTGAACTGGATGCGGCGGAACGAGCAGCCGAGGCTGCGCGCGATGGCCTTCGCGAGCACGGTCTTGCCGGTCCCCGGGACGTCCTCGATCAGGATGTGTCCCTGGCAGACCAGCGCCACGAGCGCCAGGCGCACCACCTCGTGCTTGCCCACGATGACGTGTTCGACGTTGGCAACCACGCGGTCCCCGAGCGCCCGCACGTCCGCCATTCCGTACTCCCTCTTTGCGTCGCGGGGCGACGGCGCACGCACGGCCCCCCAGCCAGCCGCGCCGGCCGTTGCGCCATGGTACGCCACGAGCCCCCGATCGGTTCCCGGGCCGAGGCCCCGGACGCCGTGATCCCCTCGCGGCGCTAGCCGCGGCGGAGGGTCAGCAGCCCGACCCAGAGGGTCATGAAACAGCCCAGCAGTCCGAAGATCCCGAGGGGCAGCTCACCCGAGACCCACGACGCGACGCCCATCACGAAGAACCCGGCCGCCATCGCGACGGCGACGAGCATGAGCAGGACGCGCTCGAACAGCGGTCGAGCGGGCCGGTCGCCAGTCATGGGTCGTCTCCCTCCCCATCCACGAATGTCGTCCCCCGGTCGCTCACGGCGCGGCTCCCTTCTGCAGCGCGAAGTAGTCCGCCATCAGGCTGCTGGCCAGCGGAGCCGCCTCCGTGGCGCCCGACCCGGCGCGTTCGAGGAGCACGGCCACGGCGATCTTCGCGCCCTGCACCGGTGCGAACCCGACGAACCACGAGTGCGGCTCGCCACTGCCGCCCAGCTGCGCGGTACCCGTCTTACCGGCCGTGGGAACTCCCGGGACCTTCCCCAGCCCCGCGAACGGGATCCCCCACGCCCCCGAGACGGCCTGTTCCATCGCGTTGGCGATCGTGGCGGCCGTGCCCGGATCGACGACGTTTCGCCACACCACAGGGGCCAGCGGGTGCGTCGTCCCGCTCGCGTCCCGCGTCCCGATGACCAGGTGAGGCTGCATCAGCACGCCGCCGTTCGCGATCGTGGAGGCCACGAGCGCCATCTCCAGGGGCGTCACCAGCACCTGCGCCTGGCCGTACGCCGCATTCGCCAGCTCGACGCGATCCTTGAACCCCCCGAGCGGGCCGCCGCCGGACGTCACCTGGCTCGCCGCCGTGGGCAGGACGAAGGGTATCGGGGAGCCGAACCCGAGGCGCGACGCCCAATCGACCAGCGCCCGGGCCGCCGACCGCCAGGCCGACGTGCGCGAAGTAGATGTTGCACGAGACTTCGAGCGCCTGCGTGTAGTCGAGCGCGACGGTGCCCGTGAACAGGTGATGGCCGTCGACGACGCGGTAGCCGTCCACCAGGAAGCCGGTCTTCTCCTCCGCCGGCTGGTCGGGGTACGTCGTCTGGGCCGAGATCGTGCCGGATCCGAGGCCCGCGATCGACGTCACGAGCTTGAACACGGACCCCGGCACGAACAGGCCCTGCGTGGCGCGATCGAGGAGCGGCGATGCCGGGTTGCCGGAGAGGGTGCTGAATGCGGCCTGCGCCGTGGCCGGGTTGGAGATCGAGTTGGGATCGAATCCGGGGGTGCTCACCATGGCCAGGATCTGGCCCGTGGTGGGGTCCATCGCGACGACGGCCCCGCGCCGGTTGCCCATCAGGCGTTCGGCATCGGCCTGCAGGCGCATGTCGATCCCGAGGATCACGTCCTGCGGCTGATACAGCTGGAACCGCATCTTGCGGAGGAGCAGGTCGGCCTCCGAGGGACCGGTCAGGCCGACCAGCACGCCGTCCTCCGCCGCCTCCAGGCCCGCCGTCCCGAAGCGCGAGCTCCGGTAGCCGAGCAACGGCCCGAGCGACGCGTCGTGCAGGTACTGGCGCAGGATCGTGCCGTTCGAGAGGCGCACGGACTTCGCCAGCACGGTCCCACGGTCGTCCAGGATCCGGCCCGGGAGGGTGGTCTGCTGCGCGGCCTGGATCAGCGGGTTCGCGGAGTCGACCGTCAGCGCGTCCGCACGGACGACCTGCCAGTACGTGAGCGTGCCGGCGATCAGCACGTACACCAGGCCGATCGCCAGCGCGACGTGCAGCACGGACCGGCCGATGCGCGGGGCCACGAGGTCGGCCGGGGCGCTGACCGACGGCCTCCCCGCCCTGCCGATGCTCCGGACGCGCTGGCGCCACGTGGGCCGCGTCCCGCTCACGGCAGACGCTCCCCCGCCGTCCGGAAGCGGCGGCGGCCGGGCGGCGCGGGCAGCTCCACGCCGCGGTCGCTGAGGGCGAGCAGCAGGCCCACCACCACGGCGTTGGCCACGAGCGAACTCCCCCCATAACTGACGAACGGCAGCGTGATCCCCGTGAGTGGCACGAGCTTGATGTTGCCGCCGACGATGATGGCTGCCTGCACGACCACCACCAGCGTGAGGCCGGCCGCCAGCAGCGCTCGGAAGTCGTCATGGGCGGTCGCGGCGATGCGCAGTCCTCGCTGGGCGATCACGAGGTAGCAGGCGAGCACGGCGAGCGCTCCGATCATCCCGAGCTCCTCGGCGATGGCCGCGAACACGAAGTCGCTCTCGATCACGGGGATTGCCGGCGCCGACCCCACCGATGGAAGGCCGGCTCCCAGCCCCGTCCCCAGGATCCCGCCGGTGCCGAGCGCATAGAGCGCGCGGAGGGTCTGGTACCCGGCGCCCTGCGGGTCCGCCCAGGGGTTCAGCCACACGTCCAACGCGCAGGCGGATCACGGGATAGATCTCGTACAGCAACGCGCTCCCCGCCAGGAACAGCGCGAGCCCGAGCACCACGTAGCTGACACGCGCCGTGGCGATGTACAGGAGGAACAGGAAGACCAGGAAGTACAGGAGCGCCGACCCCAGGTCGTGCTGGAACGACACGACCCCGAGTGCGATGCCCAGCATGGCACCCATCGGCACGAGGTACGGCACCGGGGGCAGCCGGAGCGGGCCGATGCGGGTGCTCGAACTCGACAGCATCTCCCGGTTGTCCGCCAGGTACCCGGCCATGAACACGACGAGGATGACCTTCACGAGCTCCGAGGGCTGGCCGCAGATGGGCCCGACGCACAGGTCGAGCTGGGCACCGTTCACGTCGCGCCCGAACACGAACACCGCGAGCAGCAGGGCGATGCCGGTCGCGGCCCAGCTGTACTTGTAGAGCCGCAGCCAGTTGTCGCTCCGCACCACGATCGCGAGCCCGCCCAGCAGCAGCAGCGAGAGCAGCAGCCACCCCAGCTGGAGCTGGGCGAGACCGAACGCGTGGCCCCCGAACTGCTGGACCACGAGGCGCTGAGGCAGCCGCTCCATGACCAGCAGCGAGATTCCGCCCAGCATGGCAATCGTGGGCAGCAGGATCTGGTCCATCCGGCGTCCGGTCAGCACGAACGCCGCGTGCACGGCGAGGATGGCGCCGAGGTAGAGGCCGAGCAGGCGCATGTCGCCCAGCGCGAGGTGTCCGGCCACCGTGGAGGACAGGGAGACCCGGCCCAGCACCAGGGTGGCGGCGACGACGACGAGCAGGCCGAGCTCCCGCCGCCGGAGACTCGGGCGAACGCGCATCCCGAGCTGCCGGGCCGTGAGCGCGGGGACGGAACTCATGACGGCATCACGGCGACGTCAACCGGCACGCGGCGCGCGCGGACGATCCAGCCGGACGCGGAGCTGCCCGACCTGGAGCTCGTCCCCGAAGCCCAGGGGCGCCACGCCCACGACGGGAGCGCCGTTCAGGTACGTGCCATTCGTGCTGCCGCGATCCTCGAGGTACCAGCTGCGGCCCCGGAATGTGAGCACCGCGTGGTCAGCCGAGGCGAACGGGTCGTCGACCGAGATCGTGTTGTTGACGTCCCGGCCGAGCGTTGTCACCGCGTCGAGCGGGTAGGAGGCCCCGACCGGCGGCCCGCCTTCGAAGGATCCGACGATGACCAGTCGCCCGAGCTCACCGGGCGCGGACGCCGACGCCGCGCGGAGATCCCGGAGCAGCATCCGTGACACCGCCAGCAGGAACAGGTACAGGCCAGCCAGGAACGCGATGCGCAGGAGCCACAGGCTCAACGCGAACGCGTCGACCCCCGCGGGCAGATTCATCGGCCCGGTGCGACCGTGACCGTCGAATCGCCGAGCTGGAGCACGTCTCCGGACCCCAGCGCAACCTCGCTGACTCTCCCTGCGTTCACGAAGGAGCCGTTCGTGCTCCCGAGGTCGGTGTAGACGAGGCCGCCCTGCCTCGCCGAGAGCAGCCCGTGGCGACGGGAGACCCGCGAGTCGGGAAGCACCAGGTCGTTCTCGTCGCCGCGGCCGATCCGCACGCTCGCGGCCCGGACAGGGAACTCGCGCGGCGCGACGCCCGGGGACCGGACGAGGAGCGTCGCGTACGGAACCCTCGCCATCGGAACCTCGAAGACCATCGTGCCATCGGCAGGCGGGCGATCCGACCCGCCATGCGAGGGTCCGGCCCGATCGGGAGATCCGTCCTCCATCGCGGCCTCGAAGGTCGCGTCCACCATGACGTCGCCCCCGGAGACGCCAGGGTCGGCCGACAGCTCGACCAGCGGCCGGCGCTGCAGCGGGTACCCCCGGCTCCGCGCATGGGCGACCAGCGCGTCGGCGAAGCCGGGGACGGTGTCGCCCAGCCCCGCGAGGTCGGCCGGGTTGACCCGGACGAGGTATCGATCGGGTACGAAGCCTGTCGGCGTCCGCGACGCGCCGTCCATGGCGCGCTCCAGCCGGTGGCGAACCTGGACCGGCTCCACGCCTGCGCCGAACAATCGAGCGGCAGGGCGCTCGAAGATGCGCTCGAAGAACCGCTCGATGCCCGTGAGTGGTCCGGTCATCGGATTGCCGAGTCTAGCACCCGGCCCCTGCCCTCCCGGCCTGCCGCGCCGCACGTCGCCGGCGACGTGGGTGACGTTCGTGCTGCCGCGACGCGACGGACGTCGGGGGTGACGCGCTGGCGCGAGCCTGTACTCTGTAGGCACTTCCGCGGAAGGTGCGAGGCTTCGCCAGCATGGCCGAGATCCTGACCGAGTCGTACTGCGAGCGGTGCGGCGCCAAGTTCACATTCGAGTCGCCTGCCGCGACGACGGGGCCGGTCACCCGCGCCCGGACGTTCGCGCGCGGCCTTCGCAACTACCTCACCTCGGACGAGTCGCTGGACGAGGCGATCGCGGAGGCCCGCCGCGAGCAGGACCGGCAGGCATCCGGGATCCAGCTCAAGGCCTTCCACGACACGTTCAGCTTCTGCTTCACGTGCCGCCAGTACACGTGTCGCGACTGCTGGAACGAGACGGCCGGTCGGTGCCGGACGTGCGCGCCCATGCCGGATGCGCCGGACCCGCTCGACCTCAAGGGCCTCCAGGCGGAGCTCACCCGGCTCGAGGAGCCGGCCGAGTCCGAGTCCTGGGTGGCGGAACGCCTCGAGCCGCTGACGGTCGACGTGCTCAGCTGGCCGTCCGTGGAGCCGTCGGTGCCCGAGCTGCCGGCGGCGGCAGATCAGGCCGTGGCCGGGATCGCGGCGGCCGATGCCGCGACATCGACCGACGCCGTCGCGCTGCCGGAGACGCAGGTCCATGTTTCCCCGGCGGGGCTGCGGCCCGAGACCGATGCGGACGCGGTCCCGGAGGCCGCGCCCATCCTCGCCGAGGCGATGGCTCCGGAGGCCGAGGCAATGGCTCCGGAGGCCGAGGCAATGGCCCCGGAGGCCGAGGCAATGGCCCCGGAGGCCGCTGCCCTGGCGGCCGACGTGGAGGAGCCGCGGCCCGCCGAGCCCGCCCGGGTGGACAGCGAGGCGACCGGGACGGTTGCAGTCGAGCAGGCCGCCGAGCTCATGCCGCCGGAGATCACGCCGGCTGGGCGTGCCGAGACCGCAGCCGTCGAACTCGCGGAAGCGGCGATCGTCCTTGAGACCGGCCGCGAACCGCAGGCCGAACTCGCCGCCGCGCCCGAGGCCGAACTCGAAGCCGTACCCGGGGCCGCGGTCCCCGCCGAGATTGAGTCCGTCGTTGCGGCCGGCCCAGGGGACGAAGCTGCCGCTCCCGAGGCCGAACTCGCCGCCGCACCGGCCGCGCCGCCGGCCGAGGCTCCCGCCGTCGAGCAGGTTCCCGCGCCGGCCCCCGCGATCCAGCCTGCCGTCCCGGCGGCCCCGCCGCAGGTGCCCATCAGGCAGCCCAGGCCCCCGGCCACCGGACCGGCTCCATGGCAGGTGGTGGCACCGGACGAGCGGCGATTGCCCGCGCCCGGACAGCCGGAGCCCGAGCCCGGGGACGCCGCGCAGCGACAGATGGGATGGATGCTGCGCCGACGGGACAACCCCGTGCCGCAGGTGTCACCGAGGATCACGCGGAGCGTCTGGGAGGAGTCCACGCGCGACCTCGTCACGCATCCCGGATCGGGAATCCAGGCGTGCCAGGGCTGCGGCCTGCCGCTCTCGGCCAGCGCCCGCTTCTGCCGCCGCTGCGGCGCGCAGCAGGTCTAGCCCGCCGGACCGGGGACCACCGCGCGCCGCCAGCGCGTCGTCGACCGCCTGATGGCACGCCCGCGCCGGTCCATCAGGTCGGTGGCGTCGAGGCCTCCCGGACCGACGCGGCGAGCGTCTCCTCGTCGCGCCTCCGTGAGGCCCAGAGTCCGGCAAGCAGGATCACCCGGAAGACCCAGGCGAGCCAGAGCAGCGTGCCGATCACGGCCGCGACTGCTCCGAACACGCTCAGCGCGCCCACGAGCCGCGGGGCGATGAGGGCATAGGTGGCGGTCATTGCCGTCACCGCGATCCCTGCGACGACGGCCGGGATCCCCGCCTCGCGGACGGTCGGCGGTGCCGTCGGGACGAGCCGGTACACGACGAGGATCACGCAGCTCGCGATCGCGACGCCGCCGAGCGGGCTCACGATCTGCCACGCGATCCCATGGCCCGGAAGCAGGTCGGCCTCGAGCGCGGACCATGCCGCGCTCAGGAGCAGGAGCACGGCCACCGACCCGAAGATCAGGCCGACGGCGAGCAACCCGCGCGTGCGACGTTCGACCAGCCCGCGCGGCCGGCCCCCGGGAAACACGCGTCTCAGCGCGTCATCGAGCGTGCCGTAGACCCCGCCGGTGGTCCATGCGAGACCGGCGATGGCCAGCACCGAATAGGTGCCACGTCCGCTCGACAGCTCCGACAGCATCGCGGAGACGGACGCGTCGAGCCCGGGCACGAGCTGCGCCGCACGCTGGACGATCGTGGCGCGGGTCGCCGGGTCATCTGACAGGATGCCGACCCCCACGGCCAGCAGCAGGAGGACCACGAGGAACCCGACCAGGGCGCGAAGGGCGAGAGCCGCCGCCAGGAGGTCGCCCCCGATCTCCGAGAATTCGTCGAGGAGGTCCCGGAGCTCGGCGGCCCTGCGGTTGCCGGCCACGCGCTCGATGAACCGCGCGGCACCGGACGCCCGGCGTGGCTCCAGTCCCCTGAGCCGCGCCCGAAGCTCACGCCCCGGGGACATTCAGTCCTCCAGGTCCCCGAACAGCGCCTCCTGCCCGGGCGAATCGATCGGCGCCGGGAGCGGGACATCGGGCACGCCGGGCCGCCCCTTGGGCAGGAGCATCGACCGGATCTGCGAGCGGCGGACGTAGACGACGCGCCCCGGCCTCGCGCTCTGGATCCGTCCCTCCCGGGCCCATCGTCCCAGGGTGGACGCGCTCACCCGGATGTTGGCGCCGGCGAGGATGCCGCTTGCCTCCGCCAGGGTGATCCAGTCCGAGGGGGGTTTCGGCACGTCAGTCGGCGCCGGACCCGCCGGACTGGCTGCTCGTGCCCGACGACGTCGCGGTCGATCCGCCCGACCCACCGGTGCCGGCGGACTGGCCCGACCACCCGCGGCGGACCCGCCCGCGCCACCCGAGGCCGACTCGCCCGAGCCACCCGAGGCCGGTGGTCGCCGGCCCGGCCGCTGCGGATCCCGACGATGCGCTCGTGGAGGCGCTCCTCTGCGTACTCCTGGCGTGGCTCGCCGCCTGCGCGTCCTTCTTCGCCCAACCCGATCCCTTGAACACGATGGCCGGGGTGGACAGGAGCTTCCGCATCTGCCCGCCGCAGACCTCGCAGACCGACGGACCGTGGGCGTGCACGCCGTGCGTGACCTCGACGGTCCTGCCGCACTGTGTGCAGGCGTAGTCGTAGACCGGCAACCCAGACCTCCTCGTCGCCTAGCCGCGCAGCAGGCGCATACCGCACTTGGGACAGTAGAAGGCGCGGTCGTGGGCCGACGCGAACCCGCAGGACGCGCACACGAGCCCGCCGGCGCCGGCGGCCGGAACCGGCCGCTCCGACGGCATGAGGCCCAGGGCGTACTGGCTGGCGAGCACGTTGGTGAGCAGGTTCGACAGGATCTTCTGCGCCGCGCGGTCGGTGTCGCCGCGGACTCCCCTGCCGCCCCATCCCACCACCGCGCGGGCCAGCATGTCTCCCGTCGCCTCGTCCCAGTGGGATGCCACGCCGCCCACGATGGCGTTGTACTCGGGGTTTCCCGCTGTGTCCGTCTCCCCGTGCAGCAGCGCGACCGCGAGGGTGTCGAACGCGAGGTCAACGGCCCCTACCGTCTCGAGCACGAACAGCGCATGGCGGGCGACCGGGCTGTCCGCCTGGTGTGCCGTGATCCACTGCATCCCCTCGGAGGGCTGCACGATCGTGGGCGCCGCCTCGCTGAGTTCGACCGGGAGTGGATGCAGGACGTCGATGTCGCTCTTCGCCACGCCGGCCAGCATGGAGGGCAGTTCCCGCAGGGCCGCCTGGCCGTTCTGCATCCGCACGCCTTCCGTGCTCTTGGCGCGGTAATGCAGCCGGACCTCGAACTCCTCCGGCTCGATCTCCTCGGGCCTGGCGGGCGGCGGCGGCGGCGGCTCTTCGACCTTCTTGCGACGCTTCAGGAATTCGAGCGGCACCTCACGTCCTCCCGGTCGCGCCGCGACGAGATCGGCCTCCGACCGCGATCATCGTAGCAGCCGCGGACGCTCCAGCCCTGTCGGACAGACTCCGTCCGGTCACCCGCGTCCCCCGAGCCGGTCGGTCAGCAGCTCGACCCGTTCGCGCAGCTCCGCCACCCGCGTCCGGGCCGCCTCGACCACGGGCTGCGGCGCCCGGGCGACGAACTCGGGGTTGGCGAGGCGAGCCTCGGCCGCGGCAAGGAGTCGCTGCGCCTCGCCAAGCTCGCGTTCCAGCCGTGCCCGCTCCCGACCCTGGTCGGCCTGTCCGCGCGTCACGCGCGCCTCGTTGCCGCCCGCCACGATCACGAGTCCGCCTTCTCCGGCCGCCTCCAGGTCCGAGCGCGCCTCGACGGCGGAGAAGCGCGTCCGCGCAAGCGGCGCCAGCGATGCCGCCAGTGGGCCGAACGAGGCGCGTGTCTCCCGGTCGCCCATGTACACGTGCCCCTCGAGCCACTCCGTCGGTTCGATCCCGGCCTCCGCCCTCGCGTTGCGGATGCCGCGGACGAGCTCGATGAGCTCGTTCACGGGACGGCCGGCTGCGTCGGGGTCCGAGACGACCGCGCGCTCCTCGTCGCCGGTGGGCCAGTCCGCCACGATGAGCAGGTCGGGATCGTCCGCCAGGTGCGGCAGCCGCTGCCAGATCGATTCGGTGATGAACGGCATGATCGGGTGCAGGAGCCGGAGGTACCGATCCAGGACCCAGGCAAGGACACGCCACGTCGCGACGCGCTCGCGCGGCGACGCCTCGTCGCGAAGGCGCGACTTCGAAAGCTCGATGTACCAGTCGCAGTACTCGCTCCAGATGGCCTCGTACAGCAGGAGGCGGCATCTCCGATACGAAGCTCCTCGTACGCGCGCGTCACCGCCGCGATGGTCGCCGCCGGCACGGCCCAGGATCCAGTGCTCGGCCGGGCCCAGGTCCGCCGTCGGGGGGAGCGACAGGCGGTCCGAGGCGTCCACGGCGTCGGGCCGTGCCCCGAGCACGAAGCGCGCCGCGTTCCAGAGCTTGTTGCCGAAGTTGCGCGCCCCCTCGAGCCGCGCGTCGCCGAGGCGGGCGTCGGCGCCGGCGCCACCCCGTTGACCACGGCGAAGCGCAGCGCGTCGGCGCCAAGGTCGCGGATGACCCCGAGCGGGTCGATCACGTTGCCCTTGGTCTTCGACATCTTCTGGCCGTACGGGTCGCGGATGAGCCCGCTCAGGTACACGTACCGGAACGGCGTCTCGCCCATCAGCCACTCGCCGAGCATCATCATCCGCGCGACCCAGAAGAAGATGATGTCGTAGGCCGTCTCCATGACCGTGCCCGGGTAGAAGCGGTCCAGGTCGGGCGTCGGGTCCGGCCAGCCCAGGGTCGAGAACGGCCAGAGGCCGCTCGAGAACCACGTGTCGAAGATGTCCGACTCCTGCGCGAGCTCGGCTCGAGGGCCGCCCGCAGGCCGTGCATGCGTCGGGGCCCTCGGGTGCGTCGGTCACCGTGACGTGGCCGTCCGGGCAGTACCAGGCGGGGATCCGGTGGCCCCACCAGAGCTGCCGGCTCACGTTCCAGTCGCGGATGTTCTCGAGCCAGTCGAAGTAGACCTTCTCGAACCGCTTCGGCAGGATCCGCGTGCGTCCTTCCCGCACCGCCGCGAGGGCCTTCTCGGCCATGGGCGCGACCCGCACGAACCACTGCGTCTTCAGGCGCGGCTCCACCACGTCGTCGCTGCGCTGGCAGTGCCCCACGAGCATGTCGTGCGGCGTCACCGCCTCGAGATCCGCCGCGCGCATCGAGGTCCGCCACGATCCGCCCGCGCGCCACGTACCGGTCCATGCCGTCGTACGGCGTGCCGGTGCCGGCCACCCGGCCCCCGTCGTCGAGCACGGTGACGAAGGCGAGCCCGTGGCGCCGGCCCGTCGCATAATCGTCCTGGTCGTGAGCCGGCGTGATCTTGACCGCGCCGGTGCCGAACTCCCGATCCACGACGTCGTCGGCGATCACCCGCACGTCCCGCTCGACGAACGGGATCCGGACGGTGCGCCCGATCATGTCCCGATAGCGAGGATCCTCGGGATGCACCGCGACCGCCGTGTCGCCGAGCAGGGTCTCGGGGCGCGTGGTGGCCACGGAGATCCAGGCGCCCCGGTCGGGCGTTCCGTCGTCGCGCACGAGGTGGTAGCGGAGCGTCCAGAGCGAGCCCTTCTCGGGCTTCGGGATGACCTCGAGATCCGACACGCTCGTCCGGCAGCCGGGGCACCAGTTGATGAGCGCCTCGGTGCGGTAGGCGAGGCCGTCGTCGTACAGCCGCTTGAACGCCGTCCGCACCGCGCGCGCCGACACGGCGTCCATCGTGAAGCGTTCCCGCCCCCAGTCGGCGGAGGCTCCGATGCGCCGGTGCTGGTCGGCGATGATCCCCTGCACCTCACCCGACGAACGTCCACATCCGCTCGAGGTAGCGGTCCCGCCCGAGCGACTCCCGGCTCTCGCCCTCCTCGGCCAGGATGCGATCGAGCACGAACTGGGCGGCGATCGATGCGTGGTCCTTGCCGGGCAGCCATAGCGACGGGCGGCGGGCCATGCGGGCCTGGCGGACCAGGGCATCCTCGACGGTCGCCCGCTGCGCGTGGCCGAGGTGCAGCGCGCCGGTCACGTTGGGAGGCGGCTGGATGATCACGAAGGGCGGCTTCGACCAGTCGGCGCGGCTGCCGGCGCCGTCCGGATCGAACACGTCCGCCGCCTGCCAGCGGGCGTACAGGTCGGCCTCGACCTCGTCCGGCTGATAGGCCTTCGGCAACTCCATCCGCGCGGCCCCGCCGCCCCGACCGTCACTCATGCCGTCCCCTGTGCTGCCCACGTGCACTGGCCACCTTCCGCGAACCCGTCCCGGAATCGAATCGACCCCGCTCGTCCAGCGGACGAACGAGGTCGTGGTACCACCTGCTGGTTCAGCGTCCGGCAGGCCCGGTCATCCCGGGTCGGATCGTCAACCGCCGGCTCCGTGCCGCGGCCGACATCCGGCTGCCCTCTCGGCGCGCTATCGGGCGCCGGCCGCGCGGCTCACGGGCGACGTTCGCGCTCTCCGACATCCCGCGGGCTCCCAGCCTCCGGCGCCGCGGTCTCTGTGGAGCGGTCGAGCGTTACTCTTCCCGGTCCTTGCCGAGACCCAGAGCGTAGCACAGGCCCGGTGACCGGCGACGGCGCAGAGTGGCGGGCCGGGCGACGGGGCTGGGCGACGGGGGCGAGTGGCGGGGCTGGGCGACGGAGCTGGGCGACGGGGGGCCCACCGCCACGGCTCAAGCCGCGGCCATCTTCCCGCACCCGTCGTGGTCCGGCGGCCGGGGCACCGGACCGCCGACCCGCCTTCCTGCAATTCCTCTCGGCACGGACACGTGTGTGGACTCGAACTCGGCTTCCGACCGCCGGACCGTGCCGCATGCGCCGGGAAACCGGCAAGTCGTGCGTGGATGGGGCTGGATCCGGCCACGGCACCGCCACGCGGCGCGGGGTCACCTCGTTCTGACGCTCCGTAGCCGACATAAGGGTCTGCACCGACGCGATCTGCAGGAAGGCGGCGAGGCGCTGCCCGGGGCGCCGGTCTGGGGCGCCGGTCTTGCGCGCCGGCCTGGGCGCAGGCTTGGGCGTGGCCCTGGGTGCGGACCGAAGGTGCTGCCTGGGCGCCGAGTGGGTCCTGCGCGGGCGCTGGCCAGCCGAGAACTGCCTCGTTGGTCCGCCGACCCCTACGCGCTCGCGCCCTCGATCAAGGCGTCGTAGTTCGTCTCGTCGACGCCCTTGTCCACCTGCGCCTGCGTCAGCAGGAGCGGCGGCCGGCGGCCGCGGATCGTCTCCTCGGTGATGATGCACTTGCGGATGTCGGCCCGCTCCGGGATGTCGAACATGACGTCCAGGAGCGCCTCCTCGACGATCGAGCGGAGCGCCCGGGCCCCGGTCTTTCGCGCGAGCGCGAGTTCCGCCGCTGCGCCCAGCGCGGCCGGCGTGAACGTGAGCTCCACCTTGTCGAGCGACAGGAACTTCTGGTACTGGCGGGTCACCGCGTTCTTCGGCTCCTTCGAGACCCGCACCAGGTCCTCGAGCGTCAGCGGCGCGAGCGTCACGATGACCGGCAGGCGCCCGACGAACTCGGGGATCAGGCCGAACCTCAGCAGATCCTCCGGCATCAACCGTTCCAGGATCCGCTCCCGCTCGACCTTGGACATGTGGGCCTCGGAGCCGAACCCGATGGACCGGCGGCCGACCCGCTCCTCGACGATCTTCTCCAGCCCCTCGAAGGCGCCGCCGCAGATGAACAGGATGTTGGTCGTGTCGATCTGGATGAAGTCCTGGTGCGGGTGCTTGCGGCCGCCCTGCGGCGGCACGTTGGCGACCGTCCCCTCGAGGATCTTCAGGAGCGCCTGCTGCACGCCCTCGCCCGACACGTCGCGGGTGATCGACGGGTTGTCGGCCTTGCGCGCGATCTTGTCGATCTCGTCGATGTAGATGATCCCGCGCTGTGCGCGCTGGACGTCGAAGTCGGCCGACTGGATCAGGCGCAGCAGGATGTTCTCGACGTCCTCGCCGACGTACCCGGCCTCCGTGAGGCTCGTGGCGTCGGCGATGCAGAAGGGCACGTCGAGGATCTTCGCGAGCGTCTGCGCCAGCAGGGTCTTGCCGGACCCCGTGGGGCCCACCATGAGCACGTTCGACTTCTGGAGCTCGACGTCGTCGACCTGGTGGCCGGCGTTGACGCGCTTGTAGTGGTTGTAGACGGCGACCGACAGGACGCGCTTGGCGCGCTCCTGGCTGATCACGTACTGGTCGAGCGACGACTTGATCGAGCTCGGCGCCGGCAGCTTGGCGGGCTGCGGCTTGACGCGCGGCGTCTCGAGGAGCTCCTCCTCGATGATCTCCTGGCACAGGTTGATGCACTCGTCGCAGATGTAGACGCCCTGGCCCGCGATGAGCTTGCGGACCTGGTCCTGGCTCTTGCCGCAGAAGCTGCAGCGGTACGGGACCTTGGTGCTCTTGCTGGGGGGCGTGGACATTGCAGCTACTCCCTGCCGAGGATCGCCCGGGTCACTGCGCCTGTGGCTCCGGACCAGCCGACGCGTCGCTCGGCGCGCTGGACGTCTCGGTCCGGACCTCCTGGTCGTGATGCTGCGCGATGAGGGAATCGCCCCGCACCGCGTAGACCTCGTCGATGATGCCGTATTCGCGCGCCGATTGTGGGGACATGAAGTAGTCGCGTTCCGTGTCGTGGACGATCTTCTCCACCGGCTGGCCCGTGTGCCGGGCGAGGATCTGGTGGTTCGTGTTCACCAGCTCCTCCATCTCCTTGACCTGGATGAACACGTCGGGCGTGTTGCCACGGAAGCCGCCGGACCCCTGGTGGATCATGATCCGGCTGTGAGGCAGCGCGTACCGCTTGCCCTTCTCGCCGGCCGCGAGCAGCACCGCGGCCATGCTCGCCGCCATGCCCACGCACATCGTGCTGACGGGCGCGCGCAGGTACTGCATGGTGTCGTAGATCGCCAGGCCGGCCGTGATCACGCCGCCGGGCGAGTTGATGTACAGGTTGATGTCCTTCTCGGGATCCTCGGATTCCAGGAAGAGCAGCTGGGCGATGATCAGGTTCGCGACGTGGTCCTCGATCGTATCGCCAAGGAACACGATCCGGTCGCGGAGCAGCCGGCTGTAGATGTCGTACGCCCGCTCGCCACGGCTGGATGTCTCGATCACCATCGGGACCAGCATCGAGGTCGTCTCCTGCGCGGCTCGCAGGGCCGCCGAGCGGCCCGGGACCGTCACGTGGCTCATGCCTGGCCCTCCCCGGGGACCGTCTCCGCGACGGCCCCGTTCGGCACGGCATGGTCGCCGGCCTCTGCCATTCCCGATTCCCCGGGTCCGTCCGGGGCTGCACCGTCCGCGACCGCGTCGGCGTCGCCCGAGCCGGGGACGCCTCCCAGCAGGGCGGACGCGCTCGGATCATCCTCCAGGTGCGGCAGCGGCCCGATCTCCGGGTGCGCCTCCAGCCAGCGGTCCACGAGCCGCTCGACCACCTGCGTCCGGCGCATCGTCGAGCGCAGGTACGAGCGGCCGCGCTCCGACTCGAAGTAGCTCAGCAGGCGCGGATTGTCCGCGTAGCGCGTCCGCGCCTGGGCGATCTCCGCGTCGATCGCCGACTCCGGGATCTCGAGCCCCTCCTGGTCGGCAATCTTCGAGAGGACCATGAGCACCTTCACGCGGTGCTCCGCCGGCTCGTGGTACTCCGCGTGCAGCGCGGCATCATCCTTGCCGGTGATGCGCGCGTACTCCGCGTACGGGATGCCCTGCTCGGCGAGCCGCAGGCGCAGCTCGTCGTGCATGACCTCGACCTCCTGGTCCACGAGCAGGTCGGGGACCTCGAGCGTCGCGTTCGCGACGGCGTATTCGATGATCCGGTCGGCGAACTCGTGGCGGGCGTGGTCGCGGGCGTTGGCCTCGAGGCGCATCCGCACGTCCGCACGCAGTGCCGCCATGTCCTCGAACGACGCCCCGACCTCCTGGGCGAAGGCGTCGTCGGCCTCCGGGAGCACCTTCTCGCGGATCTCGCGGATCTTCACGTGGAAGTGAGCCGGCTTCCCTGCGACCTCGATGTCGGGGTAGTCGTCGGGGAACGTGACGTCGAAGTCCTTCTCCTCGTCGGTGGAAAGCCCGACCAGCGCCTCTTCGAAGCCCGCGATCATGCGGCCGCCGCCCACCACGAGCGGGAATCGCTCGGCGCGACCACCCTCGAATGGCTGGCCGTCCCGCGTCCCCTCGAAGGCGACGACCACCCAGTCGTCCGTGCGGATCGGGCGGTCCTCGACGGCCCGGAGGCTCGCGTGCTGATCGCGCAACTCCTCGATCACCCGGTCGACCTTGGCGTCGTCGGTGGTCTCGATCTCGACCCCGAAGGGGTAGCCGGTGTAATCACCCAGCTGGACCTCGGGGCGGACGGGCAGGGACACGCGGTACGTGGCGCCCTGGCCCTCCTCGAACCGTACCCACTCCGGGTCGGGGATGGTCAGCGGATCCACGCTGGCCTCCTCGATCGCGCCGGGCATGGTGGAGGTGAAGAGCTGTTCCTTGGCCTCGTCGTAGATCGGGTTGGCATCGGCACTGCCGCCGCGCTGCACACCCAGCGCCCGCTCGAGCATCACGCGAGGGGCCTTGCCCGGGCGAAACCCGGCGACGCGCGTCCGGCGGCCGAGACGCCGCACCGACTCGTCGATCGCCTGCTGAAGCCGGTCTGCGGGGAGCTCCACCTCGAGCACGACCGTGCTGCGCGGGGCGGGAGTGGTGGTCACGTTCATCGCGGGAAAGTATAGGGGCGCGCTCGGGGCGACGCCCCGCCCGGCGCCACGTCACGCTCAGAGCCAGGCGCCCGCGACGCCCCGCCCGGCGCCACGTCACGCTCAGAGCCATGTCGCGCCCGGGCGACGCCACGCCCGGGGTCCTACTTCAGCAGGAGCCGGTCGAGGCGCCTGGACACGACCGCGAGGCCGATCAGGCCCATCGCCACGAGGTACACCACGTCAACCGCCTGGGAGGCCCCGACGAACCCGACCGTCAGCCCTCGGAGCAGGTCCACCCCGCGATAGAGCGGCGTCAGCTCGACGAGCACGCGCAGCGCGGGGGGATAGGCGGTGATCGGGTAGAACGTCGCGGAGAAGAGGAACATCGGAAGCAGGACCAGCTGCATCTTGTCGAAGTCCGACCACCGCCGGATCCAGGTCGACAGCGCCATGCCCACCGAGGCGAAGGCGAAGCCGATCAGGATCGACCCGGGCAGCGCCAGCAGCCAGGCGGGCGATGCGACGAGCCCGAGCACGAACATGACCACCATGAACCCCATCGCGTACAGGGTGCCGCGGAAGAGCGCCCATGCGATCTCGCCCACGGCCACGTCCGGCGTCCCCATCGGCGTGGTCAGGATCGCCTCGTACGTGTGCGAGTACTTCAACTTGAAGAACACGTTGGTGGTGCTGTCGTAGATGGCCCCGTTCATCGCCGACGAGGCGAGCAGCGCCGGCGCGACGAACACCTGGTACGACACCAGGTGACCGTCCGGACCGGCCACGCTTCCGACGAGCGATCCGATCCCGAACCCGATGGCCACGAGGTAGAAGAGCGGCTCGAAGAAGCCCGAGAAGATCACCATCCAGGTCCGGCGGTACACCATCAGGTTGCGCTCGAACAACCGCTCCGGACGTGTGGCGGACGACAGCGGGATGATCCGCGTCCAGGCGTTCACGTCACACCACCAGGCGCTTGCGGAATGACCTTGCGGTCAGGACCAGGCCGGCAGCCAGGAACGCCGCGATCACGGCCAGGTGGATCGCCGCCGCCACCGGATCCACCGACCCGAGCGTCAGCGACCGTGCCAGCGCGACGCCGTGGTAGAGGGGCGTGAGGTAGGCGAGCGGCCTCACCAGCGCGGGCAGCTGCTCGAGCGGGAAGAACGTTCCGGACAACAGGAAGAGCGGGGTGATCCCGAACCGGAACAGCACGTTGAAGTTCTGGTCGCGCCGCTGCGTGGCGGAGAACGCCATGATCGGCGCGGCGAACGCCAGCCCCGTCAGGACCACGACGGGCAGGGCCAGGATCCCCAGCGGGGACCGCACAGCGCCGAACACCGTCATGACCGCCAGGAACGCCGTGCACACGATCGTGAGGCGCACGACCAGCCATTCGAGCTCGCCGGCGAGCAGGTCCCGGACCGTCAGCGGCGTCGCCAGCATGGCGTCGTAGAGCTTGTCCCAGACGATCTTCCCCATGATCGGGTAGGTCGTCTCGAAGGCGGCCGTCTGCATCGCCTGTGCCGCGAGCAGCCCGGGGGCCAGGAACGCGAGGTACGGCACGCCGCCGAGCGCCGCAGCCCCGCCGCCGCGGTTGACGTACCCGCCGAGCCCGATGCCCATGGCGGCGAGGAACAGCACCGGCGACAGGATGGAACTCAGCACCGACCCCTGCCAGGTGCGGCGGTAGACCATGGCGTTGTGTTCGAGGACCCGGATCCCGACGGCCATGCGCGACGCCCGCTCAGTCGATCAGCGACCGGCCCGTGAGCCGGAGGAACACGTCCTCGAGGCTGCTGCGACGGACCAGGACGCTCTCGGGCCGGATGCCGCGGGCGTGGACGGCGGCGGCCGCGGCTTCGCCGTCGTCGGCGTACAGGAGGACGCGGTCCGGCAGCCACTCCACGCGATCGGCCACGCCGTCGAGCCGCCCGTCGAGGTGCTCCTGCTCGCCGGCCGGGAAGCGCAGCTCCGTGACCTCGCGGCTCGAGTGACGCTCGATGAGCTCGCGCGGCGACCCCTCGGCGACGATCCGGGCCTTGTCCATCACCACCAGCCGGTCGCACAGCTGCTCGGCCTCGTCCATGTAGTGCGTGGTGAGCACGAGCGTGACACCGCGCTGCTTGAGCCGGTAGAGCCTGTCCCACAGCAGGTGGCGCGCCTGGGGGTCCAGGCCGGTTGTCGGCTCGTCGAGCAGGAGGAGGTCCGGCTCGTTGATCAGCGCGCGGGCGATTGTCAGGCGCCGCTTCATGCCCCCGGAGAGCGGCTCGACCTCGTCGTCGGCGCGATCGCCGAGCTGCACGAAATCCAGCAGCTCCGCGGCCCGCCGCAGCGCCTCCCCGCGGCTCAGATCGAAGTAGCGGCCGTAGATGAGGAGGTTCTCCCGGACCGTCAGTTCCATGTCGAGCGTGTCGGCCTGGGGGACAACGCCCAGCCGCGCACGGATGCGCGGCCCGTCCACGCGGGGGTCCATCCCGAGCACCCGCAGCGAGCCGTCCGTCGCCGGCGACACGCACCCGATCATCCGCATCGTCGACGTCTTGCCGGCCCCGTTCGGCCCGAGGAAGCCGAACGCCTCCCCCGGCGCGACGGCGAAATCGATGCCGTCGACGGCCGTGAACGAGCCGAACCGCTTGACGAGGGCTCGGGCCTCGATCAGCGGGGGCACGGGGAAAGGGCGGGACGGCTCGACGGCCATCCGCGGCTCGACGGTGGGCATGGGACGGCGATGGTACCGCAGCTGTGATGCGGCGGGGCTGCCACGAGGCCTGTCCGTAGCGACCTTCGGACACTCCTTCGCGCACAATCGGGTCGTGACGACACGTGAACGCGCATACCTCCGGCCACTCGACCCGCCGCGCGCCGCACCGCCCGCGGTTCTTGTGCCCGGCACTCCGGCCAACACCGTGCTCCGGTTGACGCTCATCCTCGCCACCGGCCTGTCCATCATCTGGACGTTCGCCGGGTTCCTTCGTTCCTACCCCATTGCCGTCGACCTGCAGATCCCGCTGCGGGCCGCGGAACGCTGGATCCACGGCGGACAGCCCTACCTGGCCTCCAGCTTCCAGGTCACGTCCGGCCCCGGCCAGCCGTTCCTCTACCCGCCCTTCGTCCTGCCGGTCCTGGCGCCGTTCGCCACCCTTCCCGAGACGGCGGTCACCGTCGCGTGGGCCGCGCTCTGCCTGGTTGCGGCCACCTGGACCTGTGCGCGCCTTGGTATCCCGTCCTGGTCGTGGCCGTTCGTCCTCGCCTGGGCGCCGTTCGCGCAGACGCTCCTCGGGCTCAACGTGCAGGTGCTGCTGTTCGCCGCGTTCGTCGCCCTGTTCCACGACCAGCCGCGCTCCACGCGGGCCCGCCCGGCCGCCGGGCCCCGGGCCGTCCCGCTGCGGACGCACGACCTCGGGCTGTCCTCCCGCCCGCCTCTCGTGGACGGCGCCCTTGGCGTGTTCGTCGCGCTGTTGAAGACGTCACAGGTCCACCCGTGGGTCTACCTGTTTCGGAGGCGGCCCCGTGCCGCGCTCGCCGGTGCCGCTGCGGCCGGGATCCTGGTGGCTGCCACGCTTCCGTTCACGGGTGTGGGCGCGTGGCTCGACTGGCTCGCGCAGGCTCGGCACGCGGCCCAGCCGGGCCTCGACGTGGGTGGCATCTCGCTGCTCCACTTCCTGCCGTTCCCGCTCGGCGTCGCGCTGGGGGCTGGCACCGTCCTGCTCGTGTTCGCCGTCCCTCCGAGGCACGCCGGGGCATGGATCGGCCTGCTCACGGTCGTGGGCTCGCCCGACCTGCACTTCTTCGGGCTGCTGTTCGCCCTTCCTGCGATGCTGACGGTCCGCCGGGAGATCGGCCTCGTGGCTGCCCTGGCCATCAGCGTCTACGAGACAGGAGGGGCCTGGATCGGCGTCGCTTTGGTCGCGGCCGCGCTGCTCCTGTCGGCATGGCGACCGGCGCTGCTCGAACCGGTTGCCCGGCCCGCCCGGCCGCGAGCGAGTTCCGTCCAGGCGTAGTCACGACGGGCGACCCGCTCGCCCGATGGTGTCGCTGCAGGTCCGATCGACTCCCGGCACTGCCGACCGGTTTCCGGACATAATCCGGTCTCGCAGGGAGGGGGGCATCGATGAGCGTCGTCCAGTCCGTCACTGGACCGATCGAGAGCAGCGAGCTCGGGGTCACGCTGCCCCACGAGCACATCCTCACCGATGCCCGGCCATGGTGGCACGCGCCCGCCCCGGACGACGCCGAAGGCCAGCGCATCGCCCGTGCCCCCGTCTCGATCGAGCTCCTGGGGCATCTGCGGTACGACCCGTTCGTCTCGCTCGACAACATGCTCCTCTCGGACGAGGCAACGGCAGTCGAGGAGCTTGCCCTGTACCGCGGGGCGGGTGGACGGACGATCCTTGACATGACGACGCCCGGAATGGGCCGCGCCGCCGGCGCCCTGGCCCGAATCGCGAGGGCCAGCGGCCTCCAGGTCATCTGCGGAACCGGGTACTACCTCGAGAAGGCCCATCCCTCCGAGGTCGCCGCTCTCGACGTGTCCGGGATTGCCCACGTGATCGAACGCGACGTTTCGGTGGGTTGCGACGGCAGCGATGTGCGGGCCGGCGTGATCGGCGAGATCGGCGTGTCGGCGGACTTCACGACAGCCGAGGAGAAGGTGCTCAGAGGCGCGGCGCGGGCGCAGGTCCGGACGCACGTGCCCCTGTTCATCCACCTGCCCGGCTGGGAGCGGTTCGGGCACCGCGCGCTCGACGTTGCCGAATCCGAGGGCGTGCCGCCCACCTCCATCGTGCTCTGTCACATGAACCCGAGCCTCGGCGATACCGGGTACCAGGACAGCCTTGCGGCGCGCGGTGCCTGGCTCGAGTACGACATGATCGGGATGGACTTCTTCTACGCGGATCAGACTGCCCAGTCACCGTGCGACGAGGAGAACGCCATCGCGATCGTCCGCCTCCTGCGCTCGGGCTTCGGCGGCCGTCTGCTGCTGTCGTCGGACACGTTCCTGAAGATGATGCTGGTGCGGTACGGCGGGTTCGGCTACGCGCACGTGATCACCCGGTTCGCCGCGCGGCTGCGCCGCCATGGAGTCCGGGACGTGGAGCTGGCGGACTTCTTCGTCAACAATCCCCGCCACCTGTTCGACGTGGCGGCAACGGGAGTGAATCCATGACGCGGGTGCTGGTCGTCGGCGAGTCCTGGGCCACCCAGGAGACCCACCTCAAAGGGTGGGACCAGTTCACGAGTGCCGCCTTCCACACCGGCGTCGGTCCGCTCCGTGACGCCCTGCAGGCTCGCGGCATCACCGTCGACCACATGCCGGCGCACGAGGCCGGGGAGGGCTTCCCGTCGGACCCGTCCGGTCTCGCTGCCTGGGACGTGGTGATCCTTTCCGACATCGGGGCCAACACGCTGCTGCTCCATCCCGACACGTGGCTGCGCGGCAGACCGCGCCCCAACCGGCTGAAGGTCCTTCGCGACTGGGTCCTCGGCGGCGGCGGGCTCGCGATGGCCGGCGGCTACCTGAGCTTCCAGGGCATCGACGGTCGTGCCCGCTACCGCGGCACACCGGTAGAGGCGGTCCTGCCCTGTCTCATCGATCCGTGGGACGATCGGGTGGAAGTCCCGGAAGGCTTCAGCCCGACTGCCCACAAGGTCGTGCACGCGGTGCTCGAGGGCATGCCCGACGAATGGCCGCTGCTGCTCGGGTACAACCGTTTCCGGCCGAAAGACGACGCCATGATCCTGGCCTCACACGGTGACGACCCGATCCTGGCGGTCCGCAATGCGGGCCAGGGCCGCACGCTCGCCTGGGCGTCGGACGTGGGGCCCCACTGGTGCCCCGACGAGTTCGTGGCCTGGGAGGGTTACGGTCGCCTGTGGGCCAACGCGGTGACCTGGCTTGCCGGCGAGGAGGACGGAGGAACGGGATCGCACCGGTGACGGACACGTGAGAGCGCGCCGCTCATCGACGTCGGCTCGCGGGCCCCGCGGCGCTGGCCCATGGCCCGGAGCCGGCCGCGCCATCACGGGACGCATTGGGCCTGCGGCCCGCCTCCCGCATCACGGAACCCGGCCTGTTGCCCGAAGGACATGGACGACCGGAAGCCCGCTCAGGCGAGGTGGGCCCGCAGCAGGTGCGTCGTACCGGCCACACCCTTGAGCTCGACCGGGCCCATGTCCGCGAAGGCCACCCCGGGTTCCCCGGAGGCGTCGGCGACAGCCTGGCTGACCAGCACCTCGCCCGGCCGCGCGTAGTCGGCGATGCGCGCGGTGAGGTTGACGGTCTGGCCGAAGTAGTCGCCCGCCTGGAAGAGGACGGGCCCCGCGTGCAGACCGACATGCGCCGGCGGCAGCCCCGCCGCCGCGAGCCCGTCCACCATCTCGAGGGCGGCGCGCACGCCGGGTCCCGGGTCGTGAAAGTAGAACATCACGCCGTCGCCCAGCCACTTGATCGGCTTGCCGCCGCGGCGCACCGAGGTGCGCTCCACGAGTCGAGAGAGCGTGGCCGCCAGGTCTGCCGCGGCATCGTCACCGCGCTCCTGGGTGAGGCGGGTGTAGCCGGTGACGTCGAGAAAGCAGATCGCCGGCGGCCGCTCGAGACGGCTGTGGAGCCCGGCTTGTGCCAGGAGCACCTCGAAGCCGTCGATCAGGTTCGCGGTCCAGGCGCGCGCCTGCTGAGCGTGGTACATGGCCAGGAGGGCTCGCTCGGCAAGCGGTGCGATCCGACTGGCCAGGTCGGCGTTGGCGATCTCCTCGGCGCCCCGTCCGGCGGCCATCGCCGGCACGATCACCTCCGAGTGCCACCAGGCGCCCTCCTGCTCGGTGATCCGCCGCGTACTCTCGCCCTGGACGCGGAGGAGGCGCTCGACCGCGACCTGCCGGAACCCCAGGGAGACTTGCAGCTCGAGGGCCGGCACGATCTCCATCTCGTCCTCGCGCAGCCGGTCGTCGGGTGACGGTTGCGCCATGCCGATCGCTTCGCGCACGGCCATGAGCAGGTCGAGCGGGATGCCGGTCCGTTCGCTGACCTGCCGGAAGGTCTCGGGGGCCAACGCGGCGAACCGCTCGTAGGCCGCCGTGTCGAGGAAGGCAAGGGAGATCGCGCCACGCGCGATTGCCGCCGCCACGCCGTCGAGCGGGATGCCCGCGTCTTCGAGCGACTTGACCATCGCGACGCGCCGCACGTCCCCCGACGAGAAGCGCCCCGCCTGCGCCGGGGCGAGAATGCCGAGATCGACGAGTCGGGCGAGGTAGGCGGGCTCGACTCCGGCGCGGTCAGCGGCCTCGTCGCCTGGGTACCACGTCATCCACGTAGCCTACTGCGGCATCCACGTAGCCCATCTGCGGCGCAGATGGTACGGCCCTCATTGGTAGGCGAGGTCGGGGTCGAACCGACACGCCGCTCACGCGGCACCGGCTCCTAAGGCCGGCGCGTCTGCCATTCCGCCACTCGCCCGCGGGCAAGTCTAGCGGGAAGCGGATCCCTCGCCGGAGTCTTCTCGGTCCTCCGCCCGAGGGCGGTCGGGCTCTGCGGCGAAGAGCCGCTCGGCGAACTGCTTCGCGGCCCGCGAGGCGATCGGCGCGGAGACGGTGTCGAACAGGTGCCAGAAGGTGTCGTTGCCCGAGCGGCGTTCGCCCTTCTTCCCGCGCTTCTTCGCGCCCGCGCGGCCCTGCTCGAGCCAGTCGGCGAAGCCCCGCTCGAGCGAGGCGCGCACGTCCGCGGCATCTCCGCCCACGTGTTCGACGATCCGCTGGACCTCGTCCGGCAGCAGCGACGCGACCGGGCCGGGCTTGGGCCGCCGCACCAGCCTGGCGACCCGTGTCGCGACCCGCTTCGGCCCACCGGCCGCGAGGAACACGGCGCCGCCACCCATGGCTGCCACGCGCGCCGGGTACCGCCGGATCTTGGCGGGGATGTCGACGGCCGAACGCACGGCAAGGTCCAGCTCGTCCACCTCGGTGGAGAGCCGCGCCCTCGCCTGCGCTACGTCCTGCCGAGCCCGGCTCGTCGTCTCGCCCATTCGCTCTCCAGCCACTCCTTGGTCTCCATGGCCGTCTCGTACGACTCCTTCGGCCACAGGCGGCGGAACCGCGCGGTCGGGTCGACGTGCGCTCGCAGCAGCCATACCGGCATGAGCACGATCCAGGTGAAAAGCCCGATGGCCAGCCCGATCGCGACCGCACCGTGCCAGCTGAACGTCAGGCCGGCCCATCCCCAGCCGATGAATGCCCCGAAGATGCCACCCAGGATCAGCCCCGCGAACCCGCCACCGAATCCGCCGACGCGCCCGAGCACGATCAGGCCGATCAGCCCCAGGAGGACCGCCCCGACGACGATCCCGACCACCGTCGGCGCCCACCCGGGGTCGAGCTGCGGGAACGGCCCGGAGCGGAGCTGGGTCCCTGCCTGCTCGGCACCACGCCGGACCAGGTTGGCGCCCAGTACGGCGGAGACGGCGATCCCCACGATCAGCGCCACCGCGAACGGCCTCGTGATGACGCGCCGTGGCGCCTCGACCAGGACCATCGCGGCCCCGACCATCAGGGCCACCGAGACGAGCACGCCATGCAGCACGCCCCACCCGATCGAGCCGAAGAGCCACTCTCCCATGAAGAGCGTCCCCCCGATGGCGACCAGCTGCGCCGCGAACAGCGCCACCGCGATGATCATGCCCGCGAGCGCGGAGATCACCTTGAGCTGACCGACGATGTCCCCGAGCTCGGTCTTCAGGAGCTCCAGGTGCGCCCTCGCGAGCGCCATTGCGGCCTCGCGAACCCTCCCGAACTGTTCACGCACGCCGGGCGCGCGCGGTGGTTCGCCGGTGGCAGGCGCTTCCTTCGGAGCCGGCGCCGCGGGGTCCTGGGCGGGTTCGGTGGTCAGCGGAGTCCCCCTCGCTGTGGCCTGCCCGACCGGTCTGGTCCCGGGCAGCGTCTCGGTTCCGACAGCATACCGCGCGCTGTCCCTGCCGGAACCCCGCCAGCCCACGCCCGCGACATTGCGTGGCGCTAACGAGCGACGGCGGCGGGCCTCCCCGCCGCCGTCGATGCTGTCGTCTCGACCGGTGCGTCCACGCTGGACGCGCCGGAGGTGGATCGGGGCCGGCGCGCTGCCGTGCCCCGAGCCTGGCCGGGACTAGAAGTCGCCCATCCCGCCGCCGGGCGGCATCGCGGGCATGGCCGACTTCGGCTCCGGCTTGTCGGTGACCATCGCCTCGGTGGTCAGCACCATGGCGGCGATCGACGCCGCGTTCTCCACGGCCGAGCGCGTCACCTTGGCCGGGTCGATGATGCCGGCCTCGATCATGTCGGCGTACTTGCCGCTGATGACGTCGTAGCCGAGGTTCATGTTCCCCTTCTCGGCCTGCTTCCGACGCACGTTCTCGAGCACCACCGAGCCGTTCGAGGCCGGCGTTCTGCGCGATGATCGCCGCAGCGGCTCCTCGAGCGCGCGGCGCACGATCGTCCGACCCCGATCTTCGCGTCGCCCTCGAGCTCGAGCTCGTCGAGTGCCGACTGCGGCGTTGATCAGGACCACGCCGCCGCCGGGGACGATGCCCTCCTCGACCGCGGCGCGGGTCGCCGACAGCGCGTCCTCGACGCGGTGCTTCTTCTCCTTGAGCTCGACCTCGGTGCCGGCGCCGACCTTGATGATCGCCACGCCGCCGGCCAGCTTGGCCAGGCGCTCCTGGAGCTTCTCCTTGTCGTAGTCGGAGGTGGTCTCCTCGATCTGGGCCTTGATCTGCTTGATGCGGCCCGTCGATGTCGGCCTGCTGATCGCCGCGGCCCTCGATGACGGTGGTGTCGTCCTTGGTCGCGACGACGCGGCGGGCTCGCCCGAGGTCCGTGATCTGCGACGGCGTCGAGCTTGCGGCCCAGTTCCTCGCTGATGACCTGGCCGCCGGTCAGGATCGGCGATGTCGCGCAGCATCTCCTTGCGGCGGTCGCCGAAGCCCGGCGCCTTGACCGCGAGGACGTTGAGCATGCCGCGCGAGCTTGTTCACGACGAGCGTGGCGAGCGCCTCGCCGTCCACGTCCTCGGCGACGATCACCAGTTCGCGCTTGCCGAGCCTGGAGGACCTTCTCCAGCGACCGGGACGATGTCGGCGATGGCCGAGATCTTCCTGTCCGTGATCAGGATGTAGGGATCGTCGAGCGCGGCTTCCATGCGGTTCGTGTCGGTCACGAAGTAGCGCGCTGATGTAGCCGCGGTCGAACTGCATGCCCTCGACGTACTCGGTCTCGAAGGCCAGCGTCTTGGACTCTTCGACCGTGATGACGCCGTCCTTGCCGACCTTGTCCATGACCTCGGCGATCAGGTTGCCGATCTCCGCGGTCGGCGGCGCTGACGGTCGCGACCTGGGCGATCTCGTCGTGGCCCTTGACGGGAGTGGCGACCTTCTTGATCGCCTCGGCGACCGCGGCCGGCGGCCTTCGTCGATGCCGACCTTCATCTGCATCGGGTTCGCGCCGGCGGCGACGTTCTTGAGCCCTCGTTGACGATCGCCTGGGCCAGCACCGTCGCGGTGGTCGTGCCGTCGCCGGCGACGTCCTCGGTCTTGGTCGCCGCTTCCTTGAGGAGCTGCGCGCCCATGTTCTCGAACGGATCGTCGAGCTCGATGTCGCGCGCCACGGTGACGCCGTCATGCGTGACGGTCGGGGCGCCGAACTTCTTGTCGAGCGCCACGTTGCGGCCCTTGGGCCCGAGCGTCGTCTTGACGGCATCGGCGAGCGCGTCGATCCCGCTTCTTCAGGGAGCGCGGGCATCCTCGTCGTAGGCGATGAGCTTTGCCATGGCCTCCTCAGCGTCCTCTCTGCAGCACGGCGGGGTACTTCTGCGCCGTGGCGGGTCTCCGGGCTCCCCGCGTGGGGCCTCCCCGCGTGGTTAGCACTCTCAGGGTGAGATTGCTAACACATCCGGAGCCCCGCGTCAAGGACGCGGGGCTCCGCCGGGCCTGCGCGGTGTCAGCTGATCGAGAGGACCGGTGCCGCGCGCGCCGCCCGGACGCTCATGCGGGCCGCGACCGTGCGCGCAAGGGTGCGCATCGCGTCCGCCGCCGGGCCGGAGTCCCGCTGTGCCACTGCCGGAACGCCCGCGTCTCCGCCCTGGCGCACGCGGATGTCGAGGGGAATCCCGCCGAAGTACTCGAGGTCGTTCTCGCGCGCGAACCGCTCGCCACCGCCCCGGCCGAAGATCTCGGTCGCCTCTCCGCAGTGCGGGCACACGAACGCCGTCATGTTCTCCACGATGCCCATCACGGGAACGCTCAGGCGCCGGAACATCGCCAGCGCCTTCGTCACGTCGAGCAGCGCGACGTCCTGTGGGGTCGTGACGAGCACGGAGCCGCTGATCGGCACGGCCTGGGCGAGCGTGAGCTGCGCGTCGGACGTTCCGGGCGGAAGGTCGATCACGAGGTAGTCGAGGTCGCCCCACTCCACGTCGCGGAGGAACTGCTGGATGGCGCCACCCACGAGCGGCCCCCGCCACACGATGGGCTGGCCCTCGGGGACGAAGAACTGGATCGATATGACCTTCACGCCGTACCGCTCGAGCGGAAGGATCTTGTTGTTGGGGCTCGCGACGGGCTGGCCCTCGACGCCCAGCATCAGCGGGATGTTGGGGCCCGTGATGTCGGCGTCGAGCAGGCCGACGCTCGCGCCGTCCTGGGCGAGGGCGACGGCGAGGTTCGCCGACACGGTGCTCTTGCCGACGCCACCCTTCCCCGACGCGATCGCGATGATGTTCTTGACGCCCGGCAGCAGCTGTTGCGGCTGCACCGGAGCCGCCCGCCGCACGTTGCTGGTCCAGGCCACCGCCACCTCGCGCGCGCCGGCTGCGCGCAGGGTTTCCCGGGCATTCCGCTCGATCTCGTCCTTGAGCGGGCACGCCGGCGTCGTGAGCTCGATGGTGAACGCGACGTCGGCGCCATCCGAGATGACGATGTCGCGCACCATGTTGAGCGTGACGATGTCCCGTCCGAGCTCGGGCTCCTGGACGGTTCGGAGCGCGTCGAGCACGCGCGTCTCGTTCAGTTCGTTCATGCCTGGCGACCTGCCTCGGTGAGTGGTCTTCGGCCCGCGCGCGTGCCGCGCACGAGTGGGGATGACAAGCAGTGGAGCTGCCTGCGCAGGCGAACCCGCTGGGTTTCGCACGCGCTTCGTGCAGGAATCATACCCGCACCGCCCGGCGGCCATTCGCCGGGCCAGCCCGGCGCCGACGTGCCGCCATGCCGGCCGGTGCGCGGGACCGACCCCGACGCCGTCCCGGGCCCGGCGCCCGCGGAGCTACGTGCCCGCGGCCGTGCGAATCCGCTGGTTGGCGAGCGTGGCTGCTGCGATTCTCGGCCAGAAGGCCCCTCCTTGACACTGCTTTCGGCCTGTGCCGTATACTCCCGACCCTGCTGAAACCCGACAGGGTTGCAGGACCTCGCGTCCACGTCGGCTTTCCCCCGCGCCCCGGAAGGAGTGGCCAGGTCTCGTGCCGGAGATCGACGTACGCCTCGTCGATGTCACCAAGCGGTTCGGCCCCGACGTCGTCGCGGTCGACCACATCAACCTCGAAGTCAGGGACGGGGAGTTCTTCTCGCTGCTCGGTCCATCGGGATGCGGGAAGACGACGACCCTGCGGATGATCGGCGGCTTCGAGGAACCCACCAGCGGCCTGATCGAGCTCCAGGGCCAGGACGTGACCTGGCTCCCGCCCTACCGCCGCAACGTCAACACCGTCTTCCAGAACTACGCCCTCTTCCCGCACCTCTCGATCTACGAGAACGTGGCGTTCGGGCTGCGGCGGCGCAAGGTCCCGGACCGCGACGTGCGGACGCGCGTATCGGAGATGCTCGAGCTCGTCGAGCTTCCCGGGTACGAGAAGCGCCGGCCGACGCAGATCTCCGGCGGGCAGGCCCAGCGCGTGGCGCTGGCTCGCGCCCTGATCAACCGTCCCGCCGTGCTGCTCCTCGACGAGCCCCTCGGCGCGCTCGACCTGAAGCTGCGCAAGCAGATGCAGGTCGAGCTCAAGCGGATCCAGCAGGAGGTCGGGATCACGTTCATCTACGTGACCCACGACCAGGAAGAGGCGATGACGATGTCGGATCGCATCGCCGTCATGAGCGGCGGCCACTACGAGCAGCTTGGCACGCCGGAGGAGCTGTACGAGCGACCCACGACCCGGTTCGTGGCGGGTTTCCTGGGCGTCAGCAACATGCTGCGCGGGACCCGGCTCGGCGAGGACGGCGGCTACTCGCTCGTGCAGGTCGTCGGCGGCGCGCAGGTGCGGGTGCCGCGCGAGAGGGTCGACAGCCGGGCCGAGGTCGAGGTCGGCGTGCGGCCGGAGAAGATCCGTCTCCTGTCGGAGGGCGCCGCCGTCGCGGACCGCCTGAACCGGCTGGAAGGACGGGTCGTCGACGCGAGCTACATGGGAGTCAGCACCCAGTACATCGTCCGTGTGGGGACGGACACCGATCTGACGGTCTACGAGCAGAACGTCGAGCGAACCGAGGAAGGGTCGCTCCACCGGCCCGGCGAGACGGTGGGCCTGGCCTGGATGCCGGAGCACACATTCGTCATTCACGAGGCGATCGGGACGGCCGCCGGTGATGCGGCCACCGCGCACACGGCCTGACCGTCATGCGACGCAGTGCAGAGGAGGAGACGCACGCGATGGGTGAGATGGGCGAGCAGAGGCTGAAGGAGGCGCTCGAGGCGCCCCTGTCCCGCAGGACCCTGCTGCGCCGCGGCGGCCAGGTGGCCGGCCTGGCGGGAATCGGCGCGTTCCTTGCCGCGTGTTCCGGGAGCAGCGCCTCGACGGCGCCCTCCCAGGCGGCCGCAGCAACCAGCGCAGCCGCCACGGCGGCCGGCTCGGCTGCCGCGGCGAGCGCGGCTGCGTCAGCGGCTCCCGCGAGCGCGGCGCCCGCGGCCAGCGAAGGCCCGATCGGCACGATCCTGAATTTCGCGAACTGGCCCGCCTACATCGACGTGGCCTCGAGCGGACCCGACAAGGGGAAGAACCCCAGCCTGCTCCAGTTCACCAAGGCCACCGGGGTCAAGGTCAACTACCAGGAGAAGATCGACGACAACAACTCGTTCGTCGCGACGATCCGCCCGCAGCTGAAGGCCGGCCTCGACACCGGCTGGGACCTGGTGGTGCTGACGGACTGGATGGCGGCCCAGCTGGTCGGACTGGGGTGGATCGCCAGGATCAACCAGGCCAACGTGCCGAACTGCGTCGCCAACCTGCGGGACGCCCTTCGCAACCTGCCCTGGGATCCGCCCAACGACTACCACTACACCTGGCAGTCGGGCATGACCGGTGTCGGGTACAGCAAGAAGTCGGTGGCCGCCGCCGGCATGCCGCCGCTCACGAAGCTGTCCGACCTGTGGAACAGCAAGCTCGCAGGCCACGTCACGTTCCTGACGGAGATGCGTGACACGTTCGGGCTCGGCATGCTGAAGCTCGGCATCGACCCGGCCGCCTGCACGATCGACGACGTCAACAAGGTCGTCAACGACATGCAGCCGCTCGTCTCGCAGGGCCTGCGTTTCACGGGCAACTCGTACCTGCAGGACTTCGCCAACGGCAAGGTCTGGGCTGCGATGGTGTGGTCCGGCGACCTGGCCTCCTCGGGCAGCGCCGATGACGTCTTCGTGTTTCCCGACGAGGGCACGATGATCTGGTCGGACAACATGCTCATTCCCAAGGGCGCGCAGCACCAGCGCGCGGCCGAGGCGATGATGAACTGGGTGTACGACCCGAAGATCGCGGCCGAGATCGAGGACTACGTCTACTACGTGTGCCCGGTGAAGGGCGCGGACGTGGAGATCAAGAAGCTCGATCCGCCCGCGGCGACCAACCCCCTGATCTTCCCCACGCCGGCGGTGGTGGCCAAGCAGCACGCCTTCAAGATCCTCACCGCGGACGAGGACCAGCAGTTCAACGACGCCTTCAACACGCTCATGGGGTCCTGACGGACCAACCCATGGCCGGGCCGCCGTCGGGGGGCGGCGGCCCGGCAACCCTTCAACAGGGGAACGTTCGATGTCGCGGACACGTCACTCCCTGCGTCGGCTGCTGACGCCATACCTGCTCCTCGCGCCCGGCCTCCTGTGGCTGATCGTCTTCTTCGTGCTGCCCACGATCCAGATGTTCCTCTACTCGGTCTCCAAGGGCAGCGTCGACCTCGGCTACCACATCGCGTGGTCGTTCGACGCCTTCACGCGGATCCCTCGGGACTTCTCGCGCCAGTTCGGCAACTCGCTGATGTACGGCACCCTGGCGACGATCATCACGTTCCTGCTGTCGTATCCCCTCGCCTACTTCACCGCCTTCCGTGGCGGGCGCTACAAGAACCTGATCCTGTTCCTGGTGATCGCGCCGTTCTTCACGAGCTTCCTGATCCGGACGATCTCGTGGCAGATCATCCTGGGCAACAACGGCCCGGTGATCGGCATCATCCACGGCCTCGACGTGTTCCACCAGGTGCCCGCCAACTTCACGTTCATGGGTGAGCCGATCGCGGTCGTATCCGGCCTCGTGTACAACTTCCTGCCGTTCATGACGCTCCCCCTGTACGTCGCCCTGGAGCGCATCGACCCCCGGCTGATCGAGGCCGCGCAGGATCTCTACGCCGGCCCGTGGCGCCCGCGGGGCTGGATCTACGGCGCCGTCGGAGGGGCGGTCCTCGGCGGGTTCGTCGGCTTCGGGATCGGGTGGGACGTGCTCGTGTTCGCCGTCATCGGGGCCGTCGCGGGGGCGGCGACGCTCGGCGCCTTCGTGTCCGAGTCCTTCCTGCGGGTCACGTTCCCGTTGTCGCTGCCGGGCGTGTTCGCCGGCTCACTGCTGACGTTCATCCCGGCGCTCGGCGACTACGTCAACGCCACGCTGCTCGGCAGCCCCAAGACGCAGATGATCGGCAACGTGATCCAGGCCCGGTTCCTGGAGTCCAACGACTACCCGACCGCCTCGGCACTGTCGTTCGTGCTGATGGTCGGGATCATCGTGGCGGTCATGCTGTACGCGCGACTACTCGGCACCGAGGACCTCAGCGGCGGGGTCACGATATGACAGCGATCGCGCAGCCGTTCGCACCCGCCCGACCGCGCCCGACGATCCGCCGCCGGTTCGCCGCACTCGTGGACCGCTGGGGGCTCGTCGCCTACACGCTCGCCGCGGTGGCCTACCTGCTCCTGCCGATCGCGGTGATGATCCTGTTCAGCTTCAACGAGCAGGTGGGCAAGTTCAACTACGAGTGGCACGCGTTCTCGCTGGACGCCTGGGCGAACCCGTTCGGGAGGCCCGGCATGGAGTCGGCCATCATCACCAGCCTCGAGATCGCGTTCCTGTCGACACTGGTGGCGACCGCGCTGGGCACGCTGATCGCCGTGTCGTTGACGCGCTACCGGTTCCCGGGCCGCTCCGCGACCAACCTGTTCATCTTCCTGCCCATGGCGACGCCCGAGATCG
>CAVZXW010000006.1:0-13969 GCA_963779375.1 uncultured Chloroflexia bacterium | reverse complement strand
CGCCGACCTCGCGCCCCGCGCCGCGCCGACGACGCCTTCCTCATACGCCGCGAGCAGGTCGAACAGCTCGGTCGCGGCGTACTGGCGGTCGTAGGTCCCCGCGCTCAGCTGGCGGATGACGCCGGCCTCGGCCAGTGCCTTGAGCGCTGCGAGCGTCTGCTGCTGGCTGACGCCGATCGCCGCGCGGGCGGTCGGCGCCGAGAGCACGGGCAGGGCAGGCAGCAGCGCGATGAGCTTGCTCGCCGCGGATCCGGCCCTCGGGCGGCCCGCGCGCCCGCGCCACTCGCCCTGGAGCGCGACCACCTCGTCGGCGAGCTGGATCGACATGAGGGCCGCCCTGGAGGCGGCGCCCGCGAACGACGCGATCCATTCGCCGGCACGCCCCTCCCGGAACGCGACCAGCCCCTCGACATAGGCGGTGGGGCGGGCCGCCAGGACGATGCTGACCGGCGGCACGAAGCGGGCGGCGACGCCCCGGCGCCGCAGGACGACATGGATGAGGGCGCGGCCGACGCGGCCGTTGCCGTCGATGAACGGGTGGATGGTCTCGAACTGCGCGTGGGCAACCGCCGCCTGGGGCACCGCCGGCAGGTCCTCGCGGGCCATGAACGCGACGAGGTCCTCGAGCAGCGGCCCGACGAGGTCCTCCGGCGGCGGCACGAAGGCGGCGTCGGACGGGTTCCCGAGCCGCCCGCCGATCCAGTTCTGCTGCTCGCGCACGCGGCCGGGCCGCGTCCGCTCGTCCCCGGCCATGAGCACCGCGTGGATCGCCAGCAGGTCATCCACCGTCACGGGTGCCTCGCGATCGCCGATCCCGATCGCCTCCTCCATCGCGGACACGTTCGCGGCGACGGTCCTGGCACTGCCCCGGGCCGCCCGGGGGTCGACGAGCGCACGGGCGAGGTTGAGCGAGGAGACGTCGTAGCCCTCGATCCGGGACGACGCCACGGCCTCCGACCGCAGGAGCAGCGGCCCGATCGCCTCCAGGCCGCCCACCGACGCCCGCCCGTTCAGCGCCCGGATCGCCGCCTCGGCGTCCGCTGAGACGTCGGCGACCTCGAACGGGACGGCGAGGTTGAGCCCCGCGATCTCGTCGGGGACGGAGGCCCAGTAGCGGAACGGTGCGCGCGCCCGGCGCCCGCCCATCGCGCCCGGGTCTCCCTCCCACGTCCGCTCGACGGTCCTCGGCACGCGCCCTCCCTGCAATCCTTCAATGTCGACACGGGAATGAAGGGATGGGACCAGCCTGACCCACTAATCCTTCAATGTCAACCGAGGATCCAAGGGAAGAGGGCCAGGACGGACGCGCAGAGGTGGGAATGGTCGGGGCGAGAGGGATAGGACCCGACAAACCGGGATCGGTCGGTCCCAACGACTACGACGGCCCTCCCGGCACCGGAACCGGCCGGACCGTCAAGCCATCGATGCCGGCGAAGTCGTCGGGGTTGCAGGTGTAGAGGGGCAGCCCATTGGCCATCGCCGTGGCCGCGATCAGCGCATCGAACGCACGTGCGGCGCGCTTGCGCCCGGATCGGCGCAGCGAGGCGGCGACCTGCCCGAAGGCCCGAGCTGCGGCCGCGTCGAACGGGATCGGGTCGAAATCGGCTTCCGCCTGCTGGACGTGTGCCAGACGGCGGGCACGTTCGGCCTCATCGTGGGTGACGAGCGGGCCGACGGAGAGTTCCGCCAGGGTGATGGCCGAGAGCAGCGGAACGTCGGGGAGCACGGAGATATCGGCCATGCGCGGCAGTAGCAGCAGGGTGCTCGTGTCGAGCAGGCCCTCCGGGTCGCTCACAGCTCGTTGTCGACGAGTGCGTCGATGTCCTTCAGCAACGTGCTCGAGTCGAGCGGTGGCAGCCGACGCCATCGTTCCACGAGGGTGGCGGCGCGCAGGCCGCGCGGACGCAGCGGCCGCAGCTCCGCCACGGGTCGGCCATCCCGCGTGACGGTCACCGGCATGCCGGCTTCCACGCGGTCCACGACTTCGCCGCCGCGATTGCGAAGATCCCGGATCGTCACGGTTTCCACCAGCCGATGGTATCACCCGTGAGACAGACGTCAACCTACGATGTTGATGGCGCGGGGCTCGGCGGAGGTCGCAGTTATGTGGTGGCCTGGAGAAGTTGCCGGATGCGCGTGTCGACGAGTTGCGGCTGCTCGGCCTGGATGAAGTGCGCCGAATCGACGCTTTCGTAGCGCCCGTCAGGAAGGCTCTCGGCGTAGCGGCGCTGGTCCTCCCGGATGGCGACGTTCTGGCGCTCCCGCCCTTTCGCGGCGCGGGCCGACGACAGCACGATCGTCAGGCATCTCGGGAGCTGAGGCGGCTGGGCGCGGAACTCGGGGATGGCGGCGGCCACCGCTTGCATCTCCCTGCGGGTTTGGGAGGTTCCGGCGGGGGTGAAGTCCTCGGCGAGCATGGCCTGGTAGGTGTCGACGGAATACAAGTGTCGGAAATTGGCGCTGAATAGCCGTGCCAGGGGACGGAAACGGCTGAGCTCCTGCGTCACAGCCAGCACGCGGTCGATCTTCCTGGCGGTCTGGTCCCACGTGTCGTACACGGGGGACGTCTCGGGCGTGGGGTCGACCAGCAGCAGCCCCCGCAGCCGGGACCCCAGGCGCTCGACGGCGCGGCGGGCGACCAGCCCGCCCATGCTGTGCGCGACGAGCACGAACTCGCCCGGGACGACGTTCTCGGTCATCGTGATCAGGTCGGCGGCCATGTCATCGACGCTGAGCGGCCGGGTGGTGCGGCCGCTCAGTCCGTGCCCGGCGCGGTCGTAGGCCACCAGCCGCGCCGTGTCGGCCAGCGGCGGCAGCACCGGGTCCCAGCAGGTCCGGCCGCAGCCTCCGCCCGCCTCGAAGACCACCCAGTCGTGCCCGTGGCCAGACTCCTCGACATAGACGGTTCTGCCGTTCACGGACAGCTGCCGCCCGGGGACGTCTCGCATGGCCGCTCCTCGGCTCTACGATTTCATTCTAGATAATGGTATCGCATGTGGAATACTACGGCCATGGACACCGTCGACCTGCTCCTGCACCCCGTTCGCCTGCGAATTTTGCACGCCCTGTTCAGCGGGCCGGACCTCACAACCACGCAGCTGCGCGCCCGCATGCCTGACGTGTCGAAGGTGACCGTCTACCGACAGGTCGCCCTGCTCGTCGAGGGGGATTTCGTGGAGGTGGCCGGTGAGCAGCGGGTGCGCGGGGCCGTGGAGCGGCGGTACCGGCTGCGCCAGGACCACCCTGTGATCGATGCCGACGCGGCAGGCGGGATGACGCGGGAGGACCACCGCCGCGGCTTCGCCGCCGCCATGGCTGTCCTCATCGCCGAGTTCAATGCCTACCTCAACCGCGACGACGCCGACCCGGTCGCCGACGGGGTGTCCTACCGGCAGGGCATGCTCTGGCTCAGCCCCGACGAGCTCGCCGAGATGACCCGCAAGGTGCTCGGGATCCTGCGGGACTCGGTCGCCAACAAGCCCACGCCCGGCCGAGCGCCCTACCTGCTCAGCCCAATTCTCTTCCCCACCGCACCCACTCCAGCCTGAAACCAGGGGCAGCGGTACCGCCGTGACCGCGACGCCCACGCGCTGGACGAGGCAATGGCACGCCTCGACGTGGAGGAAGCGACGGCTCGGGAGCGGGCGCCCGACGGCCCCACGCCGGCCGAAACGATCGAGTACCTGAGCAACCTGCCGGCCCTTTGGGATGGTGCCGAGGGCACCGGCCGCAAACTGCTCGCGGAGGCCCTGTTCGATCGGATCGAGGTACTCGGGCTCCAGGAGGCCACCGTACATCTGTCGCAGCACGCGGTGCGCCACGGCCTGGCGGCTGCCCTGCCCGAGGAGTTCGGAATATCCGTAAATGGTCGGGGCGAGAGGACTCGCCCCGACAAACCGGATCTCCGACTACTCCCCGCCCAGGTCCGAGATGAACTCCGTGGGCGTCCGAACCGGCACCTGGCGCGCCAGCGAGGTGAGGTGCACGTCACCCGAAACCAGGACAGCACGCTCACCCGCAGCCAGGGCGACGAGGTAGTCATCGCCAGGGTCTTCGGAACGCACGGGCGGAGGTCCGCTGGGATCGTCGGCGAGCTCCGCAGAGCGGCTGAGCCAGTCAACGAACGCGTCGGCGTCTGCCGCCGGTACCCGCCGCGCGAGCTTCGGATAGGCAAGCGCACGCCGGACCTCGGCGAGCAGCATCGGCGAAACGACCAGATCGTAGGCGCCTGCCTGCCATGCGAGAAGAAGTCGGGCCGGGGTGCCCCGCGGCGAAATCACGGCGGAGATCAGGACGTTGGCATCGAGGACTGCGCGCACCGTGCGCGTCAGCCGCGGGTACGGTGCTGGGCCTCGGTGGCGAGCGCGAGTGCCTCATCCTCATCGAGGTCGTTCGTCGCCCACAGGCGGTCAAGCAGGTCGAGGCCGAGGTCGCGCCGCAGCGCATCCTCGATCACATCGCTGTCGCCCTTGCCGAGCCTTGCCGCACGCACCTTGACCGCGCGCAGGACTTCCGGATCGATCGTCAGGGTTGTGCGAACCTTCGTCATCGATGCATCATAGCATCACGATGCTCGGTAGGCTTCCGACTCAGCCTTGGAGCCCTGGGGATCTGATGGCGCCAACTTTCGCGGCACTCGCTCTTCCGATCCGCGCTCGCCGGATGGCGGTCCCGAACCCGCCGACACACTCCTTCGTCGCCAGCGGTGCCACCACCACGCCGGCCGAGCGGCCGATCGCGGAAGGACCGGAACGCGCGGATCGTCGGGCCGCCGCTGGTCAACGAAGTCCGCTCGTCGCTGCACTTCTTCAAGGGGCTCATCGACGGAACCATGACCACGCTGCCTCGCCAGCGCGTCGGCGTCGCCGACGCACGCGACGTGGCGCAGCTGCACATCGCGGCGATGGCCACGCCAGAGGCGGCGGGCAAGCGGTATCTCGCGCTCGCGGACGGGCCGACGACGACCTACCTCGGCGTCGCTCAGCTGCTGCGCGAGCGTTTCGGCGACTTCGCCGCACACGTCCCGCTCGTCGAGGCGCCCGGAGAGGAGCTGCCGCCGCTGGTCATCCACAACGACCGAGCAAAGCGCGAACTCGGATTTCAGCCGCGACCGGCCGAGACGACGCTCGTCGAGACGGTCCAGAGCATGCGCGAGATGGGACTGATCCGGGGCTAGTCGCGACGATGGGGTGAAGGTGCTACCTCAGCGTCGCGCTCGCCGCTCGCAGCTCGTCGAGCGCCGCAAGGGCGTGCCGAGCGAGGTCATCGGTCGTGCTGCGGTCACCCTGCGACCATTCGGCGAAGCCCCGCTTGAAGGCAAGGACGCCAAGCTCCGCAGCGATGGCCGCAGTCGAATCGGGAACGCCGCGGGCGATCAGAGCGGTTGTCATCGCTGCCGCGAAGCTGACGCTCTTGAGGGCGTCACGCTCCTGAAGTTCGGCGCTGGCCGCTACGGCTGCCTTCAGCCGCTGGGCAAGATCGAGGCTCCGGAGTCCCATCGCGCCCGAAGCGCGCTGGAGACCGGCCGCGACAGCTTCGAGGGGACTGGCGTTTCCGGGAGCCTCCGCGATCCCCAGGGCAAGCAGTCGGCTCAAGGTCTCCTGTCCGGCAACCAGAAGCTCGCGTTTGTCGGAGAAGTGCCGAAAGAAGGTGCTCTTGGTGACCCCGGCGCGCTCGGCGATCTGCGTGACGGTCGTGGCGTCGTATCCCTGCTCTCCGAACAGGTCGACGGCAGCCACGACAAGCCGCTCGCGCGCGCCTGCTTCCCATCGGCTCATGCGCAGATCTTACGTCACGGGACTCTTGTGCCGTGACTGTGATAGAGTGACGGGACAAGAGTCCCATCACTCTACAGGAGCGTTGAAGTGCGTGTCTTTGTCACCGGCGGCACCGGCTTGATCGGTTCCGCCGTCGTCGCCGAGCTTGTCGCCCACGGTCATAGCGTTCTCGCCCTCACGCGCTCCGACGCGTCCGCGCGAGCCGCCCAGGCGGCGGGGGCCGAACCGGTTCGTGGAGCGCTCGCCGATCTGGAGGTCCTTCGGGCAGGCGTCGCTCGGGCCGATGGCGTGATCCACCTGGCATTCGCGAACGATTTCAGCAGCCCCGAGGCCCTTGCGAACGCGGTTGCCGAGGAAACGGCCTCACTGGCCACCCTGGGCGAGGAACTGATCGGCAGTGACCGCCCGCTCGTCACCGTCTCGGGTACGCCCGTGGTACCGGGCCGCGCCTCAACCGAGACCGACCCGTTCGGGACCGACGGGCCGGTGGGCGGTCGCAGTCGCGCGGTTATGGCTGTCCTGGACCTGGCCTCGCGCGGGGTTCGGAGCACCGCAGTCCGGATGCCGCGCACCGTCCACAATCACGGCACTGGCGGGTTCGCCGGCCTGCTGACCAACATCGCACGCCAGACACGAATCTCCGGCTACCCGGGCGACGGCTCGCAGCGCTGGCCAGCCGTCCACGCGCTCGACGCGGCATTCCTCTTCCGGCTGGCCCTGGAACGAGCGGGGGCAGGGACCACCTGGCATGCCGTCGCCGATGAGGGAGATAGAGTGCGAGACATCGCCGCAATCATCGGCCGACGGCTGGGCGTACCAGTCGAGCCGGTGCCGGTCGAAACCTACGGCCCGCTCGGCCCGATCTTCGCGGCCGATCAGCCATCGTCGAGTACGCATACCCGGGAGACGCTCGGCTGGGAGCCCACACACCCGAGCCTTCTGGAGGACCTCGAGAACGTTCAGCCCTGACGATGGTCGGAAGCAGGGTCGGCCGTCCCATCGGGAGCGTCGACACGCTCAGTCCTGCACCGCAGCAACCTGGCTTGCCGGTTGACGGGCTGGCTCTGCCTGGAGGGCGGCGACGTTGCTACCTCTGCGACGGATGACCGCTGACGCTCGACGGTGTAGCGCAGTCCGTCGAGCGGGAGCGCGACCATGCGCCGACCGTATTCGAAACCCTCGCAAAGGAACCACCGAATGACCATCCTCGTTACCGGCGGCACGGGTCTTGTCGGCACGCGCCTGTTGCCGCGGCTCATCGACGCCGGACACACGTGCCGCGCCTTGGTTCGCCCGGGCAAAGCGCTCCCGGCAGGCGCTTCGGCCGTCGCCGGCGACGTCCTCGAATTCCACATCGCTGAGTCCGGCCGTGGACGGAGGGACCGCGATCATCCACCTCGCCCCCCTCTTCCGGAACGCCACCGACGAGGAGACCCGGAAGGTCAACCTCGAGGGCAGCCGCAATCTCATTGCCGCGGCCAAGCCACGCGCTCCACAGGCGCGATTCATCATGGCCAGCCACCGGGCGTGTCTACGCTGAGGACCTGCCGCGCCCAGCCCTGCCACGGGTCCACGCTCTGTGGGGCATGTGGGTGATCTGCGGGCATGATATCGACCAGAGTGGGGCGCGACGACCAGAATCGGCAGCAATGCCAGCAGGAATGGGGACAGAGGCGGACCGGTTGGTCGGGGCGAGAGGAGTCGAGCGCGTCGAACTCATCTCATCGGCGAACGTCTCAGGGCTGCACCAGTCCGGCCCGCAGATTGCGGCTGGTCGGCTACCAGCTGATTTACACGAGGCCAGCATCCGGCTGGCACGACGTCGGGGCGCTGGAGCCGAGCTCATGTCGCGAAGATCCCGCAGCCTTCTGCAGGCCGTCGAGGATCAGGTCTAGGCCGTAATCGAACTCGTCCCCGTGATTGTAGCCGGGCCTCATCGCTGAAACGTAGGCGACGAGGTTGGGGTATGCGTCGACGGGGAACGCCCGGAGGGTGATCCTGGCCCAGCTCCGGGACCTCCTCGGGGGGATCGAACGGGAGATTCATCGCAAACAGGGCGAAACCGTAGATGTAGCTGTCCAAGAGCGAGTAGGCATGCGCGATCGTCGGCATGTCGAGGCCTGCCGACAGCAGACTGCCAATCACCGCGTCGTGGTGGCGCAGGTTGGCCGGCCCCGGCTTCCGCCGCGACTCCATCAGTCCAAGCGCCCATCGGTGGCGCAGCAACACGTCTCGGAGCGAGAACGCGCGTCGACGCATGGCGGTCTTCCAGTCGGCTCCGCCGATAGGCAGGTCGACCTCGCTGAACACGAGATCGACCATCCCGTCGATCACCTCGTCCTTGTTGGCGAAGTGGTAGTAGAGGGCCATCGCCTCGACTCCGAGCTCCTGGCCGAGCTTCCGCATGCTCAGAGACTCGAGCCCGCCCCGATCCGCGAGCTTGACCGCGGTCTCGAGCACGAGCTCCCGGCTCAGCGGGGCGCGTCGCTGCGGTCTCTTGGTCGTCGCCGTCATCGGCCTCCTCCGGGACTCAGCCAACCGAGCACTTCCGAGTTGACACTCGGGACTTTACATCGTAAAGTCCGGATGCGCCAACTTTACACCGTAAAGACCAAGGGGAGGCCGCATTCATGCAGGCAATCGTTCAGGACAGGTACGGGTCGGCCGACGTCCTGCAGCCCCGGGACATTGATCGGCCCGAGATCGGCGACGACGAGGTCCTGGTCCGCGTCAATGCGGCGTCGATCCACGTCGGTGACGTGATCGTTATGACGGGCTCGCCGTACCTCATGCGGATGGCCACCGGACTGCGCAAGCCGAAGAACCGGGTCCCTGGCACGGACATCGCGGGCACGGTCGAGACGGTCGGCAAGGACGTCAAGGGGCTCCGTCCCCGTGACGACGTGTTCGGATGGTGCACGGGCGCCCTCGCCGAGTACGCGTCGGCGAGCGAGGACCACTTCGTGCTCAAGCCGGCCAACCTCACCTTCGAGCAGGCCGCAGCCGTTGGCGTGTCCGCGACCACCGCCCTCCAGCTTCTGCGCGATGACGGACACCTCCAGCCCGGGCAGAAGGTGCTGGTCAATGGGGCGTCTGGAGGCGTGGGCACGTTCGCGGTGCAGATCGCCAAGGCGTGCGGCGCCGAGGTGACCGGCGTGTGCAGCACGAGGAACCTGGAGCTGGTCCGCTCGATCGGGGCCGACCACATCATCGACTACACCAAGGAAGACTTCAGGAAGGGTGGACCGCGCTACGACCTCATCCTCGACAACGTGGGCGACCACTCGATGTCGGCGACGAGGCGAGCGCTCGCCCCCAATGGATTGCTGCTCTCCAACGGCGGAGGACATGCCGGCGGCGCGCTCGGCCGCGTGATCCGGCTCGCGCTCGTGTCGATGTTCGTGCGCCAGCAGGGCAAACCGTCCGTCAAGTTCCAGAACCGAGCCGACTTGCTGGTCCTGAAGGAGCTCGTCGAAGCCGGGTCGATCACACCGGTGGTCGACGGCACGTACCCGCTGCGCGAGACGCCACGGGCGATCGCGCAGGTCGCCGCAGGACATGCGCGGGGGACCGTCGTCATTGCGGTCAGCTCGGCGGCCGCCCGAGAGATCGCCGCATGACCGAGCCGATGCCGATTGGCAGATCCGCTCAGCGCTCAGCGGACCCGCCGATCGACCGGAGGGATGACATGCAACCCCAGAGGTCACTCGATCAAGAACGGAGCCGATCGATGCTAGACGTGCAGATCAAGCTATCTGCCCTGTGGGTGGCCCTGATGCTCACCTACCTCCTGGGGGACGTCCTGCGGTTCTGGAGCGGCGACGCCATCCCGGGCCAGTTCGGCGGCCTCAAGCCGGAGGTGGTCCCGGCGGCGTTGTTTGGAGTCGCCGTCCTGATGCTGGTCCCGATCGTCATGGTCGTCGTGTCGGTGACGTTGTCCGGACAGCCGCTTCGGTGGATCAGCGTGATCGCCGCGATCGGCCTCTTCGCCTTCAACGTGATCGGCCTACCGACGTACTCCGGGCTCTACGACAAGTTCCTGATCATCGTCGGGCTGGGGTGGAACGCAGCGACCGCCTGGTACGCCTGGACCTCGTATCCGTAGGCGGCCGTCCGGCCGCGCTCGATGCCTGCCAGGTACGGGCCACGGCGCTGTTCGCCGAACGGACGTCTTGGATGCGAGCGAATGGAATACGAGCTCGCGCCCGAAGCAATCGAACTCGGCCTCGGCGTGACTCTCCCGGCCGTGCACGACCTGGGTCAGAAACGTGAGTTTGGTCGGGGCGAGAGGGCTTGACCCGACAAACCGGACCGCCAAGAGAGGCTGGCGCCTCCTCAGCGCACCGCCAGGACGACCTTGCCGCGGGTATGCGAACCAAGCCCGTACGCGTATGCCTCGGGCGCTTCATCGAGTGGGAAGATCCGATCGATGGTGATCGACACGTCACCGGCCTCTGCCAGTCGGCCGAGCTCTGCAAGTGCGTCGCGGTCTGGCTCGACGACGAAGAAGGTTCCGCGGGGGTCGCGGGCGGCAACGTCGCGTTCCGTCGGAGCGATCGTCACGACGCGCCCGTTCTTGCCCAGGACCTGCCAGCTGCGCTCCAGGGTGTCGCCGCCGATGGTATCGAACACCAGGTCGACGTCGCTCAGCAGGTCCTCAAAGCGCTCGGCGCTGTAGTCCACCACCAGTTCGGCCCCCAGACCGCGAACGAAGTCGAGGTCGCGCGCAGAGGCCGTGGCGTTCACGACGGCGCCGCGGTGCCGTGCCAGCTGCACGGCGAAGGAGCCCACGCCGCCAGCCGCCCCGTGCACGAGAACCCGCTCACCGGCCAGAAGCTCCGCCGTACCGGACCAGCCCCTCCCATGCGGTCAACCCCGAGAGCGGCAACGTTGCGGCCGCCTCATGCGAGATCCCGGGTGGCTTATTTGCCAGGTCCGAGGCTCGCATTGCGACGTAGTCGGCTGCTGCCCCATCGCGGTAGAAGTCGGCCAGCCCGAACACCGCGTCGCCGACCCGGACGTCACCAGCCTCAGCGCCAAGCGAAGCGACCACGCCGGAGACCTCATGGCCCGGAATGATCGGCGTCCGATCGCTGCCATCGGGTGTCGTCCAGGTCGGCTCCCAGTGCAGCTCGGTTGGCGTGATCGCCGCGGCATGTACCTCGACGAGCGCGTCTGTCGGCCTGAGCTCGGGGCGGGGGACCTGTTCAAGGCGCATGAGCTCCGGACCGCCGCGGCGTCCGATTCGGGCCGCCCGCATGGTCGAGGCGAAAGCGTCGGTGCGTTCGATAGGCGTGGTTTCCATGAGATCTCTCCCGTCACGTGGCCGGCTCGTCGCAGCGATCTCGCCCCGGGCCATGTCTCGGCCCGGTCTCGACGCTACCCGCGAGCCCGGGCTATTCGCTTGGGGCAAATGACTGGAAACGCGAGCGCCGTCATGCTCAGCATCGACGCGACACCGGTCAGATGACTGAGGCGGCTCGAGCCACAAGAACCCCTGGATGTGGACGACGGACCGGCGACCAGATCCGACCGACCGTCACGCGGGTGGCGCGACCCCGGAGCGCTCGGCTGCAGAACCGAGTGTGGATTTGGCGGCGGTCGTCTCAAGCGCCGCTCGGAGCTGTGCGCGTGAAGTCACACCAAGCTTCGGGAAGACTCGGTAGAGGTGAGACCCCACCGTTCGCCGCGACAGGAAGAGACGACCGCCGATCTCATCGTTGGTCAGGCCTTCGGCGGCCATCAAGGCGATCTGGAGCTCCTGGGGGGAGAGCGTCGTCCATGTCTCTCGTGATGCCCGGGGGCTGCGAACCCCCGACGCTCGCAGCTCCTGCCGCGCGCGGTCGGCCCAGGCCTGGATGCCGTGGCGATCGAACCAGTCGCACGCGTCACGCAGCGGGCCCCGCGACTCGACGATACGTCGCCGCCTTCGGAGCCACGAGCCGTACTGGAAGAGGAGCCGACCGCGATACAGGGGCCAACCGGATAGATCAGCGTCGAGGGCGGACCGGAAGGCCTTGTCGGCTCGGTCGTCGTCCGCGAGGAGTGGCCTGGCGTAGACAAGGCCTGCCGTGAGCCATGATGAGTGCGACGGGGCCGCCAGTGGTTCGAGCTCCTCCACTCGACTCCGCGCCTGGTCCCTGTGGCCGCTCCTCACGGCGGCCTCGACGAAGTCACCGATGCTCCAGGTTCGTTGGAAATGGTGATACGACGGGTCGACTGGATCGAAGGTGCGACGGAGGTGCTCGTAGGCGACCTCGTAGCGCCCTCCTGCCAGAGCCGTCACACCCCGGGTCAATTGGACGCCGGCCAGCACGGCGCCAGCGTGCACAGGGAGAGCGAGCGCCTCGGCTTCATCCGAGAGGGCCGCCTCGGCATCGGCATCGCCGCGGAGGCCAGCCACCATGGCCAACGCCGCGATTGAAGCCGCCTCCCAGAGCGGCTGCTCGGTAAGTCGCGCGAGTCGCTTCCCCTCCTCCGCGGCCGTGATCGCGGTGGGCCAGTTGACCGAGTTGATCGCTGTCCAGGCCTGGTGTGCAAGCACCGCGGGGAGCAATCCCAGTCGGCCATCGCGTCCGAGTCCATTCACCGCAGACGCAAGAAATGCAGACGACCGGTCGAACGACCCGGTGAGGTTCAAGGCCACGCCGACGAGATCGGCCAATTCCGGGTCGAGGTCAGCCGGAACCAAGCGCAGCAAGCGCTCCACGATCACGGATCCAAACCGTTCCGGATCGGCGAACGCGAGGACCGAGGTCAGCCGGGGGTCACTCTCGGAGGCGGGTACGGCTTCCACGACGCGCACGATCGCGTTCCGCGTCGGCTGGCCTGTGTCCCCAGCCCAAGCACGCGCGCCGGCAACCATGAGCGTTCGGACCGCCAGGTCCAGCTGCCCGTCACCCAGGAAGTCCTCGGCCAGCTCGGTCAAGGAGACGATCGCGCCGGGATCGTTGGGAGCCCCCTGGAGAAGCATCTCCCGCAAGAGTCTCGCGCGTCCGACGTCGACGTCAGCGAGACCGGACGCCTCAGCCTCATGGGTCAGTTGAGCCGCGCGGGAAGGGTACCCGAATCGATTGCGAATTCAGCCGCGCGGAGGAGGCGACGGGCGCGCGCCGGGGCAATCGGTGTCAGCTGCGCGGCCCGCTCGAGCGCGACCACGGCCGCGCCGGCGCCGCCTCTGAGGTCAGCGCGACTCGCCACCGCTTCAAGGGCCGCGGCTACCGACTCGTCGGGGTCGATCGTTGCCGCAGCCAGATGCCACGCCTGCCGGTCCGGGTCGCGCGACAGGACCTGAGCAAGCGCCTCGTGTGCGCGCACGCGCTCGACTGACAGGGCGACCGCCTGAACCGCAGAACGAACCAAGGGATGCCTGAAGTGGATCTCCCGTTGGTCGACCGTAAGAAGACCGGCTTCTACGGCGGGGCCAAACTCGGCAGCGCCCGCGTGAGCGTCGATTGTCGCTGCAGCGGCAATGACCTCGTTGATCCACGCCTCGTCATTCTCGGCTGCGATGACGAGCAGGGTCCGCGTAGTCGCCGGCAGCTCGGCAATTCGGGCGCCGAATGCACCCTCGAGTCGGCGAGTGAGCGTGAGCTTCTGGCCGGTGCCACCGTCTGCAATCTCATTGTCGGAGATCATCTTCGGGATCTCGACCAAGGCAAGGGGATTACCGGCCGCCAGAGCCAGTACCCGGTCGCGCGTGGCCTCCGGCAGTTCGGGGTTGCGCGCGTTCAGGAGAGCCATTGCGGATTTCTGCCCGAGTGGCTCGACCCGCAGCTCCGGTAAACCGAGCTCGCTGAGGGGCGTCGAATGCCCTTCGCGGACTTCGAGGAGCAGGACAACCCGACGAGCCGCACAGCGACGCGCGACGAAGGACATGACCGTGGCTGAGGGGGCATCGAGCCAGTGCGCGTCTCCGCTGCAACGACGAGGCCGTTCTTGCGAGCAGCGTTCGCGAGAAGTTCCAGCGTGCCGAGCGCGATGAGGAATCGGTCAGGGGTCGGCGCGTCGATCATCCCGAACGCCGCGAGCAGCGCGCGACGTTGCCCGGCAGGCAGCCGGTCGACGTCGTCCAGCAATGGCTGGATCAGGAGGTGCAGTCCGGCGAAGGCAAGTTCCGTCTCGCTCTGGACACTGGTCGACGCGACGATGGCGCTTCCCTGCCGGCGCGCCTCATGAAGGGCCAAGGCGAC
>CAVZXW010000005.1:0-60017 GCA_963779375.1 uncultured Chloroflexia bacterium | reverse complement strand
TCATGGGTGCCAGCCTGCTGACGCTGTTCGTGAACACCACGCAGGCGCCGTTCGACACGATCATCCCGAAGGGGCTCCTCTTCCCGCTCGGGTTCAACACGATCCTGATCGCCCACGTCATGTTCAACATCAGCTACGTCGTCGTCACCGTGAAGGCGCGCATGGCGGGCTTCGACCGGCGGCTCGAGGAAGCCGCCATGGATCTCGGGGCAAACGAGTGGACGACGTTCTGGCGGGTCACGTTCCCCCTGATCTTCCCCGGCATCCTCGCCGCAGCCCTGCTCGCCTTCTCGCTCTCGATCGACGACTTCGTCGTCACGAACTTCACGTCGGGGCTCACCAACACGTTCCCGATCTGGGTATGGGGATCGCTGCGCAACTCCCTGCCCGTGCAGATCAACGTGGTGGGCACGATGATCTTCGGAACGGCGGTGCTGCTGGTGCTGGGCTCGACGCTGCTGCAGCGTCGTGGCCACTAGCAGGACGCGGGCCGTCGCCGCGGGGGCGCGGGACCGACCCAGGACAGCGTTCCCGGCACCCGGCACCGCGGCCGACGGCGACATCCCGGCCGCCGCAACGGACGGCCCGGACCCGGCGGCGGCACCGGCTTCACCCGCACACGCCGTGCCTCGCGGCTTCGGCCGTCCCGGAGGTGACCTGCTGCGCATCACCGAGGCCGCCCGCCTCGTCGGCACCAGCCCGTCGAGCCTGCGGCAGTGGGAGCGGCAGGGGCTGCTCCGTCCGGTTCGCGGCCGCGGGGGCCAGCGCCTCTACGGACCCGACGACGTCCGCCAGGCCCGCGAGGTGGCACGGCTCCGGGCGGCACGAATCAGCGCGCCGGCGATCCTGCGCCTGCTGCCGGCGCAGCTCCGGCAGGACGGTGACATCGAGCAGAGGGGGCCTGCGCCCGACAGCACGGGCGCGCGCTTTCGGGATCTGCGCCTCCGGCGGGGCATGACCCTGCGTGACGTCGCCCGCGCCACGTCGCTGTCGCCGAGCTTCGTCTCGTCGTTCGAACGCGGGCTGACAGGTGTCTCGATGGCGGCCCTCCAGCGCCTGGCCGCCTCGTGCGGAACGACCGTCGGCGAGCTCCTTCACGCAGCGCCGGCCAGCGGCGGCCGGGTGGTCAGGGCGGCGGAGCGCAGGGTCGTCGAGCTGGGGGAGCCCTCCATCCGGATGGAGGACCTCTCGAACGCGCCGACCGCTCTCGAGGGCAGCTGTTCGTGCTCGAGCCGGGCGCGACCAGCGACGGCTGGTACGCGCACCCCGGCGAGGAACTGATGCTGGTCCTGTCCGGCCGGGTGGGCGTCTGGCTGGGCGAGGAGGAGTACTACGATCTCGGCGAGGGCGACGCACTCACCTTCCCGTCCATGCTGTCGCACCGCTTCCGCGCCCTCGCGACCGACGAGACCCGCCTCGTCTGGGTCAACACCCCGCCAACGTTCTGATGGAGGTCGCCACCGTGATCGAACCCGCCGCCCTGCCGGACCGTTCCGTCGTCCCGGCCGTGTGGTCGCGCTACACCGACCTCGTGATCGATCACGGCGAGGGATCCTGGCTCGTGACCGTCGAGGGCGAGCGCTATCTCGACTACAGCTCCGGCATCGGCGTGACGAACACGGGCCACGCCCACCCTCGGGTCGTCGCGGCGATCCAGGCCCAGGCCGCCCGGCTCCTCCACGGCCAGCAGAACATCGTGTACCACGAGCCCGGCCTGAGGCTGTACGACCGGTTGAGCCACCTGCTCCCGGGCGACGGATGGCAGGCCTTCCTCGCCAATTCCGGCGCCGAGGCGGTCGAGGCCGCGGTCAAGCTGGCGCGGGTCGCCACCGGCCGTCCCGCGATCGTGGCCTTTCGCGGCGGCTTCCACGGGCGCACCGCGCAGGCCATGGCACTGACGACCTCGCGCGTGTCGATCCGGGGCGACTTCGAGCCGCTCCCCGGTTCCGTCTACCACGCTCCGTACCCCTACTGTTACCGGGCGGCGGGCGGCCCGCACGACCCGGCGGCATGCACCTGCGACTGGGAGGAGCAGCTCGAACTGCTCTTCGCGCAGGTCGTCGCCCCCTCGCGCGTCGCGGCCTTCGTGGTCGAGCCGGTGCTCGGCGAAGGCGGCTATGTCGTGCCCCCGGCCGACTTCCTGCCCCGGCTTCGCGACATTGCCTCGCGGCACGGCATCCTCCTCGCGGCGGACGAGGTGCAGACCGGCTTCGGGCGAACGGGCGAGCTGTTCGCGGTCCAGCACGTGGGCGTGACGCCGGACATCCTGATCGTCGCCAAGGGGATCGCCTCCGGGCTGCCACTGGCCGGCATCATCGCCCGGCGCGACCTGCTCGCCCGATGGTCGCCCGGTGCTCATGGCGGCACCTTCGGGGGCAACGTGATCGCCTGCGCGGCCGCCAACGCGACGCTCGATGTCATCGAGGACGAGCGCCTGGTCGACAACGCGCGGGAGCGGGGCCGGCAGCTGCTGGCGGGGCTGTCGGCGATCCGTCCCGGCTTCGCCCGGCTGGGCGACGTCAGGGGCCAGGGCCTGATGGTGGGTCTCGAGTTCGTGCGGCCGGATGCCACCGACCCGCGGACGCCTGATCCCGAACTCGCGCACGCGGTGATCGCCGGCGCCCTCGAACGCCACCTGATCGTGCTCTCGGCGGGCAGCTGGGGACAGGTGGTCCGGCTCGATTCCGCCGCTGGTCACGACGGCCGACGAGGTCGACCGGGCGGTGGAGCTCCTGTCGGAGTCGATGCTGGCCGCCGGCGCGTGAGCGGCCCGGCGGGCCCGCGTGGGCGCCGCTCGGGCCGCCGGTGACGCGCTCCTGATGCCGTCCGGCAGCGCCCGGTGGCGCTCCGGCGCCGCTCAGGCGGTGGGTGACGCGCTCCTGATGCCGTCCGGCAGCGCCCGGTGGCGCTCCGGCGCCGTCACGAACTCCTCCACCGTGCCACGCGTGCCGGGAACCCGGAGCTCGTGGAACAGCAGCTCGAGCTTCTGGGCCTGGGTCGCCAGGATCTCGTCCTTCGTCTCCAGCTCCCACAGGCGGCGCTTCAACGGGCCGAGGGCCTTCTTCCGCGCCTTGTAGACGAACTGCTGCTCCGTCTCGCCTTCCTTGCGCTCGTCGGCGGCGTTGGCGTGGACCCACACCTCGACCTCGTCCAGGAGTGCCCTCGGCGCGGCAGGGTGGTCGTACAGGGTGTTCTGGAAGCCGGTGGCGAGGTGGATTTCGGCGGTGTCCACCTCCGGGAAGTGGTGGAACAGCTCGTCGGGCAGGGTGGAGGCGCCGTGCTGCACGGCCCCCGCGAGGCCGTATTCCCGGCAGACGGCGGAGAGCCGGCGGATGGTGTCGAAATCCACCTTGACCTCGGCCACGCCACCGCCAGGCAGCGGCACACCACCGTGGCTCGTGCCGGTCTGGATGCTGACCTTGGACAGGCCAGGCAGGCCGGTTCCCGCCCTCCGGTCGAACTCCCTGCGGAAACCATCGAGGAACGCGCGCAGCTCGGGCTCTGTCGAGTTCTGCTTGCCGACCTCCCCGATCTCGCCGCCGATGCTGACTTCGAGGCCCTGTGGCTCGACCTCCGCGGATCAGCGCCGCCAGCTCCGCGGCGCGCTCGTAGTTCGTGCGCTGCTGCTCGTCGACGCTCGACAGGGACAGGTCGACCAGCGTGGAGCTGTCGATGTCGATGTTGCCGTAGCCCGCCGCGAGCGCCTCGCGGGTCGCCTTGCGCAGCGCCTCGGTCACGGCGTCGGGGTCGGCGGCGTACTTCTTCGCGTTGAACTGGTAGTGGTCGCCCTGCACGAACACCGGCCCCCGCCAGCCCGCGGCGATGGCGCCGGCCAGGCAGCTCGTGATGTACTCGCCGGGCCGCTGGTACGTGTACTCCTGCTCGCTGCGGGCCAGCTCGAGGATCAGCGCGCCCACGTCGTGGCGGCCGGCCACCTCGTACACCGTGCGACGCCATGTCGAACACCTGGGTCCGCAGGTTCATGGCGGGAACCGTGAACCCTCCCACCTCGCCGCGGCCCCGCGCCATGTACAGGCCCTGGATGCTCGCCGACGGGGCGCCGAGCACCTGCGATGCCTCCCACACGATCCAGCGGGCGGCCTCCACCGCGGCCGGATCCGAGGAGAAGGCGTCCGTCCACGCCAGGTCGCGGATGCCGCGAGCCCGGAATGCGGCCTCGTCGTCGATGACCAGGCCATCGCCTTCAATGTGGGCGATGCCGCCGAGCAGCTCCAGCAGCTGGGCCGGCGAACCGGCGACGGTGGGCTGAGGCATTGGTGACCTCCGATGGCGGGGACGCCAGGTGGTTGGCGACGCGTCGTGCGTTCGACTCCCTTGTCGCAGGAATCCTACCGCGGCCGACCCTCGCGACGGCACGCCGGACGGACGCTCCCGGCGGGGCAGATGGCCCGTCGCGGTCCCACGCCGAGGGTCGGGGCGCTCTCGCTCAGGCGACCCGGCGCGTCCGCCGCTCCAGGTAGTCCACCAGCACGAACTCCTCGAGCCGGTCGGGGCTCGCGTAGAACGCACGGCCATGGTTCATCCGGCTCACCCGGTCGACGAACTCTCCGAGCGCCCGCGACCTCTCCAGCATGAACGTGTTGATCGTGATGCCCTCGCGCGTGCAGCGTCCCACCTCCCGAAGCGTCTCCTCGATGGTCCGGCGGGTCGGCGGGTAGTTGAACTCGACGCGTCCGTCCTCGATGTGTGCCGTCGGCTCGCCGTCGGTGATCACGATGATCGACCGGTTCGCCGGCGAGCCGCGGGCCAGGAGTCGGCGCGAGAGCATGAGGGCGTGCTGCAGGTTGGTTCCGTACTCGTGGCCATGCCACGACAGCGTGGCGAGCGTCCCGGCCGGGATCTCGTGGGCGACGTATGCGAACCCGACGACGTGGAGGGTGTCCCGCGGGTAGCGCGTCCTGATGAGCGTGTCGAGCGCGACCGCCACCTTCTTGGCCGCGACGAAGCACCCGCGCAGGAGCATCGAGCGGCTCATGTCGAGCAGCAGGACGGTGGACGCGGAGGTGAGCTCCTCGGCGTCGAACACCTGGAAGTCGCCAGGCTCGAGGTTCAACGACCTGCGGCGGGTCCCGGGCTTCGCGAGCTCCCTGCCCACCGCATGGTCGAGCGTCCCGCGGAGGTCGAGGTCGAACGGACGCCCGAACTCGTACGCCGACGAGGTCCCGCTCCGTTCTCCCGCGGTCCCCGCCCGTGGGAGCCGGTGACCCCCGAAGGCGTCCCGGCTTAGCCGTCCGAAGACCCCGTCCAGGACGCGCTGTCCGATGCGGCGCTGCCCGCGCGGCGTCAGCTCGAGCCGGTCGCCATTCCTCGTCGCATAGCCCCCCTCCTCGAGCACCTTCGCGGCCCGCTGCAGCGCGGCCAGGTCGTCCGCGGACTCGTCGTCGAGCAGCCGTGCGACGTCCTCCGGGTCGACGTCCGCCAGCGCAGCTGGATCGGACGCACCCGCCAGCTGGTCGCCGAGGCGGTCGAGCCGCTGAAGCGTCCCGATCTCGTCGAGTGCCTCCTCCAGGCCGAGCTCGTCGTCACCTCGGAAGGAGAACTGACCACCGAGCCCGCCGGGAAGAAGGCGGTCGAGCCGGCCGGCGAGTCGGGCGAGGTCTACTCGCAGCCGGTCGTCACGCAGCAGGGCGTCCATGAGCGATCCCAGCTCGGCGCGCTGCTCGGGGGTCATGGACCGCAGCAGCGACTGCATGGCCGCCATCCGCTCGGCCAGTTGGTCGATCACGTCATCCAGGGTCTGCGCACCGGGGAACGCGTCGCCGTACTTCTGCAGAAACTCCGCCGCGTCGGGATTGCCTCCGTCGAGGCGTTCCTGGAGCAGCCCGTCGAGGGCCCGCACCATCTCGCGCGTGGACTGCAGATCTTCCGGAGCCATCGTCCGGAGCTGGTCGGCCAGGCCCTGGTATGTGGCGTCGAGCATGCGCCCGCGCAGGCGCTCGAGCAGGTGCTGGAACGCGTCACGGGCGGATGGCTCGAGGAATTCGTACTCCTCGAGCGCCCGGATCCGTCCGCCCGGATCCGGCGGAAGCGCGTCGAGGGTTGTGCGATGGCGCTCGGCCATGTCGCGAAGCATCCGGCGCATGCCGTCCTCCGCTCCCGGCGGAGATGCCTCCGCAGGGGCAGGCCCCTCGGCCGGAGGGTGGGCCTCGTCGGCCGGAGGGTGGGCCTCGCCCCGCGACGTTGCCTCGGCCGGGCCGAGCCCTTCGTTCGGCAGCGGACTTCGTCCGCAGAGGATGCCGGCTCCGGTGCGTGTGTGTCGCCCGGCTGCATTCCGGCCGCCTGGAGCCTGCGCGAGATCCCGTCGCGCTCGGTGTCCACGATGCCCTGCAGCTCGCGGCGCAGGTCGCCCAGGAGGTCGTCCAGGCCGTGCCGGTCGAGGATGTCCCGGCGCCGGTCCGCGAGCCGGCGCAGGAGGTCGCGCAGCCCGGGGAGGGGCGGCTCGCCCTTCCGGCCCGGCATCCCCTCCTCGATCGCGCGCCGCAACGCGTCGTCGAGGTCGCCGTCCGACATGACGTCGTCGGAGAGCGCGTCGAGCACCTCGTCCGCGTCGATATCGCCCAGCCGCTGGGTTCCGTCCCAATGGGCGTAGCGGGCCCGTCCCCGGCCGGCCAGGTCGCCGTCCGCGGCACGCCACTCGAAGGCGTCGTCGCTCATGGTCGCCCGCCCGCCCCGCAGCCCGTCCGAGCTCGCGCGCGCGTGCTCCCGGTCATCGCCGGTACGTCCCTCCGCCACCCACGGCAGCGCGGCGCTCCTTGTTCAGGCGCCGCTGCAGGTGCAGGCCCTCGAGGACGAACTCGACCGCGGACGCGATCGCCGCCGGCGATTCCCCCGTGCCCAGCGTCGCTGCCGCCGCCCCGCAGACCCGGCACCTCCCGCACCCAGCGCACGTATTCCCGCGACGGGACCAGCTCGCCGGTCTCCACCACGAGGCCGCCTTCGAAGCGGACACGACCTCGTCGAGGCATCGTCGACCGGCAGGCGCCGGCCGAAGACTCGCGAGCAGCGCGCGCGTGACGAGCCGCTCCACGACGCGCTCCTCGGGCACGTTGTCGCCCACCGTCTCGAGCTCGATCTTGCCGGTCGTGGACGGATGCAGCGCCACCAGGTCGCTGACGCGCGGCGAGGCCGCCCTCCTCGCCCAGTCGGACCGCGCGCTTGAGGGCGGCGGCCAGCATCGTCTCGAGGTTCGCGGTGCTGACCCGGACGCTGACGCCCGATCGCTGGCTGATTTCCGGCGCGCGCCGTGCGAGGTGCGAGAGCTCGGCCACCAGCTCGAGCCATGAAGTCCGGCTCCACGATCGCCGGGACGCCCGTCATCGGCCTCGAACCGGATGCGCTCCTGGCGCATGATCGCGATCTCGTGCTCGAGCGTCCGCGGGTAATGCGTCCGGATCTGCGACCCGAGGCGGTCCTTGAGCGGGCGTGATGATGCGGCCGCGGCTCGTGTAGTCCTCGGGGTTGGCGCTGGCGACGACGAAGAGGTCGAGCGGCAGCCGGAGGGTGTATCCGCGGACCTGGACGTCGCGCTCCTCGAGGATGTTGAGCAGCCCGACCTGGATCCGCTCGGCCAGATCCGGCAGCTCGTTGATCGCGAAGATGCCGCGGTTGTCGCGCGGGATGAGCCCGAAATGGATCGTCAGCTCGTCCGACAGGTACCGGCCCTCCGCGACCTTGATGGGGTCGACCTCGCCGATGAGATCGGCGATGGTGATGTCCGGCGTGGCGAGCTTCTCGCCGTACCGCCGGTCGCGCGCCAGCCACTCGATCGGCGTCGCGTCGCCCTTCGCCTCGACGATCTCCCGCGCCGCCGTGCTGAATCGGCGCCAGCGGGTCGTCGTGCAGCTCGCCCCCCGCGACGAACGGCACCGCCTCGTCGAGCAGCCCGACGAGCAGCCGGGCCATGCGGGTCTTGCCCTGTCCGCGCTCGCCGAGGAAGACGAGGTCCTGGCCGGCAAGGATCGCGTTCTCCACGGCGGGCACGACCGTCTCCTCGTACCCGATGATGCCGGGGAACAGGCGGCCGCCGGACCCGAGCAGCGCGACCAGGTTGGCGCGCATCTCCTGCTTCACGGTGCGCGGCCGGTAGCCCGAGGCACGCAGCTCGCCCAGCGTGCCCGGCCTCGCGCCCGGCGTGGCCGACCTCGCGCCGGGCGTGCCCGGCGTCGCGCCCGGCGTGGCCGGAGTGCCCGACGACGCGCCCCGCCGGCCGCGCGGTTGCGCGCTCACGACGCCCCGCCCGCGCCCTGCCGGGAGCGCTGCTCCAGGAGCTGGTGGAGCGCCTCCGGGGAGGTGCGGCCGGCCGCCACGAGAGCCGCCATGATCCGGGTCCGGGCCACGTGCTCCTTCTCGAAATCGTCGCGCGCGAGCCCCACGCGCATCGCGAGCTCGGCCGTCACCCCCCACTCGAAATGCTCGAGCTGGTCGCGATGCGGGTCCCAGGTGGCGAGCACCGCCGGGGGACGCCGCTGGAGATGGCCGGCGGCGTCGAGCTCAAGCGGACGGACGTAGTGGCACGCTCCTGCCCGCCACCCTTCGGCTCCAAACCCCGGCCCGCGGGCCGACGCCGGCGCGGAGCCCGCGGGGGCATGCACGTGCGTCGGGGACGCCACCGTGCCGCTCGTGCCGTCGCGGTCCGCTCCGCCCGCGGCCGCGTCGCGCCGTTGCGGGGTCGGTTCGACGGTTGTGCCCAGGTCGGCGCGAGCGAGCACGAGCACGATCCCGAGCCGGCGCAGCTCGTCGGCGCTCACGGAAGCGGGCGGCGCCGCGAGGTGGACGAGCACCTGTTCGAGCGAATCCGCGCGGACGGTCGCACCCAGCCCGTACCCCCGCTGCAGCGCACGGATGAGCAGCCTCGCCCGCGAGCCGCCGATGTCCGCCCCGGGCGCGTCGCCCAGCTCGCCGGCAACCAGGTAGCTCGTCTCCGGAGGCACCATCCGCCGTGGCGGCAGGGCGATGCCCGTTCCGCGCGATGGTCCGCCGCCTGCCTGCCCGGCCACCGGTTCCTCGTCGTCGCCGGTCCAGCCGAGCGCGGCGGCATCGCCCAGCCAGTCGAACGTCTCCTGCGGCCCCTGGAGCTCGACCCGCTCGACCCCGGGCGGCAGCAGATCGAGGAACGCAGCCAGCACGTCGCGCGCGGGCGCCTCGCCCTCCTCTGCAGCGACGATGAGCGGGACGTTGGCCTCGACCGTGATCCACAGGAGCGCGGCCAGCTCCGCGTCGAGGACACGCGACGCGACGAGGCCGGGGACGGTGAACGCGGCCGGCGGCACCCGCCCAGGGAACCACCGGCCTGGACCCTGCGCGAGAGGATTCACGGGGCCTCCGGGGACGGCTGGCAGGAGAACAGGGCGGCGAGCGTACGCGCGGTGCCCCAGCGCGTCAAACGTGCCGGAATCGCAGCGCCTTGCAGCCACGGATGGGACCGACGGACCGCCGGAACCTGGCCGGAACGCGAACCCGGCCGGGTAGCCGCGGCGTTCTCAGGCGGGAAGCCTCTGGTCCCGCGAAATCAGCTCGAGCAGCGGCCGCTCCCGTCCGATGGTCGTGGGCCGCCCGTGACCCGGCAGCACGCGGAGCGGGTCGTCGAGGTGGGCGAGACGCGACAGCGAAGTGACCATCGCATCGGCCGAACCGCCGGGCAGGTCCACGCGCCCCCAGCCGGCGGCAAACAGCGTGTCGCCGGAGAAGAGCAGGCCGTCATCCGGTGCGAAGAGGCACACCGAGCCCTCCGTGTGGCCGGGCGTGTGGAGCACCTGGAGGCGGATCGATCCGAACCGGATGACCCCTCCCTCGGCGAGGTCGACCGCCGGCACGGACGGCGGGATCGGGAACGGTGCGAAGAGCGGCTGCGGGTGCTCGAGGCCGTCCCGGTCGAGTGGGTGGCACGCGATGTCGGCGCCGGTCGCCGCCTGGACCGCTGCGTTGTCGCCCACGTGGTCCCAGTGGCGATGCGTGCTCACGATGAGCTTGAGCGTCCAGTTGCGCTCGGCGAGTCGCTCGCCGATCCACACCGCGGACGGGATGGCGGTGTCGATCGCGAGTGCCTCCCGTGTCCCGGGATCGCCGAGCAGGTAGACGTTGGTCGCGAGCGGACCGGTCGCGTGCTGGATCAGCTCCATGCCGTCGGCGAGGGAATCAAGCGCGCTCGGCGCGCCGAGGGCGGGCGTCACCGTGTCGGTCACGCGCCCGCAGGTCGCGGGGCGCCGAGCGACCGTCCGGGGGTGGGCCCGCCGTCGGGCAGCTCGTCGCCGATGCCGCGCTCGCGGCGCACGAGGCGGGCGGCCTCGACCACGACCCGCATCTTCTCCTTGGCCTCCTCGACTGTGCGCGTCTTGAGGCCGCAGTCCGGGTCCACGAAGACGCGCTCGGGCGGAAGCACCTCCAGGGCGCGGCGAATCCCGCGGGCGGCCTCGTCCACCGACTCGATGCGGTGGCTGTGCACGTCCACGACGCCGAGCCCGATCGCCTTGGTGAACGGGATCTCCCCGAACCTGGTCAGGAGGTCGTACCCCGAGTTGGCCATCTCGAGGTCCACCTGGTCCACGGGGATGTCGAGCATGGTCGGATAGGCCTGCATGAAATCGCCGTAGCAGATGTGGGTGATCGCGTGGGCGTTCAGCCCGTCGGTCACGATCGCCATCGCCTCGGCCACCAGCGGCAGCTCGTCCATCCGCGCCGACGCCGCGGGCTCGTCGACCTGGATGAACCGGGCCCCGGCCGCCGCCAGGTCCATCGCCTCCTCGTGGATGGCGCGTGCGAGGTCGAGGACGAATTCGCGGCGCGACCCGTAGTGCTCGTCGAAGCTCCAGTCGGCGATGGTGTACGGGCCGGTCAGCATCCCCTTCACCGGCCGGTCGGTCAGGGACTGGGCGAACCGCCACGCCTCCAGGGTGATGGGGTGGTCTCGCCGCACACCGCCCACCGCAATGGGCTTGTGGTAGTAGCGGTTGCCGTAGCTCCGCACGAGGCCGCCGATCTCGAACCCGGTCAGCTCCTCGGCGAAGTACGTGGCCATGTCGCCGCGGTACATCTCGCCGTCGACCAGGATGTCGACCCCGATCTCCTCCTGGAACCGGATCCAGTCCTCCGTCGCGCGGCGCTCGAGGGCCCGCAGCGCCTCGTCGTCGATCCGTCCGGCGGCATGATCCGCCCGCGCGCGGATGAGCTCGGGCGGCTTGGGGAACGATCCGACGGACGTGGTCCAGAGGCCGTTGCTCATGCCCTGCTGCTCCCCTGTGCGGCGCTGCTTCCGGGTCCGCCGGCCGCGCGACGCTCGGACGGCGGCGCATAGCGGCCCAGTGCGGCGCTCCGCTTGTCGACGGCGCGCGGGTCGAGTGCCGCCGCCAGCTCCTCCGGATCGGCGATGGCGGCCTTCCGTGCCGCCTCGGCGAGAGCCTCGATCTTGTCCTTCGCCCGGTCACGCGGGAGGTACTCGAGCCCCGTCGACGGGGACAGTCCGACGCGGTCGATCCCGCGGGCGGACGTGGACGCGGCGTAATGCGCCGCCCAGACCATCACGGACTCCTCGTCGCGGCGCGTGTTGCGGGCGTTGGCGACGCCGCAGACGATCCCCCGTTCACCCGGGGCACGGGCGATCAGCTCCCAGTTGTCCGGACCGGCGATCAGGTCGAACAGGTAGCTCCGGAAAGGCAGCTCGAACAGCGCGTCCGGCCCGAAGCCCACCGCGTCACCCATGGTGACGGAAAGGCACAGGTGAGCATCCTCGAGGCCCGCGCACCACGCGGCGGAGGGCCTCGGCGGCAAGCCTGCGCTCGGCGTCGTCGTCGGGACTGATGAGCGTCAGCGCGTTCTCGTCGAGCTGGATGACCGGGGCGCCGGCGGCGTGCAGTGCGCGAAGCTCCTCGTTGAGCGCCTCGGCGAGTGCCAGCACCAGCTGCTCGCGCCCCAGCGGGCCGGGATCGGACAGGCGGCCCAGCGTGTAGGGGCCGACCAGGCACTGCTTGACCGGCGGCGCGGTGATGCCCCGCTCCTTCGCCAGTGACGCCGCGGCCTCCCGGGCAAAGGTCCAGTCCGCCACGGTGATGGACGATTCCCATCGCGGCGTCCCGGTGGCACGCGGCTGCCGATAGTAGGTATTGGTGTCGAAGTAGCGCAGCAGCCCGGTGATCTCGAACCCGGACAGCCCGCGTGCGATGGCCGTCTGCTGGTCGTCCCAGCGGACCTGGCCGTCGGTCAGCAGCTCCATGCCCGCGTCCATCTGCTCCGCGATGACATCGCGGACGAGTTCGTCCTGTGCCGCGCGGAACGCTGCCTCGTCGATCTCGCCCCGCTCCAGGCGGGCGTGCGCCGCGCGCAACCTGAACGGCTGGCCGGGCAGCGGGGTTCGTGGGTAGGCACCGACGAGCGTGGCGAACATGCAGACTCCCGGGCATGGCTGAGGACCGGCCGATTGTACGGGAATCGGCTCCGGTTCCCGCTGGCGCCGGACGGGTGACGGCCGATCGCGGACAATCGCCACATGACGCATTCGATCCCACCGGCCGGGCAGGGGCCAGCCCTCGTGCCGGCTGTCAGCGTGCGCGGGACGCGCGGCGCCGTCACGTCACCCCATGCGCTCGCCACGCAGGCCGGCCTGGCGGCCCTCCGCGCAGGGGGAAGCGCCGTCGACGCCGCCATCGCGACCAACGCGGCACTCGCGGTCGTGACGAGCTACATTGTGCGGGCTCGGCGGCGACGCGTTCTGGCTCATCTGGGACCCCGGCGCGGGCCGGAGGCCCTCGACGGTGAGCGGCAGCGATCCGCTCGGCGGCCGCTGCCATCGATCGAGCGCACGAGCCGGCGGGACTCGCGCGCCATGCCCGTAGCGCGGCCCGTGGACCGATCACCGTGCCGGGCGCGGTTCGCTCGTGGGGCGACGCGCACGAGCGACATGGACGGCTCCCCTGGCGCGACCTCTTCGGCCCGGCGATCGAGCTGGCCGAGGGCTTCCCGGCCAGCGAGGCGTGGAGCGACACGGTCGAGCGGTCCGCGGGTTCTTCGGCGACGGATTCGGACTGGGCGCGCGTCTTCCGGCCGGACGGCCGGGCGTGGCGCACGGGCGAGGTGGTGCGACTCCCCGCCCTGGCCGCGACGCTGCGGCGCATCGCCGCGGAGGGCTCGGCCGCGCCTACGAGGGCGCGCTGGCGGGCCGGGCGGCGACGTACCTGCAGTCGGAGGGTTCTCCGCTCCGCGCGGATGACCTGGCGAGCCACCGGTCGACCTGGGGCACGCCGCTGCGCGGACGTACCGCGGAGTCGAGGCCACGTCCCATCCGCCCAACAGCTCCGGCGTCGCTCGCGCTCGAGCTGCTCCACGTGCTCGGCCGGTTCGAGCCGCCCGCGGCCACGGCGTTCGGCCCGCACGGGGTGGGCGACGTGCGCTGGGTGCACCTCGTCGCTCGAGGCGGCGCGGCTTGCGATCGCAGATCGCGACGCGAGCCTGACGGACCTCGAGGCCATGGCATCCCGGTGCGCTCGCCGAGCTCCTGGATCCGGCCGCACGCTGCGATGCTCGCGGCACGCATCGACCCCCGGCGCACGCTCCCTGCGCCCGCACTGGCGACGCCGAGGGGAGGCGGCACGGTCTACCTCGCCACCGCGGACGCCACGGGTGCGGCGGTCAGCCTGATCGAGTCGAACTACCGGGGCTTCGGCTCCGGCCTTGTCGACCCCGTGACCGGCATCGCCTACCAGAACCGCGGAGTCCTTCTTCTCGCTGGACCCGGGGCGCGTGAACGCGCTCGCCCCCCGCAAGCGGACGATGCACACGCTGACGCCGGGCATGCTCTTCCGCGACGGCCGGCCGTGGATCGTGCACGGCTCCATGGGTGGCGAGATCCAGCCCCAGGTCTTTGCCCAGTTCGTGTCGGCGGTCGTGGACGGCGGCCGGTCCATCGCGGATGCGGTCGCGGCACCCCGGTTCGCCGCCGACGCCGACCATCACTACGCGCCGCCCAGCCTCACGCGCGCTCGAGGGTGGCATGTCGACGGCGCTCGGGGACGCCCTGTCCGCCATGGGCCACGACGTGACCTGGGTGCCGCCACTGTCGAGCGAGCTGGGTCACGAGCACGCGATCGAGCTGGTCCACGAGGTCGGGGCCGAGTGAACCGGTCTCGTTCGTCGCCACGGCCGATCCGAGGTCGGAGGGGCTGCCGGGTGCCCTGTAGGGCCCGAACGACCCGCGCGGGCCGGAGGGGATCGGGCGCTCGGCCGGGCCACGCCCGGCGCGTCGCTATACTCTCGGACGGCCGGTCGCGCCGCGCTCACAACCTCCGCGGCTGGCCGTCCAGTCCCCTCGCCCGGTCGCTGGCCTGGCGCAGCCGAAGGAGCCGGTCCCATGAGCTCGAACATCGGCCAGAACTACCCGTACGGCAGCGAGACGGAGAGCCAGCGCGCGGCGGCGGTCGAGCACGCGTCCGGCGCGTTCGACGGGCTGGGCGCCCGCATCGCCGCCGAGGCGACGCCGCTTGCCGGTCGGCCGGCCGGGCCGACGACTGGTGGGTGTGGGCCTGTCCCGCCGACGGCGCCATCGGAAGACTCCACGTGGCGGGCTACGCACGCGAGCGCCACGCGCATCTTCACGGTCTGCGACAACTGCGGGAAATCGTTCCTGCGCTGATCGTTCCTGCGCTGATCGTTCCCGCGCTGATCGTTCCCGCGCTGATCGTTCCCGCGCTGATCGTTCCCGCGCAGGGCGCCGGTTCGCGGTCAGCCGGCGTCGATGGCGCAGAGCAGACCGGCAAGCAGCGCCACGCGGTCCGCGACCGAACCCACCTCCACGTATTCCCCGGGCGAGTGATCCAGCCCGCCGACCGGACCCAGGCCATCGAGTGTGGGCAGACCCTCCCCCGCCGTCGTGTTCGCGTCCGAGGCGCCTCCCGTCGCGGCGTCGTGCAGCTCGAACCCGAGTGCTGCGGCAAGGCCCGCCGCAGCGTCCGCCAGGGCGATCGTTCCGGGGAGCCGTTCCATGGGCCAGTGGCGTCCGCGCAGGACCACGTCGCACGTGGTGCCGGCGACCGTCGACCCGGCCGCGATCCCGGCGACGGCCGCCTCGGCTCCGTCGAGCGCCGACCGGGTCGGCGAACGGATGTCGACCTCGAGAACCGCCTCGTCCGCGACGATGTTGGGTCGCGTCCCTGCCCGCAGGACGCCCACGTTGCACGTCACGCCGGGCCAGCGCCCGTTCAGCGCCTGCAGCGCGATGGTCTTGTGCGCGGCCTCGAGGATCGCGTTCCGGCCCTTCTCGGGTTCCACGCCGGCGTGTGCCGCGCGGCCGTGAACGGTGAGCACCAGCGAGAGATTGCCCTTCCTCGCGCTCACGATGTCGCCGTTCGCCCGTGCGCCTTCGAGGACCAGTGCCGCGTCGTGGTCCGCCGCCAGCAGACGGATCAGCGGCGTGCTGGCGGGCGAGCCGATCTCCTCGTCGGGGTTGGCGACGAACGTGAGCCGCGCCAGCGGAAGCCACGGAAGGACGCCCGGTGGTCCGTCGGGGGCCGGCCACTCCGCCCGGATCGCGCGGAGCGCGTACAGGCCCGCGAGCAGCCCCGACTTCATGTCGGACACCCCCGGCCCGTACGCCCTGCCGCCCTCGACCCGGAACGGCCTCGCCGCGACCGTTCCCGGCTCGAAGACCGTGTCCAGGTGGCCGATCACGAGCACCCTGGCCCTGCCGGTACCCCGGAGGCTCGCAACGACCGTGTCGCCGAGTTCCGCGTTGGGGTGGACCTCGACGGACGCCCCGAGCTCGCGGAACGCCGTCGCCGTCCATCGCCCGACCTGATCGACTCCGCCCTTCGTGTACGACCCGCAGTCCACGCCGACGAGCGTGGCGAGGTCGGCCAGGTACGCGGGCAGCTCGCTGGCGACCCGCTCTCTCAGCCGGATCATCGTGTCGCGGGGGACCTCGGTCAGCTTCATGGCCGGAGTCTAGCCACTGACGGCCGACGGCCGCCGGCGCCACGCGGGCGGTACCATCGGCCCGAGCCGCGCGCGGACGACGCGGCGGCCGCACACTGGGTCGAACCGTGAACGCGACATCGGAGCACCCCCTCGTCGGCCGCATCGACCGGCCGACCCGGCGCCGCGCCGGCGTGTACGCGCGGGCCATCCGCCGCGAGTCGTCGCGGCTGCGCGATCCGCGGCGCCTGCTCGCGCTCGTGCTCCTGGGCCTGACCGGCGGGCTGATGATCGCGTTCCTGGTCGCTCGGGGCGAGGCAGCGGGCGCGGATGCCCGGGCGTACTGGGCGGGAGTCCGGGTGTGGCTCGGTGGTGGCGATCCGTTCAACCCGGGCGGCGTCGTTCCTGCCCTACGTCTACGCGCCGTGGCTGCTTCCCCTGTTCCTGCCGTGGGCGATCCTGCCCTGGACGGTGGCCTGGGTCGTGTGGCGCGGAGCGAACGTCCTGCTCTTCCTCTGGTCCGCCGAATGGGCGTATCGCCGCCACCCTCTGGCCACCGCGGCCGCGGTCGTGCTGCTGTCCCCCGGCCTGATCACCACCTTCGACACCGGCAACGTCACGCTCCTGCTCACGCTCGCGGTCTGGCTCGCCCAGTTCAGCGGGCCACGGCTCGGGGAGCGCTCTGGGCGCTCGCCGCCAGCATGAAGTGGTTCCCGGCCGTGCTCTTCGTGTTCCTGCCGCCCCGGGCGCGGGCATGGGGCCTGGTGGTCGGCGCGCTTGCCGTGCTGCTCGCGCTCGCGACCTGGCCCGACACGCTCGTCCAGATCGATACCGCGCTCAACTTCCCGAGACCGCTCCGCGTGGACTACCTGCTGATCACGTGGGCCGCGGTCCCGTGGCTCTGGCGGCACGCGCATCCCCTGTGGTGGGCCAACCGACGCGAGTTCCCGCACGCGATGCACCTGGCCCGCCGGCGCGCGGCGGAGACGTTCGCTCGGGTCCGCAGCGATCCCGAAGCGGCGCGGCTCGAGGCGCGGCGCGGCCTCAGGACGCGGGTCAGGGCGTTCTTCGGGCTGGCGTGAGGGATGGCTGGCAGGCCGGACACCAGTAGACCCGTCGCGCGAGCGGCGCCGGAACCTCGCTCCTGATCCGGGTCCCGCAGCGCCGGCAGGCGCGGCCCGTCCGGCCGTAGACCCACAGCGCGCCCCGGCCCGCTCTGCTGGAGGGAACGGCGTCGCCGGTCGTAGCGCGAAAGGGTCCATGGGTGTTCGCCGCGAGCAGCCGCCTCGAGGTGTCGACGAGCCGGACCAGCGTCGCATCGTCGAGCGCGTCCACGGGCGTGACGGGGTTCACCCGCACCACGAAACAGACTTCGCTGCGGTAGACGTTGCCCACCCCTGCCATCGCGCGCTGGTCGAGCAGCACGTCGCCGATGGCCCGGCCTCCGGCCCCGAGGGCCCGGATGCGTGCGGCAGCCTCGTCCAGCGCGGGTTCCACCGCGAGGAGATCCGGTCCGAGCCGTGCCAGCGCCGGATGCGCGGCGAGTGCCCTCGTGTCGAAGACCTCGACGACGGGCGCCGCGAAGCAGACCGCCACCGCCCCCGGCACGCGGAGGACCGCGACTGCTTCGGCGGGTCCGCGGCGCCATGGTTCGCCCTCGCGGTAGCGATGCCAGGATCCGCGCATCCCCAGGTGCGTGTGCAGCGTGAGGCCACCGCTGGCGTGGATCAGCAGGTGCTTGCCGCGGGACTCCACGCCCTCGATCGTGCGACCCTGCAGCAGATCGACGCGCGCGCCGCCGGGCCGTCCGCGAGCCTCCGTCACGGGCCTGCCGGCCAGCACCGCGCGCAGCACCTCCGCGGTGCGGAACAGGGTGTCCCCCTCGGGCACGGCGCTCGTCAGGCCCCACCGGCGCCGGCCACGACCTGCCAGCCCCGGTATCCGCGCCGGAACCCGGCGGCCTCCAGGAGATCCCGCATGTCCGGCTCGTCGGCCGGGGCGCCGTCGATGCGCGAGAGTTGCAGGGCACGCAGGCGGCCGTCGGCGACGAGCGACGCGAGGGCACGGAGGCTGGCGACACCGGCGCCGGGACGCTCGAACGCCGGCAGCCGGCGGAGCGCGCGCCCTCCACGCTCCAGGAACGCCGCCGGCTCACCGTCGAGCAGCACGACGTACGCTCCCGCCACCCGGGCGAGCGGCCGCCGGTCGGCCGTGTCCCGGTCCGGCCAGGGCAGGGCCGCCCCGTACGGTTGAGCCGGGTCCACGGCGGCCAGCACCAGCACGGCGCCAGGATCCGGCTCCTCACCGGGACCCCGGCGCGCCGCTCGCAGGCGCTCCACCGCGCCGGGCAGCGCGAACTGGGCGGCTCCCAGCCGCTCGACGAAATACCCGCGGCGGACGCGCCCGCGCTCCTCGAGTTCGCGAAGGACCGGGTAGACCGCCGAGAACCCGCCCGGGACCGGTTCGGCCATGACGCCGTCGCGCGTCACGACGCCCTGGCGCTCGAGCAGGGTCAGGGCATGGGCGTGCAGGCGAGCGGTCGCGGAGGCCTGTTCGGGCGCCGCAAAGGCGTCGCTCACGAGGGACCAGCGACCCGTCGCCTCGGGTGGCACGCCGCGGATCTCCCCGCCGCGGCCCGGGCTGCGAGGGCCTGCGCCAGCGAAGCGCCCTGAGCGCCGAGAACGTGTCGTTGGTGACCACGCCGTCCCACGCCAGGTCCCACAGGGCGTCCAGCACGGCCCGTTCGCCCGGGGCGGGCTCCCCCGGGGCCCGGGCGGCCTCGTGCGCCGCCGCGAGCAGATCGCGGTAGAACGACGCGCCGTGGCGGCCGAGCCGGGTCACGATGGCGTGGCGCAGCCACGCCGCGGCGTCGCGCGGCGAGGCCGCATCACCGGCGCCAGCCTCGGGCGTGCCGGCAGTGGCCGCCCGGTCGGGATCGAGCAGGAGGCCCAGGCGGTCCGGCCGGTAGAGCGCGATCCGTCCGTCGTCCGGGCCCAGGCGTCCATGCCCGACCCACGCGACCTCTCCCGCGGCCCCCAGCTCGTCGAGCAGGCGCGGCGTGTAGCCGGGGACGCGCGCGGGAAGGACGTCGCGCTCGAGCACGCTGGCGGGCAGGGGAAGACCCTCGAGCTGTGCGACGACGTCGACCAGCCGGTCCAGCCCGCCGGCTCCGGCGCGCCCGACACCCTGCCAGGCCGGCAGGAATCTCCGCGTACGCGGCAGGCTCCACCGGCTCGATCTCGTGACGGAGGCGCGCCAGCGATCGCCGCCGCAGCGCGCGAAGGACCTCGGGATCGCACCACTCGCGGTCCCAGCCACCGGGCCTGAACTCGCCTCGCAGGATGGCGCCCGCAGTCAGCAGCCCCTCGAGGGCACGCTCCACCGACAGGGCCGGGATGCCCCAGCGGTCGGCCGGCCCGGAGGGGAGGAAGGGTCCATGCGTGCGAGCCCAGCGCGCCACGAGCGCGCCCAGTGGATCCGGAACGGGGTCCAGGAACACGCCCGGAGTGCCGGCAGGCAGTGCCACGCCCAGGGCGTCGCGGTAGCGACCGGCGTCCTCCGCGGCGATCCAGCGCGCCTCGCCCGCGACCCGTACCCGGATGGCCCGGTGCTCGGCCTGCAGGCTTCCGATCCAGGCCGACGCGGCGGCCCGGCGCACGGCCTCGTCGTTCCCGGGCATGCGGGCCGCGATCTCCGCGTCGTCCAGGTCGCCGAGGCGCCGGAGCGGTCGTGCACCTGGTCGGCCGATCGCGGTCCGCGGTCGCCCGGACAGCCCCTGCAGCTCCAGCTCGAGCTCGGCGAGGGCATCGCGGTCGAGCAGCTCGCGCAGCTCCTCGGCCCCGAGCAGCTCGCGCAGCAGGTCGCGGTCGAGGGCCAGCGCCTGCGCCCGGCGGTCGACCAGCGGCGCATCGCCCTCGTACATGTACGCGGCGATATAGTCGAACAGCAGCGAGCTCGCGAACGGCGAGGCGTGGGACGTCTCGACGCTGACGCACCTCGATCTCGCGCCGCTCGACGCGACGACAGCAGCTCCCGCAGCGCCGGCATGTCGAAGACGTCGCTGGAGGCATTCGCGGTACGTCTCGAGGATGATCGGGAACGAGCCGTAGCGAGCTCGCCACCTCGAGAAGCTGCGCCGAGCGCTGCCGCATCTGCCAGAGCGGCGTCGCCGGCCGGCGCGCCCCGGGCAGCAGCAGCGCGCGGGCCGCGTTCTCGCGGAAGCGGCCGGCGAACAGCGCCGAGGAGCCGAGGGCCGCGACGACCGCCTCCTCCGTGTCGTCCGGGCCGCCGAAGATCGCGGCATGGCTGCGCTCGACGCCGGATGCGCCGGACATGTCGCCGTCGCCGTCGGCCGAGCCGGTCCGCGCGTCCGCGGCCTCGTCGGTGGCGGGGATGCGCAGGACGATCCCGTCGTCCGACCAGAGCGCTCGCACGTCGACGCCGAGCGACTCACGCAGCCGCGCCTCGATCGCGAGCGCCCACGGAGCGTGCACGCGTGCGCCGAACGGCGTCAGGACGCAGATCGCGCCAGTCGCCGAGCTCGTCGCGGAAGCGCTCGACCACGATCGTGCGGTCGGTCGGCAGCGCGCCGGAGGCATCCGCCTGCTCGTCGACGTAGGCGATGAGGTTCTCGCCGGCCGGGCGGTCCAGGTCGTTCTCCGCGGCGAGCCGGGCGAGCACGCGCTCGCGACCGCGCGCGCCCCGGGACTCCTCGTCGCAGTCGCCGCGTGAACGAGCCGACCTGCCGTCCGAGCTCCACCGGACGGCCCGGGCCGTCGCCCTTCCAGAACGGCACCTTGCCCGGCTGCCCGGGAGCCGGCTCGACCAGGACGCGATCGGCGTGATCTGCGTGATCCGCCAGGCGCTCGCGCCGAGCAGGATCACCTCGCCGGCGCGGGTCTCGTAGACCATCTCCTCGTCGAGCTCGCCCACCCGGCGTCCCCCGCGGGCTCGCGCGCCGGACCCGCCCGCGGGGCGCTCCGCGGCCTCCACGACGCGTTCCCGCCCGATTCCCTCCCCCGGTCCGGCGTCCAGGTAGACGCCGAAGAGCCCCCGATCGGGGATCGTGCCGCCGGAGATGACGGCCACGACGCGGCTCTCCGACCGCCCGCGGACCGTGCCGGCCACCCGGTCCCACACGACGCGCGGCCGCAGCTCGGCGAACTCGTCGGACGGGTACTGGCCGGCGAGCATGCGCGAGCACGCGCCTCGAAGCTCGCACGGCCCAGGTCGGCGAAGTTCTCCGCCCTGCGCACGAGCGCGAACAGGTCGTCCGCCGGCCAGGCGCGCTCGGCGCAGGCCGCGACCAGCTGCTGCGCGAGCACGTCGAGCGGGTTGTGCGGGACCACCGTCGGTTCGATCGCGCCCTCGTGCATGGCCGCGTGACCACCGCGCACTCGAGCAGGTCGCCGCGGTACTTGGGGAAGATCACGCCGCGGCGACGGCTCGTCGACGTGGTGGCCGGCGCGCCCGATCCGCTGCAGACCTCGAGCCACCGACCCCGGCGACTCCACCTGGATGACGAGGTCGACCGCGCCCATGTCGATCCCCAGCTCGAGCGAGCTCGTCGCGACGAGTGCCGGCAGGCGGCCCTCCTTCAGCGCCTCCTCGATCCAGCACGCGCTGCTCGCGGGCGAGCGAGCCATGATGCGCGCGCACGAGCTCCTCGCCGGCGAGCTCGTTGATGCGACGGGCGAGGCGCTCGGCCAGCCGCGCGGCTGTTGACGAAGACGATGGTGCTGCGATGGGCGCGGATGAGCTCGAGGATCCGCGGATGGATGGCCGGCCAGATGCTGATGCGCGTCCACCGGCCCGGCCGCCGGCCCGCCCGGCGCCTCCTGCAGCGGGATCGCCTCGCCGAGCCGGCTCATGTCCTCGACCGGCACGACCACCTGCAGGTCGAGCGGCTTGCGGACGCCGGCGTCGACGATCGTCGACCGGCCGCGGCGGCAGTTCGTCCCCGGCGTGCGGATCGACCGCAGGCGTGGCCAGGGCGCGTCCCCGGCCACGGGTTCCCGCCCGCCGAGGAAGGCCGCCACCGCCTCCAGCGGCCGCTGCGTCGCCGACAGCCCGATCCGCTGCGGCGGGGCGCCGGCCAGCGTTCTCGAGCCGCTCCAGCGACAGCGCCAGGTGGGCGCCGCGCTTGGTGGCGGCCAGCGCGTGGATCTCGTCGACGATCACCCAGCGCACGGACCGCAGCGCTTCGCGCGCCGGCCGACGTGAGAAGGAGGTACAGCGACTCGGGCGTGGTCACGAGGATGTCGGGCGGACGGCTTGCCGAACGCCCGGCGCTCCTCCGCCGGCGTGTCGCCGGTGCGCATCGCCACCCGGATGTCCGGCGCGGGCTCTCCACGGGCCTCGCTGGCGAGCGGATCCCCGTGAGCGGCGCCCGCAGGTTCCGCTCGACGTCATGGACGAGTGCCTTCAGCGGCGACACGTAGAGCACGCGCAGGCGCGCCAGCGGGTCGGCCGGCGGAGGCTCCACGGCCAGGCGGTCGAGGCACCAGAGGAACGCGGCCAGCGTCTTTCCGGACCCCGTCGGCGCGCAGATCGAGCGTGTGCCGGCCGGCGAGATGGCGGGCCAGCGCCCGCCTGGGCCGGCGTGGGCGCCGCGAACGCCGAGCGGAACCAGTCCCGGGTGGCAGGCGCGAAGCCGGCAAGCGGATCCGGGGTGACGGCATCCACTGCGGGCGAGGGGCGGCCGGAACGTGGGCTGCGCGACACGGCAGCGCGAGTATAGGAGCCGCCGGCGATGCGCCGGTGTTGCGGGTCGCGTCGCCGGAACCGGAGACGGCGGCGGGTCGAACCCGCCGCCGTCGCGTGGCCGCTGGGAGGAGGAGCACGCGGATGCGCGCGCCAGCGGCGTATGAATGAGCTACCGGGCCAGGGCCGCCGCGACCTCCTGCGGACGCACGACCAGGACCGGAACGCGCGAGTGGCGGACCACGTACTCCGACACGCTGCCGAGCAGCAGGCGGCCGATCACGCTCCGGCCGTGAGTCCCCACGACGACGAGGTCGGCGGCCTCCGATTCGGCGGCCGACACGATCGCCTCGCCGGGCTGGCCCTCCCACGTGAGATACGTCGCAACGACGCCGCTGCGACGAGCTTCGTCGACCACCGCCCTGGCGATCGATTCGGCGTCCTCGCGCGCGCTGAACACGGTGCCCGGGAAGATGGCGCTCGCGGCGGTCACCTCGGGGACGTTCACGACGTTGACGACCAGGAGGTGCGCGCCGAGCCGCTGGGCGAGGTCGATCGCCTCGTCGCTGGCGGCAGCGGATGCGGGCGACCCGTCGGTCGCCACGAGGATCATCTCGATCTTCGCCATGCCGCCTCCTCCCTGCCGGACGAGGGTGCCTCGCGGGGGGATGAGGCCGCGTCTGCCGGACGGCCCGAAGGCGCCTGTCAGCCGGCCCTGCCGACCGGACACCGCACCGCCGGTGCCCGTGCGGGACGAAGGCGCACCGGGAGCCGTGGAGCGCCGGAGCCCCGTGACGGGGCCGTGCGAGCGCCGGCGCGAGCTCAGGCAGCCAGTGCCCGGAGCTGCCCTGCCAGGTTGGGACCCGCGATCCGCTTCAACAGCACGGCTCCGATGCCGCACGTCCGCGCGTCGCTCCGCTCGCGCTGTCCCCAGTACGAGGAGAGGACCGCGATCCGGCCGCGACCCAGCGGATCCGCCAGTGCCTGGACGACGGGACGCCACCCTCCGGCCAGGTCTCCGTCTACGAGTGCCACGTCGACGTGCGTGTCGCGCACCGCGGCGGCGGCCTCCGCCGGCGTCGAGGCCCGGGCGACGAGGTCGAAGCCGTGCCTGGTCAGGTACTCGGCGAGGGCGTCGCCGGCGGCACGGTGGTCGCTCACGAGCAGGAGGCGGAACCGGATCTCGATGGGGCGCTCCATGGACGCAGCCTGACGGCGGTCAAAACGCACGGCGAAGCGACGAAGAGGCCAAAGAACCCTGCCGAACGGCTCTACGCACGTCTCATCTCCATAACCATCCTGTTGCCAAGGCGAACGCCGCAGGGGACGCGCGGCGTTCGCCTCCTTGATTCCCCGAGGATCAGGCGCGGCCGCGGCTCCTACAGGAAATGGTGGCCGTGCGCCATGCAGTCGAGATCCTCCCGGAAGTCCGGGTGCGCGATCGCTATCAGGGCCCGCGCGCGCTCGGTCACGCTCCGCCCGTGCAGGTGCGCGACGCCCCATTCGGTGACGATCGTCTGGACGTGGGCCCGCGTGGTCACCACGCCGGCGCCCTCGCTCAGGGCGCACACGATCCGCGACGCCTTCCCGTCCGACGTCGTCGACGGCAGCGCGATGATCGCGCGGCCCTCCTCCGCGAGCGCCGCGCCGCGGATGAAGTCCATCTGCCCGCCGACGCCGCTGTACAGGCGCGAGCCGATCGAGTCGGCGCACACCTGGCCCGTCAGGTCGACCTCGATCGCGGAGTTGATCGGCGCACATGCGCCGGAATCGGCGGATGACGGCCGTGTCGTTCGTGTAGTCGACCTGCGCGCATCTCGACCATCGGGTTGTCGTCGACGAAGTCGTACAGCCGCTGGCCGCCCATCATGAAGGCGGCCACGATCTTGCCCGCGGTCCAGCTCCTTGCGCGCGCCCGGTGATGACGCCGGCCTCGACGAGGTCCACGACCGCATCGGTGAACATCTCGGTGTGGACGCCGAGGTCCTGCTTGTCGCGGAGCGCGAGACCGACGGCACTCGGGATGGCGCCGATGCCCATCTGGAGCGTCGCGCCGTCGGGGATGAGGTCGGCGACGTACGCGCCGATGCGCTGCTCGATCTCGCCCGGCTCGCCCGCCTCGTACGTGTACGGCGGCTGATCGACCTCGATCGCGAGGTCGATCTCGTGACACGTGCACGAAGCTGTCGCCGAGCGTGCGCGGCATGCCCGGTTGACCTGGGCGATGACCGGTCTTCGCCGAGCGCACGGCGGCCAGTGTCGCGTCGACCGAGGTGCCGAGCGAGCAGAAGCCGTGCGCGTCGGGCGGCGTCACGTTGATGAAGCCGCGTCGAGCGGAATCAGGCCGCGCGTGAACAGGTGCGGGATGTCCGAGAGGAAGACCGGGATGTACTCGGCACGGCCCTCGTTGACCGCGCGTCGCGCGTTCGGACCGATGAACAGCGCGCGGTGGCGGAAGTGCCCCGCCATCTCGGGCGCCAGGTGCGGAGCCGGGACCCTCGGCGTGGATGTGGACGACCTTCACGTCCTCGAGCTCGTGCGCCCGCGCGACCAGCGCGTCGAGCAGTTCGGTGGGCGTCGCCGCGGCCGCCTGGAGATAGATCTGATCGCCGGACCGGATTCCGGCCACGGCTTCCGACGGCGTCACGATGCGCATGGCCTGAGCCTATGACGGGCGCATCGTCGAGTAACGGTCCGAAGCGCGTCCCCGCACGGGCCGGAGGACACGTCGGGGCTGGCGGCTGGCGGCGGGCCGGCCGGGCGCGGGCGCTCCCGGCTACTCGGCGCCGGGCAGCCGGTGGCGGGCGACGAACGCGGCGGCCTGAGACCGGCGCTGGAGGTTCAGCTTGGCCAGGATGCTGCTGACGTAGTTCTTGACCGTCTTGTCGGACAGGAAGATCTCCGCGGCGATCTCCTTGTTGGTCTTGCCCTCCGCGATCAGCAGGAGGATCTTCTGCTCCTGCCGCGTCAGCTGGGCGAGCTCGTCCGTGTAGGTCCCGCTGGCGATCCGCCGCACGCGGTCGAGGACCTTCTCGGTCACGGCCGGGTCCAGCAGCGATTCGCCGCGACCCACCGCTTCGAGCGCGCCGACGAGGTCCCGCCCGCGGATCTGCTTGAGCAGGTAGCCGCTCGCGCCGGCGACGATGGACGCGAAGACCGCCTCCTCGTCCGGGTAGCTCGTCAGGATCACGACCCGCACCTGCGGCTGCTCGGCGCGGATCTCGCGACACGCCTCGATCCCCGAGCCGTCCGGCAACCGGACGTCCATCACGATCAGGTCCGGCTGGTACTTCCGCGCGGCGTCGATCGCCTCCGCCACCGTCCCGGCCTGCGCGACAACCTGGAATCCCTCGCGCCGCTCGAGCAGGGACACCAGGCCCTGGCGCACGACCTCGTGGTCGTCGACCACGAGGAGCCGCAGGGGCCTGCTCGTCGCTCCCTCAGTCACCATCTGCCTCCGATCCCACTCACGCCGCGCCAGCGGGCGCACCGTCCGACGCGGCGTCCCGTAGCGGCACCCGCACCGCCACGCGACTTCCTCGCCCTCCGGCACTTTCGACGAGGAGCTCGCCTCCCAGCTCGGCCGCCCGTGTCCGCATGTTCCCGAGCCCCATGTGGCCCGGTCCGCGCCGGGCGGCCGGGTCGAAGCCGACTCCATCATCGACGATGGCGAGCTCCAGCGCACGTTCATCTGCAACCAGGCGGATCTCGGCATGTCCGGCCCGGGCGTGGCGTGCCACGTTGCTGAGCGCCTCGCGGGCCAGTTGCAGCAGCTGCGCGGTGTCGTCGGCGGGCAGCTCGAAGTCCGCGGGCCCGGTCACCTCGAGTGCGATGTCGATCATCGTGTTCACGCGGAACTCCTCGGCCATGGCCGCCAGCGCCTCGACGAGGCCGGCCTGGTCGAGCGGCTCCGGCCGGAGACCGAAGATGAAGTTCCGGATGTCGCGGATCGTCAGGTTGATCGAGTCGATGGCCCGCTCGATCCGCGCCGCCGCCTCCGCCGGATCCTCCGGCGCCAGCTCCAGCGCGTCGTCGAGCATCAGGCCGACGGCGTAGATGCTCTGGATCACGCCGTCGTGCAGGTCCCGGCCGATCCTCTGCCGCTCCTCGAGGATGGCCAGCCGCTGCTCCTGTTCGTGGAGCCTGGCGTTCTCCATGGCGATGGCCGCATGCGCCGCGAACAGCTCGACCAGTCGCTGGTCGCCGTCCGTGAACGCCGTCCCGTCGTCCTTGTCCGTCACGTACAGATTGCCCAGCACGCGTCCCCGCACCGCCACGGGCGTGCCCAGGAGCGAATGCATGGGCGGGTGGTTGGGCGGGAAGCCGATGCTGCGCGGGTGCGCGGAGATGTCCGGCACGCGGACGGTGTGCCCTTCCTCGATGATCAGGCCCAGGAGGCCGCGACCGTGCGGCGCCGGGCCGATCCGCTCCCGCTGGGCGCGACTGATCCCGCTCGTGATGAACGGATCGATCTGCCGCTGCTCGTCGAGGACGCCGAGCGCCGCGTACCCTGCCCCCACGAGCCGGCGCACGTTGTCGACGATGAGCTGCAGGACGCGTTCGACCGAGAGCACGCCCGCGATGGCGCGGGTCGCCTCGTCCAGCGCAGCGAGCTGGGCGTCCGCCTCTCGCGTCTCGGCGTGTGCCCTGGCACGGGTGACGGCCAGCTCGAGGACGCGTGCCAGGGTGGTCGCCGCGTTCGACGAGCCGTCGACGAGCAGTTCACCCACGACCCCGGCGCCGTCGATCGTGACGAGCTCCCGTCGCTCGAGTCCGGTGACGCGCCCGGGCGCGGGTGCGCGTCGCAGCGTCCCGAACCCGACCTCTCCCGCCGCAGTGGGCGGGCGGACCGCCAGCCGCGCCCCTGCCATGGCGCGCGACTCGCCGTAGCCGGCGAGGCGGGTGGAGAGGCGTCGCCGCTCGGCGGGTCCGCCTGAGCGGAGCCATGCGGTCGCGGCTTCGATGACGGCCACCAGGGCCGCGTCGGCGTCGGGGAGCGCGGCGCCGGCCCTCGACGGAATCGCATCGCCCGTGTGCGCGGGTGGGCGCGGGCGCACGCCGGCCGCCCGGTCCGCGCCGGAATCGGTCACGCCCTGCGCTCCCAGCCGGTGGCCACGGTGGCGCGGGTGAAATCCCTCGGCCGCCGTCACGCCTCGCTCCAGCTCCGCCGCGAACCGGCCGACGAGCGCCTGGAACGCCCCGCCATCGTCGACCGGAGCCTCGAGGACCGTCGCCACGGCGGCGAGGCGGTCGGACGGCGTCGTGCCGGCGGGCTGGATCGCCACGATGTGGGCGCCGTGGAAGGCGGCCCCGTCGATCGCCGCCATCTCCGCGCCGGGCTCGAGTGGCTCGGCGAGCAGCACCACCCGGAAGTCGGCCACGTAGCCGAGCCCGAGCTCGACGTCGGCCCCCTCCAGCCGCGGCAACGCCTCGGGCGGCGTGTCGAGCCCGGGCGTGGCGGCTCCCGGGTCCCGCAGCAGCGCGGCATGGCCGATCCCCGCCCGCGACAACCCGACCACGACCGAGTCGCCGGCCGCATCGTCGCCGATGGAGCCGACCAGTTCCACCCGGGCACCGGCGGAGACTGCGGCGCCGGCGATGGCGACGCTCATGCCGGCGGGGACGGGTGTCGCCGCGCCGGCCAGGGGCGAGGAGCGTGCCGCACGCGGGCGGCCGAGAACCACGATCATCAGCGATGCAGCGTAGCGGGCACGCACCCCAGCGGCAAGCCGGCTGCGCATGAACGGGCACGACGTGCGGGCAACGGCCCCGGGCGCGGGCCCGATGCCGTCCGTGCCACGGGCGTCGCGCGACGGTCAGGCGGTGGCGATCCGCGCCCGCAGGTACTCCCCGTGGAGCGAGAGCAGCGCCGGCGTCGAGGCGAGGGCGACCGCCACGCATACGCCGGCGACCGCACAGCCGGCGACGAGCGCGAACGGCGCCCCCAGGGCCTGGGCCAGCCCGCCGGCCCAGAGGCTCCCGATGGGCGTCATGCCCCACGACGTGAGGACGTACAGGCTGAGGATGCGTCCGCGCAACCTGCCCGGGGCGAGCAGCTGGACGAGGGTGTTCGCGCTCGTGAAGTACCAGACCTGCGCGGCCCCGGCCGCGGCGAGCGCGAGACACGACAGCGGCACCGATGTCGAGGCCGCGAACGCCGCCACGGCCACGATCAGGACCGCCAGCCCGGCCAGCATCAGCCGCCCGTCCCCGCCCCCCGGGCGGAGAATGGCCACCGACAGCGCGCCCGCCAACGCGCCGGTCCCCATCGCGGCGGTGAGCAGCCCGAGCCCGGGCGCGCCGATCGCAAGGACGTCGGCCGCGAAGACCGGCAGCAGGGTGAGATACGGCAGGACGAGCGTGGTCGGCACGGCGGCCAGGACGAGCAGCACGAGCAGCAGCCGCTGCCCACGGACGTACTGGAGCCCGTCGACGAGGTGGCCCCACATGCTGCGCTCCACGCGCTCGAACGTCGCGTCCGACGGCAGATGGATCCGCGCGAGCACCCACACGACGGCCCCGAAGCTGATGGCATTCAGCCAGAAGCTCGTGGCCTCGCCGACCAGCCCGATCGTCACACCGGCGACCACCGGGCCGATCACGCGGCTCAGGTTGAACTGCGCGCTGTTGAGGGCGATCGCGTTCCCGACGGCTTCGCGGCCCACGATCGCTGGGACGATCGCCTGGAATGCGGGGCTGCCCAGCGCCTGGGCCACGCCGGCCAGGCAGGCAAGGAGCGCGATCTGCCAGTACTGGATCGCGTGCGTCATGGTCAGGATGGCGAGGAGGGCCGCGAAGAGACCCTGTGCCGCCTGGCTTCCCGAGAGCAGGGCACGGCGGTCCACGCGGTCCGCGAGCACACCGGCATACAGGGAGAGGAGCAGGACCGGCGCGGTCGCGATGGCGGAGACCAGCCCGAGCAGGCCCGCAGAGTGGGTCAGCTGGAGCACGAGCCAGCCAAGCGCGGTGCTCTGCATCCACGATCCGATGTTCGAGACGAACACCCCGCCCAGGAAGCGCCGGTAGTCCGGCGACTGGAGCGCCGGTAGCCGCGCGGCCGTCTACGCCCCCGACGGTCCGGGTGCGGGCGCCTCGGCCGGCCCCGACTCGCCGGGTACGGGCTGCCCCGACAGCAGCGGGTCGTGCACGACCTCCACCGGGCCGAGCTCCTTGCGCAGGTCCGCCTCGATCCTCGCGGCATCGCCCACCAGCACCACGCTCGCCTCGTCCGCACGCACGTGCGCGGAGGCGGCCAGCACCTGCTCGGCAGTGACCGCGGCGATCGCGGGCCGGTAGCGATCGAGTTCGTCGTCGGGCAGCCCCAGGGCCACGAGCCCGCCGATTGCGGACACGACCTGCGAGGCGGATTCGAAGCGCAGCGGAAACACGCCGATCAGGAAGTCACGTGCGGCGTCGAGCTCGGCCGGGGTCGGCGGCTCGAACGGCTGCCGGCGCAGGATGTCGAGCGTGTCGCGGACGGCCGGCACGGTGACCTCGGTCTGCACCGCCATCCGGACCGCGAAGGGGCCCGGCACGCGGCGCAGGTCGAAGCCGGCATGAACGGAGTAGGTGTACCCGCGCTCCTCGCGCAGGAGCCGCTGCAGGCGTGAATCGAAGAGCCCGCCGAGGATCGCGCTCATGACGACCACGGCGTGGTAGTCCGGAATGTGCCGCGCCAGCCCGACGTGGCCGATGCGGACCTCCGTCTGCGGCGAGCCGGGCCGATCCACGATCATCACCCGCCGACCGGCGGGGTTGGGCGCGGCGTCCAGCGCGGCCGGGGGCGTCGCAGCCACGGTCGCGGCCCAGGCACCGAACCGTTCCGCGACGAGGTCCACGATCGGCAGGTCCGCTACGTCGCCGGCCACGATGAAGGTGGCACGGGCCGGGTCGAGGAGCGCCGGGTAGCGGGCCAGGATCGCCGCCCGGTCCAGCCGTGGCACGGTCTCTTCCGTTCCGGACGCCGGCCGCGCGAACGGCGACGTGGCCGCGTACATGGTGGCGGAGAACGCCCGCTCGGCGCGCCGCCGGGGATCCGCGCGGGCCTGCAGCAGGTCGTTGACGCGCTCCTGGCGCAGGCGCGTCACTTCCGAGTCGGGGAACGTGGGCCGGAGGATCACCTCCGCGAGCAGGTCGAGTGCGGCCGCGAGGTTCCGCCTCGGCACGTCCACCGTCCCGGCGGTCGTCTCCCAACCGGAGCCGGCCTGGATGCCGGCGCCCAGGCGTTCGGACGCCTCGATGAGCCCGATCGCGTCGTACCGGGTCGTTCCTTCCGTGAGCGCCTCGGAGGTCAGGACCGTCACCCCCGCGCTCTCCGGCGGCTCCGCGCCGGCGCCGCCTTCCAGCAGCAGCTGCGCCGTGAGCAGCGGCCGGCGGGGGAGGTGCGAGACCAGCACGGTCAGGCCGTTCGACAGCACGGTGCGGGCGAACCCCGGAAAGTGGTAGGGACGAGGGGTCCCGGGAGCGGGGCGCACGTCCAGGGCCGACGTGTCACCCGTCGCGTGCGGCTGAACGGGACCGCTGTCGTCGCGGCTCATGCCGCCTCCTCCTGCGCGGGACCCGTCTCGGGCACGTACGTCAGCACGGCGACGTTGTCCGGCCGCACGACGTCCGCCATGGCCCGGCGGATCGCCGCGGCGTCGACGGCCAGGTACCGCGACAGCTGCTCGTTGACCATGTCGGGGCGGTCGAAGAGCGTGGCGTACATCGCCAGGCGGTCGGCGACCTCCTCGATCCTGCCCAGCGCCGCCAGTTCCTCGGATTCGATGAGCGCGCGCGCGCGGGCCAGCTCGTCATCCGTGACGGGCTCGGTGGCCAGGCGCTGCAGCTCCTCGCGCATGATGCGTTCGACGGTGGCGGTGTCGCTCTCGGGGCGCACCGTTGCCCATCCCGCGAGCACCGACGCGCCCTCGACGAGCGGAAGCATGAACATCACGACGTCCTGGGCGATCCGCAGCTCGCGCACGAGGCGGTGGTACAGCCGGCTCCCCTGGCCTCCCGCCGCGATCTGTGTCGCCACCTCGAGCGCGTCGAAGGCGGGGGTGCCGAACGGCGGCGTGCGGAACCCGATGTGGACGCGGGCGAACGGGACGCGGTCCGGCACGACCTCGCGCACCTCGCCACCGATGTGGGGCGGCAGGCTCAGGTCCCCCAGGGGCGGGATGCCCGGGCTCGGAGCGATCCCCTCGAAGTAGCGGCGCGCCGCCGCGAGCGCCTCCTCGGGCTCGACGTCACCGGCGATCGCCAGGACGGCGTTGTCCGGTGCGTAGTACGTGCGGAAGAAGGCCCGGACGTCCTCGAGGGACGCCGCGTCGAGGTCGGCCATCGATCCGATCGGCGTGTGGTGGTACGGATGCTCGGGCGGCATCACGGCCGCCACGAGCCGCTCGTAGAAGGAACCGTATGGCCGGTTGTCGTAGCTCTGGCGCTTCTCGTTCTTGACCACGTCCCGCTGGTTGTCGAGGTTCTCCTGGTTCAGCGCGTCCAGGAGCGTCGCCATGCGGTCCGCCTCGAGCCACAGGCCAAGCTCGAACCGGTGTGACGGCAGCGTCTCGAAGTAGTTCGTCCGGTCGAAGTAGGTCGTGCCGTTCACGACACCGCCCGCCGCCTGGACGATGCCGAGGTGCTCCGCCTTGCCCACGTGTCCCGAGCCCTGGAACATCAGGTGCTCGAACAGGTGCGCGAACCCGGTTCGGCCCGTCTGCTCGTGCTTGGACCCGACGTCGTACCAGACGTTGATCGCCACCACGGGGGCCAGGTGATCCGGGGCCACGATGACCCGCAGACCGTTCGTCAGTCGGTGGTCGGAGAAGCGGACCACCGGAAAGCTGGGGTCGATCCCCGGCATGCGACCTCCGATCTGTGCCTGCACGGCGTGCATGGACATGCATCGACGGTGCGCGGCAGGACGGATTCTGCCATCCCGGGACCGAGTGCGCCCGTTGCGGGCCATCTCCTGACGGAGGAACCCGGGTGCAGCGGCGACCGACCGCACGCGTCAGTGCAGCCTCGTCCCCGTTGCCGGCACCACGCCGTGCCCGCCGGTGACCACGGCGGCGGGATCCGGCCCGTCAGCCACCCGCCGGCCGGCGCCACCGGCCCGCTGCCACTCCCCCAGGGACCGGACCTCGGCAGACGCGGCCACGACGGCCGGGTCGAGCGAGTCGGCCGCCTGGATGGCCGTCTCGATCGTCGTGAAGCAGAGGATCCCCTCCGCAACAGTCGCGCGGCGGATGTGCGCGGCATCCTCGACCACGCCGGTTTCCGGCGACGGAGTGTTCACGACCAGGCGGACGTCGCCCGAGGCGATCGCGTCGAGGATGTCCGGGTCGCGGCCGCCGTCCTCGTGCACGCGACCGACTTCGCGCACCGCGTGACCGAGGCTGGCGAGCACCGCCGCGGTGCCGTGCGTGGCCGCGAACCGGTAGCCCGCGGCGGCGAGCGCGGTGGCAAGCCGGGGCAGATGTCCCTTGTCCCGGTCCGCGATCGACAGCAGCGCCACGGCACCGTCGGACCCGGGGAGCGGCGGGCGGAGCGAGGCGGCCAGCAGCGATTTCGCCATCGCGACGCGTGGGTCGGCGTGGATCCCGATCACCTCGCCCGTCGAGCGCATGGCCGGCCCGAGTGACGGGTCCACGCCGTGCAGCTTGGAGGTCGAGAACACCGGCGCCTTCACGGCCGTCGAACGGCCGCGCGGGCAGGAGCCCGTCGGGCCAGCCGAGCTGCTCCAGGGTCGAGCCGAGGGCGATGCGCGTCGCCAGGTCGACCATGGGCACGCCCGTCACCTTCGAGATGAACGGCACGGTACGGCTCGCCCGCGGGTTGACCTCCAGCAGGAAGACGCCGTCGTCGCGCACGATGAACTGCGCGTTCAACAGGCCCCGGGCGCCGAGAGCGAGTGCAACCCGCCTGAGGCTCTCCAGGATCAGCTGGCGGTCGCCGTCCGACAGGCGCTGGGGCGGGTAGATGCCGATCGAGTCGCCGGAGTGGACGCCCGCCCGCTCGACGTGCTCGATGAGGCCCGGCACGAGCATCCGCTCCCCGTCGCAGACCACGTCGACGTCGACCTCGAGTCCTTCCAGGTACGCGTCGATCCGCACGGGACGATCCGGATCGACGATCGACGCCGCGCGCAGGTGGTCCGCGAGCTCCGCCGGCCCGTAGGCGAAGTCGATGGCGAGGCCGCCGATCACGAAGCTCGGCCGCACGATGACCGGGTAGCCCACGCGGTCCGCGACCTCGAGCGCCTCCTCGATGGAGCTGGCCATGCCGCCGGGGGGCTGGGGGATGCCCAGCCGGTCGACGAGCGCCGCGAACCGCGTGCGCTCCTCCGCCCCGTCGATCGTCTCGAGGTCGGCGCCCAGGAGCGGCACTCCCGCCGCGGCGAGTGGAGCCGCGAGGTTCAGCGGCGTCTGGCCACCGAACTGGACGAGCACGCCGAGCGGCCCGCCGTCGCCTGCCGGCCCATCGGCGAGTCCGCCTTCCGCCCGGATCACCGCCACGACGCTCTCCACGTCGAGCGGCTCGAAATAGAGGCGCGACGAGGCGTCGAAGTCCGTCGAGACCGTCTCCGGGTTGGAGTTCACCATCACGGCCTGCCAGCCGTCGGCGCGCAGCGTCTCGGCCGCGCGCACGGCGCAGTAGTCGAACTCGATCCCCTGCCCGATGCGGACGGGACCGGAGCCGATGACGAGCGCGGCGGGCCGCGCCACCGGAGGCGCCTCGGGAGGCGAGCCCGCGGCGGCGTACGTCGAGTAGAAGTAGGGCGTGACCGCCGCGAACTCGGCGGCGCACGTGTCCACCATCGCGTACCCCGGCTCGAGCCCGATGGCGTGGCGCTGAGCGGCGACGGCCGCCGGCGTCAGGCCCGTGAGGGTGGCGATGTCGCGGTCGCCGAATGCCGCCCGCTTCGCGCTCACCAGCAGGAGATCCGGCACGCCCCCGGACCGGTTCGCGCCGAAGCGTGCTTCGCGCAACCGGCCCTCGAGATCGACGAGGCGCTCCATCTCCGCGAGGAACCATGGCGCGATGCCCGTGGTGGCCTGCAGCTCCTGCGCGGGAATGCCCCGGCGGAGAAGGGCCAGCAACCGCCACAGGCGCGAATCCGACGGCGCCAGGAACCGCCTGAGCACCAGCGGCCGCCCGGCCACGACCGCGTTCGCGCGGTCGGCGCAGACGAGCCCGTCGTCGCCGACGAACACCTCGCCGACGAGCTCCTCGCGGCGCAGGCGCGCCTCCCGCGCTCCGGGGCGCACGGGACCGGCCAGGTAGTCGAGCGTGGGACCCCATGCCGGATCCTCCGCGAGCAGGCCCGCCCCCGCCTGCTCCAGGCCGCGAAGCGCCTTGTTCAGCGCGGCCCCGAACGTCCGGTCGATCGCCATCACCTCGCCGGTCGCCTTCATCTGCGACCCCAGCGTCCGGTCCGCGCCTGGGAACTTGTCGAACGGGAAGCGCGGCAGCTTCACGACGACGTAGTCCAGCGCGGGCTCGAACGCGGCGACCGTCGTGCCGGTGACGGCGTTCGGGATCTCCGAGAGGCGGCGCCCGACGGCGATCTGCGCGGCGACGCGCGCGATGGGATAGCCGGTGGCCTTCGACGCGAGCGCCGACGAGCGGCTGACGCGCGGGTTGACTTCGATGACGGCGTAGTCGCGGCCGTCCGGCGACAGCGCGAACTGCACGTTGCAGCCGCCCTCGACTCCGAGCGCCCGGATGATCGAGAGCGCGGCCGACCGGAGGCGCTGGTGGACCTGGTCCGGGAGCGTCTGGACCGGGGCGACGACGATGGAGTCGCCCGTGTGGACGCCCAGCGGGTCCACGTTCTCCATCGAGCACACCGCGATGCACGTGTCGTCCGCGTCGCGCATCACCTCGTACTCGATCTCCTGCCAGCCGACCAGGCACTGCTCGACGATCACCTGCCCGATGGGGCTCGCGCGCAGACCGCTCCGCACGCGTTCGCGGTAGGCGGCCTCGGTCTCGACGATGCCGCCGCCCGTGCCGCCCAGCGTGAAAGCCGGGCGGATGATCGCCGGCAGGCCGATGCGCGCGAGCGCGAACTCGCGCGACGCCCGTCGCTCCTGCTCGGTCGTGCCCTGGACGATCTCGGAGGGCGGGAACGGCTGCCCGATCCGCTCGAGCAGGCCACGGAACCGTTCGCGGTCCTCCGCCATCTCGATCGCGTCGAGCGGGGTGCCGAGCAGCGGCACGCCCGTGCGTTCCAGCACGCCCTCCCGGGAGAGCGCCACGGCGAGGTTCAATGCCGTCTGACCGCCCAGGCCGGCCAGGATCCCGTCCGGCCGCTCGCGCTCGATGATCCGTTCCACGGTCTCGACGGTCAGGGGCTCGAGGTACACGACGTCGGCGACGCCCGGGTCCGTCATGATCGTGGCCGGGTTCGAGTTCAGGAGGATGGTCCGGATCCCCTCGTCCCGCAGCGCGCGGCAGGCCTGGGTCCCGGCGTAGTCGAACTCGGCCGCCTGGCCGATCACGACGGGGCCGGATCCCAGGATCAGGACACTGCGCGGCACGGCCCCAGCGGCGGCGCGGGTCATGCGGACACCGGCCGGATCGGGCCGCGCTCGCCGCGGACGACGTGCGATACGAAGCGATCGAAGACGTCGAGGGCGTCGAGGGGCCCGGGCGAACCCTCGGGGTGGTACTGGACCGACTCCACGGGCAACTCGGCGTGCCGCAGGCCTTCGACCGAGCCGTCGTTCAGGTTGCGCTGGCTCACGTGGAACCCGCTCGACGCTGGAATGGTCTCGCCGACGACCTGCACCTCGTGGTTCTGGGCCGTCACCTGGACGCGGCCGGACCCGAGATCCTCCACGGGGTGGTTCGCGCCGTGGTGTCCGAAGCGCAGGCGCCGGGTCTCCGCTCCCGCGGCGAGGCCGATCAGCTGATGCCCGAGGCAGATTCCGAGCAGGGGCCGGCCCGTCTCGATCGCCGCACGAGCCAGCGCCACGGGGCCCTCCAGCCGCGCGGGGTCGCCGGGACCGGGCGACAGGACGAGACCGTCGATGTGCGGGCCAAGGGCGTCCTCCCGGGCGGCGGTGTGGGGCAGCACCCGCACGCGCGCCCCGCGGCGCCGCAGGCCACGCACGATGTTCGTCTTGAGCCCGAAGTCGACCACCGCAACGAGCGGGCCGTCGCCGGTCCCGACGTCGTACGGGATCGCGTGCCGACACCTGGCCGACGAAGTCCTCGTCCTCCCACGCGCCGCAACGCGCGTGCGGCCCCGACCGCGGCTTCGCGGTCGGTGTCGCCGGGTGCCGTGACGAAGGCGCGCTGCGTACCGGTCTCGCGAAGGTGGCGCGCCAGGGCCCGCGTGTCGACGCCCGCGATGGCGGGCACGCCGTGAGCGCGCAGCAGGTGCACGACCTGGCGCGCCCGACCGACGACGGCCGCGGTCGCATGCGCGACGATGAGCGCCCGGAGCCACGGCCGCTCGGACTGGTCGTCCTCCACGAGCCGCCCGTAGTTGCCGATCAGGGGATAGGTCATCACCACGACCTGGCCGGCGTACGAGGGGTCGGTACAGACCTCCTGGTATCCCGTCTGGCTCGTGTTCACGACCAGGTCGCCACCGGCGCGCCAGGGGCGCGCCGAACGCGACCCCGGGGAAGACGGTTCCGTCCTCCAGGGCGACGAGCGCGGGCCCGTGCGCGCCGATCGCGGGTCGACGACGGCATCGGGGGGAATGGGGAACGAGGGTCGCAGCAGGGTCATCGGGCGTGGCCGGGGACGTGGCCGCGGTCCGGGGACCGGCCGCAGGCGCGGGTGGGGGACGTCAAGGACTGGCTCCTTCGTCGGTCTCTCCGGACCGATCTCGCCGGCCATCGGGCCGCCTCGCCGGCCTCACGGGCCGGATCAGTGGAACGCCCGCTAGCGTACACCGCCTCCGGCGTACCGGCGTACCGGCGTACCGGCGTGCAGGCGTCCGGCGTGCGGCGTGCGGCGTGCGGCGGACCAGCGTGCCGGCGTCGCGCGGGCCGCCGCCATGGACATGCGGAAGCGGGCACATCGGCCCGTCGCGTGCGGACGCGCCTGTCTCGCGCGCGGTCCGCACGGCACTTCCGCCGGCGACGAGGCCGGGTATGCTGCTTGCCGTGAAGACCTTCCAGGTCCTCCCGACCCGGCGCGCCGACGGTGTCGTCGAGGTCTCGTGTCGCGGCGCCGACCTCATCGAACATCCGCTCCTCAACAAGGACCTCGCCTTCGACGACGAGGAACGCGACGCGCTCGGGCTGCGCGGCCTGCTTCCGCCGCGGGTTCTCTCGATCGACGAGCAGGTGGCCCTCGAGCTCGAGCACGTGCGCCGCAAGGCCGACGAGCTCGAGCAGTACATCGGCCTGGCGGCGCTGCAGGACCGCAACGAGACGCTCTTCTACCGGCTGCTCGTCGAGAACATCGAGGAGTTCATGCCCGATCGTCTACACGCCCACCGTCGGCCGGGCCTGCCAGCAGTTCAGCCACGTCATGCGCCGCGCGCGCGGCCTCTGGATCACGCCCGATCGATTCCGGCCGCATCGCGGACCTGCTGCGCAACGCCCGGCACGGCCGACGTGCGGCTGATCGTGGCGACCGACAACGAGCGCATCCTCGGGCTCGGCGACCAGGGCGCCGGCGGCATGGGCATCCCGGTCGGCAAGCTCGCCGCTCTACACGGCCGGCGCGGGCATCTACCCGTCGCTGACCCTGCCGGTCTCGCTCGACGTGGGCACGGACAACCCGGGCCTGCTCGACGACCCGCTGTACGTCGGCTACCGCCATCCGCGCCTGCGCGGCGAGGCCTACGACGAGTTCATCGAGGAGTTCGTCGAGGCGGTCAACGAGGTCTTCCCGCACGCGCTCCTGCAGTGGGAGGACTTCAAGCAGCACAACGCGATCCGCATCCTCGATCGCTATCCGCCACCGCGTGGCGAGCTTCAACGACGACATCCAGGGCACCGCCGGGCGTCGTGCTCGCCGGCCTGCTCGGCGGCTCTGCGCATCCTCGACGAGCCGCTCCGACGCAGCGCGATCGTCTTCCTGGGCGCGGGCGCGGCGGGCGTCGGGATCGCCCGGCTGCTCCGCGCGGCCATGGAGCGCGAGGGCGCCGACCGCGCGACGATCGCGGCGCGCCATCGCCATGCTCGACACGCACGGACTCACCTACGCCGGCCGCGCGCCGCTCGACCCCGACAAGCTCGAGTTCGCGCTGTCGCGCCGACGTGATGGCGTATCACGGCTTCACCGGCGACGGGCCGTTCGACCTCGAGACCGTCGTCCGCGCACGTGCACCCCACCATCCTGATCGGCACCAGCGGCACGCCCGGAGCGTTCACCGAGGGCGCCATACGCGAGATGGCCCGCCACGCCCGCATCCCGGTGGTCCTGCCGCTCTCCAACCCGACCTCGAAGACGGAGGCCCTCCCGGCGGACATCCTCGCTGGACCGAGGGCCGCGCCGTGATCGCCACCGGCAGCCCGTTCCCGCCCGTCGAGATCGGTGGCCGCAGCCGCCTCATCGGCCAGGCCAACAACGTGTTCGTGTTCCCCGGCGTCGGGCCTCGGCGCCATCGTCGCCGAGGCGCGCGAGATGACCGACGAGATGTTCCTGGTCGCCGCTCACACGCTCGCCGACCTCGTGACACCAGATCGCCTCGAGGCCGGGGCCATCTACCCGCCGGTCTCGGCGCTGCGCGAGGTCTCGCGCGCCATCGCGATTCGCGTGGTGTGCCAGGCTCGCGACTGCGGCGTGGGCCGGGGCTTCCACGACGAGCAGATCGAGCGCGCCGTGGACGCCGCCATGTGGTTCCCGGAGTATCCGCGGCTCGTGCCGGCGCCGGTCCCCGCCGCCGTCTGACACCCGCGGTCGCCGCCGCCGGGCACCCCCGCTGGTCGCCGCGCCGTCTGACCGCACGGGCGCCAACGCGCGCCGTTCGCCGCCAACGTCCGGTGCGACGGGTACGTTCGGGCCATGGCGCCGCCGGGCTTCGGGACCGATCGTAGGGCGGTGGTGTCATCACCGGAGGTCGTGGCGGACGCGCCGGCACGCGACGGGCGCGGGCTGAGCCTGTCCGCGCGATCCATCGTCCTGGGGTACGTCGTCATCGCGACGCTCTGGATCGCCCTGAGCGACCAGGTCGCCGGCGCGCAGACGGCAGGCATGGACACCACGCTCCTCCAGACCGCGAAGGGCCTCGGTTTCGTCGCCGTCACCGCGGTGACGCTGGCGGTCCTGCTCCGGCGGTACGACGCGCGGCGCGGCGCGGAGACGAGGGACCTCGAGAGCAGCGAGCAGCGCTTCCGGCTGCTCGCCGACCACGCCCAGGACATCGTCTTCCGGTTCGGCATCGAGGCCCAGGCCTTCGAGTACGTCGGCCCGGCCGTCGAGCGCGTGCTCGGGTACCCGCCGTCCGCCTTCTACCGGGACCCCGATCTGCTGTTCGGCATCGTCGACCCCGACGACCGGCACCTGCTCGACTACGACGACGGCGCGTGGCGCGAGGCGGGGCCGCTCGTCGTGCGCGCCCGCCACGCGGACGGGCAGTGGGTGTGGCTGGAGCAGCGAAGCCATCTCGTCACCGGTGCGTCGGGTGAGCCGGTCGCGGTCGAAGGCGTGGCTCGAGACGTGACCGCCCAGCGCCAGGTGGAGACGGCGCTGGCCCGGGTCAACCGCGTGCAACGCATGCTCAGTGCGGCCAACCAGGCCCTCGTCAGGGGCGACGACGAGGTCACGCTGCTGGATTCGATCTGCCGCGCCGTGATCGACGAGGGCCGGTTCCGGTTCGCCTGGGTCGGCTACTGCGACGACGACGAGGCGGGGACGATCCGTCCCGTCGCGCACGCCGGGCACGAGGACGGGTATCTCGAAGCAGTCGCCGTCACGAGGCGTGACACCGAACGCGGGCGTGGGCCGGCCGGCACCGCGGCCCGCGAAGGGCGTCCGGTGATCGTCCGGAGCATCCCCGACGACCCGACGATGGCGCCCTGGGCGGAGGCGGCGGTTCGCCGCGGGTACCTGTCGGTGGCCGCGCTCCCCCTGCGCCGGCTCGATTCCGTCTTCGGCATCCTCGTGATCTACTCGGCCGAGCCCGACGCATTCGGCCCGAGGAGGTCGCGCTCCTCGAAGAGCTCACCGCCGACCTCTCGTACGGCGTCGGCGCCCTGCGCACGCGCGCCGCCGGGGCGCTCGCCGAGGGCGAGCGAAGGCGGCTGGCCATGGCGATCGAGCAGTCGCCCGAATCGGTCGTGATCACCGACGTCCGCGGCAACATCGAGTACGTGAACCCCGCGTTCGAGCGCGTGACGGGGTACTCGGCCGCCGACGCCATGGGCCACAACCCGCGGATGCTGCAGAGCGGCGTCCAGAGCCACGCCTTCTACGAGGCCCTGTGGGCGACGATCACCGACGGGCGCCCCTGGGTGGGCGACTTCGTCAACCGGCGACGTGACGGCTCGCTCTTCACCGAGGAGGCGGCCATCTCGCCGGTCCACGACGGCGACGGCGCGATCGCCGGATACGTGGCCGTCAAGCGGGACGTCACCGCCGAGCGCGAGTCGCAGGCCCGGGAGCAGACGAGGGCACGCGAACGCGCACAGGTCGCCCAGGCGCTCGCCGCGCTCCACCCGCAGGCCAGTCCGGAGGAGACGGCCGACGCGGAGTGCCGTCAGATCGTGCGGCTGCCCGAGGCGACCACGGCGCTCCTGCTCGCCTTCGACCTCGACGGCCTCGCCACCCCGCTCGGGGCGGCCGCCGCGGACGGCCGGACCCTCGAGCTCCACCCGCTGGGTGCCGCGCGCGCCCAGCATCTCCGGACGCGAGCCAGCGAGGGGCCATGGGTCGAGAGCTGGAACGGGCCAGCACGGCGGCCAGCCGTTCAACCGCGCGTTCCGTTCGCTGGGCATCCGTGCCCTCGCGTATGCCCCGATCCGCATCGAGGCGGACGTGGTGGCGCTGCTCGAGGTCGGCTCGGCCGCCCCGGATGCCGCCGACCGGCTGACCGAGCGCCTGCCGGCCATCGTCGAGTTCGCCTCCATCGCGAGCGCCGTCCTCGGTCCGTCCATCTCGTCGCGCGCCCAGCTCAGCCGGTCGCGCGAGCGCATCCGCCGCATCATCGACGACGGCGCGTTCCACCCGGTGTTCCAGCCGATCGTCGACCTGTCGAGCCTCGCCGTCGTCGGCTACGAGGCGCTCACGCGCTTCGCCGACGGCACGCCGCCGGACGAGCAGTTCCACGAGGCCGCCGTTGCAGGCCTCGGCGTCGAGCTCGAGACGGCGGCGCTTGGTGCCGCACTGGCAGCCGCCGGCTCCCTGCCCGCCGCCCCGTGGCTGAACGTGAACGTGTCGCCCGCGGTGATCCTGGCCGGCGAGCCGCTCCGAACCGTCCTGGCACGGCACCCGTGGCGTCTCGTGCTCGAGGTCACCGAGCACCAGGCGATCACCGACTACCCCGCCTTCCGAAGGGCCGTCGCGGCACTGGGCCCGGGCATCCGCATCGCCGTGGACGACGCCGGGGCGGGGTTCGCCAGCCTGCGGCACATCGTGGAGCTGCGGCCGCACATCGTGAAGGTGGACCGTTCGCTGGTGGCCGACGTGGATCGCGACCCTGCCCGGCAGGCGCTGCTCGCCGGGCTCCGCCACTTCGCCGACTCGCAGGGATGCAGCCTCGTGGCCGAGGGCATCGAGACGGAGGCCGAGCTGGCGGCCCTGATCTCGCTCGACGTCCGCACCGGCCAGGGCTTCCTGCTCGGCCGCCCGGTTCCCGTCGCCGCGGTGCCGGCCGGCTGAGTTGCCCCTCGATCGGGCGGTGGTCCCGGCCTCGGTCGGCCGACTCCTCCCGGACCGGCCGGGGTCCGTGCGACCTTGCGGCTCTCCTTGCAGTCCGACTGGCCCGATCGGCCAGCTCACCCAGTACCTCCGCGGCCTGCCGGTCCCCGTACGGGTCCCCTAGCGTCATATCCATGCCCAGGTGGCGCGAGACCCTCGTCCTGCTTCCGACCGCCCTCCTGGCGTCGGCCGCCATCGTCGCGGCGCTCGCACGCGAGAGTCCGGCGATCGTGGCGTTGCTGGCAACCGCGGCCGCGGGCCTGTTCGCGGGAGCCATGTGGTCAGCCATCACCCTGCGCGCCACCGTGGCGGCCCTTGACTCCGCCGCCGCCGCCATCACGGCGGACGCCGGTGCCGCCCTCCCGGAGGCCCGCGTCTTCGGCCCGCTGGCGCCGGTCGGGCGCCGTCTCGTCGGCGTGGCGGAGGCGTTGCGGGAGGCACAGGAAGCGGCCACCACGGATCGCCTGACGCGTGTCGCCAACCGGCCCATGCTCCTCTCCCAGTTGTTCGCCGAGGTGGAACGCGCGGCGCGCTACGGACGGCCGCTCGCGATCGCCTTCATCGACCTGGATCACTTCAAGGCCGTGAACGACACGTACGGGCATGAGGTCGGCGATTCCGTGCTTCGCGGCGTGGCCGGCGTGTTCGCCGCGCACACGCGCGGCACGGACTTCGTCGGGCGCTACGGCGGCGAGGAGTTCGTCCTCGTGCTGCCCGAGACGACCATCGAGGACGCCACCGCGGTGGCCGAGAAGCTGCGCCTGCTGGTCCTGCGCCAGGCGTTCCCCACGCCCGACGGCGAAGAGGTGGCCGTGTCGGTGTCGATCGGCATGGCCGGCGGGCAGGGCCCGGTGCTTCGCGTGGACCAGCTCCTCCGCGACGCGGACGCCGCCATGTACGCAGCGAAGTCGCTCGGGCGCAACCAGACCTACGTGTTCGCCGAAACCAACGACGACGCCGCACGCATCCCGCGTGCCCCGATCTCGGCCGAGGGTCGCCGGCGCGCCACGGAGGTCGGCGACCAGGCACGCCACGCCGCGGAGTCGGCACTCGCTGCCGTGCTGATGCCCCTCCCCCACTACGGCGGCCAGCCCTCGTCGCTCATCGCCACGATCGCCGTGCGCCTGGCCGGTGAGCTCGGCCTGCCCGCGCCGGAGATCGAGCGCATCCGGGTCGCCTCGCTGCTCCACGACATCGGCAAACTCGCGGTGCCCGAGCAGATTCTCGAGAAGCCCGGCCCTCTCGACTCCGACGAGTGGCAGAGCGTGGTCCAGCACCCGCGGGTGGGGCAGGCCATCATGGAGCGCGTGGCCGCGGTCGCCGACGCGGGGGCCATCATCCTGCATCACCACGAGCAGTTCTCGGGCCATGGCTACCCGTTCGGGCTTCGCGGTTCCGACATCCCGCTCGGCGCCCGGATCGTGGCCATCGCCGACGCGTATGACGCGATGGTGCGCGACCGTCCGTACCGGCGCGCCATCGGCCACGAGGCGGCCGTCGCGGAGCTGCGCCGATACGCCCAGGTGCAGTTCGACCCCGAGCTCGTCACGATCTTCTGCGACCTCTACGCGACGAACCCGCCGCGTGCGAATGCGAAGCTCCTCATCGACGTCCCGCCGGCGGCCGCGCGGTCCACGCACGCCATGAGGCGCCAGGCCTCGGCCTGACCCGTACACGAGGCGGGTGGCCTATCGCCCGCTCGGCTCGATGGCCGAGGCCGACGATGCCCTGCAGGAATGCTGGCTGCGGAGTACTGGTACGCCGCGCCCAGGACGTGCCGCAACGACCCCAATCGAGTCAGCCACTCAAGGCTATCCCCAATGGGATGGTCCGATAATCACGCAGTGAAGGTGCTGCGACTACCCGCGGCCGCCCCGCTGCTCGGGCTCATCGTCGCGGGCTGCGCCTCGGCGGCTCCTACGCCCAACGCGGTGACGGTGATCTCACCGGCCACCCCTCCCGTGTCGGCTGCGGCGACCAGCTCCATCTCTGGACCACCGGTTACGAGCCCTTCGCCGTCGCCCGCGCCGACGCCGAGCTCAATCGTTCCCGGCGTGACGCCACCTCCCGCGGTGGCCTCGCTCGGGTCGGTTCCGCGTGACTGTGCCCCGTCGGTTCTGCCGAGCGGGATGACGCTCCACGACTTCGGTGGTGGTTTCATCGGCACGGTCCGGTTCCGCGGACGGGCACCGGTCTGGACGCTGGGACTGCCCGATAACGGCATCCTTCGGCTTCCGCCGGTGTCCGATAACACCCAGCGGTTCCCGACCCTGAAGGTCATGTGGATCGTCGGTCCGAACGAGACGCAGCCGGTCACCGTTCGAGGCCGCGACCGCGCCACCGGCAGCCCGCTGTGGTTCCAGGTGTATCCGTCGAATGCGACGGCTGACCTGCCGTCGTCGTACACCACCACCCTGCAGCTCGATCCGTCAGCGCCGAATTGGGGCTACGCGCAGAACAGCCGTGGCGATTGGTCGATCTGGGGCATCGGCGTCGGCGCGCGGGCCGCGGGGTGCTATCAGCTGTCGGTTAGCTCAAGCAAGGGCACCTGGACGGCCCGGCTTGCGATCGGCGGCTGAGGGCGCTCGAGCAGCGGCACGCGACCAGCGGCCGGGCTTCTGCCGTTGTGAAGCCTTTTCCTTGTACTGGCATTCGGCGTCCCGTCGCGTTGCCTGGCCCGGCGTCCGCGTCGTCGGACAGGTCATTCGGCACTCGCCTCCTCGTTCGGGGGGCGAATCCTGTGTCCACCATGACGGTGCGGCACTGGGTGGCTGGGCATGCGTGGCCGTTCCGACTCCCTGACATGGACGAAGGTCTTCGCGGCGGGACTCCTGCTCCGCCCGATCCTCATCGTACCGATGGCCCCGAGCGGGCCCCTGGGTGACTCCAACCTGCTCCCGATCGGGTTGGCCGCGGTCGTCGCCTTCCACATCCTGGTCGCCGCTGCCGTGTTCGTCGGAAATCGCCCGGCGATCGCGTTCGGGATCTTCACCGCCTGGGCGGGAGTTGCGGTGGCCGCCATCGGTGTCTACGTGGGCTTGCCGATGCCCTGGCCTCTCGTCCTCGCCGGATACAACGTCGCCTTGGCCGTGGTCGGCCTCAAGGCATGGGAACTACCGGTGGCGGCCGACGGCTGATACGGCGGCAGTCCGCCAGGGACCGTCGTTCTCAAGACCGCCTGGCGCGTGGCGAGGCCTGACGTCAGGCGTCATCCCTCGCAATGGCCGCCAGCAAACCTTTCCCTTGTACCGGTCCTCCGAGTCCTGCGTGCCCAATCCTGTCGCGGACCGTCAACGCCGACTGCGCATGGAACGGGCCCGTCCCCTTGGGCTGATCTCGCGGGCCAGTCCGATCGGGTCAAGCACCACGATCCCCTCGCGAGTGAGCGCGATGAGCCCGTCGTCGCGAATGCGATGGAGGTTGCGAGTCACGACTTCGCGGTTCGAGGCGATGGCCTCGGCCAGTTCTTCGTGAGTGGCCTGCACGATCAGCATGGATCCTTCGCCCGGCGCCACCAGGTTGAGCAGATGGAAGGCGATGCGCTGACGGACGGACAGGAAGGCTTGCTCGGAGAGTTCGTCGAAAACCTGGTAGAGCTGGCGCACGAGCTCGGTTGCGCAGGCACGCGCGACGTGCGGGTCGCGTCCCAGCAGGGAGCGCACCTGGTCCACCCGCAATGCCGCGAGCCGGGCCGCCGTCATGGCCTGGATGCTCTCCGGTCCCGGCCCACCGACCACGAGCGGGAGCCCCGCGATCTGACCGCTCCGGACGTAACGGGCCGTCACCTCTCGCCCATCGGGCGAGCGGAGGAACACCCGCAGCAGGCCGTCGATCACGAGGAAGACGCGCGGTCGCTCGTTGTCCCGGTAGACGAGGGCGCCTGCGGGCACGTTGATCTGGATAGCGTCGGACAGCAGTCGCACCCTGGCTTGGTCCGGCAGGTCGGCCAGGAAGTCCGTCGGGTCCTCGCCCGCGACGACCCGACGGGGCGCCCCTTTCTCCGCGGACGCAGCCACAGCGTTCCCCCGCTCGTGAGTCCGAGTGTAGAGCCCTCACCCAGCGTCCCGCCAGAGCCACCAGGGAGTTGTCCCGCACGGTGACGAGCCTCACCAGTGGCGGCTGAGATGATTCGCGCAACCGGTGACCGGAGTCACCGACCGCCAGGTCATGTCGGCGGATGCTGATGACTGGTCGCGGAGCACCACGCATGTGGTCACGCGGTCGGCAGATCCGAGGCGATGGAGATGGTCGCACACACGGACGTGGTCAGGCCGAACGAGGGCAGGACCACGCGGATCGAGTACCGCATGGAGCGGATGCCCTTCATGGAGCACCCTGAGGCGCACATCGAGGAACTCCTGAACAGGGTCAACGATCTGGGCAAGCAGGGCTGGCGCGTGGTGAGCGTGGATCTCACCTACCACCCCTCCTACTCGCCGGCCGGGCAGCCCGGGATCCCGCTGCCGGTCCTCCTCGAGCGGGAGCCGGACGGTCCGGCCACGCGGATCGAGTACCGCATGGAGCGGATGCCCTTCATGGAGCACCCTGAGGCGCACATCGAGGAACTCCTGAACAGGGTCAACGATCTGGGCAAGCAGGGCTGGCGCGTGGTGAGCGTGGATCTCACCTACCACCCCTCCTACTCGCCGGCCGGGCAGCCCGGGATCCCGCTGCCGGTCCTCCTCGAGCGGGAGCTGAAGAGCTAGTGCTCGCCTGAACGCACGCGGCGCGCCGTTCGCGACGCCCAAGCGCGACCGGGGGGCCCGATACGTTCGGGCCCCCCGGTGCCATCAACCGTCACGCGCACCTGGACGCCGTTCTCGAAGAGATTGAGGTCATCGAGAACCATCGTGGGCAGCGTCGGGTCGGCGAGGGTGGACGCGTGAACCTTGACAGCAGTGCGGGGAGCGCGCATACCAGTCCGGGGTGGTGGGCCGATCACTTTCGTTAAGTGACTCCGGCCACCATCCCTCTGTGTCGGCCTCGGCCTCCGGCCGTCGCTGGATCCAGAGCAGCTGGGGAGGCAGTCGATGTCCGATACGACCACCGGCGTCTGGATCTCCGCGACGTCGGCCACGGTCATCCGCTGGGGTGCGCAGGGCAGCCTGCGTCACCGCATCGTCTCCACCGTCCCGGGACGTCACCGCTCGACCGGGCGCCCGCCACCGAAGCGCACCCGGCCGGCGAAGGGCATCGCGACGAGCACATGCGCACGTTCTTCGACGAGGTGGCGCGCGCGGTGACGAGCGAGGATGACCTGCTGCTCGTCGGAGACGGCGAGGTCGTCGAACACTTCGCCGAGTACGTGCGGGCCCTGGACCCACGCCCCGGTCAGCCGCGACGGATCGTGGTCCAGAAGAGCGGCCCCCTCACCGACCGGCAGCTGCTGGCCCGCCTGCGCACGTTCACGGGAGCGCCAGCCCGACGCACGCTGCCGCGCTGAGCATCGCCGCCGGCGGGCGCGGCTCGTCCGGCAACTACGGCTACAGACATAGCCAGGGAACAACGGCTCTTGACGTAGGACACTCCACGGGTCCAGCGTCATTGTTGGCTGAGTGCACCCACTTTGATCTGGCCGTCCGCCCGGGCGACCGAGGCGCGTGCCTTCGCCGGGTGCCAGGTGCACGACCACCGACAGGACGACGGACTGCGAGCGCCATGCGGGCAGCGCGGGCGAGGTGACGCGCGACGGACTGGGGCCGGACCGGCAACCGCGCGGGCCCTTGCGCCTCCCCGGTCTCGCGACCGATGACACCTGACGACTGTCGCCTCCGCCATGGCGGTCGTGACGCCCGCGACGGACGAGCATTCGGCCGGGTCGATGCGGCGGCACGGGCTCCTGGAACGCCTGCTCGGCCTCCGACCGAGGTCACTCGTCGGGCTGTATGCCGTCACCAGCTTCGCCATCCTTGGCGCGCTGACGACCTCCGCGCTCCTGTTCGGGGGCGCCGCCGTGCGCGAGCAGGTCAATCGCGGGCTGGGCTCGAGCGCAAGCGCCAGTGCGAGCTACCTCGACCTGTCGCTGCGCGCCCGTGCCGACGTCCTGGTCGCGTTCGCCGGGCGCCCGACGCTGGCCGCCACGCTGGCGGCGGGCCCGCTCGGCTCGGCCGACCAGGCCTACGCCGCCGACCTCCTCGCCCAGCTCCGCGCATCGACCGACGACGCCTACAGCGCCTGGATCACGACCGCGGCCGGGACGGTGGTGGCCGTCTCGCCCGCCCAGCCGTCGGCGCTCGGGCAGGACTTCTCGTACCGCGACTGGTTCTCGGGCGCACTGACGGCCAAGGGAGCCTACCTGTCGCGCGCATACGTCAGCGCGGCGGTCGGCCAGCCACTCGTGGTCGCGGAGGCGGCGCGGGTGACGTCCGCCGACGGCCGCCTGCTGGGCGTGCTCGGCGTGTCCTTCGACCTGGCCCGCCTGCAGCAGTTCGCGGATGCGTTCCAGACGCTCGGGGGCACCCGCCTGCTGGTCGCCGACCAGGGCGGCACGCTCGTGGCGCGGCCGGGAGGCGGAATCACCTCGCTGGTCGCCGCGACGGATCCCGGCGTGGTCGCCGCCCTCCAGGGCCGGTCCGGCGCGGACGACCGCGATCCGGCCACGCTCGCCGCATACGCGCCGCTGCCGCTGGGCGCACTGGGCCCTCGTCGCGCAGCTGCCCGCCACGGAGGCGCTCGCCGACCTCGGTGTCATGCAGCGCGCCGTCCTGCTGACCGCGGGCCTCCTCGCCCTCCTCAACGGGGGCATGGTGCTGCTCCTGTATGGCGCCCTGCGGCGTCGCGCGGTGGCCGAGGCGGCCGTGACGGAAGCAAACCTGCGCCTGGAGCAACGGGTGGTCGAGCGTACCGCGCAGCTGCAGGCGGCAAACCGCGAGCTCGAGGCGTTCAGCTACTCGGTGTCCCACGACCTGCGGGCTCCGCTGCGCTCCATCGACGCGTTCAGCCGCATCCTGCTCGACGAGCACGCCCGGAACCTCGATGCGGAGGCGCAGCGCGTGCTCGGAGTCGTCGTGCGCAACACGCGACAGATGGGCGTTCTCATCGACGATCTGCTGGCCTTCTCGCGCGTCGGGCGCAAGGAGCTCGAGCGCCGGGCGGTCGACATGGATCGCCTCGTCCGGTCGGTGGCCGAGGAGCTGCGGCGGCCGAGCCCGGACGCGCCCTCGCGTTCGAGATCGACGGCCTGTGCCCCGCGATGGGCGACCAGGCACTCCTGCGACTGGTGTGGACGAACCTCCTCGCCAACGCGGCCAAGTTCACCCGTCCGGTCGCGGACGCGCACGTCGTCGTGTCCTGCGAGCGGTCCGGCGACGACTGCTGCTACGACGTCCGGGACAACGGGGTGGGCTTCGATGGGACCTACGCGGACAAGCTCTTCCAGCCGTTCCAACGCCTGCATCCGACCGCGGACTTCGAGGGCACGGGAATCGGGCTCGCCATCGTCTCCCGCATCGTCGAGCGGCACGGTGGCCGCGTGTGGGCCGAGGGCACGCCGGGAGGGGGAGCCACGTTCGGCTTCGCCCTGCCGGCCGCAGAGGAGACGAGATGAACGATGAGCCGCTGGAGATCCTGCTCGTCGAGGACAATCCCGACGACGTCGAGCTGACGCTGCGCGCCCTGCGCGGGCGCAACCTGGCAAACCGGGTGAAGGTCGTGGCCGACGGCGTCCAGGCGCTCGAGTACCTGCGGCCCGAAGACGACGCCCACCCGCCCGACGACGGCTACCCGAAGCTCGTGCTCCTGGACCTCAAGCTCCCGCGCCTCGACGGCCTCGAAGTCCTGCGTCGCCTGAAGGCGTCGCCAGCGACGCGAACCATCCCGGTCGTGGTCCTGACGTCCTCGCGCGAGGAGCGCGACCTCATCGAGAGCTACAAGCTCGGCGCCAACAGCTACATCGTCAAGCCGGTCGACTTCGAACAGTTCACGGCCGCGGTCGGCGAGCTCGGCTTCTACTGGCTCCTGCTCAACAAGGTGCCGTCATGACTGACGGGCCCCGTCCTCTGCGTGTCCTGCTCGTGGAGGACTCGGCCGACGACGCCGAACTCGTCACGCGTACGCTCCGCGATGGCGGCCTGTCCTTCGAGGCCCGCCTCGTGGCCAGCGAAACCGACCTCCGCGCCGCGCTGTCCGAGTTCGTGCCCGAGGTCGTGCTGGCCGACTGGGCGCTGCCGGGGTTCTCGGGAGCCATCGCCGTCCACCTGACGCACGACTGGGACCCCGCCGTCCCGTGCATCCTTGTCTCTGGCACCCTCGGAGAGGAACTCGTGATCGAGGCCCTCCGAACCGGAGCGACCGACTACGTGCTGAAGCAGCGCCTGCCTGCACTCGTGCCGGCCGTGCGCAGGGCCGTGGCGGAAGCCGCCGCGCGGCGGGAGCAGGCACGGCTCGAGGCCGAGCTCGCGGCCTCGCAAGCGGCGATGCGGGCAGCCCTCGACGCGATGGCCGATCCGTTCCTGGTGTGCACGCGCACTCGAGGGCGGCGACGCGGCGATCACCGACTTCCGCGTCGCGTTCGCCAACCGTGCCGCAGCCATGTTCATGGGCGGGGATCCGGCGCACCTGGCCGGCCGTACCCTGCTCGGGGGCATGGCCAACGGGACCGGTCGCTGGATCTTCGAGATCGGCCTCCGGGTGGTTCAGACGGGACAGCCCTACGCGGCGGAGGGCACGCCGGTTCCGAGCGCGCCTGTGTCCGAACCCGGCACGACCACGCTCGTGGACATGACCATCGCCCCGCTCGAGCGGGGGTTCTTCCTCGTGTTCCGCGACGTCACCGAGCGGACGCGCCTGGCCCACGAGCGCGAGCGCCTTGCGGCAGTCGTCGAGCAGTCGGTGGACGCGATCACGATCACCGATCCGGCAGGGCACATCGTCTACGCCAACCCGGCGTTCCTGCGCGAGATGCACTGCGGGTTGCCGGAGCTGCTTGGTCGCTCGATGCCCGATGTCATGCACGATGCGCTCGCCGCGGGGACCATCAAGGCGATCGACCGTGGGATCCGCGCCGGGCGTCGCTGGCTCGGCGAGGTGGACCAGCGTCTGCCGGATGGAGCGACACGCCAGACCGACCTCAGCGTCACGCCCGGGCGGGATGCCGAGGGCCGCGTGGCCAATATCGTCACCGTCCTGCGCGATGTCAGCCCGCTGCGGGAAGCCCAGGCCGAACTGGCATTGCAGGCCCGCATCCGCGCAGCGCTCGCGGAGACCCTCCACGCGATGCCCGATGACGCCACGCTCGAACAGATGGCACAGGCCATCTGCGACCAGCTCGTGACCCTTCCCTTCGTGGACGTCGCCGCCATCGACGCGTACGTGGGGGCCGCCGACGTCCAGGTGGTCGCGTTCAGCGGCCCGCAGGGGTTCCCGCTCGAGGCCGGGGTCCTCGTGCCGCCCGAGCGCGCGGCGTCCATCCGGGCCCACGCGGCCTCGGGACCCTGGGCGGAGTACACGGACGGCGACACACCGGACGCCGACTGGATCGGGCCCAAGATCTCGGCCGGCTTGCGCGCCGTGGCCTTCGGGCCGATCGCGCGCGGAGATCACGTCGACGGCGCGCTCCTCCTCGGCACCTTCGATGCGCGATTTGCCCGCACGCTCGTGGAAACGATGCCGGGCATCATCTCCTTCAGTGCAACGTCGAGCGCCCTGCTCGCGGAACGCCTGCACGCCCTGCACTGGGAGGCGGAACTGCGCGCGGCACTGCGCGCGATCGCTCGCCACCCGATCCTTCCACCCGGTCTTCCAGCCGATCATCGAGCTCGAGTCGCGGGAGGTCGTGGGCTACGAGGCGCTGACACGCTTCGACTCGGGGCAGCGACCGGATCTCTGCTTCGCCGACGCCTGGTCCGTCGGACTCGGCGCGGAGCTCGAGCTCGCCACGATCGAAGCCGCGGTGGCCGCGGCGAGAGGGCTCCCGCCGGGGCTGTGGCTCGACGTCAACGTCTCGCCCCGGTTGATCGCCGATCCCGAGCGGCTGGGCCGCGCCCTGGAACAGGCTGATCGCGCTCTCGTCCTCGAGATCACGGAGCACGATGTCATCGAGGATTACGGGGCAGTGCACGAGGCCATCCGCAAGCTCGGGCGGGACGTGCGCCTGGCCGTCGACGACGCGGGCGCGGGGGTGGCCAACTTCGGGCACATCATCGAGCTGCGCCCCGACTTCGTGAAGCTCGACATCGGGCTCGTGCGCGGAGTCAACGCCAACCTCGGACGCCAGGCCATGGTGGTGGGCATGCGCCAGTTCGCCCGGAGCGCCGGCTGCCGGCTCGTCGCCGAGGGCATCGAGACCGAAGAGGAGGCGGGCACGCTCAGGGGCTTCGGGGTCGAATTCGGGCAGGGCTACCTGTTCGGGCGGCCCGAGCCGGTCGAGGCGTGGGCCGAACAGCGGACACCAGGGGTGCCGACCGTTCCGCGTCCGTGACCGTGAGATCGGGTACGTGACGTGACCGGCGCGGGCCTGGCACCGAGCGTCTGACGCGCGGCGGTCGGCGGGGCCGATGGCGGCCGGTGGGGCTACGAAGCGCCGGCCCGGTGCAGGGGCGCGGCGTATTCGGGTTCGTTGCCGGGCTTCCACTTGATGTTGCAGCCGAGGCTGGGCAGCTGCGGTTCGGGCGCGGGCCGGCCGGCCAGGACGGCGTCGAGGGCGGCTCGCAGATCGCAGCCACTGACAGCGACTCGTTGCCCGGGCGCGCCCCATCGAACTGCCCCCGGTAGGCGAGCCTGCGATCGGCGCCGAACAGGAAGAAGTCCGGCGTGCACGCGGCGTGGTAGGCCTTCGCGACGTCCTGCGTCTCGTCGTACAGGTACGGGAACGTGGCGCCCATCGCTGCAGCCACCTCGGCCATCGCCGGCGGCCCATCCTCCGGGTGCTGTGCCACGTCGTTGCTGCTGATCGCGACGACGCCGATCCCGTGCGCCTGGTATTCCCGCGCCAGCCGCACGATTTCTTCGGCGACGTGCCGGACATAGGGGCAGTGGTTGCACAGGAACATGACCAGGAGGGCCGGGCAGTCGGCGAAGTCATCCCGCGAGACGAGCATGCCGGCCGGGTCCGGCAGGTGAAAGTCCGGGGCCCGGGTGCCCAGCGGGAGCATGGTGGAGGCGGTGGCGGCCAACGGTCTACCTCGTGCGGTCCTGGGTGTCCGGTTCGGCGGGCGTCAGGGCAGTGACACGAATTGCCCGAGGAACGCCCGGGCCGACGGCGTGTCCAGCCGGTAGTCGACGTTCGTCGATCGACACATGGCATCACCGGTGATCGTCGTGCCGACGACGATGTCCGTCTCCGTTGCCCCGGCGCCGAGGAAGTTCGGGCCGCCCGAGTCCCCGAAGCACGTACCTCCGTAGCCGAGCGCGGGGTTCATCGAATTGCGCAACCAGCTCCGGGTGAGGGCGTCGAGCGCGCCGGCCGCAACGTACCGGACATCCGCGTCGTGGAAGACCGGGCCGTGGCTGACCGTGACCGACTGCGCCCCGTAGCCGACCGACGTCACGGGCGTGCCGTGCGCCAGGCCCGCGAGCGACCCCGCCGCCGGCAGGTGCGCCGGGATGATGCCCGTCACGGCCTCGTCGAGCACCACGGCGGCGATGTCCTGCGGATCGCTCTGCGACTTGTTGTAGAACGGGTCTGCGTGCCAGGTGCCCCAGTAGGTGGTGCCGCTGTCGGCGTTGTAGGCGGTATCGAACGTGACGGCGACACGACTCACGCCCTGGTCGCAGTGGGCCGCAGTCAGGAACACCGTGGGCGAGATCAGCGTGCCCGTGCACGTCGCCCACGTGCCGTCCGAGTAGGCAGTCGGGGCCAGGAGCGCGCCGACCTCGGGATGCCCGGCACCATCGGGCGCGCCATTCGTGATGGCGTTCGCGCCCGCCGGGAGAAGGAGCGTGACACCAAGGGCAACGCCAGCGGCAAGAAGTCTGCGCATCCCAACCCCCCGTTTCATCGAATCCCCTGCAGGCCGGAGGGTACGCCCGCGCAGGCAAGGACGGGACACGGGATGGCAGACGGCAGGGCGGCACCTCTCCGGCCGCGTCCCCGCCGATCGAACACCACCTGTACGTGCCGGCGCTGCCGTGGTCGAAGCGAACCCACCCGTGGGTCCGCGACCGTTCAGGGGACCCAGCGGGCCTGGATCGCGTTGGAGACGGCGGCGGGGTGGGTCGCGTCACCGTGGTAGTGAGCCTGGAACGAGAGCCAGGCGATCGAGTACGCGCGGTAGACGTAGGACACGACGCCGTTGGCGTCGGCGAGTCGACCCGTATGGGGCGCGAACGGCGACCAGCTCCCGTCGGGGGCCTTCTTCGCGACCCAGATGCCGATGTCGGCGCCCGGGATCGGGGGCGTGGTCGCGATCCGGATCGTCACGTACTGGCCCCGGTGGACGACCTTCGTCGACAGGGTGAACGGGCCGCTCTTCGTCACCCCCGTCGCCGAGGCCTGGCTCAGCGTGAGCTCCGGCTGTGGGGGCGTGGCGAGAGTGCCGATCCAGGCAGCGGGGGCGGTGGCGACCAGGTCCCAGGCCCGTCCCACCGCGATCACGTGCCCCTGGTCGGCGGCCATCGAGAACGGCTGCGCGCAGGTCCCGGCATACGGCGGTGAAACCAGCTGGGCACGGGTCCAATGGACGAGGTCGACGCTGCTCCAGACGATCGGCGTGCAGTCGTCGGCGTTGTTCGCCGCCCAGCCCGATCCGATCCAGCCTGCCCCGTACGGAATGATCCCCTCGATGACATCGGGCGACGCCGCGCGCGCGCTGAGGAACGACGTCCGGCGCCAGCTCGTGCCGCTCGTCGAGGACCAGACGGCGGTGCCGTCGTGGGTCGCGTCGTGGTACGGGGCGATGATGACGAACTGCCCGCCGGCGACGCTCACGCTCGCCTGACCGGTGTCCATCCCTGAGGGCACCACCGCCTGTGTCCACTCGGCTCCGTCGAACGAGACGAGGAGCCGGGGAGTGCTCGACGAGCTGCAGCTCATGCCGACCACGACGGCGCGGGACGAGGACGCGGCGACGCTCGACGGACAGAACGAGCGGACGGCCGCCTGGTCCGGCGCTGCCACCCAGCGCGACCCGTCTACGGACGTCCAGGCGCGCGTCGAGGCGCCGTCGGTCACGAGGGCGACGAACTGCCCCAGGCCGGCTGCCATGACGGCGACGCCGATGGTCGCCGGCCCTGTGGCGGCCAGCGTCCAGGTGGCGCCGTCGGCCGAGTGCCAGAATCCGGCCGAGCTCGCGGCGGCGAACGCGCCCGTACTCGCCGCGAGGGCCGTGAAGCCGGCCGCCCCGGTGTCCGCCACCAGGTGTTCTGTCCAGGTGAGGCCGCCATCGGCGGAGACCCAGCTTGCCCCTTCGGCGGTGCCGGCCGTGTAGTCGGCCCCGACAGCCACGAGCCCCGGCTGGCCGCCCGCGATGCCGCGGATGATGCCGGCATAGCTGCCGGATCCGTCGGACGGAGCGTTGGTGACTGCCACGTTTTCCGCGGTCCAGGCGATCGTGGCTCCATTGACATAGGTGGTGGTCCCGGTCGTGGACGCGGCCGCGCCCGCGAAGGCCGCCACGGGCGCCGCGGCGGTGACGACCGCGACCGGCGATGTGACAGCCAGCGCAACGGCCAGCGCGACGAGCGGGCGCAGGATCCGGGCGGGACGCGTCGGCGTTGCGTACCCGCCGGTGGCGAGCCTCGCATGCAGCCGGCCGGGTCCGCGTCGTCGTGTCAGATGTTCCATATCCACCGCTTCCCCGGGGTCGTCGCCCGTCTCCGTCCTCGAACATGGATCGAGAGGCCCAGTCTCGGCGCTGCGGGATCATTCATCAAGAACGATCATCGGGCGGCGCGGGCGCCACAACACGATGGCGCTCCCGGCAACCGGTGACTCCCCTTCCAACCCATCCTCTGTCCCTGCCGTCGCTGCTGTGATCGGAGCGACCGGCGACGCAGTCGCCGTCCTGCCACCGATCACGTGGCCTGGAGATGCACGATTCCGGCCATCATGTGGCCCCGCGATGTCAGACGTGGCAGGTTGGTCTGGATGCGGCAAGCGCTACCAGCGGCGCGGTCGTCGATCACGGTGATCGGCGCCGCGGCTCGGGAGCCCCGCCGCCAAGTTCGAGGTCCGGTCCACATTCGAGGTCCAGTGGAGTCAGTGGAGCCAGCGCCGCCCCCTGCAGCCGCCGGCTCAGGGTCGTGGTGAGGCCTCGGGGGCGGCGCCCCGCTCGGACGGCTTCCACATGCGCGGTCACGCCGTCGCACCACCGTCCCGTTCTGGCGCCCGGGCCCCGCTCGATCTGCCGTGGCACCGGGCGATGCCATCGAGGTTCAGCCTCCGAATCGAATCGACCTCGGACGAGCGACCGGTCACGTGGCGTCCTCGTCCGCACCGACGTGGACGAGCACCTCGGCCACGCCTGCGTTCAGCGTGCGGATGTGCGACTCGACATCCAGCGCGATCCGGTGGGCCTCCACGACCGTCAGGTCGGGCGCCACGTGGACGTGGAGATCGACCCGCACGCTGCCGGCCTCGCCCCGCGAGCGGACGGCGTGGCAGTCTCGGACGCCCGGCACCGCGAGGGCGGCGGCACGGATGGCATCGGTGTCCACCGCGACCGCGTCCGTCAGGACGTCCGCGGCCCCGCGCACGACTCCCCAGCCACGCCAGGCGACGACTCCGCCCACGCCCAGGGCGGCGAACGGGTCGAGCCACGGGAAGCCCAGGGGGGCGCCGGCGACAGCCGCGAGCACCCCGACGGCGATGAGCGTGTCCGCGGCCGCATGGATCGACTCCGATCCGAGCACCCGGCTCTGCATGCGCCGGCCACGATCGCGCAGGTACAGGGCAAGGGCGCCAGTCGCGAGAGCCGAGGCGGCCATGACCGCCGCTCCGAACCCGGTCGCCCGGCTCGGCTCAGGGGCGAGCAACCGGGGCACGGCGCTCGAGACGATGAGCGCCACGGCCACCAGGAGAAGCGTCCCCATCGCCAGCGAGGCGACCGTTTCGTAGCGTTCGTATCCGTACGGGTGGCGGGGGTCGGCCGGCCGGGTCGCCAGCCACACGCCGCCCAGCGCCACCAGGTGGACGGCGGTATCGACACCGACATGGAGGGCATTGGCTCCGATGGCCACGCTGCCCGTGAGCGCCGCGGCCACGACCTGGCTGGCGAGAAGCACGAGATGCAGGCCGATCGTCACACCTACCGGGACGAGCAGGCTCCGTCGGCGCCCGACCAGGGCGAGGCGCTGATGCGGGGCCGAGGAGGCGCCGCCGAGCGACTCCTCCCTTCGTCGAGCCGGCCCTCCCGCCTTCACTCCTGCGGCCCCTCACGGTCGGGGCCGGTTTGGTGACGGGTCTCAGCGACGGGTCCGCCGCCCGACCGGTGGGCGGGATCGTCGATCATCAGCCGCCCGCCGTGGGCGAGGAACGTCACGCCGTATGCCTCGGACAACCGCCCCGGCACCAGGACCTCGTCGGGTGGCCCGGCGGCCACCACCCTCCCGGCCAGCAACAGCACCCAGTCGGCAGCTGCGGCATCGGCCAGTTCGTGGGTGGTCACGACAACAGTCACGCCACGTCGTCGTTCCTGCTTGATCGCGGTGCGGATTTGCTCGGTCGACGGCAGGTCGAGCCCGGTGATCGGCTCGTCCAGCAGCAGGAGGTCGGCAGCCTGGGCCAGCCCCTGGGCCACGAAGACGCGCTGCCGCTGTCCGCCGGAGAGCTCATCGAGGTGCCGCGACGCGAGCTCGGTGATGGCCAGACGCTCCATGGCGGCGGCGCACAGTGCCCGGTCCTCGGTGGTGAAGCGGCGGAAGGGACCGAGGCTCCCGTAGCGGCCCATGCCGACCACCTCCCGAACGGTGACAGGCATCGCCTTGTCGACCGCCGTCGACTGGAGGACGTAGGCGATCGCCGCCAGCCGGCGCGGGCCTGCCAGTACCGCGAGCCGCCCCGAGTTGGGTTCGAGCAGGCCGGCGATCGCGTTGAGGATCGTCGACTTGCCCGAACCATTCGGGCCGATGAGGGCGGTCAGCCCGCCGGCCGGGATATCGAAGTCCGAGACCGTGAGGGCGACGCGCTCGCCGTACGAGAGGACGAGGTCGCGGGCGATGACCGCCGGTTCGCGCACCTCAGGCGCCACCATCGGTCTCGGGAGTTCCGCGCCGGGAGCGCAAACGCGATCGGCGACATCACGCCCGAAGAGGACCGCGAGGAACGTGGCAACCGCGACGCCTCGACGGTCGCTCCGGCGGCAGTGCCCAGATGCCAGCTCTGCAGGAGCCCGACGACCACCGCCGCGCTCCCGAGGGTCGCACCCGGGAGCCTCATCGTCGGCACGCTCCGCGCGAGGAGCGAGGCGGTCGCCGGCGGCGCGATCAGCAGGCCGAAGACAAGCAGCGTCCCCACCGCCCGGAAGGAGGTGACGATGGCCAGGGTCAGCAGCGTGAGCATCGCCATGTGGGCCAGTCGCGGGTGCAGGCAGAGCACCTGAGCCTTCGCCTCGTTGAACGACAGGACGAGGAACGGCCGGTAGAGGAGCGCGATCCCGGTGATGGTGATTGCGGCGGCCGCAGCCTGAACGAGCAGATCCGACGATCGAACGCCGAGGATGTCGCCGAACAGGAAGGTAGTGAGGCTGGTCGTGAACGAGGGCAGCCGCGAGACGATGATCACGCCCAGGGCCAGCATCCCGACGAACAGGAGACCGATGGCGGTGTCCTCCCGCAGGCCGGCCTTGCGGTGGACGAGTGCAATGCCTGCAACCATGACGAGCGCACCGGCGACCGCGCCGAGGGTCAGGTCGAACCCCAGGACGAACGCAATGCGATGCCGGGCAGGACGCCGTGGGCGAGCGCATCACCCATGAAGGCCATGCCCCGGATGACCACCCAGGTCCCGATGAGCGACGAGGTAACCGCTGCCAGCAGACCGCCGAGGAGCGCCTGCTGCATGAAGTGGACGGAGAACGGTTCCGTCAACCACTCGATCACGGTGGTCAGGTCAGAGCATCGGCGATCCGCTCGGCGTTCGTGCGGAGCATGCCGACGTACGTGTCGGCCCCGATCAGGTTCGCCGATCGAGCCGGTGTAGAGGACCACGACCCGGACCCCACCGCCACCTCATCGGCGAGCGCACGGGCCACGTTCCAGGCCCGGTCGTCTCCCCGAAGATCGCCCGGACCTTCTCGGAGCGCATCACCGCCGCCAACTCGGCGAGGAGTCTGGGGTCGGGCTGGGCCTGGGCTGAGCCGCCGGGATGAGGACCCCAGCGACCTTGAAGTCGTAGCGCTCGGCGAAGTAACCGAAGGCGGCGTGGCTCCTGATGAGTCTTCGCGCGGGGTCGGGATCGTCCCCAGGGTGGCCCGGAGGTCGTCATCGAGTGCTTCGAGGTCGTCGGCGTAGCTCGCGGCCCGCGCCGCCGATCCCCTCCGGCAATCGCGCGAGGCGCTGGCCGATCAGGCGCGTCGCTCTCGCCGCGCGCATCTGGTTCAGCCACCAGTGAGGGTCGGGCGAGCCGGGGTCATCGCCGAGCTGCCGCGATCGAGCGCGGGTCCGAGGTCGAGGATCGGCGTGCCCTCGTGGCCAGCGGCTTCGAGTGCGTC
>CAVZXW010000004.1:0-264380 GCA_963779375.1 uncultured Chloroflexia bacterium | reverse complement strand
GATGAATTGCTACCATCGGCGCGGATCAAGGTGGTTCAAGGTGGACGGCCGTCCTCTCGAACGGCGGGCATCGGGTCGGCTTGATCGGGAACGGCACGTCTGCGTGGTCGACTACCGGTTAAGGGAGGCCGGCGATCCGAAGGGGGCGAAGGCCACGAAACTCACACGATGCGCTATTTCTTCGAGAGCGAACTGCGCGATTTCCTCGGAGGGGCGGGACTGCACTGCTACGCCTCGGTGCCTTCCCGGAGTTCCAGCAGGACCCGACCGAGGAGACCTGGAACGTCCTCGGGGTGGCGCAGGCGATGTAGGTTCTGTCAGGGGCCAGTCCCGGTCGCCGAGGCGGAGATCACCCTTTGAGGGCGGTACCACTCGATCGTCCGCCGCAGCCCCTCCTCGAAGCTCGTCCGCGCGACGAACCCGAACCGCTCCCGCGCCCGGCTCGTGTCGAGCGCCCGGCGCGGCTGGCCGTCCGGCTTCGTGGCGTCCCAGCGGATCTCGCCCGCGAAGCCGGTCAGCCGGGCGATCAGCTCGACCAGGTCGCGGATCGTGATCTCGCTGCCCGACGCCGAGGTTGACCGGCTCGGCGCCGTCGTAGCGCTCGGCGGCGAGGACGATCCCCTCGGCCGCGTCGTCGACGTAGAGGAACTCGCGCGAGGCGGAGCCCGTGCCCCAGACGTCGATGTGGTCCGCGCCCGCCTCGCGCGCGTCGACGCACTTCTTGATGAGCGCCGGGATCACGTGCGAGCTGGCCGGGTCGAAGTTGTCGCCCGGGCCGTAGAGGTTGACCGGGATCAGGTAGATCGACGTTGAAGCCGTACTGCTGCGCGGTAGGCCTGGCCCTGGACGAGGAGCATCTTCTTGGCGAGGCCGTACGGCGCGTTCGTCTCCTCCGGGTAGCCGTTCCAGAGGTCGTCCTCGCGGAACGGGACCGGCGTGAACTTCGGGTAGGAGCAGACGGTGCCGACCTGGACGAACTTGGCGACGCCGGCGAGCCGCGCCTGCTCCATCAGCTGGATGCCCATGATCGCGTTCTCGTAGAAGAAGCGGCCCGGGTTCTCGCGGTTCGCGCCGATGCCGCCGACGACCGCGGCGAGGTGGATGACGAGGTCCGGGCTGCCCGTCGGCGAGCGCGCGGTCGATCGCCGTCGCGCGTCCGCAGGTCGTAGTCGGCGCTGCGCGGGACGAAGATCTCGGTCGCGCCGGCGGTCTCGCAGGCGCGCGACGACGCGCCGGCCGAGGAACCCGGCGCCGCCGGTGACCATGACCCGCCGGCCGGCCCAGAAGCCGGTCATCGCGGCTCGGCCGACCGGTCGGCAGCACGCGTGCTGCCGGGTCCAGGCCGGCCTCGCGCAGGTCCGCCTCGAGCATGAGCCGGACCAGCTCGTGGAAGCGTCGTCTTCGGCTCGCCAGCCGAGCGTCGCGCTCGGCCTTGGACGCGTCGCCGCAGAGCTCGTCCACCTCGGTCGGGCGGAAGTAGCGCGGGTCGATCTCGACGTGCTGCTGCCAGTCCAGGCCGACCAGGGCGAAGGCCTCGTCGACGAACTCGCGGACGCGTGTGCATCTCGCCGGTGGCGATGACGTAGTCGTCCGGCTCGGGCTGCTGGAGCATCCGCCACATCGCCTCGACGTACTCGGGGGCGTAGCCCCAGTCGCGCCGCGCGTCCAGGTTGCCCAGGTAGAGCTTCTGCTCGCCGCCCGGCGAGGATCGCGGCGATCGCCGCGCGTGATCTTGCGGGTGACGAACGTCTCGCCGCGCCGCGGCGACTCGTGGTTGAACAGGATCCCGTTGCACGCGAACAGGCCGTACGCCTCGCGGTACTGGACCGTCATCCAGTGGGCGAACACCTTCGCCACGGCGTACGGGCTGCGGGGGTAGAACGGCGTCGTCTCGCGTCTGCGGGCGTCTCGGCGACCTTGCCGAACATCTCGCTGCTGCCGGCCTGGTAGAAGCGGACCGGCCAGTCGGCGTGGCGGATCGCCTCGAGGAGCCGGAGCGTGCCCATGCCGGCCGTGTCGGCCGTGAACTCGGGCATCTCGAAGCTGACCTCGACGTGGCTCTGGGCGCCGAGGTTGTAGACCTCGTCGGGCTTGATCCGGTTGAGCCAGGTCGACGAGCGAGGACGAGTCGGTCAGGTCGACGTAGTGCAGGAAGAAGCGGACGTCCGGCTCGTGCGGGTCCTGGTAGAGGTGGTCGATCCGGCCGGTGTTGAACGTGCTGGAGCGGCGGATCAGGCCGTGGACCTCGTAGCCCTTGGCGAGCAGCAGCTCGGCGAGGTACGAGCCGTCCTGGCCGGTGATGCCGGTGATCAGGGCCTTCTTCGTCGTCATCGTCCCTCCAGCGCGGCCGGGATCGTCCGGGCCAGGATCTTGACGTCCAGCCAGAGCGACCAGCGGTCGATGTAGTCGAGGTCCAGGCGGCGCGCGCGCTCGAAGTCGTCGTCGCGGCGGGCGGTGACCTGCCAGAGGCCGGTGATCCCGGGCTTCATCGAGAGGCGGCGGCGGTGCCAGACGTCGTAGCCCTCCACCTCGCGCGGCGGAGCGCGGTCGCGGGCCCACCAGGCTCATCTCGCCCGCGCAGGACGTTCCAGAGCTGGGGCAGCTCGTCCAGGCTGGTCCGGCGCAGGAAGGGGCCGAGCCGGGTGACCCGCGGGTCGTCGGTCAGCTTGAAGGCGCGGCCGGGTCTCGTTGACGCGTCCGCCACCTCGGAGTAGTCGCGCCTCGGCGTCGCGCGACCATGGTCCGGAACTTCACGACGTGGAACGGCCGCCCGTGGAGGCCCACCCGCGCCTGGCGGAACAGGATCGGCGCGCCGTCGCGCACGCGGATCGGCGAGCGCGATCGACCGCCAGGACCGGGCTCAGGACGACCAGCAGGACCGCCGAGCCCAGGATGTCGACGAGCCGCTTCGCCGCCAGGCCGAGCAGCCGGTCCGGCCCGGACACGAGCGAGAAGACCGGCGTCCCGTCGAGCTCCTCCACCTTGCCCGACGCGAACGAGCGGTCCAGCACGTCCATCGGGCACCCGGACGATCTTGCCGTCCTCCTCGCAGAGCTCGGCGACCGGCGTCGACCAGGTCCCAGCTGCGAGAACGGCAGGCAGACCGCGACCTCGTCGACGACGTCGGCCGTGCAGCACCGTCCTCGAGGTCGGTCGAAGCGCCGCCGAGGTAGCGCCAGCGCCCGGGCAGCTGCGAAGTCCTGATCGTCGTCGAGGAAGCCGATCACGCGCGAGCCCCAGCTCGCGCGTGGCTCTCCAGCTTCGCCGCGAACGCCTGCGCCGCGCGGCCCCGCGCCCACCATCAGCACGAAGCGCTGGTTGCAGCCCGCGCGCGCCGCATGCCGCCGAAACGCCAGCCGCATGGCGGCGCGGGTCGCCAGCGTGACCAGGCCTGGGCCGGGAACAGGAGGAGCAGGAAGAGGCGGCTGACGTCGGGCAGCCGGAACCAGAAGAGGACGCTCAGGGACAGCAGCGCCATCGCCGCTGTGGCGCGTGCGATGTCGGTCGCCTCCGTGAACAAGGACCACCGGGAGCGTGGCCGATACAAACCATTCAGGGTGAGAAGAGCGGTCCATGCCAGCGCGTACACGATCAGGAAGGCCAGTGGCTGCGGGATCGCATCGCGCCAGAAGACCGGCCAGTCGGGCCCGAATCGGATCGCGGACAGCACGACGACCACGACGACCGCGACGCCGGCATCGGCGGCCATCAGTAGCGCACGCAATTCCGCCCCGTACCTTCGGATCATCGCGTCGGCATCCTATCCCCCGAGGTGCGCCCCGCCTATGGTACCGAAGCGCTACTCGCGCGGATCGTCAGTGATAAGCGAGGCGCGGCAGGTCCAGCACCAGGAGATCGTCCGGGACCGGACGTCGGTACGTGAAGACGCTCCACGACGTGGCCGCCGCGCCGGTCACCTGGGGGCAGGCACCGCACCCAGTGGCGACGCCGACCAGGAACTTCGGCGGTCCGGCCGGAGGGACTCCCTGGATGGCGATCGCCTCCAGGCGCCGCGCCGTCGACTGGTCCCCGGCACGCTCCGCGGCTATCTCGGCGAGTTCGAAGGCGGGCGAGGACGGATCGTCGAGCGCGTCTGTCTCGAGGGCCTTGAGCGCCGTCGAATCGCCCAGCCACGCATGGACGTAGAGCCTCGCGATCTGCGGGTCCGTGCCGGGCGCCGCTGCGAGGCGGAGGGCGTCTGCGGTCCTGCCGGCGGCCAGTAGCACGCGGTATGCGACTCCCGACGTCGTCATGGCGGCCACGCGGTCCACGGCCTCGGTCGCGGCAGACTGCAGGTCCGGCGTGGACGTCCAGTAGGGGTCGGCCGCGAGCTCGGGGATGAGCAGGAACGCGTACTCGACCGCGGTGACGGCGTTCGCGTGATCGCCGAGCTCTGCGTACAGCGCCGCGGCGGGCACGGTGACCTGCGCCTGCTGCCAGCCGAGCCGCATTGCCTGTGCAAGCGATTGCCCGGCCGATGCGCGATCGCCGAGCCGCACCTGGACGGCGGCAAGATCGAGCCATGCTTCTGGGAAGTCCGACGTGACAGCCGCACGATCCAGCGCGTCGCGTGCCAGCACGAGGTCGCCTGTGGCCGCTGCGGCCAGCCCGAGCGTGAACTGGTATGGCGTCATGGACGGGTCTGCGGTCGCGGCCTGCCGCGCAAGCGTCAGGGCCGCATCCCAGTTCTCTGTGTTGGCGGCGTTGACCGCCTGGGCCTGCGTCACGGCCACCGACTCGCTCCAGGAACTGAAGGCGAGCGCGCCGACGACTGCGACGGCAAGGAGCACTGGACCCGCGCGGAGGACAGCCGCAGCCCGGAGGCCGTGGGCCCGCTCCGTCCAGCGACCCAGCGGCGATGCCGTACTCGTCGCGTCGAGGACGCCGACCGTCAGCGCGAGCGCGAACATGACGGCCGGGAAGTTGGCATAGACATCCACCAGCTGGTGACCGCCAAGGCAGAGCAGCGCGAACAGCGTCGCCCAGCCGTACCGCCTTCGCGTCGGATCGGTGTCGGTCATCGCCCGGTACACGAGCCACCCGAGGAGACGACCACCACCGCGCCCGCCAGCACTCCCACGAGGCCGAACTCCGCAAGGGTCTGGAGGTAGATGTTGTGGGCGTGCGGGATGTAGCCATCGATTCCCGTCGAGCCGTCGGTGAACGCGATCCTGCGAGCCACCCACGTTCCCGGGCCGGAACCGACGAACGGCGCCAATTCGAACATCCGGATCGCGGCGAGGAAGAATGACAGGCGGTCCCCGGAGGAATTGAGGGCGCGCGAGAGGACGGCGGAGTCCCAGCAACGCAAGGCCGGCGAGCCCGGCGACGATGACGGCGCCGATCGAGAGTCTGCCCGTACTGTCACGTGCCACGCGTCGCACGGCCACCCGCGCCGACGGAATGGTGATCAGGCCCACCACGAGCCCCACGGCCGCAATACCCAGTCCGAGCCACGCGCCCCGCGACTCGGTCAGGACGACAACGACGGCTGTGAGGACGACGAGAACTCCCACCACGAGCCGCCTCGCCCGGGTGGCGATTCCCAGATAGGCCACGGAGGCCGGACACAGGAGCAGCATCATCGTTGCGACGGCGCTCGGGTTGCCGTACACGAGCCCCTCGGAGCCTGGACGCAGCGGCGGAACCGCCAGGTGCCCGAGCGCAATCCACCAGAAGATCCAGTGACCGACTGCAAGGACGACGTACTCGACCCCGGTCGCGAGGCACAGCAGCACGGTCAGCGCGCCGAGCCGCTGCGCGAACGCGGGGTGCGCCAGAAGGCGGACGAGGAGCAGGTAGAGTGCCGCGCACAGCACGGCGTACGCCACGTACTCGACGCTGAGGCGCGGACTCCAGGACGTCAGGGTCGAGATCAGGAACGCCGCGATCGCGATCGCGAACGCGGGCCACAGCACGCTGCGTGGTCGCCAGGATGCGTCGCGAATCGCGGCCACGAACCAGGCGAGCATCGCGACGGCGATTGCGATGAGGCTCGCGGTGCGGAACCCGACCTCGTTGATCCCGGCCGATCCGCCTCCGCCGACGGTCAGGTACACGACGCCGAGGACGATGCCGATCCACGCCAGCAGCCGGACGGCAGCGCTGCGTGCGGCGGGGCTGCGTCGGCCTCGGGCTCTTCGGCGGAGCTGCGTTCGGCGGAGCTGCGTTCGGCCGACGGGCTGTCAGCGGGGACCCCCGTCGACTGGAAATCGGAGCCCAATGCGGCGATCCTCGTGACAGTTGCGGCCTGTAGATCCTACCGGCCGGTGCGGGGCCGCGGGCAGCCTCGCACCTAGGCGGCCGCGGTTCAAGTGGGACGAAAGACCCAGAGACGCACGTCGGCCCATTGCTACGATGCGCAGGCCGTGCTTCCCACCTCGCCCCGGACCAGACGCATCGCGGCCCCCGCCGCGCTCCAAGTGCCCTCCGCCCTCTTCGTAGTGGGGTTCCTCGCTCGGATCGCGATGGCGCTGCCGTTCCCGCAGCCGGGCTACCCCGATGCCGTCTACTACATGGCGGTGGCGCGGAGCTCGCGGCCGGCCACGGCTTCACGATCCCCTACATCTGGAGCTTCGTGGACGTGGGCGGCAGGCTTCCCGCCGTGGGCACCCTGCCGATCCCGGCCGACGCGCACTGGATGCCGCTCGCGGCGATCGTGCAGGTGCCGTTCATCTGGCTCCTGGGCCCGACCTGGCTCGCGTCGAGCCTGCCGTTCTGGCTGCTGGGAGCGCTCGCGGTCCCGATCACGTACCTGCTCGGCCTGGACGCCGGGCTGGGCCGCCGCGTCTCCCTGGCCGCTGCGGCGCTCATGATCGTGCCCGGGCTGGCGGCTCCGTACCTCTCGCAGCCGGACAACTTCTCGCTGTTCATGGTGCTCGGCGTGCTGGCCATGTGGCTGTGCGTGCGCGGGGCGGCCGGCGACCGGCGCGCGTTCGCGCTGGGCGGCGTCGTGGTCGGCCTTGCGATGCTGGCCCGCACGGACGGCGTGCTGCTGGGCGTGCCGTTCGCGGTCGCGTTCGGCGCCGAGCGGTGGCGGCGCTGGCGCGGCGCGGCGAACGGCGCCGAGGGGCCCGGCACGAGCCCCGCGCGGATCGGATGGACCGCCGCGCTCGCCTGCTTCGGCCTGTTCCTCCTGGTCATGGCGCCGTGGTGGATCCGGGACCTGGCGCAGTTCGGATCCATCTCGCCGTCGTCGTCGAGCGGCCGGATCCTCTGGATCCGCACCTACGACGAGCAGTTCACCGTCGGCTCGCCGTCGACGCCTGCGACGTTCTTCTCGCAGGGCCTGGGCCCGCTCGTCGACGAGCCGGATCGGCGGGCTGGGCGCGGCCATCCAGGTGATCGGCGGGCACGCCGCTCCTCTTCTTCCTCGTGCCGTTCATGCTGGTGGGCGCCTGGCTGCACCGGCACGACGCCGCGTTCCGGCCCTGGATGATCTACGGCGTCACGTTCCTCGTCTTCAGCGCGCTCGTGTTCGCGGTCCATCTCCCGTACGGGATGGCGCTCCATTCGCGGCATGGCGCTGGTGCCGCACGCGTACCTGCTGACCGTGGTCGGCATCGGGGCCGCGGTGCGCTGGGTGGCGGCAGCGACGCCCGCACTGGGACGCGCCGCGTGCCACGCGCAACTTCACGCTGATCGCGATCGCCGTCGCCTGGCTTGCGGGTGCAGCCGGCACGTGGAAGCTCGCCTCCGAGTGGCAGCACGAGGCCGATTACCGGACGGCGCTGCTCGAGGCGCACCCGGTGCCGGCCTCGGATCGGCTGATGAGTCCGGATCCGGGCGCGTACTGGTATCGCTGGGGGATCGCCGGCGTGCCGACACCCATACGATCCGCTCTGACCGCGTCCGGCAGACAGCCGCCCTCTACGACGTGCGCTGGCTCGTGCTGGAGAAGGACTTCACGGTCACGTCGCTCGAGCCGGTGCTGGCCGGGACCGTGCACCCGTCGTGGCTGTCGAAGCCGCTCGCCGTGGTGCCGGCCGCGTCCGGCGACACGGGGCCGCTCGCAAAGGCACCGGAGGCGGCACTGTATGCCGTGTGCCTCGCACCGGGGGATACGCGGTGCGGGCCGTGAGCGAGCGTGTGGGTCTGGTCGCGGCCGGGATCACAGCTCGGGCTCTGATCGCCCTGCTGCTGGTGCTCTGGGCGGCGGAGTGGTACGTGGTGGTCTCGGGGGTCGCGGCGCGCTCACCGCAATGGGCACCGACTACCGGACGTACATGGACGCCACCCGCGTGTGGCTCCCTGGCGGCTCGTTCTACCCTGCTTACGAGCTGGCGGGGCCGTATCAGATCGAGCTCGGGGCAGTGCTGTATCCGCCCGTCGCCCTGCTGCTCTTCGTGCCCTTCACCGTCCTGCCCGCGCCTGCTCCTGCCGATGTGGTTCGACTGGTTCCACGCGCTGTGGAATGCGCGCGGCCCTCGCGCGAACCTGCTCTACTCGGTAGGCGATCTACCACAACTGGCGATCCCGCTCGTGGCGTGGCTCGGGCGACGCGGTGGCCACGACCCGTCGTTCGGATGAGGGTGCCGACCCCGTCACCCTGAGACTCGTGTGCTGTCACCCGCAAGGCTTGACATACGCCGCTTGAGCGGTATCTTGACGGACACCGATAGCGAGGTGAACGAGATGGCGAAGCTGTATCACACCCCCCGCGAGGCCGCGGAGATACTCGCCATCAGCGATGACGCGGTCCTCGATCTCATCCATCGCGGGGAGATGCCCGGGCTGCGCATCTCGCCGCGGATCACCCGTATCCCCATCGCCGCCTTCGACCGCTGGCGCGAGGGGTACCGGCCTCGCCGGCGACGCGTCGCGGTCGCCCCGGCCCGTCGTCGGGTCGAGGTCGGTTCCACTGAGCAGCTTCCCGGCGCGCGCGAGCTGGTCGCTCGTTGATCGCCAGCGCTGATGCGCTGCTGACCTACCTCGCGGACCTGGTCGAGCAGATCGAACGGCTCGCCGTGACGGTTCTTCCGCCGAACGACGCCGACGAGATCGAGTTGGGCCGGGAGAACGACGGCTCGCTCGTGATGGATCTCGATGCCGGCCCCCGCTCCCGCGGCGTTCTGCAGGCGTCGAGATCGAGATCTTCGAGCGCTGGCGGCCGATCGAGCACGACCTCTACGAACGCGTCGAGTACTTGTATGAAATCCGTCATCACGAGCTGGGCTATCGACGGGCGTTCCATCGCCATGACGCCGAGCGCTTCCTTCGGGCCTTCGACGTCGCAACCCACGAGCACTGCGAGGCCACGCTCGGGCATGCCGCCTGCAGCCACTATTTCGGCGACCCCGTGGTCGATGCCACCGACGGCTTCCGGCGCATCTACGAGCTGTGGCTGACGGACGAGAAGCCCGACTGCTCCATCCTGCCCTGTCTCGGCTGAATGGCCACCCGATTCCGCCTGCCACGACGGCTCCGGCCGCGGATGGTTGGAGCAGGCACCAAACCCACGGGCGCGGGACGGCGCCGTTGACAGAGCGTACACTTCGAGCGCCGGGAGGTGTACCCATGGACGTGGGCGTGAAGGAACTCCGGGACCACCTGCGCCACTGGCTGGAGGCGGTCCAGCGCGGCGAGGAGATCACCGTCACCGAGCGCGGCAAGCCGGTCGCGCGGATCGTGCCGTCGAAAGGACGGTCGACCTACGATCGGCTCGTGGCCCAGGGCGTCATCACGCCCGCACTCCGGCCCCGCAGGCCGGACAGCGAGCACATCCACGTGACCGCACAGGGGTCCGTGTCCGACATCGTGATCGAGCAGCGTCGGTGAGCCTCTACTTCGACACCTCCGCGTTCGTGAAGCTGTTCATGACGGAACCGGGATCGGACCTGGCGCGGGCCATGTGGAGCTCGAGCGAGATCCTGGCGACCAATCGTGTGACGTACGTCGAGGCTCGTGCGGCGGTGGCCGCCGCACGGCGAGCGGGCCGCCTTCCCGAGACCGAGCATGGCGCAGTGGACGAGGCGCTCGAGGATCGCTTTCTCGAGGTCGAGGTGATCGAGGTGACCGCGGAGATCGCTCGCACTGCGGGCAACCTCGCCGACGAGCACCTGCTGCGTGGCTACGATGCGGTCCACCTCGCATCCTCGCTGGCCCTCAGCGGGGATCCTGTAGTCATGGTGACCTGGGATCGGGAGCTGGCGTGGGCAGCGTACAGGTCGGGCCTGGACCTGGCGGGGATCTCGCTGGAATGAGCAGGGGCGCCGGGGTCGTGCTGGACACGGCTGCCGCGCCCCGGGCGGGAACACGGTCGCTCGCCGCGGTCGCCGCCGTGCCCATCGGCCTCTTCCTGCTCGCGCTCGCGATCCGGGCTGTGCTGGCCGCCCTGAACCCCGATCCCGGCTACCCCGACTCGGCCTATTACGTCGACATCGCCCGCAACATCGCGGCCGGCAAGGGCTTCACCGAGAACTTCCTCTGGACGTTCATCGACGTGGGCGGCCGGATCCCGGCGAACCCGCACCTGCCGGTGCCGAGCAACGCGCACTGGGCGCCGCTTGCCTCGATCGTGCAGGTTCCGTTCGTCTGGCTGCTCGGCCCGACGCAGCTCGCGTCGCTCCTGCCGTTCGTGCTCGTGGGCGCGCTGGCCGCGCCGCTCGGGTGGGCGATCGCCCGCGATGCCGGGTCGTCACCCCTCGTGCAGGTCGGAGCGGGGATCCTGGGCGCGGTGCCCGGGCTGGTCACGGTCTTCATGGCCCAGCAGGACAACTTCGCGCTCACCATGGTCCTGGGCGGCGGCGCGATCTGGCTGACGACGCGGGGCCTGCGGGGGCACGCTCGATCGTTCGTGGTGGCCGGCCTGCTGATCGGTCTGGCGACGCTTGCGCGAACGGACGGCATCCTGCTCGCCGCTGCCCCTGCCGCTGCCTTCGGGTGGGACCGCTGGCCAACGAGGCGCCGGGGTCGTGCCCCTGGCGAGGTTCCGTCGTCCACCGGCGCGCCCGCCGCGGCGGGCCACCCCCGCCGGGAGCCCGCATCGTCTCCGCAAGGCGCGCCGGCCATCCCGTTCGTCGCCGCCGTGGGCTGCGCGCTCGCGTTCTTCGTGGTGGTCGGGCCGTGGTGGATCCGGCAGCTGGCCACCTTCGGCAGCATCTCGCCGTCGTCCGGGTACGGGATCCTGTGGCTCCGCTCGTTCGCCGAGCTCAACAGCGTGACCGCGCCCCGGACGCTCGCCGCCTTCCTCGGCCAGCCGCTGGGCGACCTGGTCGGCAGCCGGGTGATGGGGTTCGTGGCCGCGATCGGCATCTACCTGGCGCTGGTGTGCGCGGTCTTCCTCGCGCCGTTCGCGGCGATCGGCTGGTGGCGGCGACGCCGGTCGGTGGAGACGGGGCCGTGGCTCGTGGCCGCGATCGTGCTGCTCGTGGTGTCGGGGCTGCTGTTCGCGATCCACGTCCCGAACGGCATGTTCCTCCACGCCAGCGTGGCACTCGCGCCGCACACGTACTGGCTCGCCATGGAAGGGATCGTGGCGGTGGCCGGCTGGGCTGCGGCGAGGCGGCGGTCGCTCGATGCGGGCCGGCTCGCCCGGTTGTTGGCGGTCGGCGTGCTGGGGACCGTGATCGCCGGGTCCGCGCTGGCGGCCGATGCGGTCGGGTCGGGATGGCAGCGCATGCTGTCGGAGCGGCGCCAGCTCTCGGCCGCGCTGGAGCGGCTCGCCGTCCCGGGCGACCTGCTCATGTCGGAGGACACGGCCACGTTCGAGTACCTGACGGGGCACGGGGGGATCGTCTCGCCCGACGACCCGCTGCCCGTGATCGAACAGGCGGCCCGGGCCTTCGGCGTCCGCTGGCTGATCCTGGAACGCGACGGCGCGGTGAAGGCGCTGGCGCCGCTGCTGGACGGCGCGCCGCCGCCAGACTGGCTCGGGCCGCCGGCGTTCGTCGTGCCGGGAAGGGAGGCGGCGCGGGGGCCGCGGGCGGGAGTGCCACGCCCAGCGCTCCGTCGAGCGTCACCTCGAGCCCCACCTCGGGCGCGGCGTCCGTGGCGGCCGTCATCTACCCCGTCTGCTTCGACCAGACGCTGCCGGGTTGCACGCCGGGCGGAGCGGCACGGGTGGGAGCCGGGGCGACGGGGAGTGACGCAACCGCGGGGAGGGCCGCGACCGGGCCGCATGGAGCGGACCGGAGCGACAGGAACGGGCGCCCCGTGAGCACCGGCGGCCCTCCCGGAGCACCGCTGCGGGGCCCGGTTGGTGCGCAAGTACCACGGGCGGAAACGTATGTGGCGGATTGCGCGAGGATTCCGGCAATGGCAGTGACCCGGACCGGCCAGTGGAGCGCCGCGCGTGCGTGGCATGCCGGGGATGGGAGCCCACGACCCCCCCATGCGGCCCTGCCCGGGGCCTCGGAACTGGATATGTTGCTGTGCATGACCGTTGCGCAGCGATCCCCGGGCCGGGTGCCGATAGTGGTCCGTGGGTGGAAGTTGCGCGGCTCGCCGGCGGGAACGCGGCCGGCCGGGATCTCATGACCCGGCGCGAGGCGTGGATCTCCGCCGGTGCCATCTTCGCGCTCGCGCTCGTCGTGCGGGCCATCGCCGCCGCCGCGATCACGTTCCCCGTTCCCGAGGACACGGCCTACTACGTGGCGGTTGCCCGCAACCTCGTGGAGGGTCACGGGCTGATCAGCGACGCGCTGTGGAGCTACCAGACCCCGCCGCTCGTGGTGCCCCGCGCCGCGTTCGAAGTCTGGATGCCGCTGCCGACATTCATCGACGCCATCCCCATGGCGCTGCTCGGTGCGACGTTCCGCGCGGCCCAGGTGGCGGCCGTGCTGGTTGGGGCGCTCGTCCCGGTCCTCGCCTGGCGCCTGGCGGCCGACGTGGCCGAGGAGCGCGGGCTTCCGCGAGGCCGGGCGCGCGTCATTGCCCTGGGAGCGGGGCTGGTGGCGTGCGCCTACGGACCGCTCGCCGTCCATGGTGCCCTCCCCGACTCGACCATGCCGTTCGCGGCGCTCGCCCTGGCGGCGTGCCTCCTCATGGCGCGGATCCTGCGCGAGCCCGGCGGGGCTCGCGTGCGGGCGCCGCGCGGCGGCCAGGCTCGCGACTGGCGGCTGATCGGGCTCGGCGTGGTGCTGGGGCTGGCCGCCCTGGCACGGAACGAGGCCCTGTGGCTGGCCCTTACCTGGGCGCTGCTGGCCTGGTTCGCGAGCGCGGGCCCGGGCGCCTCCGACGTCCGGGCTGGTGGCGAAGGACCGTCGGGCTCCCCCGCCACTCGACTCGGACGGGCCACGCGTGCGCGCCTCATCGCCATCCCGGCCGCCGTGGCCATCGTCATCTACGTGCCCTGGATGGCGCGCGACTGGGCGGCGTTCGGGTCGCCGATGCCGGGACAGGCCCTGGCGAACGCCCTGTCGGTCAACGGGTTCGACATCTTCGCCTGGCAGGACCGCCCGACGCTGGCTCGCTACCTCGCCCAGGGGATCGGCGGGTTGGTGAGCGCCCGCGTCGAGGGCTTCCGGCACAACCTCGTGGACGTGCTGCTCGTGCCGGCCATCCCGGCGGGTCCCATCGGGCTGCTCGCACTCCCCTGGCAGGGTCGGGGCGGCGCGCTCCGCCCGCTGCTCGTCTACTCGATCCTGACGTTCACCGCCACGACCCTGTTCTTCCCGGTGGCGACGACGTGGGGCACGTTCCTCCACGCGGCGGGGCCCGTGCAGGTGCTGCTCCTGGTTCTGTGCCTGCTCGTCCTCGACGCCCTGATCGTCCGGATCGGCCGGGTTCGCGGCTGGACGCGCCCCGTGGCCTGGCTCGGTCCGGTGCTCGTGGCCGCCACGGCCGTTCCCGTGCTCCTCATCTCCGTCGCGTCGGTAGCCGGCGTGGCGACCGACGCCCAGGCGCGATACGAGGCGCTCGCCGAGCGCCTGACGGCCGCCGGGTTGCCGCCCTCGCAGGCCGCCCCGATCATCGCCGACTTCCCGATCTGGACGGCCTGGAGCATGCGCGTGCCCACGCTGGGCCTGCCCGACGAGTCGCCAGCGAGCGTGCTGGAGCTGGCCCGCACGTTCGATGCCCATGTGCTCGTGGTCAGCGACACGCACGGCATCTGGCCCGGCGTGCTGTCGGCGGGCGGCCCGGATGCGGGGTGCTTCGTGCCGATCGAGCTTGGCATCGGTGGCCTGGGCGTGCCGGCTGCGGGTCCTGGCGCAAATCCGGCCACCCACGGCGGAGGGGGCGGCGCGCCGACGGATCCGCTCGCCGACACGCGCGCTTACCAGATCACGTGCGGTCCCTAGGATGCCTGGAAAGCATATACTATTGACACTAGTCGGGCCTACAAGCAATACTATGTGCTATGGGACGGATCAGGCGATCGCTGTTCCCGGGCACGCAGCGCCAGGCCACGGAGCTCGGTGCCCGGCTCCGGCTGGCGCGGCGACGACGGGGTATCAGCATCGCCGAGATGGCCGAGCGCGTCCTCGCCTCGAGCCCGACGATCTCCCGGCTCGAGCACGGCGACCTGAGCGTCAGCGTCGCAATCCTCGTCCGCTACCTCGAAGTCCTGGGCCTGGCCTCCGACCTCGATCGGATCGCCGAGCGCGACGAGGTCGGCGACGCCATCGCGGACGCACGCCTCGGCAGGCCACGCCGCACGCGCTCGCGAGGTCTCGCCGATGAGCTTTGAGCGCCGGCAGGACCTCGTCGTCGTCCTGGACGCCCCCGAGCCTCGGCGAGCGACGACCGGTCGGGGTCATCACCCGCTGGCCCGGCCCGATCCTCTCCGTCGGGTTCCAGTACGCGCGCTCGTGGCTCGCCGATGCAGGCCGACGGTTCGCCATCGATCCGACTCTCCCGCTCGTCGACGGGCTCCAGACCGTCCCGGGCCGGCGGCTGCCCGGCATCTTCGCCGACACGGCTCCCGACACATGGGGCGAAGCGTTGATGGTTCGTCGCGCGAGGCACGCACTCGACGCCTGGGACTTCATGGCCGGCGTGGCCGACGAGACGAGGATGGGCGCACTGCGCCTTCGGGACGGCGTGGCCGGCCCGTTCCTTGCAGACCGCGAGCCGCCCGTCCCTCCGTTCGTCCGGCTCCGGACCCTCGAGGAGTTGGCCCGTCGGTTCGAGGCCGATCCCCGCTCACTGACCGACGAGCAGGTGGCACTCCTCGTCGCGCCCGGCTCTTCGCTCGGAGGCGCGCGACCGAAGGCCAACTACCGTGGGCCGGACGGCTCGCTCTGGATCGCGAAGTTCCCTTCCCGGACCGATCGGCGCGACGTCGGCGCCTGGGAGCACGTGTACGCCGAGCTTGCCCGAGCGGCCGGCATCGACGTCGCCGAGACGGACCTTGTCCGGCTGGTCGGCCCGGCCAGGACGTTCGTGACCCGCCGCTTCGACCGGACTCCCGACGGGCGCCGCCTCTACGCATCGGCGCTCACCCTGCTGGGCCGGAGCACCAGCGAGGGCGCTGACTACATCGAGATGGCTCAGGCGATCGCCGATTACGTCGCTCCAGCCCGGGTGGCTGACGACCTCGCCCAGCTCTTCCGGCGCATGGCGTTCAACGTGCTCGCGGGAAACCGCGACGATCACCTGCTCAATCACGGCTTCCTTCGTCAGGCGAGGGGCTGGCTTCTCGCCCCGGCCTTCGACCTCAACCCCGCCCGCGAGATGCGCGAGCACGCGACGGCCGTGAACGGCAAGTCGGTCTCGCCCACGGCTGCCGACGTCCTCGACGTCCGCTCGTTCTTCAGGCTGTCGGAACGCGCGGCCCGGATCATCATCGACGAGGTCGCCGGCGTCCTGGCGGGCTGGCGGGCAGCCGCGATGACGGCCGGCATCGAGCGCGCAGAGCAGGACGAGGTAGGCGTCGTGTTCAGCGCCCTCGAGACCGTGGTCGCCCTCTGACCCCCCTCAGATGCACCCTCGGACTCGATCGTCCCCCAGGATCGCGGCCTGCCCGGCCGCGGGCCCGGGCGCGCCCGGTGGGACGGCCATCCTGTGCGGGGTCGCGGCTGGCTCCTGGTCCAGTCGCCCCATGGCGGACACGAGAGAGATGACGGTCCCTGAAGGCCGGTCGCTTCGCGCTGGTTCATGAACCCTATACTCGCCTGCGATGGACAGCGCGGCCGAGCGCGAGGGAAAGCGCCTGGACCAGCTCTACGCCGAGGCGAAGCAGCTGGTCAGCTACGGCGCGAACCAGGCCCGCGCCATCGCCACCCGGTACCGGGAGGCGTACGCGGACGTGCTCGGAACGGTGCGGGCCCAGCGCGAGGAGCTGGAGGCGCTCTCCGGACAGGAAGCCGGCCCTGCCGGCGAGGAACGACGGGGCAAGCTCCAGGCAGCGCTGCAGGCCACGAACGAGTCGCTGGGCGAGCGGCAGGTCGAGCAGTCCAAGCTCGAGCTGGTCGTCACGCACCTCGAGCGCGCATGGCTGTTCCTGCAGCAGGGCGACGGCAACCTGGTCGGCGACCGTTCGCCGGCCGCCGAAGCTCCCACGGACGTCCAGATGCGGATCATCGAGGCGCAGGAGTCGGAACGGCAGCGCCTCGCCCAGGAAGTCCACGATGGACCGGCGCAGGCTCTCACGAATGCCATCTTCCAGGTCGAGTTCATCGAACGACAGCTCGACCGCGACCCTGCCGGCGCACTCGCGGAGATCCACTACCTGCGCGATCTGCTGCGGCGGGAGCTGGGCGACGTGCGGGCGTTCATCACGCAGCTCCGGCCGCCCCTGCTCGACGAGGTCGGCCTGTACGGCGCGATCCGTGACCAGGCCGGGACGCTGCAGACCTCGGCCGGCGTGAGCGTGGACCTGGATCTCGCCGCGCCGCCCGAGCGGCTGGGGGACACGCAGCAGACCGTGATCCTGCGCATCACCCAGGAGGCCCTGCAGAACATCCGCCGCCATGCCGGCGCCCGGCAGGTCAGGATCGCCACCCGCGTGGACGACGTGGGCGACTGGAGGCTGGAGATCGTGGACGACGGGCGGGGCTTCGACGCGGATCTCGTGCGCGAAGGCGCCGGAAGGAGCTTCGGCTTGCGGTTCATGCGCGAGCGCACCGAATTGATCGGCGCGCGGCTGGAAATCGCGACGCGCCCCTCGGCGGGCACGCGCGTCTGCGTTACGATCCCCGCGGGGGCCGACAGGAGGTAGGGGGACATGCCTGAGTCCTACGAGGGACCGGAGCGGAGACGCACTCAGCCGGACCGGCGCGGAGGCGCGATGATCAAGGTGCTGCTGGTCGACGACCATCCGTTCTTCCGGCTCGGCCTGCGCAACGCGCTCGAACAGGAACCCGACCTCGAGGTCGTGGGCGAGGCCGAGGACGCCCAGGATGCCATCGATGTGGCCGATCAGCTCGCGCCCGACATCATCCTGATGGACCTGTCGCTTCCTGCGCCCGGCGGCATCGAGGCCACGGCGCGGATCAAGCGCTCCATGCCGAGCGCCGCCGTCATCGTGCTCGCCCAGCAGGAGGACGAGGATTCGCTCTTCGACGCCATCAAGGCCGGGGCTGCGGCGTTCATCCTGAAGGACGTCGCGCCCGTGGACCTCGTGGCCATCATCCGTCGAGTGGGCGCCGGCGAGTACCTCATCAACGACAAGGTGTTCGCCCGGCCGGCGGTCGCCAGCCGCGTGCTGAAGGAGTTCCGCGAGCTCGCCATCTACGGGCAGGAATCGCAGCCCATCTTCGCGCCGCTCTCCCCTCGCGAGGTCGAGATCCTCGACAACATCGCGCAGGGCATGACCAACAAGCAGGTGGCATTCCAGCTCGGGATCAGCGAGCAGACCGTCAAGAACCACATGAGCAGCATCCTGCGCAAGCTCAGCGTCAACGACCGCACGCAGGCGGTCGTCTACGCGATGCGGCAGGGATGGATCCGGGTCCCGGAGGACTGAGTGGACGGGCCGAACGCGGCTTCGCCGCCAGCCGCCGGCGAAGCCGAGGGATCCCCTGCCGAGATGGTCGCCGCGGCTCTGCGCGCGGCCGAGGAGCAGCTCGAGCGACTCGGGCGCGAGCTTCCCGAGATCGAGATTCTCGAGCAGCAGACACGCGGTGAGGCGGCGCGGCACGAGCAGCGCCGCGCCCAGGCCGCGGATCGCCTGACGGCCGTCCAGTCCGGTAACGATGCAGAATCCGCCGAGCTGACCGAGGCCGTCTCGCAGCTGGTGATGCTCACGCGCCGCAGCGCGATGATGAAATCGCAGGTCGACGTCCTCATCGGCAAGCAGAAGGCGCTGACCCGCTTCCGGGACCACCTGACCACGCTCACGGCGGCGCTGACCACGGCGTCCGGGTGGGTCCCCGCGGACCTGTCGCACGACGACGCGACCGGGAGTCATCCCGCTCCCGGTTGGCGTCTCGCGCGCGATCCTCGCCGCGCAGGAGGACATCCGGCGCGACATCGCCCGTGCCATGCACGACGGGCCGCGCAGAGCCTCGCCAACATCATGCTGCAGGCCCAGATCGTCGAACGACTGGTGAGCAGCGACCCGGAGGCGGCACTTCGCGAGGCGAGCGCGCTGGTGACAGTGGTGCTGCACGCGCTGGATGCCACCAAGACGTTCATCTTCAACGTCCGCCCATGGTCCTCGACGACCTCGGGCTCGTGCCCACGCTTCGACGGCTGGCGCGCGACCGGGGACACGAGGCCGGCCGTCCCGATCGAGTTCGAGTCGACGGCGTGGATCGGCGTCTCGCGCCCGACCTCGAGAGCGGGGCTCTTCCGCGTCGTCGACGAGGCGACGGGGTTCTTCGCGTCACGCGAGCCGTCGCGGATCAAGGTGACCCTGACCTGGGAACCCGCCTCGCTGGCCGCCTGCGTGCAGGCCGCTACGTGGCGGAGACCGTGCTCATGCTGGCGCCGGCCGGGGACTCCCGGTCGAGCCGGGCCGGGGGGCGAAGGGTCGGCGCGAACAGGGCGGCGATCTGCCCCCGGCACTCGCGGCGATGATCCGCGAGCAACGGGCGGACGACGAGGCTCGCCTGGCGCCCCCGCCGCCTGCCGAGCAGGGCCTCCCAGTGGCGGCCTGGCGCGACATCGAGCAGCGCGCGCGCTCGCTGAGCATCGGGCGCGCCTGGGCGACGAGCGCCGGCGCGTGGACGTGACGCTGGCGCTGCCCTCCTGAGGACGTTGCAGCTCCGCACCGCTTTCGGGGACACGGTACTTCCTTCCTAGTGGGCCGCGCCGAGATTCGCGAGGCATACGTGTGTCCGGCCGCCCGCGGCCGAGTTCGAACGGAAAGGAGGGACCAAAAGAGTGGCGCTCGTCCAGTATCTCGTCGCCCGCTTCTTCGATCGCGAAGAGGGCCAGGGCCTCGCGGAATATGCCCTGATCCTCGCACTCATCGCGATCATCGCGATCGTGGCACTGATCTTCCTCGGCGGAGCAATCAGCGGCATCCTCAACAGGGTCGGCTCGTCCATCTAGGCTGAACGGCCAAGCCGCGAAGAGCGCCAGCCCGTTGGCTGGCGCTCTTCCCTATCTTCCTCCCTCGTGCGTGATACCCCGGCACCAGTGCGGCGCGATCCCCCGGTCTCGTCCCACGAGTACTGGGACATTCGTAGGGTCGAACGGCAGGATCGGGGTGCTACAGTGTTGCCGCCTGTCACCTAGGGGGAGTGTGGGAGCACTAATTTGAAACGGTCAAGTCGACTCATCATCCTCGTTGGGGCCATTCTCGCCGTGGCCGCGTTCGCCGGCATCCTCTGGTGGGGTAGCCAAGGGACGAAACTCGTCGGGCGGCCCAGGCGCGACGACGGCCACCACGACCAGGATCGTCGAGGCCGCGGCCAATATTCCCCTCGGGGCCACGATCACGGCGAGCCAGGCGACGGTCACGGACGTGCCCGTGGCCAACGCACCCGTGGATGCCTATGGCGATCCATCCCGAGGTCGTCGGGCGCATCGCGCGCCAGTCGATCGTCAGCGGCACACCCATCACGAGCGCGGACTTCGCCAGCGGCAACACGGCCCAGGGCGACCAGATCGTCCAGTCCCTGAAGCCCGGCTATCGCGCCATCTCCGTCCGCGTCGACCAGGACAGCGGCGTGGGGACGCTGATCCAGCCAGGTGACCGCGTCGACATGGTCATCGGGGCCCTCATCCAGGAGTACCTCTCGGCTGCGCCCAACAGCAGCGCGCTTCCGCAGCCCATCCCCGGTGGCCCGCAGCTCAGCAGTCAAGGACATCATCCAGAACCTCGAGGTCCTCGGAACGCTCACGCCACCGGTGACCACGACCGCCAAGCGGGCAGCAGCAGGCAGAGCCTGCCCCGTCCGCCGGTACGGGCGTGGGGCTCACGGGTCAGCAGATGATCGTGATCCTCGCGGTCACGGCCCAGCAGGCCGAGGTGATCAAGTACGCGCAGGCGATGGCGGCAGGCACGTCCGGCAGCCAGGAAGCTCGCCGCCGATCACGCTGATCCTGCGTGCGCCGGCCGACGCATCGGCGCCGCCGGACAAGACCAGCGGCATCGTGCTCAAGACCCTGATCGACCAGTACGGCGTGCTGCCGCCGGTCCTTCCGCAGAGCTCGCTGGCGCCTCGCTGAATCCACGCCTCCCCGACGGGCGGCACCTACGAGAGTCCACACGCACGCATGAGCGATACCATCAGGATCCTCGTCGTCGACGACATCGCCGAGACGCGCGACCACTCTGGCGAAGCTGCTGGCTTCGAGACGGACATGGAGGTCGGCGGCGCAGCCGCCTCGGGCCCGAGGCGCTCGAGCTCGCGCAGCCAGCTCCTTCCCGACGTCGTTCTGATGGACATCAACATGCCCGGGATGGACGGCATCGCCACCACGCGAGCAACTCACGTCGCTGCGTCCCGACGCCGCGATCATGATGATGAGCGTCCAGGGCGAGGCCGACTACCTGCGCCGATCCATGCTCGCCGGTGCACGCGAGTTCCTTGTCAAGCCGTTCAGCTCGGACGAGCTGTATGACTCGATCCGGCAGGTATACGAGCGAGAGCGGGAGAAGCACGTCCGGTCACGCGCCGATCGCGCCGGTGGCGAGCGCCGGCGTCCAGCCGCGGCGACGCGGCCCGCACGGCAAGGTCATCGCCGTGTTCTCGCCAAGGGCGGCGTGGGACGGACGACGATCGCCGTGAACCTGGCCGTGCCGCGGCAGCCTCCGAGCTGCACAAGTCGGTGGCGCTCGTCGACGGCAGCCTGCAGTTCGGCGACGTCGGCGTGCTGCTGAACCTGAACCCCAAGAACAAGTCGATCGTCGACGTGCGTGCCCGACATGCGAACGGCGACGCTCGACGCTGCTCGACGACGGCGCTCATGCATCCACTCCACCGGCATCGACGTCCTGCTCGCGCCGCCGACCCCGGAGATGGCCGAACTCGTCACGCCCGACCACGTGCGCCGGATCATCGAGCGGCTCGCCGAGACGCACGACCTCGTCATCGTCGACCGTCGGCCGCTCTTCCAGGACCCGACGCTCGGCGATTCTCGACCATCGCCGACGTCGATCCTCTGCCTGCTCACGCTCGAGATCACCAACATCAAGAACATCCGCCTGTTCCTCGGCGTGGCCGACCAGCTCGGATACGACGACGGACAAGCTCCGGCTGGTGCTGAACCGCGCGGACTCGGCGCTACGGGCATCCGCGTCGCCGACGTCGAGCACTCGCATCGGCCGCAAGGTCGACCACAGCGTCGTGAGCGACGGGCGCACCGTCGTTACGCGCTGAACCGTGGCGTGCCCTTCGTCTCGAGCAACAAGCGAGGCGCAGGTCGAGCCAGGACGTGTTCAGCATCTGCGCGTGCGGTCGTCCGGCGATGCAGCACCGTCGCACTCGGAGGCCAAGCGCGCGCTCGGCCAGCGCCGATCGCTCTTCGCACTGGCGATGACCGCACTCACTCGCGTCTAGCCTGAGGAGAACAGCGCGATGTCGCTGCTGCAGACGCATCGAGAGCGCCCGGCCTGCGAGCGGACGGATCGCTGCCGGCCGCCCACTGCCGCCGGCGCAGGCCGGCGCTGCCCCGGTACTGCCCCCGCGGGCACCGGCACGCCTGCACGGCGGCACCCGCGACGGTCTCGCAGGTGCCCGTCCGGGAGTCGTTCCGCGACTCAAGTTCCGCATCCAGACAGCGCGTCATCTCAGGACCTCGACCCCAAGCTCGACCTGGCCAACCAGGTCGAGGTCCGCCGCCAGATCGAGGAGATCTTCGGCAAGGCGGTCGACGAGGAAGGCCTCGCGCTCACCCGTGCCGAGCGCGTGCGCATGCTCGAGCAGATCACCGACGAGATCATCGGCCTCGGGCCGCTCGAGCCGCTGCTGCGCGACGAGAGCATCACCGAGATCATGGTCAACGGCCCGCGGCAGGTCTACATCGAGCGCAGCGGCCGGATCGAGCTGGCGAACGTCACCTTCCAGAACGACGACCACGTGATGCGCATCATCGACCGCATCATCTCGCCGATCGGCCGGCGCGTCGACGAGTCCAGCCCGATGGTCGACGCCCGCCTCGCCGACGGCTCGCGCGTCAACGCCGATCATCCCGCCGCATCAGCCTCGTTGGGCCCGGTCATCACCATCCGGAAGTTCGCGGCGTCGCCGCTGACGGTGGACGACCTGATCCGCTTCGGCACGTCCACGCCGGACATGTTCGACTTCCTGAAGGCCTGCGTCGAGGCCCGACTCAACATCTTCGTCTCCGGCGGCACCGGCTCCGGCAAGACGACGATGCTCAACATCCTGTCGTCGTTCATCCCGAACGACGAGCGCATCGTCACCATCGAGGACGCGGCGGAGCTGCAGCTGCGCCAGGAGCACGTGGTCACGCTCGAGGCGCGCCCGCCCAACATCGAGGGCAAGGGCGCCATCCCGATCCGCGAGCTGGTCCGCAACTCCCTGCGCATGCGGCCCGACCGGATCATCGTCGGCGAGGTGCGCTCCGGCGAGGCGCTGGACATGCTCCAGGCGATGAACACCGGCCACGACGGCTCGATGTCCACCGGCCACGCCAACACGCCGCGCGACATGCTCTCGCGCCTCGAGACCATGGTGCTGATGGCCGGCGTCGACCTGCCGCTCCGGGCCATCCGCGAGCAGATCGCCTCGGCCGTCGACCTGATCGTGCACCAGAACCGGCTCAAGGACGGCACGCGCAAGATCACCAACATCACCGAGGTCCAGGGCATGGAAGGCGACGTGATCGTCATGCAGGACGTCTTCGTGTTCGAGCAGACGGGCATCGTCGAGGGCAAGATCCAGGGCCGGCTGAAGCCGACCGGGCATCCGGCCGAAGTTCATCGAGAAGTTCGAGATCATGGGCATCCACCTGCCGCCCGGTCTCTTCGGCTTCTCGTACTGATCGAGGATGCGATCAGCGTTGATACGCTCGCTGTTCGCGGCCGCCATCGCGGCGGTCGCGGTCCTGCTCATCGTCTTCGGGCTCTTCGGCGGGCGCGGCGGCGATCGTCAACGGGCGCCTCGAGCGCTATGCGTCCGGCAGGACAGCCGGCCGAACCGACGACGAGTCCGGGAGCGCCGGACGATCGCGGCAGCTGCTGTCCAGCACATCCGCGCCCACGAGCCTCAACAAGGTCGTCGAGCAGCGCGACTTCGGCGCCAACCTCGCGCGCGAGCTCGCCCGCGCGGATCTGCGTCCTGAAGCCTTCAGCGAGTTCCTCGCGATCCGGGCAGCTGCGATCGTGGGCGTGCCCGCTGATCTGTTTCGCGCTCGGGTCCGTTCGTGGTCCCGTCGCTCGCCAGCCCGATCTGGCTGGTCGGTCGCGCGCCGTCATCGGGTTCTTGCTCCCGCGCTTCTGGCTCGGACCGCCGGAAGGGCGAGCCGCCTCAAGGCGTTCAACTACCAGCCTCGCCGACACGATCACGCTGATCGCCAACGCGCTGCGCGCCGGCTCGTCGTTCCTGCAGGCCATCGAGATGGTCGTCGCGCGAGACGCAGCCGCCGATCTCGACGGAGTTCGGCCGCGTCATCCGCGAGGTCAACCTGGGCCTGCCGTTCGACGAGGCGCTGGACAACATGGTCCGGCGCGTCCGGTCGGACGACCTCGAGCTCATGGTCACGGCCATCTCCATCCAGCACCAGGTCGGCGGCAACCTCGCCGAGATCCTCGACTCGATCGCCTTCACCATCCGCGAACGCGTCCGCATCAAGGGCGAGATCCGCACGCTCACCGCGCAGCAGCGGATGTCGGGCTACGTGGTCGGGTTCCTGCCCATCGGCCTGGTGGGCGTCCTGTTGGTGATCGCCCCGACGTTCATGGCAGCCCATGTTCCGAGAAGCCGCCCGAGGTGCTCGGGCTGCCGGCCGGCGTCATCATCCTTGCGTCGGCGGCGTTCATGATGGGCATCGGGCTTCTTGCTCATCCGCCGCATCGTCGACATCGAGGTCTGAGCCATGCCGTCCTCATCCTCGCCTGCGCGGTCCGCCGCTCGGCGTCCTCATGGTCTTCATCGGCGATCGCGCAGCCAGCCCGCCGGACCCGGTCCAGGCCCGGCTCACGCAGCTCGGGTCGATGCAGGCGCGGAACCTCGAGGAGCTGGAGCTCCAGCAGCCGTTCTTCGAGCGCACGCGTCCGGCCGCTCGCGCATGCGGCTGTCCGGCATCGGCCAGCGGCTCACGAGCACGAAGCAGGCGAGCCGGACCGAGAAGCGGCTCGCCATGGCCGGGAACCCGGGCGACCTGCGAACCAGCGACTTCCTCGGGCATCAAGATCGTCGTCGCGCTGGGCCTGGGCGGCGCTCGCGCTTCATCGTCTTCGGGCTGCTCATGGAAGGCAACGTCGCTGATCGGCGCCATGCTGGCCGTGGTGCGGCGCGGCGTCGGGTACCTCGGCCCCGAGTTCTGGCTCGGGCGCCGCATCCGCGCCGCCAGCAGCGATCCTGCTGACCATCCCGGACGCCCTGGACCTGCTCACGATCTCCGTTCGTGCCGGCCTCGGGTTCGACGCGGCGCTCGGCCAAGGTCACGGAGAAGCTGCCCGGTCCGCTGGCGGACGAGTTCCGCCGGGCGCTCGCGGAGAGTCCGCGTCGGCAAGCAGCGGCGCGAGGCGCTGCGCGACATCGTGGCCCGGACGGAGGTCGCGCCACTGACGAACTTCATCGGCGCGATCATCCAGGCCGAGCAGCTCGGCGTGTCTCGATCAGCAAGGTGCTGCAGGTGCAGTCCGAGCAGCTCCGGATCGAGCGCCGGCAGCGCGCCGAGCAGCAGGCGGCCCGAAGGCGCCCATCAAGATGCTGTTCCCGCTCGTGGGGTGCATCTTCCCGTCGATGTTCATCGTGATCCTCGGACCGGCCCTGATCCTCATCGCCGTCAACCTTGGCGGAGCCGGCGGCGCCGCGGTTCCTTGAGGTTCGCGGTCCGCGTGGAGCGGACGGCCGCGCTGCTCGCCTCGGACGTCGATACCGCGGCATCGGTCTGGATGCGGTTCCGGGGCCTGATGGGCCGCGCGGGGCTTCGTGCCGGCGAGGGTCTCTGGTTCCCCGGCGACGCGAGCATCCACATGCTGTTCATGCGGTTCGCCATCGACGCGATCTTCCTCGCGCCCGAAGGGGACGGCCTCGAACCCTTGGCCGGCGGGATGGTGGCAGGTGGCGCGGCGGAAGCAGCGGGCGGCGCGTGGCGCGTGGTCGCGATCCGGCCCCACCTCAGGCCGTGGACCGGGATCGTCTGGTTCGTCCGCGGGGCCCGCGGATGCCTGGAGCTGGACGCCGGCACCGCTGCGGGGGCCGGGTTGCAGGTGGGTGACCGGCTCCGTTTCGAACCCGGGGCGGCGGCCTAGAGCTCCCCCGCCGCGCGGAACTGCCGGGCGAGTCCCCGGAGCGCGTCGACCTCGGTCGCACCGAGCGCCTCCCGCCAGGGATGGAGGGGCGGCAGACGGTACGTCGCCCGCACCACCCACAGCCCGTCAGCGTCGAGCGCCGGTGGGGCCACGCTCCAGCCCTCGGGCAGCACGGCCTGCAGGTCGTCCCAGGCGGCGTCGCAGTCGTCGGCGGCTGGCATCCTGGCCTCGTGAAGCGCGGAACGCGGGGTCTGCGCCTGGTGGAGCCGTCCCCTCACCCGGTCGGTGGCGGCGAGCCGCTCAGGCGGCGGGCGTCGGGTCCGGGGTAATCGTCGGCGTGGGGCCCGGATCGGCGTGAGCATGCCGACCAGCGCGGCCATCATCCAGCCTGAAGGCCGCCCGAGCATGGCGGTGCGCGCCGCGCCCCACCATTGAGACGCATCCCCCATTCGGGCTGACCATGGCCGCCTGCCCGGACTGCGCGCCGCTCCCCCGACCCTGCGGACCTTCGCGCTGCGGTCGCGCGCGGAGCTGCGCCGCCACCTGCGGGCGCCCGACTTCGCCATGGCGGCCATCGCCCTGCCGCTCTTCTTCTACCTGATCGTCGGCATCTCCCGCGCCGCCGAGCCCGTGCCCGGTGGCGGCACCGTCGGGGGGTACCTCATCGTCGTCTTCGGCATCTTCGGCGTGCTCAGCGTCTCGCTCTCCGGGATCGGCCGCTCGCCTCATGCACCGCCTGGCGCCCGTACCCGCCGGTGGTGCCGAGTCCCTGTCGGGGCGCGAGCGCGAGGTGGTCGCGCTCGTGGCGCGCGGCGCATCCAACAAGGAGATCGCGCACGCGCTGCGCATCAGCGAGGCGACCATCAAGACCCACCTCGGGCACATCTTCGAGAAGCTCGGGGTGACCGATCGAACCTCGGCGGTGACGCGCGCGATCGAGCGCGGCCTGATCGATCTGCCCCGCGGCTGAGGGTCTCGATCCGGGTCAGCGAGGTGGGACAGACCACCGACCCACGCGGGGACTGCGCTCCGTGGCCTCCTCCGACACGATGACCGGGCGAGGCGGCAGCTGACGAAAGGAGCCGGTCAGGGCAGGCGCCCGAGGCTGGTCGCGGCCTGCGCCTCCATCGCGCTCGCGGGGGGAGCGGAGTGGCCAAGGGCAAGGTCGCTGAACGACAGGAACACCGCTCCCTTGAGCAGGTAGACGGCGGACGCGGCGATCGACACGTTCCCGATCGACTCCGTGAACGAAGCAAAGGCCGCCTTGTCGGCGCCTGGAATGCTCGACACGTCGTTGACTTTGAAGTTCAGTGCCACGCCGGCGGGGACGGACTTCGTGAGGGCGGCCTGCGCCTTCGCCTGCTCCTGGGTCCACTCGCCCTGGGCGGTTGCCGCGTCGGGCGCCTGTCCGACGATGACCATGAACACGTTCCCGGTCGCTCCCCCGTAGACGCACATCTTGCCGCCGCCCGAGTCCGTCTCCGGCTTGCCCGCCCCGAACGTCGTTCCGGCAAGCGCGGACGCCTCGCTCTGCGTCACGAGCTGGCAGGGGTCGACGGCCACCGGCACGCTGCTGGCCGGGAGCGACGCAGCCACCGAGCTGGCGGCGGGAGCCGCGGACTCCGTGGCCGGCGCGAGGCTGGCCGGCGACACGGAGGCAGGTGCGGGGCTGGCCGTGGCCGCGGAGGTCGCGGCAGCCGGTTGAGCCGTGGGGCTCGAGCCGCTGCAGGCAGCGAGGCCTGCGGCTGCGAGCAGAGCGAATACCAGGAGCTTGGATGCGGAGAGCGCTGACGGTCGGGGGACGCGCGACATGACAGCCTCCTTTCGGCATTCGCGATGATGAGCGGAAGGGGCGCAGTGTACGAGTCGGGGCGCCTCCTCGACCAGGACATCCTCGCGGAGACGAGCAAGCTGTTATGCAACTGCAAGACTTTCGCGACTGGTGGTGCAGGCGCTGCCCCATCCCCCCGGCTAGTGCGACGGCCCACTCGACGGCCCTGCCTGCACTGCCGTGACGACCGGCGCCCAGCACCCGGCCAGCGCGACAAGCGGAAGGATCGGCCCGGGCAGCCAGGCCAGGAGCGGCAGCGCAAGGCCCCAGGCCCGCCCCCGGGCCGCGAGGAGCGCGCCGGGCAGCACGAGCAGCACCAGGTAGTGGGGCCAGAGCAGCGGGACCACGAGGAGCGTCGCCGTCACGGCCGCCACCAGCCCGGCCTCCGGATCCCTCCGCGACGCGACGACCACGGCCGCGAGCGCGAGCAGCGCCCCGGTGGCGAAGAGCAGGGTCGGGATCGGGTCGGGGAGACCGGCCCGCTGAGCCAGGCTCGCCAGGCCCACGTCGCTCGACGCGGTTCCGGCACCCCGGAGGTTGCCGAGCAGCCGAACGTACGAGACCCACGAGCCGGCACCCGCGACGAGCGCCGACCCGAGGACCAGGGCACCGCCGGCGACCAGGGCCCCGAGGATGGCGGTCCCGGCGTCGCGGCTCCGTCGCCAGGCCCACCAGGCGAGCACGACCGCGACCTGTGGCCGGACGGCGATCGCCAGGGCCGCGAGGACTCCGGCGGCGACCGGTCTGGCCGCCCTCCAGCGCCAGCTCGCCGCTCCGGCCAGCAGGACGAACAGGCTCACGTTCCCGAGGTTCAGATCGAGCAGGGACGGCAGCGAGAGGCACGCGATCCCGAACGAGGCGAACCGCACCCATCGCGGCACCGGGAGGATCGCGGCGGCCACCACGAGCGCCGCCACGTGCAGCAGCTGCCAGGTCAGGGCGGCCGTCGCGGGCGCGAGGGGCACGAGCGCGAGCAGCAGCACCGCGAGCGGTGGCGGGTACAGGTAGATGCCGGCGGGACCCGGCGCGAACGGACCCTGCTGGGTCACGGCCTGGTAGAGCGGCTGCCCCGCCGCCAGGCGCCGCGCGGCCGCGTCGTAGGCGGCGAAGTCGAACGCGGAGCCGCGGCTTCCCTGGAACGCGATCAGCGCGCCGACGAGGACGGCCCCGCCGGCCAGGGCGAGCACGAGCCCGATGCCCTCGGCCGTGAGCACGCGCCGCGCCAGCGACGCGCCGGTCGCCCGCTCGCGGCTGGTCATGTCCCGGGCATCCGGCGGCTCACAACTCGCGATGATAAGCGGCGGTGAACGCCGGGCGGCGACCATCCACGGCATGGCCGTGCTGCTCGACCTCGTGCTCCCGCCGCGCTGCCCGGGCTGCGGCCTCGAAGGGGCACCGATCTGTGCCCGGTGCATGCGTCCGCTGGAGCGGCGCCTCGACGAGCCGCCGGGGCTGCCCATCGGCCTACCCGGCGACCTGCCCGACGGCCTGGCCCAGCTCGAATGGTGCGCGGCGTTCACCGGGCCCGTCCGAGCGGCGCTCCTCGCGCTCAAGTACGACGGAGAGCGGCGCGTCGCCGAGCCGCTCGGCCGGGTCGCCGCCCGGCGGTGGGAGCGCGCCGGCGTCGGAGGCGAGGTGATGGTCCCGTCCCCATCCACGCCGATCGCCTGCGGACGCGCGGCTACGACCAGGCGGAACTGCTGGCAAGGGTCGCGGCGAGGGAGCTGCGCCTGCCCATGGTGCCGGCCGTCACGCGCGCCACCGCGACCACGGCGCAGTACCGGCTGGGTCGCGCTGGCAGGGCGGTCAACGTCGGGCATGCGTTCGAGTGCCGGCGTGAGCAGCTCGGTCACGTCCGGGGGCGCCATGTCGTGCTGGTCGACGACATCGTCACCACGGGCTCCACGCTCAGCGCGTGCGCCGCGGCCCTGTACGCCGCCGGGGCTCGGTGCGTGTCGGCCCTCACCATCGCCCGGGAACGTTGACGGGGGCGGCGGCGAACTGCAGTCCTGCCGCCGGTGTGCCTTCCGGGCCATCGGACGGCGCCCTGCCCGGCAGTAGAATTGGCCGCAAGGAGGTCAGCCGTGCGAACGACCGTCAAAGGCAAGAACCTCGACGTCCTCGATCGCGACCGCCGCTACGCCGAGCAGAAGATGCAGCGGCTCTCGCGCCTCCTCGACGACCGCAGCGAGGTCATCGTGGAGTATTCGATCGAGCACAACCGGAGCGCGGACGAGACCCACATCGCGGAGCTGACGCTGCTCCTGGACGGGCAGCCGGTTCGGGGTCGCACGCGCCGCCACGTTCCGGTCGGCGATGGACACGGCGGTCGACAGACTCGAGGCATCCTGGCGGTCGAACACAAGGAACGGCCCCGAACACGCAGCCGCTCGGAACAGGCCAAGAGCATCCTCCGATCTTTGGCAGAGGAAGACAGCCCAGGGCCGCCCGATCGGGACGGTCGGACGATCGTCAAGGTGAAGCGCTTCGCGATCGAGCCGATGTTCGAGGAAGACGCGGTCGCGCGGATGGAGGAACTGGGTCACACGTTCTTCCTGTTCGTGAACGCGGAGAACGAGCACCTGGCCCTCCTCTACCGGCGGCGCGATGGCGACTTCGGCATGATCGAGCCGACGATCGGAGGGGCATACACGCCCGGACGCAAGTAGCGGCGCGGCGCGGCGCAGGCAGGGCGGTCGGAGGCCGCCTGCGCTGCTCTCGGGCCGGGCATCCCTCGGATACCATCGACCCATGCAGTCCGATCCCCTGGCGGCCCTCGGCGGCCGTCGAGTCGGTGCGCACCTGCCGCTCGCCGGCGGGATGGTCAAGGCCGTCGACCGGGCGCGTGCCATCGGCGCGACCTGCCTGCAGGTCTTCGCGGACAATCCGACGGCGTGGCGTCGCAGGGCTGCGCCACCGCACGATCTGCCCGCGTTCCGCGCTCGCCTGGTCGAGGACGACGTGCTCCCGCTCGCCATTCACGGGCCCTACCTGCTGAACCTGGCGGCCTCGGACGACACGATCTGGCACCGCACGGTCGACGCCCTGGTCGCCGAGCTCCGGATGGCCGAGCTATACGGCGCCGCGTTCCTGAACGTGCACATCGGATCGCACCGGGGCCACGGGGCCGTGGCGGGCGTCGGCCGCATCGCGGCGGCCGTGCGTCGAACCCTGGACGAGGCGGCGGCGAATTCCGGGAGCCCATTGCTGGTGCTCGAGAACTCGGCCGGCGGCGGCGACGGACTCGGTGGCACGGTCGAGGAACTCGGCGAGATCCTTGAGGCGATCGGGGCCGCGGGCGTCGACATGGGCCGGGTAGCGTTCTGCCTGGACACGGCTCATGCGTGGGGAGCCGGCTACGAGATCTGCCGGCCCGACGAGGTCGATCGGCTGCTCGAGCGGCTGGAGGGCACGCTGGGGCCCGGGCGGATCGCGATGGTCCACCTGAACGATTCGAAGGCCGACCTGGGCTCGCACGCCGACCGGCACGAGCACATCGGGGCAGGCGGGATCGGCCCCGCGGGCATGCGGCGGCTGCTGGAGCACCCGGCGCTCGAGCGCGTGCCCTTCTATCTCGAGACGCCCGGCATGGACGAGGGCTTCGACGCGGTGAACATGGAGCGCGTCCGGCTGATTGTCCGCGGCGAGCCGCTTCCCGAGCTGCCGCCGCACGCGGCCCACGCCAGGGGGGCCCGGTCGCGCACGGCACCCGACTGACCGGCCCGGCGCAGCCATCGCCCTCCTGTGCATCCGGATCCGTGCTCGGAATGGACCGTGCCACGTTGACGCACGCCGCAATACGGCTATGCTGCATAGCGTGAAGACGTACCTGTTGACCATCCAATCCCGTGGCACCGTCGCGCTGCCGGCCGACCTCCGCCGTCGCCTGCATCTCGATCAGGCGAATGCCCAGATCAGGCTGGTCGAGAGCGAGGACGGCCGGATCGAATTGGTTCCCGTCGTGGCCGTACCCGCGGACCAGGCCTGGTTCTGGGCTGAACGCTGGCAGGCGATGGAGCGAGAGGCAGACGCGGACGTCGCGGCGGGGCGCACAACCGTCGTCGACGGGCTGGAAGGCCTGACCGCCCTGTTCGCTGCGGATGACGCCACCCGGTGAAATTCGAGGTAACCGAGGCCTTCCGGGCGGATCGACGCCGCCTCTCGGACAACGAACGCCGCCTCTTCGCGGAGGTTCTTCCGACGTTTGTCGCCGCGTGCGATCGGTACGCAGCGGACCCCACCACATCGTGGCCGTCGTCACTCCGGGTCAGGCACGTCGAGGGGGCTCCCGGGGTCTTCGAGATGACGTGGAGCTTCTCTGGACCGGACGGGCGGGCGACCTTCGAGTGGATCGAGATTGACAGCGAGCGCGCGGTCCGCTGGCGGCGGATCGGCCGGCACGGCGTCTTCGCGAATCCATAGGGACGTCGCGGACCGATCGGGTTCTGCCTGTCTCTGCGGTCAAGCTTCCGCGTGGAGCTGACGGGGCCTGGAACGACGCCCGGGCCGGCACGGTTGATCTCGGTTGGCCGCCCTGACGCGACCTTTCGAACGACCTTGCAGGGCTGGAGCAAGCGGGTCATGCGCCAGGTACGAACGGGCTATACCGGTGCTCCAACGCGACGGCCATGATGCGAGGCATGAGCGTGCAGGATCCGCGAGGTTTCAACGAATGGCTGCGCGCCCAGCTCAAGGCGAAGCGGATGTCGCAGCGCCAGCTGGCGCAGCAGGCGGGCGTGGACCACTCCACGATCTCCCGACTGGTCCGGGGCGACCGGACCCCTCGCTCGGCACCGCGACGAAGCTCGCACGCGGACTCCGCGAGATCCGTGACGAGTCCGACTCGCCCGCCTACTTCGGTCACGTGAGCACGACCACGACCACGAATCCGACCGCCAGGGTGGAGTACGCCCTGCGCTCGGACGACGTGCTGTCCGATGCGCACGTGCGCCAGATCATGGACTACTACCTGGCCGTGCGCGCCCGCCGCAACCTCGCGAGCGGCGGCGGAAGCGGCGCCCGGCCGCCGATCCTGATGCGCTCGGCACCGAGCTTGGCGAGTGGCGCCGTCGGTGCCCTCAGCGGACGTCGCTCCCCGGAGCACGCCTGACGCGTCCTCTCGAACCACAGAACGCAGCGTCGGGGTCCTCCTCCCCCGGCCGTCGCGACCCACGGATGCCGGCCCCTCCCGAACAGGGCCGGCATCCGTCTGTCCGGCCGCGGCTGTTCCCGGGGCCTGGCTGGTCAGATCCCCGGCCCACCACTCGCGGGCGCCGGTGACGGCGTGACGTCGTCATCCCGCGCCACGCGCGACGCGCGTCCCTTGGTCTTGGGCGACAGGACGTAGACGAGGCTGCCGAGCGCGACCACGGAGAGCACGCTGATCGCCCGGTCGACCACGGTGATCGCGAGCGCCTGGTTGCTCGGCACGTGGTACACGGCCGTGAGCAGGCCGACGACGGCGCCCTCCACGAATCCCAGGCCGGCCGGCGTCAGCGGGATCGCGGTCAGCAGCGAGGCCGAGAACGCGACGAAGGCCACGCCGCTCATGCCCATGTGGACGTCCGTGAATCCGAGCGCCAGGATCACGAGATAGAGGCGTCCCGCCTCGGTGGCCCAGATCGCCAGCGTGACGATTTCGATGACCGGGATCTGGCGCGCGCCGATGCCGAAGACGCCCTCCTCGAACCGCTCGTACAGGTCGACCGCGCGGGCCGGCACGGGGAAGATGTCGAGGAGGCGGCGGCCGAAGTTGCGTAGCGTGAAGAGCGCGACGGCAAGCAGGCCGATCAGGACGAAGCCGAGCACGAAGATGATCTGGACCTCGCGGGGCATGCCGGAGCGGAAGCTCCAGAAGCCGGCCGCGAGGCCCAGCAACACGATCGCGAACAGGTCGAAGATGCGCTCGATGAAGACCGTGCCCAGCGTCCGGCTGAGCGAGACGGCGAAATTCAGCCGGAGGAGCCACGCGCGATAGATGTCGCCGAGCTTGGCCGGGACGACGCAGTTCACCAGCCAGCTGATGAAGATGATCTCCGTCGAGTCGCGCTCGGAGACCTCCGTGCCGGCGGCGTGGAGCAGCAGCTTCCAGCGCAGGCCCCGCAGCGGGAAGCCGGCGTAGTAGACGGCGAACGCCGCCAGCAGCAGCAGGGGGTTGGCGCCCAGGATCAGGCCGGGCAGCCGGTCGAGCTTGAAGCCGGGAAGGCTGATCACCAGCAGGATCAGGACCAGGATCGGGACCAGGATCGACACCACGGTCCGTGGCTGTCGCAGCCGCCGTCCGATCGAGATCTGCTCCGCCGAGACCTCCGGCCCCGCCCCCGCGTCTGCGGGCGCGTCCGCCGCTGCGATCGCGTGGGCGTCAGCAGCGCTCGCATCGGCGCGGCGCTCGCGTGCGACCGCGCGATCAGGCCCGCGATGCGCCGTCACGCGCCGACCCTCCGGCCGTTTCCGCGCATCCGCTGCACGGCCTTCGCGAACGGCATGAAGCCGCGCACGAGGAACGACGCGTGCTGCATGACGAGCGCGGGGCCCGCGACGGAGGCGAGCGCGACCCGCATCTCCTCGGCCGACGTGATCGGCCCGGCGAGCACGGTGTACGCGATGCCGACCTCCATCAGGGTGTGCGCGTCGGACACGGCGACGCCCGGCAGGCCGTGCTCGTGCGCGAACCGGGCGGCGCGCTCGTTGGACTCGCCGAACGGGACGCGTGCGTTGTACGCCTCCACGTAGTCCACGAGCGGTGCGATCCGCTCGAGCCGGTCGGTGCCGTCCTTCGCCGCGCGAACCGCGGAAGCGGTCGAACGGATGCGGGATCCCGGCCAGGCCACCCTGGCCGTGGATCCGGGCGATCGTCTCCTCGGCCGTCAGACCGGAGGGGATGGGCTCGCTGATCCAGGTGGCGACGATGTCGCCGTCGAGCGAGCGGACCTCCTCGCCCACGATCACGGTGATTCCCTCCGGCGCGCGGGCCTGCACCTCGACGGCGCCGTCGATGCGGTCGTGATCGGTGATGGCCAGGTGGGTGATGCCGCGCTCGGCAGCCTTCTGCACCACCCGGTCGAGGTCGCTCAGGGAGTCGAACGACCGACCGGTATGGCAGTGGAGGTCCACGAAGCACCGCTCCGCGGGCGCGGGGCCGCCATTCACGCGGGGCTCAGATCTGCTGCACGAGCGACTTCTTGAAGAAGTCGTAGTGCTCGAGCGCGAGCCCGGTCCCCAGCGCCACGCAGTTGAGCGGGTTCTCGGCCACGTGGCAGGGCACGCCCGTGACCTGCGTGAGCAGCTTGTCGATGTTGCGCAGCAGGGAGCCCCCGCCCGACATGACCATTCCCTTGTCGATGATGTCGCTCGACAGCTCCGGCGGCGTCTCCTCGAGCACCTGTCGCACGGCTGCGACCACCTGCTGGAGTGGCTGCTCGATGGCCTCCATGGCCTCGGAGCTGGTGAAGGGGATGGTGCGCGGCAGGCCGGCGATCAGGTCGCGCCCCCGGACCTCCATGTTGATCTCGCGGTCGAGGGGCAGGGCCGTCCCGATCTGGATCTTGACGTCCTCCGCCGTCCGCTCGCCGATCATCAGGTTGTACTTCTTGCGGATGTAGTTGGCGATCGCCTCGTCGAAGCGGTTGCCGCCCACGCGCAGGCTGGTGGAGACGACGATGCCGCCGAGCGCGATGATCGCGATCTCGGTCGTGCCGCCGCCGATGTCGATCACCATGTTGCCGGACGGCCCGCTGATGGGCACGTTGGCCCCGATGGCCGCGGCGAGGGGCTCCTCGATGAGGTACGCCTCGCGGGCCCCGGCCTTGAGCGCCGCGTCCCTGACCGCGCGCTTCTCGACGCTGGTGACGCCCGACGGGACGCTGATCATGACGTCCGGCTTCAGCATGCTCCGGCCGGCCTTGCGGATGAAGTAGCGGAGCATGGCCTCGGTGATGACGTAGTCGGCGATGACGCCGTCCTTCATGGGGCGGATCGCCTGGATGTTCCCGGGGGTGCGGCCGATCATCTCCCGGGCCTCCTCGCCCACGGCGACGATCTGGTTGTCGTCGCTGACGGCAACCACGGAGGGCTCCTGGATGACGATGCCCCTGCCCTTGACGTAGACGAGCACGTTGGCCGTGCCCAGGTCGATGCCGATCTTCATGCCGAAGCGGTGACGGTCCCTTCTGCGAGGCGCTCGATCCGGGCGCCCAGGCCCACGAACTTCCCCTCGATGTTCTCATAGCCGCGGTGCACGTGGTGTGCCCCGCGGATGGTCGTCGTGCCGTCGGCGGCGAGCGCGGCCAGGATCAGCGACGCGCCCGCCCGGAGGTCCCCGATCTCCACGGCGGCGCCGCGGAGCCGTGACGGCCCGGTGATGGTCGCATGATGACCGTCCAGGACCTCCAGCGTGGCGCCCATCCGCGCAAGCTCGCCGAGCCACTCGAGGCGATCCTCGAAGATCGTCTCGTGCAGGTGACTCGTTCCGTTCGCCTGGGTGAGCAGCACGCTCATCGGCGGCTGCAGGTCCGTGGCGAAACCGGGGTAGGTCGCCGTCTCCACGTCGCACGCGCGGTAGGCGCCGCTGCACCGCGGCGGGGCATGCACCTCGATGGTGTTCCGCCCGCAGGCGACCTGGACGCCCATCGCCATCAGCGCGTCGAGGAACGAGCCCAGGTGATCGCAGGGAGCGCCGTGGAGGGTGACATCGCCGCCCGCGACCGCCGCGGCGATCACGAAGGTCCCGGCCTCGATCCGGTCGGGGACGACGGCATGGTCCGCTCCGCGCAACCGGCGCCGGCCCTCGACCTCGATGGTGTCGGGATACGTGCGCTGGATCTCCGCTCCCATCTTCTGGAGCATCGCGATGAGGTCGTCAACCTCCGGCTCCTGGGCCGCGGGCCGGATCACGGTGTGTCCTTCGGCGAGCGTGGCGGCGAGCATGGCGTTCTCGGTGCCCATGACGGTCACGTTCGGGAACCGGATCTCGGCTCCCCGCAACCGTCCGGGGGCCTTGGCGAAGTAGTAGCCGTTGCGGTAGTCGATCTCCGCACCCAGGGCACGCATCGCGTCGACGTGCAGGTTGACCGGGCGTCGCCCGATCCGGTCGCCGCCGGGGTTGCTCATGATGACCTGCCCGAAGCGCGCGAGGAGCGGGCCCAGCAGGATGAAGCTGGCCCGCATCTTTGCCGCGGCCTCGAGGGGCACGAACAGCCAGTCCACGTCCCCCGAGGCCACCTCGTAGACGTTGGGGGCCGGGTGGTCCACGACGACGCCGAGGTCGCGCAGCGTCTCGACCATCACGCGCACGTCCTCGATCTCGGGGACGTTGGTGAAGCGGCACCGCTCGCCGGTGAGGGTGGCGGCCGCCAGGAGCTTGAGCGCCGCGTTCTTCGCGCCGCTGATGGTGACGTCGCCGCGCAGCGGGACGCCGCCCTCGACGCGGAAGACCTCGTGCTCGACGGGCGGCGGCTTGTATTCCCAGTGGAACAGGCGCGCGTCGGCCACGGCCGTCACCCGTGGTGGCGCGGACCCTCGCGCCGTCGCCGCTCGGCGACTCTGATCCGCAGGAGGGCCTTCTGCAGCCCGGCACGCGCGCGGGCGAGATCGGACGGCTCGAGGTACGACGACTCCAGCGTCCGCTCCGCTTCCTCGCGAGCCCGCTGGGCGCGCTGCAGGTCGATCTCCGCACCGAGCTCCGCCGTCTCCGCCATGACGACCACGCGGTCCGGGCGGACCTGGAGGAAGCCGCCGGCGATCGCGAAGTACTCCTCCTCGGTGCCCTTGCGGATCTTCAGTTCGCCGAACCCGAGGGTCGTGAGGAGTGGCGCGTGGTGCGGGAGGATTCCCAGCTCGCCCTCGATCCCTGGACACACGACCTCGTCCACCTCGTCGGAATAGGCGAGGCGCTCCGGGGTGACGATCTCGAGCTGCAGGGGCATCAGGCCGCCTCCCTCCGCCGCTCCCCGGCCGGACAGGCGTACAGGGTAGTCCCTGCCGCGACGGGCCGCGGGTGCATCGTGCCGCTCAGGGAGTGGCGGCGGGGCTGGGAGCGGCGTTGTCGGCCGCCGCTCGCGCCGGGCGCTCGGTGCCGCCTCGCCGTTCGGTGCTCGCCGGCAACTCGCGGGCCCTCGGCTGCTCGCCGCCATTTCCTGCAGATCGCTCTCCTGCGGAAACGTATGTCGGATCGGAGGCCCATGCGCGACCATCGGACGCGGCACCGGCGGCGGCTCCATGCCCATCTCGTGCGGGGACCCAGCGCCGAGACCCTCCGGTGCCGTCCCCAACCACCCTCGCAAGCCCGGTCGACCCGACATAGCGTTCCCTGCCGAGGCGAATTGCAGGAAAGCCGGCCGAGGGGCGCGGCACTCGCCCCGAGAACGTGCCGGGCGGCGCCTGTCGAGGCGAATTGCAGGAAAGCCGGCCGACTGGCGCGTTCTGCCGCTCAAGTCACTTCATCTTCTCGGCGTTGGCCCGCACGTCGTCGATCGTCCCGGCCAGGAAGAACGCCTGCTCGGGCAGATCGTCGGCCTTGCCCTCGAGGATCTCCTTGAACGACGCCACGCTGTCCCGGATCGGCACGTACTTGCCGGCGCGCCCCGTGAAGACCTCCGCCACGAACATGGGCTGGCTCATGAAGCGCTGCAGCCGGCGGGCGCGGGCGACCGTGGCCTTGTCCTCCTCGGCCAGCTCGTCCATGCCGAGGATCGCGATGATGTCCTGCAGGTCGCGGTACTTCTGCAGCACGCGCTGCACCTCGCGCGCCACGTCGTAGTGCTCCTGGCCCACGACGAGCGGGTCGAGAATGCGCGACGTGGACGAGAGCGGGTCCACGGCGGGGTAGATGCCGAGCTCGGTCAGGTACCGCTCCAGCCGGATGGTGGAGTCGAGATGGCCGAACGCCGTCGCGGGGGCCGGGTCGGTGTAGTCGTCCGCGGGGACGTAGACCGCCTGGAGCGACGTGATCGAGCCCTTCTTGGTGGACGTGATCCGCTCCTGGAGCCCCGCCATCTCCGTGGCCAGGTTGGGCTGGTACCCCACGGCCGACGGCATCCGTCCGAGCAGCGCCGAGACCTCGGAGCCGGCCTGCGTGAACCGGAAGATGTTGTCGATGAACAGGAGGACGTCGCGGCCCTCGCGGTCGCGGAAGTACTCGGCCATGGTGAGGGCGGTGAGGCCCACCCGGAGGCGGGCGCCGGGCGGCTCGTTCATCTGGCCGAAGACCATCACGGTCTTCTCGATGACGCCCGACTCGATCATCTCGTGCAGCAGGTCGTTGCCCTCGCGCGAGCGCTCGCCCACGCCGGCGAAGACGGAGTAGCCGGAGTGCTCGGCTGCGACGTTGCGGATGAGCTCCTGGATGATGACCGTCTTGCCGACTCCGGCGCCACCGAAGATCCCGACCTTGCCGCCGCGCGGGAACGGGGCGATCAGGTCGATGACCTTGATGCCCGTCTCGAAGATCTCGGTGGCCGTGGCCTGCTCGTCGAAGGCCGGGGCGGAGCGGTGGATCGGGTCGCGCTCGACGTCGTCGAGGGCGCCCTTGCCGTCGATCGGCTGGCCCAGCACGTTGAACACGCGGCCCAGCGTCTTCTCGCCCACGGGGACGCTGATCGCGGCGCCCTGGTCGGTGGCCTTCGTGCCCCGGGCGAGGCCGTCGGTGGTCGTCATCGCCACCGCACGCACCCAGTCGTTGCCCAGGTGCTGCTGGACCTCCGCGACGAGCGGGCTTCCGGGGCGCTCGATCGTGACCGCGTTGAAGATGGCCGGCAGGTGGCCGGTCGGGAACTCGATGTCGACGACGGGCCCGGTGACCGCGATGACGGTCCCGGTTGCGCCGGTGGCGGTGGCGGTGGCCATGGTCCTGGGGTTCCCTCCGTCTCCCGTCAGAGCGCCTGGGCGCCCGACGCGATCTCGATCATCTCGCGCGTGATGTTCGCCTGGCGCACCTTGTTGTAGGTGAGCGTCAGGTCGTCGATCAGCTCTTCGGCGTTCTCGGTGGCGTTCTTCATGGCCACCATGCGGCTCGACTGCTCGCTCGCGGCGGACTCCAGGACCGCCTGGAAGACGCGGACGGCCACGTATCGCGGCAGCAGCTGCTCGAGCACGGCACCGGGGCTCGGTTCGAACAGGAACTGGTTGCCGGGGATTCCATGCGTGTCCTGCGAGGGATTGATGGGCAGCAGCGTTTCGAGCACGGGACGCTGGGTCAGCGTGGAGATGAACTGGGGGTAGATCAGGTCCACCCGGTCGTACGTCCCGGACAGGTAGTCGTCGGTGATGAGGCGCGCCAGCGGCAGCACGTCGGAGAAGGAAGGCCGGTCGCCGTAGTTCAGGAAGAACGCGGCGATGGGGACGCGCATCCGGCGCAGGACATCGCGGCCCTTGCGCCCGACCGCCACGACCGCCAGGTCACCGGGGTGGTCCACGATCTCCTTCGAGGCGAAGCGCGTCACGTTCGCGTTGAGTGCACCCGCCAGGGGCCGGTCGGTGGTGAACACGACCAGGCACCGCCGGTTGCCCTCACGCTGGGAGAGCAGCGGGTGCTCCTCGCCGCCGAGCACGCTCGCGACGTCGGCCAGGACCTCCTCGAGCTTGTCGCTGTAGGGGCGTGCGGCCAGCGTGGCGTCCTGGGCGCGCTTCAGCTTCGACGCGGCCACGAACTGCATGGCCCGCGTGATCTGCTTGATGTTGCGGACCGACGCGATCCTGCGCCGGATCTCCCGCTGGCTCGGCACGCTCTCCCGCCCCTACGCCAGGAAGCCCTGCTTGAACGCCTGGACGGCGTCCACGAGGCCGTCCGCGACGTCGTCCGCGAGGGCGCCGGTCTCGGCGATCTTCCTGAGCAGCTCGCCGTGCTCCGATTCGAGATAGCGGTAGAACGCCTGCTCGAACTCGGGGATGCGGGCCGTCGGCACGTCGTCGAGGTACCCGCGGGTCACCACGTACAGGATCGCGACCTGCTTCTCCACCGGCAGGGGGTTGTACTGGGGCTGCTTGAGCACCTCTGACAGCTTCTCGCCGCGCGTCAGCTGGTCACGGGTGGCCTTGTCCAGGTCGGACGAGAACTGCGCGAAGGCCGCCAGCTCGCGGTACTGGGCCAGGTCGAGCTTGAGCGGGCCGGCCACCTTCTTCATGGCCTTGGTCTGCGCGGCCGATCCGACCCGGGAGACCGAGATCCCGATGTTGAGCGCCGGGCGCTGGCCCGAGTAGAACAGGTCGGACTCGAGGTAGATCTGCCCGTCGGTGATCGAGATCACGTTCGTCGGGATGTAGGCGGACACGTCGCCGGCCTGCGTCTCGATCATCGGCAGCGCGGTGAGCGACCCGCCGCCGTTCTCCTCGTTGAGCCGCGCGGCCCGCTCGAGCAGGCGGCTGTGGAGGTAGAAGACGTCGCCGGGATACGCCTCGCGACCGGGCGGACGGCGGAGCAGGAGGCTCATCTCGCGGTACGCCCAGGCGTGCTTGGAGAGGTCGTCGTAGACGCAGAGGGCGTCGCGGACCGTGGTGCCGCCCAGCTCGACGCCGGACTCCATGACCTCCTCGCCCATGGCGCAGCCGGAGTACGGGGCGAGGTACTGCAGCGGGGCCGGATCCTCGGCGCCGGCGACCACGACGATCGTGTGCTCCATGGCCCCGTGCTCCTCGAGCACCGCCACCGTCTTGGCCACGGTGGAGAGCTTCTGCCCGATCGCCACGTAGATGCAGACGAGGCCCTTGCCCTTCTGGTTGATGATCGTGTCCACGGCGATCGCCGTCTTGCCCGTCTGCCGGTCGCCGATGATCAGCTCGCGCTGGCCCCGGCCGATCGGGATCAGGGCGTCGATGGCCTTGATGCCGGTCTGCACCGGCGTGTCCACCGACTTGCGGGTGATGACGCCGGGCGCGACGCGCTCCACCGGGCGCGTCTTCGTCGCGGCGATGGGGCCCTTGTCGTCGAGCGGGCGGCCCAGGGGGTCGACGACCCGCCCGATCAGCTCCCTGCCGACCGGCACCTCGACGACCCGCCCCGTCGTCTTGACGGTGTCGCCCTCCTTGAGCTCCGTGTAGTCGCCCAGGATCACGGCGCCGACCGTGTCCTCGGAGAGGTTGAGCGCCATGCCCATGATGCCGTCGGGGAACTCCAGCAGCTCCGAGGAGAGCGCGTCCTCGAGGCCGTAGATCTGTGCGATGCCGTCGCCGACCTCCACGACCGTCCCCACGGACCGCACGTCCATGCCCTGGTCGAAGTTCTCGATCGCCGACCGGATGATGCTGGTGATCTCGTCTGAACGAATGGCCATGCTGGAGGTCTCCTAGAGGGCGCCCGAGACGAGCCGGCTCCGCAGCCGCTCGAGGCGGCCCCGGACGCTCCCGTCGAACTGGCGATCACCCAGCCTGACGACGATGCCCCCGATCAGCGCGGGGTCTACCGCGGTCGCCAGGCGCACGGGCCCGCCGGTGAGCTGCACGAGGCGATCGGTGAGCTCGCGGCGCTCGTCGCCGGTGAGCTCGGTCGCGCTCGTCACGGTGGCGCTCGAGACACCGCCACGGCGGTCCACGAGTCGCTGGAATTCGGACGACACGAGCGGCAGCAGTTCGATCCGCCGCCGCTGCATGAGCAGCCCGACGAGGTTGAGCACCTGCTCGGGGAGCGGCTGGACCAGCACGCGCTCGAGCACGTGCCGGCGGTCCTGCCGGGGGAGGGTCGGGTTCGTCAGCACCTCGGCGACGCGTGGCTCCGCGAACGCCTCGGCGGCTCGGGCAAGCGCGTCGTTCCACGCGTCGACCGAGTCGCCGTCCACGGCGACCTGGAACGCTGCTTCGGCGTAGCGGCGCGCGTCGGTGCTGGAGCGGGGCATCAGTTCGAGGCCCCTCCCGCTGCCGTGCCGCCGTTACCCGCCGTGCCGCTCGCCGTCTCCGCGAGGAACTGCTCGACCAGGCGGCGTTCCCGCTCGGACGTCATGGTCTCGCCGACCACGCGTCCGGCCGCCCGCAGGGCGAGATCGGCGATCTGGCCGCGGACGTCCGCCATGGCGCGCTGGCGCTCGGCGTCGATCTCGGCCTCGGCCTGCACCCGGAGTCGGTCGATCTCATCGCGCGTGGTGGCGAGGTCGCGCTCGCGCACCTCGTCGGCGCCCTTCTGGGCACGCTGCAGGATCTCGTTGGCTTCGTGGCGCGCCTCGGTGAGGACGCGATTCCGCTCGAGCGCCGTCTCCTCTCGCTCCTTCCGGGCCGCGTCGGCGTCGCGCAGGCCCTGCTCGATGCGCTCGCGGCGCTCGGCGAGGATCCGCGTCACCGGCCCGAAGGCGAACTGCTGGATGACGACAAGGAAGAAGATGAAGTTGACGGCGGCAATGACGATCCAGAAGCCGTTGAAGACCAGCCCGGAACTGGCAGCCTCCGCCAGCACGACGGGGGCCGCCTGGTGCGCTCCAGCGGCAGCGATCGCGAACACGTGACCTGGCCCTTCCGGGTTCCGCCCCCTACTTCAGGAAGACGATCAGGACGCCGACGACGAAGGCCAGGATCCCGAGGCCTTCGGCGAACGCCGCGCCCAGGATGAACGTGGCCCGGATCGTGGACGCCGCGTCGGGGTTCCGGCCCATGGCGCTCGTCGACATCCCGGTGAGGATCCCGATCCCGATGCCGGGACCGATCACTCCCAGGGCGGCGAGGCCGGCCCCCAGCATTGCGACATCACCGTTCATGGATGATCCACCCTCCACTGTGCTCCCTCCCCCGCCTCGGCCGGGTTTCGGGAAGCGCTGACTGTCAGTGCGCGGCCCCGGACGGGAACCCAGCGCTGAGTTCTGGCCCGACATCACCCTCGGGCTCCGTGCTGAATGCTGGAGCTGCCTGTTCCTCCTCGTGGTGAGACTCGATCGCGGTGAGGATGTACATCAGGGTCAGCGACGCGAAGATGAGTGCCTGGATGAACCCGATGAAGCCCTCCAGGGCGACGAACGGGATCGGCACGAACGCGATGATCAGCGCGGTGAACACGCCGAGCATGATTTCGCCGCCATACAGGTTGCCGAAGAGTCGGAAGGACAGCGTGACGGGCTTGAAGAACTCGAGCAGGAACTCGATGAGTCCCACGTAGAGGTCGATCAGCCCGTCGGCGACCCCGCGGCGGAAGCCGGAGAAGTTGAAGAACTTGCCCAGGTAGCCCCCGAGGCCCAGGGCGCGCACTCCCTCGACGTGCGTGAGCACGAACGTCACGAGGGCGAGCCCGATCGTGATGTTGAGGTCGCTCGTGGGCGTCCGGAGCGCGCTCACCTTGTCCCCGAACAGGACCAGGTCGGTCCAGTTGGCGAACATGATGAACAGGAAGAACGCCGAGAAGAGGCTGACGTACGGGGTGGCCGCCGGCCCGCCCAGGCCCTCGGCGAAGTTGGCGAACTGCTCGTAGATCCACTCGAAGACGTTCTGCAGGCCGTTCGGCACCAGCGACATGCGCCGTGTCGCGATCAGCGACAGCAGGAGCAGCGCCGCGATGACGATCCACGAGGCCAGGATGCTCGACGTGATGCTGGGGTGGAAGTCCACCACCAGCGGCGAGTTCGAGACCGCCCCGCCCGGGGCGAAGTCCCACACGATGTTCGGCGGAACGGGCTCCAGGTTCTGGAGGATCGTGACCTTGGGATCGGGAAAGCCCTTGGGGGCGGCGACGATCAGGGCGATCGCGTCGACCACCACGACGCCGGCGGCCGCGATCCACAGGGGCCGGCGAGACCGGGACGCCGGTGGGGGAGCGTCGCCGGGCGCGGTCGCTGCGGCCGACGGGGCCGCTCCGGGTGCGGTTGCTCCGCGTGACGGGACGGCTCCGGGTGCGGTTCCCCCGGCGGAAGGGGCGCCTCCCGGCGCCTCCCCCCCACGATTGCCTCCCTGGCGGGCGAAGACTCGCTCGTCACGTTACTCCACACGTTGGGCGCGACCCGCGCCGCGCTCGATCTCGGTCATTCGTATCGGGCCAGGAACCTGTTGATGATCCGCATCACGACGAGCCCGCCTGTCGCGAGCCCGAGGATCGATCCGACCAGCAGGAAGACTGGCAGCGTATGCAATTGCCGGTCGACCCACGCGCCCGCCAGGACGAAGAGCAGGATGGTGGTCACGAGGACGGCGCCGATCTCGGAGAACAGGGCCACATAGGCGCCGGCCCGACCAGGCTCACGCACTCGTCACCCGGTACAGCCGCGAGAGTATAGCAACGGCCCCGGATCGTATCACGAAGCCGGGCCCGGACCAGGGATTCCGGCCGGCAGTGGCGCCCCCGATCCTCAGCCGGCCCCTGCGCAGAGCCGGCCGCGTCGCAGTACCCGGACCGTGGCGGGTGCCGCTCTCCGGGCACTCGGTACCGGGTGGATTCGTGCTCGGCCCGTGGCCGAGCGTGCGGAACGCGACGCGATTGAGCGTCAGCGGTTCACGAGCCGTCCGGGCCATCCCGGCCGCCCGGGCCGTCCGAACCGTCCCGGCCCACGCCGGCACGCGCCTCCGCCGCGCCGGGACGCTCTTCTGCTGCGCCGACGCGCGCCTCCACCGCGCCGGCATGCTCCTCTGCCGCGCCGGCACGTGCCGGTGGCCCGTCGCTGCCGCGCCGATCGACCTGTCGTTGTGCCTTCGGCGAAGCATCCTCGTAGGCGCTGGCGTCCAGCCCCGTCGTCGAGGTGTCGCCGGCCCGCGTCGTGAGCAGGTACAGGACGAGCCCGCCGCCCACGACGATGCCCATGAAGGCGTACAGCTGGCCGCGGCCGGAGAGCAGGAACGACAGGGCCGCGAGCACGGCGGACATGCCGTAGATCAGGACCACCACCTGGCGCTGGCCGAGTCCGAGATCGAGGAGCCGATGGTGGAGGTGGCCCCGGTCCGGAGCGAACGGGGAGCTCCCCTGCGCCACGCGCCGGACGATGATCCAGAACGTGTCGATGATCGGGACGCCGAGCACCAGGAGGGCAACGGCCACCTTGGCCGTGCCGAGGATCGAGAGAACCGCGAGCGTGTAGCCGATCAGGAAGACCCCGGTCGTGCCGACGAAGATCCGAGCCGGGTGGAAGTTCCAGGGCAGGAACCCGGCGAGCGCCCCCGCCAGGATGAAGCAGAACACGCCGACCAGCGGCTCGGCGGGCGTCACGAACAGCGAGATGCCACCCAGGGTCGCCGCGGCGATCGCGGCCACGCCGCTGGAGAGCCCGTCGAGGCCGTCGATCCAGTTGATGCTGTTGATCATCCCGACGATCCAGAACGCGGTGAACGTGACCGCGAACAGCCCGGTCAGCGGGATCTTCCCGACGGCGAACGGGTTGGCGACGAAGTCGACCTCCAGGCCGGACCAGACGACCAGCCCGGCGAGGATGAGCTGTCCCAGGAACTGCCACCGGGCCCGGAGGTCGAGCTTGTCGTCGATGAACCCGAGGATCGCCGCCGCGACGGCGCCGCCGAACAGGACGGCGATCTCCTGGCCCGGATGGTGGAAGGCCAGCTCGGTGAGCGAGTCCTGGCGGTCGTACCAGAGCACGGCCAGGCCCACGATGACGAAGCCCGCGGCGACGGCCAGCCCCCCACCGCGGGGTGTCTCCGCCTGGTGGACGCGGCGCTCGCCGGGATGGTCGATGGCCCCCGCGGCGGTCGCCAGGCGGACGGCGACCGGTGTCAGGAAGAAGGCGACGAGCGCTGCCAGGACCAGGCCGGCCAGCGCCAGCGGGAGCGCCTCGGCGCCCTCCGCGGTCACGTCCTGGAAGCCCAGGAACCGGGAAGCGGGAGCAGATCTCGTGGACGGTGGCGGTGATGCGCCCGCCGGCCGACGGATCGTCGCGCCCGGAGATGGCGGTCACGATCAACTCGCCGATCTGGCGCATCTCGGCCTCGCCCATGCCCCGCGTCGTCACGGCCGGCGTCCCGACGCGGATCCCCGAGGCGATGTTCGGCGGGTTCGCGTCGAACGGGATGGCGTTCTTGTTGACCGTGATCGCCATCCGTCGAGCAGCGCCTCGGCTTCGCGCCCGGTCACGCCCAGTGGCGTCACGTCCACGAGCATCAGGTGCGTGTCCGTTCCGCCCGACACGAGGCGCGCGCCGCGGTCGCGCAGCGAGGCGGCGAGCACCTGTGCGTTCTCGACGGTCCGGCGCTGGTCCTCGCGGAACTCGGGCGTCGCGGCGAGCAGCAGCGCCACGGCCTTGGCGGCGATGACGTGCATGAGCGGGCCGCCCTGCACGCCGGGGAAGACGCTCTTGTCGATGGCCGCCCCGAGCGTCGTCTTCGCGAGCTTCGGGTAGGTCGCCTTGAGCTCCGCGGGGAGGTCGTCACGGCTGAACACCAGCCCGCCGCGCGGCCCGCGGAGTGTCTTGTGGGTCGTGGTGGTGACGATGTCGGCGTGCGGGAACGGCGACGGATGGAGGCCGGCCGCGATCAGGCCGGCGATGTGGGCCATGTCGACGAACAGGATGGCGCCCACCCCGTGGGCGATGGCGGCCAGCCGCTCGAAGTCGAGCGTGCGGGGGTAGGCCGACGCGCCGGCGACCAGCATCCGCGGTCGCACCTCCTGCGCCGCCCGTTCGACCGCGTCGTAGTCGAGCACCTCGGTGCCGGGCTCGACGCCGTAGCTGTGGACCTCGAACCACTTGCCGCTGAAGTTGACCGGCGAGCCGTGCGTGAGGTGGCCGCCATGGGCGAGCGTGATGCCCATGATCCTGTCGCCGTGGTCGAGCACGGACAGGTACGCGGCCATGTTCGCCTGGGCCCCCGCATGGGGCTGCACGTTGACGTGTTCCGCACCCGGGAACAGGGCGAGGGCGCGCTCCTGCGCGAGCCGCTCCGCGACGTCGACGAACTCGCAGCCGCCGTAGTAGCGCTTGCCGGGCAGTCCCTCGGCGTACTTGTTCGTCAGCCAGGTCCCCTGGGCCTCCATGACGGCGCCGAAGACATAGTTCTCGCTGGCGATCAATTCGAGCTTCCAGCGCTGCCGGTCGCGCTCCCCCTCGATCGCGCTCCAGAGCTCCGGGTCCACCTCGGCGAGGGGCGCCCACGCGAGCTCCCGGCTCGTCGTCACGGTCATGTGCGGTTCCTCACCAGTGCTGTGTCCGGCACCAGTGTACCCGCGGAACGTGCCGCGCCGGCCATCCCGGGCGGCAGGCGACTGGCCGATGGGGCGTGCTCCCGCGGGCGATTCTGGGGGCGCAGCCAGGCGGGCGGCGCCCGGCGGCAACCTCCGGCGCTCAGCCGCCTCCGCGAGGAGCACGTCGAACGGCAGTGCCCCGGCGCGCAGCAGCTCGGGCGGGCCGTCCTCCTCGCGAAAGAGCACGACCGTCGAGGGCACGCCGCCGGGCGAAGGGCCATCGTCCAGCACGAGGTCGAGCCAGGGCCCGAGCTGGCGCACGACGCTGGCGGCGTCGCGTGCGTCAGGAGCACCGGACAGGTTCGCCGAGGTGAGGGGGATCGGCCCCAGGACGCGGGCCAGGGCGCGCGGCGTCGGGTGGTCGGGCACGCGGCACCCGATCGCGCCGCTGTCCCCGGTGAGGCTCTCGGGGAGTGCCACGCCGGGCAGGACCGGCACGACCATGGTCAGCGGCCCGGGCCAGTGACGGGCCGCGAGGCGGCGCGCTCCCGGCGACAGCCGGCCCACGGACGCGGCCTGGCCGGCGTCGTCCACGAGCAGCGTGATGCCCTTGCTCGGCGGGCGCCGCTTGGCGTCGAGCAGGCGCTCGATGGCGTCGGCGTCGAGGAGGCACGCGACGCCGTACACGGTCTCGGTCGGGACGGCGACGAGGCCGCCGCGCCGGAGCGCGGCCACCGCGGCCTCGATCGCGCGGGGGTCGCGGGCAGGCAGCACGGGCGGATCGCCCTCCGGCCGGGAGGCGCCGTACGCGCCCGGCCGTGGGTCGCGGGTGCCGGTCATGCGGCCTCCCGTGCCATCATGCGGCCTCCCGTCCCAGCACGAGCGTCTCGATGGCGAGCGCGGCTCCGTCCTGGTCGATGGTGGCGGTCACGTGACGGGCGGCGGACCGGACCGCCTCGGGCGAGTCCCCCATCGCCACGCCGTGTCCCACCTCGGCGAGCATCTCGGCGTCGTTGTACTGGTCGCCGATCGCCATGGTCTGCGCGAGCGGGATCCCCAGCCGGCGCGCGAGCCAGCGGACCGCGCGGCCCTTCGTGACCCCGGGCGCGTTCCACTCGAGGTACTCCGGGTGCGACACGGTGACCTGCGCGCGTCCGTCGAAGGCCACTCGGGCCTCCGGCAGCCAGTGCTCGGGCAGCGGCGCCGTGCCGACGGCAAGGACCTTCGTGACCGGCCCGCGGATCGCGGCGGCGAGGTCGGGCACGAACTCCGCACCGATCCCGGACAGCCGCTCGTAGTCCCCGCACTGGTGGCGTCCGCCTGCATCACGAGCCGGTCGTCGACGTTCACGTGCGGATCGAAGCCGCGTGCCCTCGTCCAGCCGATCGCCTCCCTGGCCGTGACGCCCGCCATGGTCCGGTGCAGCAGCAGGCGACCGGGTGCGCCATCGGGAGCCGGCAGGTCGCGGACGTACGCGCCCTGGTAGCAGATGATCGGCGCGACGATCCCGAGGGACTGCGCGAACGGCAGCGTGCTCCGGTACATCCGGCCGGTCGCGATGGTGACGATCACGCCCGACTCGATCGCGGCGGCGATCGCGCTGCGCACCCGGGGACGGATGAGCCGGTCGGGACCCAGCAGCGTGCCGTCCAGGTCGAGGGCGAGGAGACGCACGGGCCGCTCGGGGCCGCTCATGCCGGCGACCCTTCGCGGCCGCGGCCATGCCGGCCGGCTCGCGTGGCACGCTGGGGCGCGTGCACGGCGTACTTCCTCACTCTGGCCCCCTCATCCCGCGACGACCTCCAGCACCCTCGGGATGCCCGCCAGGTCCGGATGGATGACGAGTCCCCGGCCCGGAAGCTCGCCCCGGGCGGCCGCCAGGACGGCATCCGCCTCGCCCGCACCGATCTCGAGCAGGGCCGTCCCGTCGTCGTGGAGGACGTCCGGCAGCAGGGCCAGCAGCCGCCGCACGACGGCCAGCCCGTCGGGCCCGCCGTCGAGCGCGAGCCGCGGCTCGAACCGGGCCGCCACCGGCAGACCGGCCACGTCCCCGGATGGCACGTAGGGCAGGTTCGCCAGCAGCAGGTCGGCGGGGGGTTCGCCGGCCGGCAGCAGATCGGCCTGCACGAACCGGATCGCATCGGCCAGGCCGTGCACGACCGCGTTCTCCGTGGCCAGGGCCAGCGCGTCGGGTGACACGTCGGTCGCAAGCAGCTCGCCGGCCGCCAGCATGCCGCGCCCCCGGAGCGCGGACGCCAGCGCGACGCACACGGCGCCCGAGCCCGTGCCGACGTCCACGACCCGGCAGCGGCCCTTCCGGAGGATCGTCAATGCGGCCCGGGCCACGCCGAGGTCCACGAGCAGCTCCGTCTCCGGCCGCGGGATCAGCGCCCGCTCGTCGACGGAGAACGCCAGGCCGTGGAATTCCTTGATGCCCCGGATGTACGCGACCGGCTCGCCCGCTCGCGCGCGCGCGATGGCCGCCTCGAACCGCGCGTCGTGCGCCGGCGCGACGCGCGCCTCCGGGTGCGCAATCACGGTGGTCCGGTCGATGCCCAGCACGTGCGCCGCAAGCAGTTCGGCGTCGAGGCGCGCCGTATCGGAGCCGCTCTCGCGCAGCCGCGCGATCGCGTCGCGCGAGCGCCTGCCCAGCGTGGAATTCGTGGCGGGCGCACCGGGTGCCGGCTCGTCGCGCTGCGACCGGGCGTCGGCTCCGTCCGGCGCGGCCGGATCAGGCGGCATCGCCCTCGCCGAGGTGGCCAGCCGCTCCGCCTGGTCCGTCTGATCAGCGTCGTCGATCAGCCGGTCGAGGTCGCCGTCGAGGACGGCGGGCAGGTTGTGCAGGTCCATGCCGATGCGGTGGTCGGTGACCCGGTCCTGCGGGAAGTTGTAGGTCCGGATCTTCTCGGAGCGATCGCCGGTGCCGACCATGCTCGCGGCGGCTCCGCGGCCTCCGCCTCGTGCGCCTTGCGTTGCTCGCGTCTCGAGCAGCCGGGCGCGCAGGACGGCCATCGCCTTGGCCTTGTTCTTGTGCTGGCTCTTCTCGTCCTGGATCGCCACCACGAGGCCGGTCGGCAGGTGGGTGATCCGGACGGCCGAGTCGGTCGTGTTGACGCTCTGCCCGCCCGGGCCCGACGAGCGGTAGACGTCGATCCGCAGGTCGCGCTCCTCGTCGATCTGCGACGTCGACCTCGTCCGCCTCGGGCAGCACGGCGACGGTGGCCGTCGAGGTGTGGATCCGGCCGATGACTCGGTCTCCGGCACGCGCTGGACGCGGTGCACGCCGCCCTCGAACTTCAGGCGGCTGTACGCGCCGCTCCCCGTGGACCTCGAACGATCACCTCCTTGAGGCCGCCGATCCCGGTCTCGTTGGCGGTCAGGACCTCGACGCTCCAGCGGTGCCGCTCGGCGTAGCGGACGTACATCCGGAACAGCTCGGCGGCGAAGAGCGCCGCCTCCTCGCCGCCGGTGCCCGCGCGGATCTCCATGATCACGTCGCGCTCGTCGTTGCGGGTCGCGGGGCAGCAGCTGCACCTTGAGCTCCTCGACGAGCCGCGCCTCGTCCGCCTCGAGCTGGTGCACCTCGTCGCGGCCATGTCGCGCACGTCCTGGTCCACTCGCCGTCGCGCATCGCGCGCGCCTGGTCGAGCTCGTGCCGCGTGGCCACGAGGCGCCGCACGAGTCCACCGGGGCTCGATGCGGGCCAGCTCCTTGCCGATCCGCCGGAGCGCATCCGGGTCCGCGGAACCTCGGGTCGCGACAGCTCCTCGTGCAGGTGCTGCGCCTGCAGCGACAGCTCGACCAGCCGATCCTCGAAGCTCACGTCGAGGGGCTCCTCGTCGACCGCCTCCGGATCGTGCCGCGAGGGAACGCCCGCCGCGACGAGCGAGGCCTCGCGCTCGGCCGCCTCCCGGGCCAGGCGCGATTCGGCGCTGGCCTGCGCCATCGAGCGACGGGCCGGGTTCGATGCTGCCCTCCGGGCATCGGCTCGCCGTCGGCGCGCAGCGCCTCCTGCATGCGAGACGATCGCGACCTCGATCATGGAGTCATCGGGCTGGCTGCGTGGTGATCGACTGCAGCCAGATGCCCGGCATGAAGATCCAGCGCACGACCGGGTGCGAGCGGTGCCGGGCGCCCCAGCTCAGGATCTCGTAGCCCACCGCGCGATCACCGGGATGAGGAGCGATCCGGCCCACGATCGCTGACCACCAGCTCCTGCCGGCAAGCAGGCTGAACGGCACGATGCTGACGATGACCACGACCAGCAGGAACTCCGTGCCGCAGCGCTGGTGCGCGGTGGGGTACTGGCGGACGTCGCTCGGGCGTCAGGGGGTCGCCGTGCTCGAGCGCGTGGATCGTCATGTGCTCGGCGCCGTGGTACTGGAAGACGCGCCTGATCTCGCCGGAGCGGCTGATCAGCAGCAGGTAGCCGACGAACACGACGACGCGGATGACGCCCTCGAGCAGGTGCTGGACCAGCGTGCCGCACGGACGCGAGCCATGCCGGCCGCGGCCTGCGCGAGGAGCAGCGGCAGCACGAAGAACAGTGCCGATGCCGAAGGCCAGCGTGAGGGTGAGCGTCAGCGGCGACGGCCCCGCGGCCGAGCTCGACGCCCTCCCCGGCCGCGGCCAGGATCGCGCGGACCGCATCAGCCATTGCGTGCCGATGACGAGCGTCTCGTACAGCACGACCAGCCCGCGGACGAACGGCCAGCGCGCCGACCGGTTGCGGTGCACGATCGCAGTCGAGCGGCGCTCGGCCGCCCAGACGATCTGCGCCGTCGGGGTGTCGCACGGCCACGCGCGATGGCGTCGCGGCCCCGCATGAGCACGCCTTCGATGAGGGCCTGGCCGCCGTAGTTGAAGCGTGCCATGGGACCCTAGTCTAGCCGTGGAACAGAACGGCGGACCCTGCCGGGCCCGCCGCATCGGGATGACGTATCGAGGCGCCGTCAGGCGCGGGCCGAGCGCTCGAGGCGCTTCTGGAACCGCTCGACCTGGCCGGCCGTGTCCACGATCGTCTGCTTGCCCGTGAAGAACGGGTGGCAGTTGCGAGCACACGTCCACGCGCAGCTCGGGCGCGTGGAACCCACGGTGAACGTGGTGCCGCACGAGCCGCAGTGGACCTCCGCCTGGTAGTACTTGGGATGGATCTCCGGCTTTCACGATGGGATCTCCTGCCGAGCCTTCCGTCCGGCGCCGTCCGGCGGTGGTCCCGGCGACGGTGTGCGCTAGGCCGCGGGCCGCGGCTGCCGGCTCGGCATCGGCCCGACGCGGATGCGCTTCTTGTCGCGTGGTCTCGTGCTCGAACCTCACGCGGCCGGTGACCGTCGCGAAGACGGTGTAGTCGCGCCCGAGCCCGGTGCCCTCGCCCGCGAGGAAGGTCATGCCACGCTGACGAACGATGATGGAACCGGCGGGCACGAGCTGGCCATCGCCGGCCTTGACGCCGAGCCGCTGGCCGACGCTGTCGCGCCCGTTCTTCGAGCTGGAGCCTGCCTTCTTGTGTGCCATCGTACTACTCGTCCTTCTTGGTGCCGCCCGGGACCGGGGCTTTGCCTCTCCCTCGGGGGCGGGCGCCTGGGTCCGGGGCGTGCGCGCCTTGGCGGTCGCGGGCTTCGCCGTTCCGGCGTCGCGGGCTTGCGGGCGCCGCCGGCCGTCGCCGCGCCGCTCTTCGCCGTGCCCCGCGCCGGCTTCGCGGCGTCGGCCTTCGCGGGCTTCGTCGGGGCCTCCTCGGCGCCGGCGGGACGCGCCTGTGCAAGCTTGTCGGCGAGGGCCTTGTCGGCTGCAGCCTGCGTTGCGGCCTCCTCGGCCGCGGCGGCCTCGAGCCGGCTCGCGCTCCGTCCGGGCCGCCTCCGCGAGCTTCATGGGCGCTGCGCTTGCCGTGGACGATGTCCGCGACGCGGAGCACGGTCAGCTCCTGGCGGTGGCCCTGCTTGACGCGGCTGCGTGCCTTGGGGCTGGTACTTGAACACGACCAGCTTCTTGCCGCGATCCTGCCGCACGACGTTCGCGCTCACGTGCGCCGCGTCCACGAGCGGGTTCGACCGATCGCCGTTTCGTCGCCGTCGGCAACGAGCAGGACACGGTCCAGCTCGATGCGTCTCGCCCGGGCTCCACGTCGAGGTGCTCGACTTCGATCTCGCTGCCGACTTCGACGCGATACTGCTTCCCGCCCGTCTCGATGACTGCGTACATGGGTCCCCTGAACACATGAATGGCGCCCGGCGGCTGCCGGGGCGCGCGACCGTTGATGGTATCGCCCGATCGGCTCCGCGTCAACGAACGGACGGCCGCGTGTGAACGGCCAGCGATTCTGCCCGAGTCGAGCGGCCGGCGATTCCTGCCGAGCTGAGTGGCCGGCGATCTCGTCACCCCCTCGTGGACCCGCCGGGCCCCGCACCATGGACACGTCTGCGACGATCGATCGACGATCGAGCCCTGGTGCGCGGGGGCCGCAGGCGGTGGTGGGCCACCGGCGGCGATCCATCCCGGCCGGGCACGGCAGTCGTGGGAGGAGGTCCGGACCATACCCGACGCGGACCTGTACCGGATCCTGGACGTGCCGGATTCGGCCGACATGACGACCATACGCGCCTCGTACCGTCGGCTCGCGCGGCGATACCACCCCGATGCGCGGCAGGGCGTGGCTGCCCCCGACGCGGGCCTGCCGGAGGCAGAGGCGCTTCGCCGCATGACCGAGATCAACCGGGCGTGGGAAGTGCTCGGGGATCCCGCGCGCCGCGTGGCGTACGACGCCCGCCGTGCGGCGGCCCGCGCGAGTGCCGCGTCGCGGAGCGTCCCGCCGGCGGCCTCGCGCACGGCCCCCGCCGCAACCCGCACCGGTGCCGCCTCGTCGGCCCGGGGCGCGGCGGCTCCTCCCCGCGGCGCGTCGAACCCCGCCACGGGCGCTGCTGCGGCATCCAGTGCCGCCGCGAACCCGGGCGACGGCACGGTCCTGACGTTCGGCCGGTATGCCGGCTGGTCGCTGGTCGAGATCGCCCGCCGGGATCCCGACTACCTCGAGTGGCTCGACCGCTCGCCGGGAGGCCGATCGCACAGGGAGGAGATCGACGTGCTCCTGCGGCGCGTGGGACGGCGGGGTGCTGACAGCGATCCCCTGACCAGGACGCCCCGCTTCCGCGGCTAGGTGGTGCTCGGCCGGGAGCGCGGCCGCGTCACCATTTCGGCCGCACCTGTCTCAGGTTGATCGACTGCAGCACGCCGAGCCCGAGCGCGATGCTGATCAGCGACGCGCCTCCGTGCGTGATGAACGGCAGCGGGATGCCCGTCACCGGCATGATCCCGATGGTCATCCCGACGTTCACCAGGACCTGGAAGATGATCATGGAGGCGATGGCGCCGGCGAACGCCAGCCCGAACGCATCCTCCGAGTGCCACGCAACGAGGAGGATCCGCCAGATCAGCGCGGCGAACAGCAGGAAGACCACGATCGCGCCGATGAACCCGAGCTCCTCGGCCAGGATCGAGAACACGAAGTCGGTGGACTGCACCGGCAGGAAATCGAGCTGGTTCTGCGTCCCGTTCGTGAGGCCCCTGCCGAACAGGCCGCCCGACCCCACCGCGATCATCGACTGGATGACGTGGTAGCCGGAGCCCTGTGGATCGGCGGTCGGATCCAGGAACGAGATCAGCCGCTGCTTCTGGTAGTCGCGCAGCACGTACGTCCACGCGAACGGAATGGCCGCGACCGTCGCTGCCGCCGCGACGGACAGCCACCGGATGCTCGCACCCGAGACGAACAGGGTGCCCATCAGCATCGCGGCGAAGACCAGCGAGGTGCCGAGGTCGGGCTGCATCGCCACCAGCACGATCGGCGGCACGATCAGGGCGGCCGCCCCCACGATCGTGAGCAGGCCGGTCACCCGTGCCTCGCGCGAGCTCATCCAGTTCGCGAGCACGACGGCCATGAGGACCTTGGCCAGCTCCGAGAACTGGAACTGCATGCCGGCGACGGTCACCCACCGGGCCGTGCCGCCCACGCCGGTTCCGATGACGAGGGAGAGCACCAGCAGCCCGATATTGACGAAATACAGGGGCCAGGCAAACGTCTTCAGCCACCGGTAGTCGAACGCGGCGGCGACCAGGAAGGCGATGATGGCGAGCCCGGCCCACACGAGGCCGCGGGCGAACGTCGAACCGGAGGCGAGCGGCGACACGCCCGCCTCGTAGCTGTTCGTGTAGGCCATCAGCAGCCCCATGCCGGTCAGCAGCGACGCGTAGATCACCAGTTGGACGTCGAACGCCCCCCACGCGGCGGCGGCCGCCTGGCCGGCCCACTTGAGACGATCCTGCTGGAGCCTGATGGTCCCCACGGTCAGTTGCCCGCCCCGGGCTGGATCAGGAACAGGTTCCGGTAGTCCTGCTTGATGCCGTAGTGCATCTGCAGGAAGTACTTGACGAGCTCGGTGGACGGGTTGCCGATGCTCTGCGAGGTGTCGTACGTGAAGGCCAGGATGGCCAGCTGCGAGTCCGTCTTCGCGAAGTTGCCGCTGGGCGACACGAAGCCCACGAACCAGGAGTCGAACGGGAGGTTGCCGTCGACCTTGCGGGTTCCGAACTCCGCGGTGCCGGTCTTGCCTGCCACGTACAGCGGCATGTCCACGACGTTCCCGGTGTGGCGCACGACGACCGCCTCGCGGGCGGCCTCGCGCATGTAGGTCAGCACGGAAGCGGGAACCTTGAGCGTCGCTCGGACCTTGGGCGCGAACGCCTGCACGACCTGGCCGCCGGGCGCGGTGACCTGGCGCACGATCTGGGGCTGCAGGAGCCGGCCGCCGTTGATCATCGCGCAGTAGGCGTCGAGGAGCTCGATGGGGGTGACGGCGTCGTAGCCCTGCCCGATGCCCGCGAGGTACGTCTCGCCCGGGAAGATCGATTGGCCGAAGGTCTGCATCTTCCACTCGTTCGAGGGCACGATGCCGGTGGCCTCGCCGGGCAGGTCGATGCCCGTGGGGGACCCGAAGCCGAACTGGTGCGCGTAGTAGGCCAGCCGGTCGATGCCCACGAGCGCCGCCGCCTGGTAGAAGAACGTGTCGCTCGACTGGGCGTACGCGCCGGCCACCGTGAGCGGTCCGAAGCCCGCGCCGTTCCAGTCGTTGAAACGATAGCCCCCCAGCATGAGGTGCCCGTACGTCTGGAGGGTCTGGTCGGGCCCGAGCTTGCCGTCGGAGAGCACCGCACTGCCCGTGACGAGCTTGTACGTCGAGCCGGGCGGGTAGATCTCGCCGATCGCGTGATTGAGGAGCGGCTGGTTGGTGTCGGTCGCCAGCTTCTGGTAGGCGGCGGTCGAGATCCCGCGGGCGAACAGGTTGTCGTCGTACGTGGGCAGGCTGACCATCGCGAGGACCTCGCCGGTCTGCGGGTTCATCACGATCACGACGCCCTTCTTGATCCCGGCGGCGGTGATCCCCCACTCCAGGGCCGTCTGCGCCTGTTCCTGCGTCTTCAGGTCGATCGACAGCTGCAGCGTGTCACCGGCCTGCGGTTGGGTCGGCGTGCTGAGCACCTGAATCTGGCGGCCGGAGGCGTCGCGCTCGACCTCCTCGACCCCGTAGGTGCCGCGCAACTCCTGCTCGTACTGGGCCTCGAGCCCCGTCTGCCCGATGACGTCGTCGGGAAGGTACCCCTGCGCCTGCAGCAGGCGCAGCTGTCCGGCGCTGATGGGACCCGTGTAGCCCAGGATCTGGGCGAGCGTGGGGCCGTAGCGGTAGTCGCGGCGGGCCTCGGCCACGACTTCCACGCCGGGCAGCGCGATGTGCTCCTCGGAGATCAGTCGTGCCACGTCCTCCGGCACGTCAGTCGCGATCCGCACGAGGTCGAAGCGCGATCCAGGGCTGCCGTCGATCGACTCGTTGATCGCGGTCGACGTGAGACCCAGCATCTGGCTGAGCCTCGCGACGACGACGTCCCGCTGGCTGTAGGGCAGGTCGGCCGGGCGGATCTTGACGGAGAACGACGGCACGTTGACCACGAGCGAACGACCCGCCCGATCCACGATGAGCCCCCGACTCGAGGGTATCGGCTGCGAAACCGTCATGTTCGCGGTCGCCTGTCCCTGGTAGGCCGGTCCGTTCCCGATCTGGAGGTAGAAGAGGCGGACGGCCAGCGTCGACATGACGAGGAGGACGGCGAGACCGAACAGGAGGAAACGCGGCAGCAGCCGCACGCTGCGCGGGCGCTCGTCCATGAGCGAGGTCACGGCTTCACCGCGGCGGGTGCCTTCGTCGTGCGAGGCTCGCGGGCCGCCGGACTCACCATTCGATCCGGTCGTACGTGCCCCAGCGCACCCAGATCCACCGGCCGGCCAGCGCGAACGGCACGGCGAGCACCGTGTTCTCGATCGCGACGGGGATCGTGGCTCCGATCGGGTTGGTGAGCGGAATGCCCCCGAGCGCCGCGGCAACCAGCACCCCGAAGACGAACTGGTAGACGAACGTCAGCGGAAATGTCAGCACGACCGCGGTGACCACGTGGTTCCGGCCCGCCACCCGGGCGATCGCCGCCGCGAGCCCGACCGCCACCAGCAGGGCGACCACGGTCGAGCCGATCGGACGGCCGGGCGCCGTCAGCAGATCGAGCGTCAGGCCGCCTGCGAATGCCCACACGAAACCCCGTTCGCTCCCGATCGTGACGACGACCGCGAGGCTGCTCACGAGGACGATGTCGGGCCTCGCGCCACCGATGGTCACGAACGGGACCACGCTCGCGTCGAGCAGCGCGGCCACGACCGCTCCGACCACGGCGAGGGCGACTTGCATCGTGGCGTTCCTCGTGGCTGTCGCGCCCGACGGCGCAGGGAGACTGGAGAGTCACAGCACGCGCCAGGGTCATCGCCCGGCGAAGTATACAGGCCGGCCCCCTCCCCCACCATCGGACGGCACCCGGTCCGACGCCGGACGCCGGCCTCCGGTCACGACCGGCGGGACCGAGCAGGCCCGATCCGAATCCGCCGGCGACCCGGTCCGAATCCGCCGGCGACCCAGGTCCGAATCCGACGCCGACCCGGCACGGCCCCACCGCCGACCCGGTGCTGGTCGGCGCCTCATGACAGGCCGTCGAGCAGGTGCGCCCGGCGCCGTGGCCGCCGCATCGCACCGCACGGCAGGGGGCCTCCGGACGTCCGATTTGTTCCACGTGAAACAACCGGTAAGGGCGGGCGAAGGTCGCATCGGCTAGAATACGTGCGGTGGGCGCGAACGGACGGGGCGGCAGGAGCGGCGACACGATCGCGTGCGCCAACCAGAAGGGCGGGGTCGGCAAGACCACGACCGTCGTCAATCTCGGTGCCTACCTCGCCATGGCCAGGCGGTCGGTCCTCGTGGTCGATCTCGACCCGCAGGGCAACGCGACAAGCGGGCTCGGCGTCGACAAGTCGGCCGTCAATCGCTCCATCTACGACGCTCTCTGCGACGACATGCCGGCGGACGAACTCATCGTGCGGACGCCCGTGGATGGACTCGATCTCATCCCGTCGTCGCTTTCGCTGGCGGGGGCGGAGGTCGAGCTCGCGCCCATGGCCCAGCGGGAGCGCCGCCTGTCTCGCGTCCTGGAGCCACTCACGGAGCGCTATGACCACATCCTCATCGACTGTCCCCCGAGCCTCGGCCTCCTGACGGTGAACGCCCTCACGGCCGCCGGCTCGGTCCTGGTTCCGCTCCAGTGCGAGTACTACGCGCTCGAGGGCCTGAGCCAGCTCGTGGCCACCATCAACCTCGTGCGTGATCACCTGAACCCGGACCTCGCGATCCGCGGCGTCGTCCTCACGATGTTCGACTCGCGGACGCTGCTCTCGGCCGAGGTCCGCGACGAGGCGCGCCGCCATCTCGACGGGTCGGTCTACGACACGATCATCCCGCGCAGCGTGCGCCTGTCCGAGGCCCCGAGCTACGGGGTACCCATCGCGATCTACCGCCCGGACTCGAAGGGCGCCGAGGCATACGCCTCGCTCGCCCGGGAGTTCATCGCCAGGGGTTCCGCAATCGGGTCGCGCCCCGCGACGCAACACGCCGCACCGACAGGCATGCCTCCGGTGAGTGCGGTGCCCTCGTGAACGCCCGCCAGAGCGGCCTCGGACGCGGCCTCGCGTCGCTGATCCCCTCCGGTACCGCGTCGATGGCCGCCCCGGCGGAGATCCCGTTGGACCGGATCCGGGCAAATCCGTACCAGCCACGGAAGGGAATGGACGACGAGGCCCTGCGGGGCCTGGCGGCCAGTATCGTGGAACACGGCGTGCTCCAGCCGATCCTCGTGAGCGAGACGCTGGATGGATACCAGCTCGATCGCGGGCGAACGGCGCCTGCGCGCGGCACGGATCGCCGGGCTGACCCGCATTCCGGCGGTCGTCCACCAGCTGGCCGGCCGGGAACAACTCGAAGTCGCCCTCGTCGAGAACATCCAGCGCGCCGACCTGAACCCGCTGGAGGAGGCCGAAGCGTACCGTCAGCTCACGGACGAGTTCGGCCTGAGCCAGGACGATGTTGCCCGCCGCGTCGGCCGTGCGCGCTCGACCGTCGCCAACACGCTGCGGCTCCTCGAGTCTGGCACCCGCCGTGCAGACGGCGGTTCGGGACGGGTCGATCTCCGAGGGGCATGCGAGGGCCATCGCCTCGGTCGAACGCGCCCCGGAACAGGAGGCCCTTCTCGCGGCGGTCGTCCACCGCGGCCTCTCCGTCCGCCAGGCCGAAGAGCTCGCGCGCCGCCTGAAGCAGGCGCCGGCGCAGCCCGATCCCGCCGAGCCACCCGCGGATCTCGACGCGGCGGTTCGCTCCGACCCGGAGATCGAACGGATCGAGACGGAGCTTCGGACGCTCCTCGGCACCAAGGTGAGCCTGACCCGGTCCCGGAAGGGAGGTCGCATCGTGATCGAGTACTACGACGAGGCGGATCTGAACCGGCTGTACGAGAAACTCCTCGGGGGCGTCGCGTGACGAATCGGGGCCCCGCCGCGCGCCCGCAGCCGATCCCTCGACCGACGCGCCTCGTCGCAGCCGCGGCAAGGCGCAGCAGCCGGCCGCGCCCACCTACGACGCGAGCAGCATCCAGGTCCTCGAGGGCCTCGAGGCCGTGCGGCGCCGCCCGGGCATGTACATCGGCTCGACCGACGGCCGCGGCCTCCACCACCTCATCTGGGAGGTCGTGGACAACTCGATCGACGAGGCCATGGCCGGGTACGCGACCCGTATCGACGCCATCATCCACGCTGACGGCAGTGTCGCCGTCACGGACGACGGCCGTGGCGTCCCCGTGGGGCGGCACCAGACCGGCAAGGACGCCCTCGAGGTCGTGCATACCGTCCTGCATGCCGGCGGAAAGTTCGGGGAGGGGGATACAAGGTCTCGGGCGGCCTCCACGGTGTGGGCGTCAGCGTGGTGAACGCGCTGTCCGCCTGGCTGCACGTCGAATCCGCCCGCGACGGCAAGGTGTGGGGCCAGTCGTACGAGCGAGGCAAGCCCGCGGGGCCGGTCCACGAGATCGGCCCGTCGAACGGGCGCCATGGCACGACGACGCGGTTCATGCCGGACGCCGAGGTCTTCGAGACCCTCGACTGGTCGTTCGACACGATCGCCCAGCGCCTGCGCGAGTCGGCCTACCTGAACAAGGGGGTCTGGATCCGCCTGGTGGATGAGCGTGCAGAACCGCCCCGCGAGCGATCCTTCTACTTCGAGGGCGGGCTGATCAGCTTCGTCCGGCACCTCAACAAGAACAAGGAGACGCTGCACGTCCGGCCCATCTACGTGGAGCGCCGGGATGGCCAGACCTCGATCGAGGTCGCCCTGCAGTACAACGACACCTACACCGAGACCGTGCTCGCGTTCGCGAACAACATCAACACGGTCGACGGGGGAACCCACGTCACGGGATTCCGGGCCGCCCTGACGACGTCGCTCAACGACTGGGCACGTCGCGGCGGTGTCCTCAAGGACTCGGACGCCAACCTCTCCGGCGACGATGTCCGCGAGGGGCTGACCGCGGTCATCAGCGTGAAGCTGATGGAGCCGCAGTTCGAGGGCCAGACGAAGGCGAAGCTCGGCAACGCCGAGGTCAAGGGCCAGGTCCAGGCCGCCGTCGCGGAGGGCCTGGCGCAGTATCTCGACGAGAACCCCGCCGACGGCCGCCGCATCATCGACAAGTGCCTCACCGCATCCCGGGCACGGGAAGCCGCCCGCAAGGCGCGCGACCTCGTCATCCGGAAGGGCGCACTCGAGGGAGCCGCGCTCCCGGGCAAACTGGCCGACTGCCAGGAACGCGACCCCGCCAGGAGCGAGCTCTTCATCGTGGAGGGTGACTCGGCCGGCGGCTCCGCCAAGCAGGGGCGCGATCGGCGGTTCCAGGCGATCCTGCCGCTCCGCGGCAAGCTGCTGAACGTCGAGAAGGCCCGCCTGGACCGCATGCTCGGCTCCGAGAACGTGCGCCCGCTGATCGTGGCGCTCGGCGCCGGCATCGGCGACTCGCTGGACATCGCGAAGCTCCGCTATCACCGGATCGTGCTGCTGTCGGACGCGGACGTCGACGGAGCCCACATCCGCACCCTCCTGCTGACGTTCTTCTACCGGCACCTGCCGTCGGTCATCGAGCAGGGCTTCCTGTACATCGCGCAGCCGCCGCTGTACCGCGTGAGCACCGGCAAGGTGACCCACTACGCCAGCGACGAGAAGCAGCGGGACGAGATCGTCCGCGAGATGAAGACGAAGAACGTGACGATCCAGCGCTTCAAGGGCCTCGGCGAGATGAACGCGGAGCAGCTCTGGGAGACCACCATGAACCCGGCGACCCGGACGCTCCTCCAGGTCACCACGGACGACGCCGCCGTGGCCGACGAGGTCTTCACCACGCTGATGGGGGAGCGGGTCGGGCCCCGCCGGGACTTCATCCGGTCCGAGGCCCGGCGGGTGCGGAACCTGGACGTCTGACGCGATGACGCGCACCGACTGGCGACGGCGATCGCCCGGCCGTGACGGAGATCCCCGTCGGCGACCGCCGGCTGCTGATGCGACCGCACGGCTGCTTCGCCTGCGGCGAGCTGAACGTGTCGGGGCTGCGCCTGCAGCTGCATGCCGATTCCGGCGTGTGCTGGGCCGAGCCCACGCTCGACGAGCGGTTCATGGGCTGGGAGGGGATCGCGCACGGCGGCATCGTCTCCGCCATCCTCGACGAGGTGATGGCCTGGGCCCTCGTCGACGAGGACTGCTGGGGGCTGACGGCCCGGATGTCGGTCGACTTCCGCCGTCCCGTCCCGGTCGGAACGGCACTGCGGGCCGAGGGACGCGTCGTCGAGCGCCGGCGCCGGCTGATCCGGACGGAGGGCAGGCTGCTCGACCTGGCCGACGGCACCGTTCTCGCGACTGCCGAGGCCGTGTACGTGGACGCGCCGCCCGAGCGCGAAGGCCGAGCTCAAGCGGCGCTACGAGTTCCGTATCGCGCCGGGTGAACCCACCGAGCAGAGGAGCGCCCCGTGGCCGTGGCCGCGCAGGCCGGATCGGGACGGCCTGGCCGATGACACGCCCGGCGCCCTGTCGGGCCGTGCGGTGGCCGCGCGCGGTACCCCCGAGCCGGCGGCGCAGGCCGTGCCCGATGCGTCGGAGCCCGCGCCAGGTGCATCGGAGCCCGTGCCAGGTGCATCGGAGCCCGTGCCAGGTGCATCGGGGGCCACGCCGTGACCGCGGGCACGATCAGCCCCGTCACCGCGCGCGCGGACGCCTTCGTGGCAGCCCGCCTGCCGGACGCACGGGCCCTGGCCGCGCGCCTCGCGTCGCTGGTGGAGCAACCGGACGTGTTCGTGACGGAGCTCGAGGCCGGGCTGGAGAGCCTGGCGGATCCCGCGTACCTGGCCGAGCTGCGACGGATGACGCCCGGCATGTCGGCGGCGTTCGGCGTGCGCACGCCCCTGACCCGGCCCATCCACGCCGCCGTGCGACGCGCGTGCCGCGGGCGTCCCGACGTGGCGCTCTGGATCGCCGAACGAGTGGAGCGCGAGCCCTCGTTCGAGGTGCGGGCGATCGCGTGCACCCTCCTGCGCGTCTCGCTCGAGGCCGATCCCGAGCGCAGCTGGCAGCTCGTTCGCCGGATGGCGCGTGCGGCCGACAGCTGGGTCGCCGTGGACATCCTCGCCGGTGTCGCCGCCCTCGGCATCCTGCTCGAGCCCTTCCGCTGGGCGGAGCTGGAGCAGCTCGTCTACTCGCCGTCCCCGTGGGAGCGCCGCCTCGTCGGTTCGACCATCGCAACGCTGCCGTTCGAGGTCGTCCCGGCCGACCGGGAGCGGCTGGCGCCGCGACCCGCGCTGGATCTGCTCGGCCAGCTGATCGGAGACGCCGACGAGAACGTCCAGAAGGCCCTCGCATGGGCTCTGCGCTCCTGGGCCCGTGTGGACCCGGCCGGCGTGGGACGCTTCCTCGACCGCGAGGCGGGGCGTTCCGCGGGCGACGCCGACGGCAGTCGTGCCTGGGTCGTCAGGGACGCGCTTCCGGCCGTCGATGCCGCCGAGGCGGCGCGCCTCCGGAAAATCGTGGCGGGAATCCGCCGTGCACCCGGCGCGCCGAGCACGAGCGCGGCGTCGCGTGCGGCGGCAGGCTTTGCCGGCCTGATCGCCACCGGCCGCACGAGCCCGATCCCACGCTTCGAGGCCGCCGGCACGGCCGGCGTGGCGGCGCCCACCGCCGCGAGCCCCGAGACAGCCGGGCCGCCGGCCCATGACCCCGAGAGGAGCCGCCCCGAGTGACAGAGGACCGAGGCCGAGTCCTTCCCATCCGCATCGAGGACGAGATGCGGCAGGCATACCTCGACTACGCGATGAGCGTCATCGTGAGCCGTGCCCTGCCCGACGTGCGCGACGGCCTCAAGCCGGTGCAGCGCCGGATCCTGTTCACGATGCACGAGATGGGCCTCAGTTCCGGGTCCGGATTCCGCAAGTGCGCGGCGATCGTCGGCGACGTGATGGGCAAGTACCACCCCCACGGCGACGTCTCCATCTACGACGCGCTCGTGCGGCTGGCGCAACCGTTCTCGATGCGGTACCCGCTGGTGGACGGCCAGGGCAACTTCGGCTCGGTGGACGGGGACCCGGCCGCCGCGATGCGCTACACCGAGGCCCGCATGACGGCGATCTCGGCCGAGCTGCTGGCCGACATCGACAAGGACACCGTCGACTTCGAGGACAACTACGACGGAACGAAGCGGCAGCCGAGCGTCCTTCCGGCCAAGCTGCCGAACCTCCTCGTCAACGGATCGTCCGGCATCGCCGTCGGGATGGCCACCAACATCCCGCCCCACCACCTGGGCGAGATCGTGTCCGCGACCATCGCGCTCATCGAGAACCCGGAGCTGACGTCGGACGACCTCTGCGAGCACGTCAAGGGTCCCGACTTCCCCACCGGCGCGACGATCTTCCGCTTCGAGCAGCAGCGCAACGCGCTGACCGGCCAGCAGGAGCGGGTGGACGCGATCCGCCAGATGTACGCCAACGGCCGCGGCCGCGTGGTCATGCGCGCCGTGTGCGCGTTCGAGGAGACGCGGGGCAACAGGGTGGCGATCGTGGTCACCGAGCTGCCGTACCAGGTCAACAAGGCGCTGCTGGTCGAGAAGATCGCCGACCTGGTCGGCGCCAAGAAGCTCGAGGGCATCGCGGACCTGCGCGACGAGTCCGACCGCGACGGGATGCGGGTCGTGATCGAGTGCAAGCGCGACGCGAACCCGCACAAGGTGCTCAACAACCTGTTCAAGCACACGCCGCTGCAGCTCGCGTTCAACATGAACATGGTCGCGCTGGTGGAAGGCCAGCCGCAGACCCTGCCCCTCAAGGCGGTGCTGCAGCACTACATCGACTACCGGCGTGACGTGGTGCGCCGGCGCACCGAGTACGACCTGGCACGGGCCCGCGAGCGCGCCCACATCCTCGAGGGCCTCAAGAAGGCGCTCGACAACCTGGACGCCGTGATCCGGACCATCCGCGAGTCGAAGGACGTCGAGACCGCCAAGCAGAACCTGGTCTCGGGCTTCGACCTGTCGGAGATCCAGGCGCAGGCCATCCTCGACATGCGCCTCGCGCGCCTGGCCGCGCTCGAGCGGCAGAAGATCGAGGACGAGTACCGGCAGATCATCGAACTGATCGGCGAGCTCGAGGACATCCTGGCCAACCCGCGCCGCGTGGACGAGCTGATCAAGGACGAGCTGCGCATGCTCCGCACCAAGTACGCGGGGCAGCGCCGCACGAGGATCGCCGACGACGCCTCCCGGGAGATGACCGACGAGGACCTCATCGCGGACGAGGACGTCGTCATCACCATCAGCGGTCGGGGCTACATCAAGCGCCAGCCGCTGGCCACCTACCGGCGCCAGGCCCGGGGCGGCAAGGGGATCATCGGCGCCCGCACGGTCGAGGAGGACGCCCTCGACTCCCTGCTCGTCGCCAACACGCACGACTGGGCGCTGTTCTTCACGAACCGCGGCCGCGTGTTCAGCTCCAAGGTCCACCAGATCCCCGACGCGAGCCGCACGGCGAAGGGCATGCCGATCATCAACCTGGAGGGCGTGCAGGTCGACCCGGGCGAGGTCCCCACCGCCACGATCACGCTGCAGAACTTCGAGAAGGGCGGGTACCTCGTGCTCGCCACGCGCGGCGGGGTCATCAAGAAGACGCCGCTGGAGCAGTTCGAAAAGGTCCGCTCGAGCGGGATCATCGCGATCACCCTCGCGGACGACGACGAGCTCGCGTGGGTGGACGTCACGACCGGCCACGACGACCTGATCCTCGTCACGGCGCAGGGCAAGCTCGCACGGTTCTCCGAGGCCGAGGTGCGGGGGATGGGGCGCGTCGCGGCGGGCGTGATCGGGATCCGGCTGGCCCGCCAGGGCGACACGGTCGTGAGCATGAGCGTCGTCCAGCCGACGACCGACCTGCTGGTGCTGAGCGAGACGGGCTACGGCAAGCGCGTCCGGCTGTCCGAGTTCCGCCGCAAGCATCGCGGCGGCCAGGGCGTGCAGCTGATCGCCCTGGAGGGGCGCAAGACCGGCGGCGTGGCGGCCGTGGAGCAGGTCGAGGAGAGTGACGAGGAGCTGCTCCTGATCAGCCGCAGCGGCCAGGTCGTGCGGACGGAGGTCGCGTCCATCAACCGCTACTCGGCGGGGGCACGCGGCGTCATCGTCATGCGCCTGAACCCGGGCGACCAGGTGGCCGGCATCGCCGTCTTCCGGGCCGGGCTGGCGGAACACCGGGCCTTGGGCGACAATGGCGACGCCCCTCCGGCCCCCGAAGGGGAGCGCGGGACAGACGGTGAGCAGTGAGACGGTGAACGCCCTGGGTGTCGGTCGCGACGCGCTGGCGGCAGGCGGAACGGCGGCGTCGTGAGCGCCTTCGGTTCGCGTGACACCAGCGTCTACGTCGAGCGCTTCGACGTCTATTCGGGCAACGCGAACCCGGAGCTGGCCCGCAGCATCTGCCGCTACCTGAAGATGGACCTCGGACGCGCGGAGGTGTTCGAGTTCGCGAACGAGAACATCTTCGTCAAGATCCTCGACAACGTCCGCGATCGCGACGTGTTCCTGATCCAGCCCACCTGCTCGCCGGTCAGCAAGTCGATCATGGAGCTGCTGGTCATGATCGACGCGTTCAAGCGGGCGAGCGCCGGCCGCATCACGGCGGTGGTGCCGTACTACGCCTACGGCCGGTCGGACAAGAAGGACCAGCCGCGCGTCCCGATCACGGCCCGCCTGATCGCCGACATGATCACGGTGGCCGGCGCCGACCGCCTGCTGACGATGGACCTCCACCAGGGCCAGATCCAGGGCTTCTTCAACATCCCCGTGGACGAGCTGACCGCCGTCCACATGCTCTCCAACTACTTCCGGCTGAAGCAGCTGACGAACCTGGTCGTGGTCACGGACCTCGGGTTCGCCAAGCGCGCACGTGCCTTCGCGGAGTACCTGGACGCGCCGCTCGCCGTCATCGAGAAGCGCCGGGTGGGAAACCTCGATCGCGCCGAGGTCCTCAACGTGATCGGCGAGGTGCGCGGGCGGCGCGCGATCATCGTCGACGACGAGATCGACACGGCGGGCACGCTCATGGAGGTCACCCGGGCGCTCCAGCGGGAGCACGTCGAGGAGATCTACGCATGCGCCACGCACGGCATCCTGTCCGGCGAGGCCGTGGACCACATCGCCGCGTCCGGCATCCGGGAGGTCGTCGTCACCGACACCGTCCCGCTGCCGCCGCACAAGCGGATCCCGCAGATCCAGACGCTGTCGGTGGCCCCGCTGATCGGCGAGGCCATCCGGCGCATCCACCTTGGCGAGTCGGTGGGCGCGCTCTTCTCGAGCGAGCTCAACCTCGTCGAGGAGATGCTGCTCTGGGACGACGCCGCGGGGCGGGATCTACCCGAGACGGCGCCCCAGGGCCTGTCCGAGACGGCGCCCCGGGCCCTGTCCGAGACGACCGCGCCGGCCACGCACGTCGGCGCCACCCGAGGTGAACGGTGTCCCTGAAGCTCTACCGTCCCGGGCCCGGCGGCCTCGAGCCGTCGTCCGCCGTCAACCAGGATTACCGGACGCGCCTCCGCTCACGGCGGTGGGGGCTCCCGGCCCTCCGCAACCCGGAGGCCCAGCCCCGTCACCGCGGCCGGCGCGATCGTGTTGCTGGGCGGCCTCGCCGCGCTGACCTTCGTCATCCTGATCGCGGGGTACGGCGTCGGCGTCTGGCACTGACACCAGGGACGACAGGGGGCCCGCGACGGGGGCCCGCGGGGCCGCGGGGCGATTGGCCGCCTGAGGGCCTCGGGGCAGTTGGCCGCCGCGGGGCAGTCGGCGCCCAGCCTCGGAGTCGCCGTCAGTGACCGCCGCGGGGCAGTTGGCCGCCTCGGAGCCCTCGGGGCCGCGATGCCGTCGGCCGCCGCCTTTCCTGCAGATCGCGTCCGCAGGGAAACGTATGTCGGGTAGGAGGGCACTCGACGCCGTCGGACACGTCCGTCCGCGTGCCAGCCACGCACGGATCCGGCGCCCGCGCGACCCGAGGCACCCGGCAGGTGGTGCCGGAACGGACATACGGTTCCTCGGCAGTGTCTTCTTGCAGGAAACGGCCCATGCCTGGAGGGTCTGTCGAGACACAAACGCCGCCGCTGCGCCGCCATGCCCGCCGGACCGGCCGGACGGGCTGGTCCGCCAACGAGTGAAGCGGAATGGCGAGACGGCCGGTGTGGTGTAGTGGCCGGGGCGCCGGCACGGCCGGGGATGCCGGCGTGCGGCCGAGGCGGCGCGCGGCCGGGGATGCCGGCGTGCGGCCGAGGCGGCGGCGTGCGGCCGGGGATGCCGGCGTGCGGCCGGACAGCGAGCCTCCCTGCCGGACGCTGACGTCCCGGAGCGGGCCGCGCAACCCGAGGTGCGGGCCTGCCGGCAGCCTATACTGATCGTTCCATGCTGAATTTCCTGTCACGCTTCGTCGACTCCAACGAGCGCGAGCTGAAGCGTATCCAACCCTTCGTCGACCAGGCCAACGAGCTCGACGACGAATTCCAGGCGCTCTCCGACGAGGAGATCCGCCAGCGCATGCTCGACGTGCGCGCGGAGGTCGGCGAGGACGCTGCGCGGACCGAGCCATCCGAGGAGGAGCTCGACGCACCGGAGCTCGGAGCGGCGCGCGCGAGCTCGCGCAAGGCGCGCGAGAAGGCCGACCTCGAGCGGCTGCGCGAGGTCCTCGACGGCGTCCTGCCGGAGGTGTTCGCCGCCGGCACGCGAGATGAGCCGTCGCAAGCTCGGCATGCGACCGCTTCGACGTCCAGCTGCTCGGCGCCGTCGTGCTCCACCAGGGCAAGATCTCCGAGATGAAGACCGGCGAGGGCAAGACCCTCGTCGCGCCGCTGGCCGCCGCCCTCAACGCCATGTCCGGCCGCGGCGTGCACGTCGTCACGGTCAACGACTACCTGGCCAAGCGCGACCCGCAGTGGATGGGACCGATCTTCCACGGGCTCGGGCTGTCGGTGGGGATCATCCAGCACGAGGCGGCGTTCCTGTACGACCCCGACTACCGCGCGACCGACGAGCGGCTCATGCACCTGCGCCCCGTCGAGCCGGCAGCGAGGCCTACGCGGCCGACGTCACGTACGGCACGAACAACGAGTTCGGGTTCGACTACCTGCGCGACAACATGGTCGTCGAGCTGGACCAGCGAGTGCAGCGCGAGCGCTACTTCGCGATCGTCGACGAGGTCGACAACATCCTCATCGACGAGGCGCGGACTCCGCTCATCATCAGCGGGCAGGCCGAGGAATCGGCGGACCTGTACTACCAGTTCGCCCGCCTGGTGCCCCGCCTGAAGGCCCGGCCCGAGGGCGACGAGGAGGGCGGCGACTACTTCGTCGACCTGAAGGAGAAGGCCGTCTCGCCGACCGAGGAGGGCATCGACAAGATCGAGCAGCTGCTCGGGATCGAGAACCTGTTCGACGCGGACCCGCGGCTGGCGCGGCACTTCGAGCAGGCCCTCCGGGCCCATGCCCTGTACAAGCGCGACCGCGACTACATCGTCAAGGACGGCGAGATCATCATCGTCGACGAGTTCACGGGCCGCCAGATGCCCGGCCGGCGCTGGTCGGAGGGCCTCCACCAGGCGGTCGAGGCCAAGGAGGGGCTGCGCGTCCAGCGCGAGTCCGTGACGCTCGCCACGATCACGTTCCAGAACTACTTCCGCCTGTACCACAAGCTCGCCGGCATGACGGGCACGGCCATGACCGAGGGGGAGGAGTTCCACAAGATCTACGACCTCGAGGTCGTCGTCGATCCCGACCCACCGGCCGATGATCCGCGAGGACCAGCCGGACCTGGTCTTCCGCACCGAGCACGGCAAGTTCAACGGCGCTCATCGACGAGATCGTCGAGCTCCGCGAGCAGGGCCGGCCCGTCCTCGTGGGCACGGCGTCAGCGTCGAGAAGAGCGAGCACCTCGCCGAGATGCTGCGGAAGCGCGCGGCATCCACCACGAGGTCCTCAACGCGAAGTTCCACGAGCGTGAGGCCGCATCGTCGCCCAGGCCGGGCACGGCGGCGCGGTGACGATCGCCACGAACATGGCCGGGCCGCGGCACGGACATCCAGCTCGGGTGGCAACCCGGCCGGCCTGGCGTCGCGATGCGCTGCACCAGCGCGGCATCAACCCGGCCGAGGCGTCGCCGGAGGTGTACGAGGCCGCGCTGGCCGAGGCGAAGGCGCAATGCGCCGACGAGCACGAGGCCGTGGTCGCGGCGGGCGGCCTGCACATCATCGGCACCGAGCGCCACGACGCGCGCCGCATCGACAACCAGCTGCGCGGCCGTGCCGGGCGCCAGGGCGACCCGGGATCGTCGCGCTTCTACCTGTCCCTCGAGGACGACCTCATGAAGCGGTTCGCGTCGGACCGCGTGGCCGGCCTCATGGAGCGCATGGGCCTCGAGGAGGACGTCGCGATCGAGTCGAAGCTCGTCTCGCGGACGATCGAGAGCGCCCAGACGCGCGTCGAGGGCTACAACTTCGACATCCGCAAGCGCGTGGTCGAGTACGACGACGTCATCAACAAGCAGCGCGAGACGATCTACGCCGAGCGCGACAAGGTCCTCCGCAACGAGGACCTCACCGAGACGGTGCGGACTTCCTCGACCAGGAGGTCGGGGCCCTCGTCGATCGCCACCTCGTCGGGGACGATGCCTCGGCCTGGGACGTCGACGGGCTCACCGCGGCCGCCAGGACGCTCGGCCTCCCCGAGGAGGGGACCACGGCCGACGAGCTCTGGGACATCGGCGACCGGGCGGCCATCGAGCAACACCTGCGCGACATGGCGGATGGCCGCCTCGAGGCGCTCGAGCGAGGAGCATGGCGCCGAGACGTGGGCGCTGGTCGAACGCATCGTGCTGCTGCGGGCGATCGACGCGCTCTGGGTCGAGCACCTGACGGAGCTCGACGACATGCGGCGCGGGATCGGCCTCCGCGGGTACAGCGGCGAGGATCCGCTGAACGCCTTCAAGAAGGAGGCGTTCTCGCTGTACGAGCAGCTGCGGGACCTCATCCAGCACCAGGTGGCGAGCACGATCTTCCGGGTGAACGTCGTCAGGGAGGAGCCCGCGCCCCTCGCGCAGCCGCTGCCCGGGCCGGGCATGCGGCCCCTGGGGTCCACGCCTGCGGCGGCGGGGCAGGCGGCCGGCGGGGTGGGAAGCTGGGCGCCGCAGGGCACGGGCCCGATCACGGGCGCAGCGGCCGGTGCGCCGGCGGCAGGAGCGACACCGGGCGGGCCGGCAATGGCAGGCGGTCAGGCCACGAACGGCGGATCACGGGCGCCCGGAGCGGGCGGAGGGCAGCCCGGCGGCGGACCGGGTGGTGGCGTGGGCCGCGCGCCCGCCCTTCGCGGCCTGGGTCGTGACACGACCCACGAGCTGATGCAGCAGAGCATCGACGGGGCTGCCGGCCAGGCCCGGCCGGCCGGTGGTCCGAAGCTCGGCCGCAACGACCCCTGCTACTGCGGGAGCGGGCTCAAGTACAAGAAGTGCCACGGTCGCTGAGGGCGAGCGCGCTGCGGCTGACGCTCGCCGGCATGGCGGGCGTCATCGCGGTCGGCGGGTACACGACCTTCCGCATCTGGCAGCAGGGCCAGACGGACGAGCGGGGCCGGCCGGTTGACGCCATCGTCGTCCTCGGGGCCGCCCACTACGGGAACACGCCGTCGCCGGTCTTCGCGGCGCGCCTGGACCACGCCGTCGAGCTCTGGCTGGGCGGCGTGGCTCCCTACCTGATCGTCACGGGCGGAGCGGCCGAAGGCGACACCTCGGCCGAGGCCGACGTCGCGAAGCAGTACGCCGAGGACCGGGGCGTCCCCGCGAGCGCGATCCTGGCCGAACGGACCGGGCGCGACACGGCGGAATCGCTCCGGAACGTGGCCGCGATCATGCGGGCGAGGGGTCTCACCTCGGCCCTCTTCGTGAGCGACCGGACCCACATGCTCCGCGTGCTGCGGGTCGCATCGGACCTGGGAGTCGTCGCGTACGGCTCGCCCACGTCGACCAGCCCGGCGGACCTGGACCCGTCCGCGCGCGTCGAGGCGACGCTCCACGAGCTTGGCGCCCTCGCCCTGTACCTGACGACCGGGCGGTGATGTGAAAGAAATGCGCAGAAATTACCTCGCAACCTCTTGAGTACACGGCCGCCCGTTCGTATACTCCGTTGAAACGCCGGAGTCCGCGCTCTGGCGTTCCGTTTGCCACCCGGGACGTCCCGCCCGAGGGTGTCCGGCAGCGGTGGATCGCAGCAGCGAGGGTGTCGTGCGGGCGGAGATCGCAGAAGAGGGTTTCCTCGATCTGATTGCGTGTGAGCGCGACTGCCGCAAGTGCAGCTACGCTGCCAGCCTTGACTGTGACGGTAATTGCGGCGTCTGCCCGCACAACGGGTATTGTCCCTGCGTGAACCCCGTCGTAGCCCGTAGCAAGAGCGCGCTGCGCATGATCGAGCTCCGGCCGATCCTGCTGCAGGACCTGCGAGCGCGTCGCTGATGGACCTGGCGGCCATCCGCGACCTCGCGGAGCGCGTGCGGGCCACCTCGGGGAGGCTTTGACCTCGCCGACAAGGAGCGCCGCCTGGCGCAGCTCGACGAGCAGAGCGCCGCACCCGACCTCTGGAACGACCCGCGTGCCGCGCAGCAGCTGCTGCGTGACGCCGAGCGCCTGCGCGAGGAGCTGGGCGTCTGGCGCGACCTCGAGCGACGCTCGACGGATCTCCTCGAGCTGGCGGAGCTGGCCTCCTCCGACGACGATCCCGAGCTGGCCACGGCCGTGGATGCCGACTACGCCGCGCTCGATTCGCTGTATGCGTCCCACCGCACGGCCCTCCTGTTCAGCGGCGAGTACGACGACCGCAACGCCCTCCTGACCATCAGTGCCGGCGCCGGGGGGACCGAAGCCACCGACTGGGCCCAGATGCTGCTGCGCATGTACCTGCGGTGGGCAGAGCGCCATCGGTTCGCAACCGAGGTCCTCGACCTGACCGAGGGCGAGGAGGTCGGCGTCAAGAGCGTCACGGTCGCAGTGGACGGTCGCAGTGCGTACGGGTACCTGCGGGCCGAGCGCGGGGTCCATCGCCTGGTGCGCATCAGCCCGTTCGACTCGCAGAAGCGGCGCCAGACCACGTTCGCGCTGATCGAGGTGCTCCCCGAGGTCGAGGACGAGGTCGAGGTGGAGATCGATTCCGACGACCTGCGGATCGACACGTTCCGCGCGACCGGCCACGGGCGGCCAGAACGTGAACAAGACCGACTCGGCGGTGCGCATCACCCACCTGCCGACGGGCATCGTCACGCAGAGCCAGAACGAGCGCTCGCAGCTGCAGAACAAGGACACGGCGATGAAGGTCCTCCGGGCCCGCCTGCTGGAGCGGCCCTCGAGGAGCGCGAGGCCGCAGATGGCGGCGCTCCGCGGCGAGCACGTGGAGGCCGGCTGGGGCCACCAGATCCGCTCGTACGTGCTCCACCCGTACCAGATGGTCAAGGACCTCCGGACCGAGTACGAGACGAGCAACACCGGCGGCCGTGCTGGACGGCGACCTGGACGCATTCATGCGCGCGGAACTCGAGCGACTGGCCACGACCGCGCCGGCAGCGGGGCCCGACGGCGCGTGAGGGCCGACCCCGAGCACGCGGTCCTCCGGCGCATCCAGCCGATCGACATCCCCGCCTGCATCGACGTGTTCTACAAATCGGTCGACCCGCTGTACGCGCGCCTGGATCAGCCCGATCCCGCCGCGTGACCCGGGATCCCTCGGCCGGCTGATCGGCCACATGCTCGACCACGACGCCGCGCGGGCCTGGCTGGCCGAATCGCCGTCGGCGACAGGCGATCCGCGGCCGCCGCGCGTCCTGGGGTTCGGGACCGCCTGGCAACGCGAGTCGACCTGGTACCTGGCCCTGCTGTTCATCCGGCCGGAGGCCCAGGCGGAAGGCCTCGGCCGCCGGCTCCTGCTCCGGACGTTCCCCGACGGGCCGACCGGGGTTCCACCGTCCGGGGTTCCACCGGGGTCATCGCCGGGTTCCACCGTCCGGGGTTCCACCGTCCGGGGTTCCACCGTCCGGGGTGCCGCCGTCCGGGCTGCCACCCGATCCTCGCGGCGGCCTGATGGCCACCTGCGTGGACTCGATCCAGCCCATCTCGACGGGCCTGTACGCGGGCTACGGGATCGTCCCGCGCGTGCCCCTGTTCACGGCGATCGGTTATCCCCGGCCGCATTCCCTGCCCAAGCTGCCGCGCGGCGTGGTGGCCACGGCGTTCGACGCGGTGGAGGAGGACGGGAGGCTCGCCGACACCGTGGCCGCGGTGGACCGGGAACTGCTCGGCTTCGCCCGGCCGGTGGACCACCGGCTGTGGGCAAGGGAGGGACGGCGCGGCGTGCTGTTCCGTGCGCGGCGGCAACGGGGAGACGCTCGGCTACGGCTACGCCCAGGCATCCGGCCGGATCGGCCCGGTCGCGCTCCTCGACGACACGCTCTACCCGGCCGTCCTCGGGTCGCTCGTGGGACGCGTGCGTCCCCCCGGCCCGTACCTCGTCCTCGTGCCCGGCGTCGAACCACCGCGCGGTGGTGGCGCTGCTGCGGGCCGGGTTGCCGGTTCGAGGGGTTCCCCGGCATCCTCTCCTCGACGCGGCCGTTCACGGGCCTCGAGCGATACCTCCCGGCGCAGCTTCGGGCTACCCTAGCCCGGCCCCGGGCGAGCACGGGTCCCGGCGCACGATCGGGCCGCTGCCCGGACCACCGGGTTCCGATGACCGCAACGAGGAACTCGTGAGGACGCGTCCGGCGTCGCGTCGCGCGCCCCGAGCCGTTCGACCCTGCTTCGTTCGACGCCGCGGCCTACGGCCCCGATGGAGCGCCGGCCTGCGCCTGGACCGGATGCCGAACTGCGCGGCTGGCTCGACCTGGCGATCGCCTGCTGCGACGCCGCGGACGCGATCGCCCTGCGCCACTTCCGCCGCGACCTCCAGATCGATCGCAAGCCCGACCGGACCCTCGTGACCCAGGCCGACCGGCGGTATCGAGGAGCTCGTCCGGGAGCGGATCCTCGCCGCGCACCCGGACCATGGGCTGGTCGGCGAGGAGTACGGCTCCGAGGCGCCGGCGTCGTCCGTGCGCTGGTACGTCGATCCCGATCGACGGCACGCACAACTACGTGCGCGGGCGTTCCCCTGTTCGCGACGCTGCTCGGCCGTCGAGCGCGACGGCGAGATGCAGGCCGGGTGTCGTCTCCGCGCCCGGCGCTCGCCGAGCGCTGGTTCGCATGGCGCGGCGGCGGGGCGTGGGGCTCGTCCGCGCGGTGGCGGAGATCCGCGCCGCGCCGCTGCGCCGTCTCGGCGTTCGCGACCACCGGCGAGGCCCAGATCCTCTACTCGTCGCCCGTCGACGTCGATGCGATCGGGCTGGGCGCCGGGTTCGCCGGCGCTCATCGGACCGAGCTGGCGGGACCGCGGCTTCGGCGACTTCTGGGGCTACACGCTCGTCTGGCGGAGGGCGCCGCCGAGGCGATGATCGAGGTGGGCATCCAGCCGTGGGACCTCGCGGCCCCGATGGTGCTCGTGGAGGAGGCCGGCGGGCGCATCACCGACTCTCGGCGGCGCGCGGGGCGATCGACGGCGCCAGCGTGGTCGCCTCCAACGGAAGGCTGCACCGTGAGCTGCTCTCGGCGCTCGCCCGACCCGGGGAGGGGAGTCGCCGCCTCGCGACTGACGCCACCCGACGGGTGGGGGACGCGGTCGTGGGACGCGCCACCCGCGGCCGAGACGGCGCGGCGCAGAAGCGGGCGCCCCGGACCCTGTGCTACCCTCATGGCCGCGTGGCTTTGCTCGCCGTGCCCGCGTGCGGAGTCCCCAGCACCGCTCCGACCGCGGAGCCTTGACATGACCTCCTCCCTTGCCCCGCCTCGCGGGGCCGTTCGCCGCCACGGCGGCTGTCCGCCGCCGACGGGCAGGTCGGGAGCGCGCAGGATGCGACACTCCAGGACGTCCCCGAGGCGCGGCGCGTCTCGATCGCGCTCGAGGACGTCGGCAAGGTGTACCCCAACGGCCGCCGCGCCCTCGCCGACGTGGACCTGATCGTCCCCGACGGCGACTTCGTGTTCCTCGTGGGCCCCTCGGGTGCCGGGAAGAGCACGCTGATCAAGCTGCTGATCCGCGACGAGCTGCCCACGAGCGGCACCGTCTTCGTGGCCGGCCGCGACGTCCGCCGCATGCCGCGGCGCGAGGTTCCCCGCCTGCGGCGCACGATCGGCATCGTGTTCCAGGACTTCAAGCTCCTGCCCCGCAAGTCGGTGCGCGACAACGTGGCGTTCGCGCTCGAGGTGACCGGCACGCCCGGGCCGCCAGATCGGGCCCGCGGTCGAGCGCGTCCTCGCCCTGGTGGGGCTGACCGCGCAGGCGGACCAGCTCCCGCAACCAGCTGTCGGGCGGCGAGCAGCAGCGCACGGCCATCGCGCGGGCGCTGGTCCACGAGCCGCGTGTCGTCATCGCCGACGAGCCGACGGGGAACCTGGACCCGCTGATCAGCTGGGAGATCATCCAGCTCCTGCTGCGCATCAACGAGCTGGGCACCACGGTGCTGATGGCAACCCACAACGCCGAGGTCGTCACGGCGCTCCGCCGGCGCGTCGTCGCGCTCGAGGACGGACGCGTCGTGCGGGACGAGGTCGGCGGCTACCACCGCGAGTACTGAGCCATGCTGCGTTTCCTGCTCTTCTCGCTTCGCCGGGCCTGGGATGGCTTCTGGCGCAACGCCGTGATGAGCCTCGCGGCGACGGTCACGATGACCCTCATGCTGCTGATGCTGGCGGGGCTCGTGATCGGGCTGTCCGGCCTCGACGCCGGCCTGCGCTTCGTGGAGCAGAAGGTCGAGGTGCAGGCGTTCATCGCCGACGGGACGCCGCAGCCGAAGATCGACGCGCTCGTCGCCCAGGTCCGTGCCCTGCCCGAGGTTTCCCAGGTCGAGTACATCGACAAGGCCCAGGCGCTCCAGCAATGGCAGGAGCAGCTGCGCCAGCAGGGCAAGCCCGACTACTCGAGCGACACGGGCACGAACCCCATTCCCGCGAGCGTCACCGTCAAGCTCAAGGATCCGCACGTGTACGGCAACGTGATCCAGACCCTGCAGGCGGCGCAGGGCGTCGTCACCGACGTCCTCGAGACGCAGCACGTGGTCGATGCGCTCATGAGCGTCACGGGCTTCCTGCGCACCGCCGGCGTCGTGGTGCTGCTCCTCGTGGGTGTGACCGTGCTGTTCATCGTGGTGAACACGATTCGCCTGGCGGTCGTCGCACGCGCGGAGGAGATCGAGATCATGCGCCTGGTGGGCGCGTCCGACGCGTTCATCCGCTGGCCGTTCATCTTCGAGGGCATGCTGGTCGGGATCTTCGGTGCCGCCATCACGCTCGGGATCCTCGCCCTGGCGGCCCAGCCCATCGGGCAGGGCGTGGCCACGCTCGTGGGACAGGTGCCGATCCAGTTCGACCAGACCCTCGGCCAGCAGCTGGTGATGGTCGTGGGTGGGTCGGGCCTTGCGCTCGGCGCGGCCGGTGCCTTCATCTCGGTGAGGACGTACCTCATCCGTTGATCTGAGGCGCGCTCCGGCCGGTGCGCGCAGAATCGGGGCCATCTCCACCGTCGCCGCGAGGCAGCCCCGCATGCACGAGCCAGGTTTCGTCACCCACTCCGCAGCCGATACCGACGATCGGCCTGTCTCCGGACCCGCGGCGCCATCGAGCCCGGCCGGTGCCGCTTCGGACGTGGACACCAGCGCGCCGCCGATGCCCGGGTCGGAGCCCGGCCGGCCCGCCGCCCGCCGTGGCAGTGGCGTCCGCGCCGGCGTCTGGCTGGCGATCATCGGAGCCGTCGTCCTCGCCGGAAGCGGGCTGTTCGCGGCCGGGTTCACCCTGGGACGCCAGGCGGCCCTGACGGACGGCACGCCGCAGGCCCTGGCCGCCGACCTCCAGCCGTTCTGGGACGCCTTCAATTCGATCGACCAGCGCTACGCCGGCACTCCCGGTCACCCGCCAGGCGGTCATCGAGGGCGCGATCAGCGGCATGTTCAAGGCCCTCGGCGATCCGTTCTCGTCCTACATGACCGGTGCGGCGTACCAGGCGTCGCTCACGGGGCTGTCGGGGCAGTTCGAGGGCATCGGCGCCGTCATCACGACCGAGGACGCGAGCGGCGTTCCCGGCTGCACGCCGGCGGGCCCGGCATGCCGGATCGCGATCTCACGCGTCTACCCGGGATCCCCCGCGGCCGCCGCCGGCCTCAGGGCGGCCGACGTGATCGAGGCGGTGGACGGCGTGAGCGTGGCCGGCAGGACGACCGACGAGGTGGTCAACCTCGTGCGAGGCCCGCGCGGGACGTCGGTGACCCTGCGGATCATGCGAGACGGCCTCGCCCCGTTCGACGTTCGCATGGTCCGCGCCATCATCAACCCGCAGGACGTGACCAGCCGGGTCATCTCCGGCGGGACGCTCGGGTACATCAGGATCTCGGGCTTCGGCTCGGGGGTGGCGGCGGACTTCACGAACCAGCTGCGGACGCTCATGACGGCGGGCGTCCGCGGCATCGTGCTCGACCTGCGCGGCAACCCGGGCGGCTTCGTCGACCAGGCCCGTACGATCGCGAGCCAGTTCATCGGCAGCGGCCCCATCTACTGGGAACAGAGCGCCAGCGGAACACGCCGACCGGTCGACGCCGAGCCGGGTGGCATCGCCACCAACCCTCGCCTGCCGTTGATCGTGCTCGTGGACAAGGGCTCGGCCAGCGCGTCGGAGATCCTCGCCGGTGCGCTCCAGGCCACGGGGCGCGGCCGGCTGCTCGGCACGACGACGTACGGCAAGGGCACCGTGCAGGAGTGGCAGCTGCTCGGCCAGGACATGGGGGGCTTCCGCCTCACGATCGCGCGATGGCTCACGCCGGACAAGGTCTGGATCAACGGCAAGGGACTCACGCCGAACATCGCGTACCTGGCACCGGCCAACACGCCCGTCGGAACCGACCCCGTGCTGGAGCGCGCGGTGCAGGTGCTGACCGGCACGGTCCCCGGCGGCGGGCCAACGGCCATCCTCGCACCTGCCGCGGCCGGGGGCGCCGGGGCGCGGCCGGCGGCCTCCCGGTTCCCGCCGCTGCCGCGGCATCGGCGTCCGGCGCGTCGCGAGCCGGCCCGTTGCGGGTGCAGGCTGCGGCGAACGGCTCTTCCGTGACGATCGGGCTCGCGCCGCAATGGGAAATGGCGACATAGGCGCGTCGCTGCCTCTTGCCTTCGAGCAATTCGGCGGTAGTATTGGACGCAACGAAAGGAGGTGATGTGCAGTGATAGACAGTCATTGCGCCACCCCGCGGGAGGCTTCGGCTTAACCGCAGGTTGGTAAGCAACCGAACGCCGGCCCACCACGGGCCGGCGTTCGTGCGTCCGGGCACCCCCTCCCGTATCCTGTTGGCCCGCTGCCATCGCCCCGGCAGCTCCGTTTCCGGGCCGCCCAGGAGGCCCCTCGAAGGATCCCGTCATGGCCGAGCACACGATCACCCTCAACCGGAGGGCGCGCCACGAGTACTCGATCGAGGAAATCGGTCGAGGCTGGCCTCGTGCTGACCGGGACGGAGATCAAGAGCGTGCGGGCCGGCCATGTCAACCTCAACGAGGCCTACGCGCGGGTGGAGCGGCGCGAAGCGTGGCTCGTCGGCGCCCACATCGCCCCGTTCGAGGGAGGCAATCGCTTCAACCACGAGTCCAAGCGGACGCGCAAGCTGCTCCTGCACCGCAGCGAGATCGACGAGCTGCTGGGGCTCGACGGCGTCGGAAGGGCCTCACGCTCGTCCCGCTGCGGCTGTACATCAGCGACAAGGGTCTGGCGAAGCTCGAACTGGGGGTCGCGCGCGGCAAGCAGCAGCATGATCGCCGGCGCGAGATCGCCGCGCGTGATGCGAGGCGCGACCTCGAGCGGGATATGGCCGACATCGGGCGCGGGCGGTAAGGCCGACGCGGCAGCGTGCCCGAGCGGCGAGGCGCGCCGGGCTGGCATGGTTCGCCCCGCCGCCGGTTCACGGCAACGGCGCCCGGAAGGCGCGGTTGGATTCCCGCGTACCATCGGATAGAATGGAACATCCGAACGCAAGTTCGGCAATGGGGATGCGTGGTTTCGACAGGGCCCCAACCCCAGGGAACGCGAGCCGAGGTGCCGTCTGGCCTCGTTAAACAGGCGGCAAACGAAGTAACTGGCAACCGCCAGCCTGCTCTCGCCCTCGCCGCTTAGGCGGTAAGGTGAGCGTGGAAGCAGCCTCATCCCCGTGGGCTGTGGAAGCGTCATGCAGCGGGGATGCAGCTCCGGGTAGCGTCGCGTAGCCGGGGAACAAGCCCGCAAGGGGACGTGACTGGACCGCACGGGACGCTGCCGATGGCGGATCGGGCGGTCGACGACAAATCATCGGACACGCTCGTAGTGGTCCCTGGCCGAAGGTTCTGGACGGGGAGTTCGACCCTCCCCCATCTCCACCAGCACTGATTCGCGGCCGCGCCCGGCTCTTCTTTTCGAGGAGGCCGGGCGCGGTCGAATTCCATCAACAGTCCGGCGACAGGCGCCGGTGGTTCACGTGGCCTGGAGCTTGAGCGCACCCGTCGGGACGCGCTCTGCATTGACCCGTTGCGGATGGCGCCCGGCTGCCCCAGACTTCGCGGCGGTGAGCCGGTACGCGTCCGCCTGCGCGGATGAACCATGGCTGCCCTGGGGGGCGGGCGCCGGCCGTGGCTCACGTCCGGCAATCTTCGTGGAGGTGGAACCCGTGGGTCGAGTCGTCCCCCGTACCAGGATGCTGCGCCTCGGCGCGGCATTCGCGCTGCTCGCGGCCCTGCTGGCGCCGGCCGCCCAGTCGGCCGTGGCCAACGCGGCGAGCACGAGTGCGAGCCCCAAGCACATCTTCGTGATCATGCTCGAGAACCACTCCAAGTCGAGCGTGCTCGGAGACGCGAACGCTCCCTACATCAACGCGCTGGCGAAGGAATATGCCGTGGCGGAGGAGTACTACGGCGTCACCCACCCCAGCGAGCCGAACTACGTCGCGGCCATCAGCGGCAGCAACTGGTTCATGAACGACGACAACCCCGCGAACAGGTACGACCACACCAACCTCGTCGACCAGCTCGAGGCGAACCACAAGACCTGGACCGCCTACATGGAGGCCATGCCCTCGGCCGGCTTCCTGGGCGATTCCGCGAACGGCGGCCTGTACGCCAGCAAGCACAACCCGTTCGTGCTGTTCAACGACATCCGGAACAACCCGAAGCGGCTGGCGAACATCAAGCCCTACACCAGCCTGGCCAGCGACCTCGCGCACAACAAGGTCGCCGACTTCGTGTGGATCACGCCGGACCAGTGCAATGACATGCACGGCGGCGTCTACTCCGCCGTCGCCGGGTTCCCGGAGGCTCCGTGCCCCTACGGGAGCACGAACGACGACGCGAACGACGCGTCCCTGAAGCAGAAGGCCGACGCCTTCGTCAAGAAGACGGTGCAGGCGATCACCCACTCGAGCGCGTGGACCGGGAACAGCGCCATCTTCATCATCACCGACGAGAACGACTACACCGGCGACACGTCGACGGACGGATGGGCGTCCGCCGCCGGCTGCTGCAACTCGCCGATCCTGCCCCCGGGCTACCAGTTCCTGAAGTCGGACGGCGTCACGCTCGATGGCAACACCTGGGCCGGCGGCATGTACGGCGGTGGCCTGATCCCGGCGGTGGTCGTCACCACCCACGGGAAGCGGCACTTCCAGGGCTACCAGAAGTTCAACCACTACTCCCTGCTGAAGACGGTCGAGCAGGCGTGGAACCTGGGTTACCTGGGCAACGCCTCCGACAACGTGCAGGTGCACTCGATGCTGGGGTACCTGCGCCCCTGACGCGCGGGCGCCGGCGAGGCTCCCCGGCGGGGCCGGCCGGCGGCGCCTGATCGATCGAGGGCCGGGGGCCGTTCGCGGTCTCCGGTCCTCGCGATTCCCCCGGCCATCTCACGGACGCCTGCGCCGGGGGGCCGTCGCGGGTCGAGGCCGGGCGGGCCCGTCGCGCACCGGGATCGTTGGCCGGCGTGCGGTGGCACCGGATCGGTCGTCGTGGATCAGGGCGCTGGCGATGCGCTCGGCGAGGGTGCGGGCGACGGGGCGTGGGGCGTCGGCGACGGAGACGGGAGACTGGCCACGCCGACCTCGATGAGGCCGTTCACGGTGGCGTAGTGGGAGTAGTACGTCTCCTGGTGGACGATCGCGCCGCTGCTGTCCCGGACGACGCGCGTCACCCAGGAATCGAACCCGTTCGACGCGTACTCGACCTGGTTCACCTGGCCCGGCTTGAGCGTGGTGACCTTCTCGTACTTGGTCGTCGCGTAGGTGTAGTTCTTGACGATCGGCGTGCTCAGGGACACGGTCCGCTGCGGGTCCACGCTGAACAACTGGAAGGTCACCGTGCCGTAGCCGTTGATGGCATGGATGAGCACCGGGTACGCCGTGTCGTTGCGCCACGTCATGTCCTGCTCCCAGCCGGTCCCCATGGCGACCGTGGCATCCAGGCCCACCGGGTACCGGGAGATGTAGTAGTAGTGGTTCGCGCGGTCGCCGATCTGGTAGCCCGCCCGCAGTGCGGCGTTGAACAGCGTGGTGGATGTGCTGCAGATGCCGCCGGCGATGGCGCCGGTCTCCTCGGTATGACCGTTGATGATCGCGCCGCCCATGCCGTAGCCCTCGGCGAACGTGGGCACCCCGACGACCTTCCAGAAGTCGAACCAGGCGCCCGGGGCCACGACGTAGCCGTCGATGAAGGACGCCGGAATGCTGATGTTCTTGCCGTTGTAGTTGCCGATCCCCGGGATGAAGTGGGTCGTCCAGCTGCCGACGACTTTCATCAGGGGTGCCGCCTTCTTCGCCTCGTCCGTGCTGACCTTCGGGGCCACCGACGTCACGGCCAGCAGGGCGCCGCCAGTGGGGAGACCCTGGGCGCGGGCCGCAAGAGCGAGCGAGATGGCGGTCAGGCTGCCGTCCACGTCGAGCTGGGTGCCGTTGCGGCCCGAGAGCACGCCGATCACGCTGCCGTCACCGAGCAGGAACGTTGCGTCCGCCGGCGCGCGGTCGACCTTCGGGCCCAGCGCGGCGATCGCGGCACGGGCCGCCGGCGCGCCGACCCACGGGCCGTACGCCACGGCGACGGGTGACGCACCCGGAGCGTTCGAGGCAGCCGGCGGGCCCGGCGAGGCCGGCGAGGGAGCGACGGGGGCCGGCGACACGGACGCCGGGGTGCCCGACGAGGCCGATCCTGACGGCGCCGGCGCGGGTGAGCCGGGAACGACACTCGGGGCCGGGGAGGCGCCGGCGGCAGTCGAGGCTGCCGGCGCCACGGCGGCGGGCGACGCGGGAGGGACGGCTGGCGCCGGGGCTGGCGGGACGGCGCCGAACGCGATCCACGTCCGCAGCGTCGCGGGGGTGATGGTCTGCGTGAATTTCGGGTCCGTCGAAACCGTCAGGGTCAGCGGCTGGTCGGTCATCGCGTTCGCGGCCTGGAGCGCCGCAGAGGCCTGCTCGGTGGTCACCGTCGGAGCGACCTGCGACGTCTGCAGGGTGACGGTGACGACCGAGGCGCCGGGGGCCAGCAGCGCGACGTCGGCGGCGGACACCGCCGCCTGCCGGTTCACGGCGATCCCCTGGGCGGCCGGTCTGAGCACGAAGTTGCCGCCCGGATCGAGCGACACCGATGCGTTCGTGGCGCCTTCGTCATGCGTGCCGGCAACGCGGGCGACCGCGGCATCCAGGGCCGCGCGGTCGTACGTGAGTTGCGGCGTCACCGGTTCGCCCCGCACGAGCGCCCGCACATCCTCCGCGACCAGGGAGGGCAGGTCCGCCCCGTGACCCACGCCCAGGGCGGCGGCCACGATGGCGCCGTAGTCGTAGGCTCGTCCGAGCTTCGAGAACGGCACGCTCGTGTCCCCGGTCGGGGACCGCAGGACCAGGGTGCCGTTTCCAGCGTCCGGCAGGCCGGCGCGCAGATGGCGCTCGGCGGTGGCGCGGTCCATGCCGCCGATCGAGACGCCGTCGACGGTCACGCCGGGGATCACGCGGTTCGCGAATGCCTGCTGGTACCCGACGGCGAATCCGGCTCCGATAGCGACCACGACGAGCAGGGCGATCCCGAACGCGGCGAGTCCGCGCCGCCAGGAGATGGCGCGCGCGACCCCGACCTCGACGGTTTCTGCTGTCATGGCGCCTTATATGCTAGCGGTAGCGTCCTCATGCGAACGACGCACGCACGCCCCCCGACGATTGCAGACTCGATGACGAGTGCGCAGTAGCCCATGGTGCCCGGACGCCGACATGCGTCCGGCGGTTCCGGCGGCCCGCCCGGGGGCGGCGCGCCGGTGCCGCTGCGGCCCTCCCGGCACCGACTTCGGACTGTCGGGGCGACCCCGGAGGACCTACTCCTCGCGGTGGATGACGACCACCCGCCGGTTCGGCTCCTCCCCGATGGACTGCGTGGCGACGCCCGTCCGCTCGCGCAGGGCAAGATGGATCCAGCGGCGCTCGAGCGCGGGCATCGGCTCGAGCTGGAGCATCCTCCCGGTCTCCTCGACCCGGTCCGCCGCCCGGTTCGCGATCTCGCGAAGCTGCCGCTCGCGCCGCCCGCGATAGTCCTCGACATCGACCAGGACGCGCGTCCACTCGCCCATGCGGCGCGACAGGAGCAGGTTGACCAGGTGCTGGAGGGCCGACAGGCGCTCCCCCTTACGGCCGATCAGGGCGCCCAGCGCTTCCTTCTCGGCGCCCTCGCCCGTGACGTCGAGCTTGGCCGTCTCGCCGGTGTGGATCGTGACGACGACGTCGTAGCCCAGGTAGCCGAGCATGGTCTGGAGGATCTCGCGACCCGACTCGAGCGCCTCGGGGCTCGCCTCGGCGGCCTGGACCTCCTCGCGCTCGACGTTCAGCGATCTGGCGGCGACCACCTCCGCGCGCTCGCCCTCGGATAGCGCAACGGGTCCGCGCTGCTCGTGGCCGGCGCGACGAACCGGTCCCCGGTCGCCGCGATGGTCGCGCCGCTCGGGCCGCTGGCCGCGCTCGCGGAATTCCTCCGCCGGGCGCTCCGGCCGCTCGGCCATGGCGGGAGGCTCGGCCATGGCGGGAGGCTCGGCCATGGCCGGCCGCTCGGTCGCATCGGGCGTGATACCCACATCGCCCGCGGGTGCGGCGCTGTCCCGGACGACCTCATCGCGGCCGCCTTCACGCTGGTACCCCTCGCGCTTTCCGTGATCGCGCTCTCCGTGGCCGCCGCGATCGCGGCCCCGCGGTCGATCCTCGCGGGGCGGCCGCTCGGGGCGCGGGGGAAGTGGCTCGGCCTCGGCGATGGCTCGCCTGGGCGCGGCTCCTCCCAGGGCGGAGCGCGGTGCGGCGATGACGCGTGCCGGCTCGGCGCCCATGCCCAGGACCCCGCGGCTCCCCGGGGTCAGGATCTCGAAATCGAGGTCATCGAGCCCGGCGACGCCGAAGGCCTCTCGCGCCTGGCGCAGAGCCTCCTCGACCGTCTTGCCCGTGAATTCCTGGTACTCGCTGGTCATCGACGCCTCCCTCGCCGGCTCGTCCGGGCCCGCTCCCTGTTCGGTCGCACCGTGCCTGCTGCGCTGTCCCTGGGATCACGGCGCGCCGGCGCCGCCTGGGGCTCGCCCTTGCCCGGTGCCGGTGGCTTCGGCGGCGAGGGAGCGAACCGTGGTGTGTGCCCGACAGCGAACGACGGTGTCCATCCGAACAGGGGGAACAGGGACCCCCAGCCCGCGATCAGATACTGCTGAACCACGGAGAAGACCGTGGTGACGATCCAGTAGATGAAGAGCCCGGCCGGCAGGAACGAGCCGTACACGAGCGACAGAAGGGGGAGCAGCAGAAATGCCCGCTGCTGCGCCTGGGCCTGGGGGTCCGTGGAGCTCGGCATCATCATCCGCGTCTGCAGCAGCTGCAGGACCGCCGAGACCAGCGCCAGCAGGCTGAACCCGAACCCGATGACCGGGACCTTGAACAGGATCTCGGGCGTGCTCGCGTCCAGGCCACCCAGCCACCAGATGTGCGGCTGGATGCACGGGCCGCCGGTCGCGGCGGCCGCCTGGCAGGTGATGTTCAGGATCGGGGTCCCGAAAACGTGGAGCATCGAGCTGATGTTCGGCGCGGTCAGGCCCGAGGAAAACACCGAGTACATCGGCAGCAGGAGGACCATGGTCAGCACCGTGGGCAGGCAGCCGGAGGCGGGGTTCACCCCGCGCTCCTTGTAGAGCCGCATCTGCTCTTCGCTGACCTTGGTGCGGTCCCCCTTGAACTTCTGGGAGATCGCCTTCAGCTCCGGCTGCAGCATCTGCATCCGCCGCTGCGACACGATCTGCGCGCGGTACACGGGGATCAGCAGGAAGCGGATCAGCAGCGTGACGAGGACGATCGCGATGCCGACGTCGCCGACCAGGTTGTAGAAGAAGATGAGGACGAGGAAGATCACCTGGAAGATAGGCGTGAACGCCCAGGCCAGGAGGCTGAACGGGTCGGCCCCGTTGGGCTGCGCGGGGCACAGGTTGGGATGGTGGCTGACCACCGGCCCGGGCGTCTGGCCTGGCGCCAGGGTGGGCGTCGGCGCGGGCGTCGGGTTGGGACACGGCGGCTGGCTGGTGGTGGCGCCACCCGCCACGGGCGTGGTGACCTGCGTCTGGCCGCTCGGGAGCGGCGAGGCCGCGAACGCCACCGGGTTGACGGCGAACAGCGCCAGGATCGCGAGCACCGAGACCAGCGGCAGCAGGCCGAGCCGGCGGAGTATCACCTGGTGGAGAGCTCCCTTCCCTGGGTCCTACGGTACCGGGTCATATCCGCCCGGGTTCCACGGGTGGCAGCGCGCGATCCTCCGCGCTCCCATCACGCTCCCGCGCAGAAGGCCGTACCGGGCGATCGCCTGTTCGGTGTACCGGGAGCAGGTCGGTTCGAACCGGCACGAGGCCGGGAGCCACGCGAACAGAATCCGATAGAGCCGGATCGCCGCGATTCCCAGCGTCTTCATCCCCTGCAACCTTCTTCAGCCGCCAGCACGCCCAGCCGGCCGAGCAGACGTGCCACGACCTCGCGCAGCGCAGCGTAACTCGCCGGGACACATGCCGGCCGGGCGACGATCAACACGTCCCATCCCGGCACGACGGAGGCCGACAGCGACCGGACGATCTCGCGGAGGCGCCTGCGGACGCGGTTGCGGACCACCGCCCCTCCCAGGTGCCGGCCGGTCGAGAAGGCATAGCGCGTGCGCTCCAGGCCGTTGCGGACCACCCGAACGACCACGAGCGGATGGGCCCGGCTGCTTCCATGCTGCTGGAGGGTGGCGAAGTCCGCCGGGCGGCGGAGCGTCTCCAGCGGGATCGCCATCGCGACCCTGCGTCAGACGGTCAGGCGCTGCCGGCCCCGCGCCCGCCGTGCGGCGAGGACGCGCCGTCCTCCTCGCGTCTTCATCCTCGCCCGGAAGCCGTGCTCCTTGGCGCGATGTCGCTTCTTCGGCTGGTAGGTCTGCTTCATCGGGCGCCACGGCTCCTTGGCAGGGACGGGTTACGTGCGGCGGCAGCAGGGCTGGATCGGGCCCACCTGCCCTGGGTGGATGACAACACGACGCGCCGGTGCCCATGGCACTTCGACGCGTCCCGTGCCGGGGGATTATATGGAGCGCCGAGAATGGGTGTCAAACCGGGCGCACGCGCGGCTGCGGCGCGGCGACCGCCGGAATTTCCGGTCGCGCCGACGGCGCGACCGCGGAGGGGGCATTCGACGTGCAGGACGGGGACGGGCGCGAGTTCAGGCAGGCGGGGAGCGCGAGCGTCGAGGATTTCGAACGGCTGGACCTGCGCGTGGGACGGGTCCTGTCGGCAGAGCCCCTGGCCGGGGCGCGCCGGCCGGCCTATCGCCTCCGCATCGACTTCGGCCCCGGGGGAGAGCGAAGCTCGTCGGCGCAGCTCCCGGCCACCTACCCGGACCCCGGCGTACTCGTCGGGCGCCTCGTGATCGCGGTGGTCAACTTCTCGCCGCGGCGCGTGGCGGGGTTCGTGAGCGAGGTGCTGGTGCTCGGCGCGCTGCCGGCCGACGGCAGGATCCCGCTGCTCTCGGTCGACGAAGGGGCGCTCCCGGGCGACCCGATCGGCTGAGGTGCGAGCCGCCCCGCCCGTGTCCGCGGGGCCGGCCTCACACGTGCCCCGGGCGAGTGCCCCGGGGGAGCGCCGCGGGGCCGGGAACGGCGCGCCGACGGCGGCGTTCCGGGGGCCCCGGGCCGTCTGCCGTGCCGACTCCATACTCCCACCGAGTATGGTGGTTTCGCGTTGCGGCGGCCCCGTGCGCGGTGCTAGGCTGTCCGGGCTCCGATGCCGGACACGTGACGGGGGGGTCCAGGAGAGGCCCTCCGGCGTCCGTCCACGGGGCATGCACGCGGCTTCTGCCATGGCTGATCCCGGGCCGTCGTTGCCGAGTCCAGGGGCCGGATGGGGGCCCACAGCGAACTCGCTTTGATGGGGACGAGCGAACGGAATGGACGCGAAGCAGGTGTGGCGCGCCGCACTCGGAGAGCTCCAGGTTTCGCTGTCGCCGGCCAACTACGAGACGTGGCTCCGCGACACGGCGCTCGTGGCGGTGGACGACCACCGCTTCCGCGTCGCCGTCCCCAACGGGTTTGCCAAGGACTGGCTCGAGTCGCGCTACCGCTCGCTGATCAGCCAGACGCTCGCCCGGATCGTGGGGTACAGCGTTCAGGTCGATTTCGAGGTCGCGGCCCAGCCGGCCGGCGCCGCCGAGGCGATCGCCGCCCAGCCAGTGCGCGTCGAGCCCACCCGTGTCGGCGGAGAGGGCGGCCCCACCAACCTCAACCCGCGCTACACGTTCGGCAACTTCATCGTCGGGTCGGCCAACCGGCTGGCGCATGCCGCCAGTCTCTCCGTCGCCGAACGCCCCGGCCACGCGTACAACCCACTCTTCCTGTACGGAGGCGTGGGCCTGGGCAAGACCCACCTCATGCACGCGATCGGGAACCAGGTCATCGCGCGGTTCCCCCGCAAGAAGGTGACCTACGCGACGAGCGAGAAGTTCACCAACGAGTTCATCACGAGCATCCAGCAGGGCCGGATCGACGAGTTCCGGGCGCGCTACCGCAAGATCGACATCCTCCTGATCGACGACATCCAGTTCATCGCGGACAAGGAACGCACCCAGGAGGAGTTCTTCCACACCTTCAACGCGATTCACGAGGACGGCAAGCAGATCGTGCTGTCGAGCGACCGTCCGCCGAAGCAGATCATCACGCTCGAGGAGCGGCTGCGGAGCCGCTTCGAGTGGGGCCTCATCGCGGACCTCACGGCGCCGGACCTCGAGACGCGGATCGCGATCCTGCGCTCGAAGGCGGAGGACCAGTCCGCGGCCATCGGCCCCGACGTGGTCGAGTTCATCGCGCGGAAGGTCGTCAGCAACATCCGCGAGCTGGAGGGGGCACTCAACCGGATCCTGGCGTACGCGAGCATGAACGCCGTCCCCGTCAGCATCGACCTCGCCCAGGCGGTGCTCTCCAACGTGCTCTACAACCCCAAGCGCCGGACCGTGACCCCGGAGCGCGTGAGCCGGGCCGTGTCGGAGTACTACGGCGTCGAGCTCGACGCACTGCGCGGCCAGAAGCGGGACCGTGCCATCGTCGTGCCGCGGCAGATCGCCATGTACCTCATGCGCGAGGAGACCGATGTGTCGCTCCTCCGCATCGGGGCCGAGCTGGGCGGTCGCGACCACTCCACGGTCCTCCACGCCTGCGACAAGATCACGCGCGAGAGCCAGGAGAACGAGGACCTGCGGCGCGAGATCGCGGCCCTTCGCGAGCTGATCTACGCGGGGGAGTGACGAGGAGCGCGTGCCTGCCGGTCCGCGGCCCTGCGGGCGCCCGGGCCGGCGCGTCAGCCGGCCGGATCGGCCCCTTTCTGTGGATAAGCCCCCGGAATCGGTGGAAAAGAGGGGGGCGATGTGGATAAGAACGGCCCCGGTGTGCGGGTCGGGCTGGCTGTCGACGGCCCAGTGCGGTCAGGTCGGGCGCCCGCTCCACGCGACCCCACGGCGGCCTTCGCGCCGTCCACATCGTTCCGGCCGGTGGTCCACCGTGACGCCCCTCGCCTCCACGCCGGGCTCCGACTACTCCACGCCATCGCGCCGCACCCGTACGCACGACTGTCCACAGCGTCCACACCATGATGATGACGGTGATGGAATGAGAAGATATATCTCTCACGCGGTTACGTGCCCAACCCGGTGGACAACGAGGGCGCCGGCGGCGCCCGAGGAGAGGGACTCGTGAAGCTGTCGCTCATGCAGGAGAACCTGGCGCGCGGGCTCCAGATCGTGGGCCGTGCCGTGTCGAGCCGGGCGACGCTTCCCGTCCTGTCCAACGTGCTTCTCCGCACGGAGGACGCCGGGCTCAAGCTGACCACCACCAACCTCGAGATCGGCATCACGTGCTGGGTTCCCGGCAAGATCGAGACGGACGGCACGCTGACGGTTCCGGCACGGCTCTTCTCGGACATCGTCAACTCCCTTCCGCCTGGCGAACGGGTCGACCTGGAAAGCGACGGGGCCGACAGTCTCCGGATCCGGAGCGGGCGGTTTCGGGCGCACATCAAGGGCATCGAGGCGGACGAGTTCCCCGCCATCCCCTCCGCCGGCGAACGGCCCACCACGCGCGTGGCGCAGAAGGTCCTCCGCTCCGCGCTGGGGGAGGTGGCATTCGCGGCCGCGAGCGACGAATCCCGTCCCATCCTCACGGGCGTTCTCACGCGGTTCGCCGGCGACAGGCTGACCCTGGCAGCCGCCGACAACTACCGGATTGCCGTCAAGACGATCGACGTGCTCGATCCCGTCGAGGAGAAGTCGGTCGTCGTGCCGGCGAAGTCCTACACCGAGCTCGCGCGGATCCTGTCGGACTCGGATGACCCGGTGGACGTCGTGCTCGCGCCGGCCAAGAACCAGGTGCTGTTCCACGTGGACGGCATCGACCTGATCACCCGGCTCGTGGACGGACAGTTCCCGAACTACCAGCAGGTCCTGCCCACCTCGCATTCGACCCGGGCCGTCGTGGATCGCGAGGATCTCCTGAAGGCCACGCGCCTCTCGGCCCTGATCGCGAGTTCGTCCGCCAACGTCGTGAAGATCACGGTGCCCGGCGATGGCGCGGGGACGGTCGCGGTGTCGGCCAACGCGGAGATCGGCGACAACGAAGGGGAGATCGAGGCGACCGTGGAGGGCGAGGGGACGACGGTCGCCTTCAACGCGCGGTTCCTCACCGAGGTGCTTCAGAACCTGGACGCACACCAGCTGGCGCTCGAGTTCAACGGACCGCTGTCGCCCGGTGTTCTCCGGCCGATCGGTGACCCCGACTACGTGCATGTCATCATGCCGGTCCGGACGGCGTCATAGGCCGCGCGGCTCGACGCCCATCCGCCCGCCATCGGGCGAGCACGCCCGCGGCGGTGAACCGTGCGCATCCGTGAGCTGACACTGGCCGATTTCCGGAGCTACGAGCGGCTCACGGTCCGGTTTGCCCCGGGCCCCCACGTCGTCGTCGGCCAGAACGCGGCCGGCAAGACGAACCTCCTCGAGGCGCTGGTCGTGCTCTCGCTGGGTCGCTCGCACCGCGCCAGGGCGGACCAGGACCTGATCCGCTGGGGCGCCCCGGTCGCCCGCGTCGAGGCCATCGTGTCCCGCGAGCCGCTCTCGGTCGCCGAGGAGGTCCTCGAGGTGGCGCTGGCGACGCCGTCGGCAGCGGTCCGCGTCCGGAAGCAGGTCCGCGTCAACGGAGTCCCGCGCCGGGCCTCAGCGCTTTCCGGGATGCTCCGGGCGGTCCTCTTCGCGCCAGAGTCGATGTCGCTCGTCACGGGCTCCCCGTCGCTGCGCCGCGATGAGCTGGACGACCTGGCTGCGCAGCTTCACCCGTCGCACGCCCGCGCGCTCGCCACGTACGGGCGGGCGCTTGCCCAGCGCAACAGCCTGCTGCGCCTCATCCGCGAAGGCTCGGCCGCCGCCGACCAGCTGCCGTACTGGGACCGCGTGCTGATCGAGGAGGGCGGTGCCATCGTGGCGCGCCGTCACGCCGTGCTGGAGGAGCTGGCATCGCCCCTCGCGGCCGCCGAGGCGGAGATCGCTCCGGGTGAACTTTCCCTGGCACTCGCGTACGAGACGAACGCGCCGGCAGGGCCGGGTGAGACGCCCGGCGACGCGCTCCGGAGGCGCCTGGCGGAGACGGCCGACAAGGAGGTCTGGAACGGCCAGACGCTCGTCGGGCCCCACCGCGACGACGTCCGCTTCCTGCTCGGCGGTCGCGACCTGGCGGTGTTCGGATCCCGCGGCCAGCAGCGAACGGCCATCCTCGCGCTGAAGCTGGCGGAGCTGGACCTGCTGGCCCGCGGCGACGGTGTGGCGCCGCTCCTGCTCCTCGACGACGTGTTCAGCGAGCTCGACCCGGAGCGCCGGGCACACCTGGTCCGCCGCATCCGCGCGCTGCCGCAGGCCTTCGTGACCACCACGGCGCTCGAGGATCTCGATTCCGAGCTCGTGGCGGAATCCACCGCGTGGCGGGTGACGGCCGGACGCCTGGAGCAGCTCGCGCCGTGAACGAGGCGACGCGGTGACGGGGCGAAAGCGGCCCATGCGCCGCCTGGGCGACCTCCTGCCGGAGGCCGCGGCCGCGCTCGGCTTCGAGGACGAGCTCCGGCTCGCGCGCGCCATGTCGGCCTGGGAACGCATCGTGGCGGAGCACGTCCCGGCCGCCGCGGGCTCGTCCAGGCTGATCGGCCTGCGCGGTGACGGCCTGCTGGTCAGCGCCGCCTCGGCCCTCGTCGCGAACGAGCTGCGCATGCGCTCCTCGCTGCTCCTGGCCGCCCTGGCCACGGCGCCCGGCGGCGTCCGGGCACGGGAACTCAACGTCACGGTCCGGCTCCCCGGCGGGGGCCGGCGCGACGGGTCCGGCGTGTAGACTCCCGGATCATGGCGGTCCGGCTCCACACGAACCTCGGCCTCGTGCCGGAGAGCGAGCGACTGGAGGCCTCCCCGGACGCGGTGCTGGTCCAGGAGCCGACCATCGGCGCGACCGCGCGCTCGAAGGGGAGCCTGTTCGCCATCGCGTCCGTCCGGGGGGCGAACCAGCGTGCCCGCGAGGGCACGCGCATGCTGCTCGAGACGGTCCTGCGCGAGTACTACTACGACGAGTCGGCGGGCATCCCGATCTGCCTGGAGAAGGCGGTCCGGACGGCGAACCGGCGGCTCGTCCACCGGCGCGACCTCCACCTGCCGGCGGGACGCGGGATCGGCGCGGTGGTGGCCGTGGTCCGCGAGCGCGAGTTGTACGTCGCGACGGTCGGCGACGCGGACGCGTTCCTCGCCCGCCAGGGACGGTTCCTGACGCTCCCCGACGAGGACCGCGGGCCCGGGCTGCCGACCCGCGACGACCTGCACGTCGACGTCTGGCGCGGGGAGATGCTGGTGGGGGACGTCCTGCTCCTCGCGTCGGGCGAGCTCGCGGAGCGGCTCGGGACGGAGGAGCTGCGCCAGGCCATCACCACGCTGCGGCCAGGGCCCGCGGCACAGCACCTCCACCACCGGCTCGTGGCCGAGGGCGCGGACGGTTCCGACGCCGTCATGGTCATCGAGGCGTCGGAGGTGCCGGCGACGCGTGTCGAGCACCACCTCGTGCCGGTCCGTCCGGCCGAGCCGCTGGCCGGGGCGCCCGACCGGTCGCCGATCCCGCTCGCGGATTCGGTGGTGGGCGGCGTCACCGCCGTGAGAGGCACCGCGCAGCGCGCCGGAGACGCCGGGGCGAGCGCGCTCGTGTCGCTCTTCGACCGCCTGCTCGAGTACCTGCCTCGGCGGGGGCCGGGAAAGCAGCGCGTGCGGTCGGCCACCGACCGGCGGGCCGCGGAGCGTCGGGCGGCCACGACGATGCTCGGCGTGCTCGCGGTCGTGCTGCTCGCGGGGGTGGGCTACTGGCTGCTCAGCGGCGGGTTGCAGGGCAAGACGGCCGACATCCAGAAGGCCAACTCCGGGGAGGACGCCCTGGCGGCCGCCCAGCAGCAGATCGACCAGGTCTTCGGTGGCGGTGGAAACCTCGTGAGGGCCGACCCCGCGCAGGCCCTCACGACGCTCCGCGCTGCGTGGCGCCAGCTCGACCTGGCCCAGCAGGCCGGCGTCACTGCGGGGACCGTGCAGTTCTACCGGTCGCAGGTCTCGGCCGGGCTGGACCAGCTCTACGGGACCATCCAGACCTCGGCGACCACGCTCGTGACCATGAAGAAGCTCGATCCGGCGGCCGACCTCTCCGGCCTGGTGCTGGGGCCGGACGGCGCCGCCTACGCGATCGACCGCGCGGCCCATACCGTGGTCCGCTTCGACCTCGTGAAGAAGACGGTCTCCGTGGTCGTGCGCCAGGGCGACGGCGGCGCGACCGGAGTCGGCGACCCGTGGCTGCTCGCGACCGGTGGCCCCGACGTGGTCATCGTCGACCACAACGGCGGCGTCTGGCGCTGGCGACCGGCCGACAAGGTCGGCCACGGCACGCTCGGCCTGATCGTGATGAACCACTCCGTGACGTGGGGCAACGACATCACGGACGTCGAGACCTACGTCCACAACGCGGACGCCGGCCTCTACAACCTGTACGTCGTGGACCCGAGCTCGAAGCAGATCCTCCGCTACGCACCGGCGGCCGACGGGAGCGGCTTCCCCTCCGATCCCACGGGCTACCTCGCCACCGCCCAGGACGTGTCCGGTGTCGAGCAGCTCTTCATCGACGGCGACATCTACGCCCTCACCACGAGCACGGTGACGCGCTACGTCAACGGCCAGCCCGACGCGGGGTTCACGCTCGACACGCCACCGGACGACCAGGACCTGCGCCCCGGGCACGACTACCGGCTCATGACGGCCTCGTCGACGCGCGGCCAGGGCACGGTCTACGTGTACGACGCGACCCACTCAGCGGATCGTCGCGTTCGACAAGGCGACCGGCGCGTACGCCGGGGAGTACGTCGCCGCGTCCGGGACGCCGGCGTTCAAGGACGTGCGCGGCATGTTCCTGCTCGACCCGGGCGGGACGGCGCCGGCATCAATCGTCTGGGTCGTCCGGGACCGGCTGCTCGTGACGCCGCTCCGGGCGGTCCCGACGGGCGCCGCCGCCTCGACCCTCGCCATCTCCGAGCGCCTCGCCACGTGCCACGAAGCGGCCCGCCACGACGCGCCGCCCCACCCCGAGGCCGACGAGCAGGCCCTGACGCCCCGATCGGCCGGCACGGATCGCGAGGGATCCGCCGCCGCGCGACGGCCCGGTGCGACGGTCGCGAAGGGGGCCGCGTGTAGAATCCGGGGATGGCGTCGGACGGGCTCAGCGAGATGGTCGTCGAGAGCGTACGGGTCCACATGCTCTCGAGCCAGCACGTCGTGATCCTCAAGGAAGTCGGCCGTGAGCGGTACCTCCCCATCTGGGTCGGGCCCTGGGAGGCGAACGCCATCGCGATGAAGCTGCAGGACCTCAAGCCGGAGCGTCCGCTCACCCACGACCTGTTCGTCACGACGCTCGCGGAGCTCGGGGCCAGCCTTCAGCAGGTGGTGGTCTCGGACCTGGCGGACGAGACGTTCCGTGCGCGGATGTACCTGCAGGTCGATGGCCGAGCCCTCGACATCGACGCCCGACCGAGCGACGCGATCGCCCTGGCGATCCGCGGGGGCGTCTCGATCTTCGCCACGCACGCGGTGCTCGACCGCGCCGGCGTGGAGCCGGACACCGAGGGAGACGAGGAGGGCGGCGACCAGCTGGCGGTCTTCCGCGACTTCGTCAACTCCCTCGACATCGACCTCGGCGACACACCCGGGAGCGGTGGGCCGGAGGGACGAACCGGGCGATAGCGCCCGACGGATCGGCGCGGCGCGTCGCCGCGGCCGGGGATCGGGGCGAACGGCCCTCGCCGTTCAGGCGCTCGCGTTCACCACGGGAACACCGCGCCGCAGGGCCGCGCGACGGTTGGCCCAGAGCCGGAGCCGCAGGAGCCAGAAGTCCCGCACCGCGCGCAACACGACGCGCGGGTTCGCGCCCGTCGCCCTGCCGGCGGTCCGGGGGTAGTGCGGCACGCCCACCTCCGCCAGGGCCGCCGCCCGTCGCGCGGAACTTGATGAGCATCTCGGCCGAGAGGAAGGCGCCGCCCGACTCCAGCCGCACGCCCCCCAGCGCGTCGCGTCGGAAGATCTTGCAGGCGCAATCGACGTCGCGAACGCGGAGGCCGAAGAAGGTCACGAGCGCGAGCCGGTAGAGCCGGGCATAGACCAGCCGGACGAGCGGATCGGCACGCCGCATCCGGTATCCGACCACGGCGTCCGGTCCCCGCCCGCTCCAGGGCTGGCCCGAGGGACCGGTGGGAGGCTCGACCACGGGCGGTTCGAAAACGGCAAGCAGCCGGCCCAGGTCCGCGATCCGGAACTGCCGGTCCCCGTCCGTGAACCCGACGACCGGGTACCGGGACGCGGCGAAACCGCTGCGCAGCGCAGCACCGTATCCGAGGTTCGTCGGGTGGTGGACGGCCCGGACGATGTCGGGGTGCTCGGCCGCAAGCTGGTCGGCGATGGCCGGCGTCGCGTCGGTGCTCCCGTCGTCGACCGCGATGATCTCGAACCGGTCGGCCAGGGCGGGCAGTGCCTCCAGCGCCTCGGCGACCAGCTCCCGGATGTTCGCCTCCTCGTCGTGCGCGGGGAAGAAGTATGAGAAGGCTTCGACGCGCCTGGCGCCGTCGGTCATGGAACGACCTCCCAGAGTGGGCTGTATCCGGGGATGGTGGCGTGCTCGACGAGGTGATACTGCTCCTCGAGCGCGGGGACGTCGCCGGGCTGGCGGATCAGGAAGATCGGCCGGTGGAGCGCCTCGAAGTGGGTGATCGCGTTCTGCACGGTCTCGTAGCCGTCGTCCAGCAGGTTGCGGTCGTCCACGATCTGCACGTCGGGACGGCGCCCCTCGATCCAGCGCCCGTACCACAGCGTGGTCGAGTAGCTCCACCACGAGATCACCACGGCATCGCGCGGCAGGACGGCGTACGCGGCGTCCAGCCATGCCGCCCCGCTGGCGTCCGTCGCGCCGCTCTGCTCGGGCTGCCCGGCGATCGCGCGCTGGCCCGGCAGGGACAGCACCACCACCGCCGCGAGGACGAACGCCCCGGCGCGCACCATGCGGGGCACCGGACGCGATCCGAGCCAATCGAGCACGGTGGCCGCTCCGTCCCATGCGACCGACGCCGCGACGCCGGCCCACAGCGCGACGATCGCGAGCGGGACCAGGTAGTAGCGATCCGGGAAGCCGTCGTTGTAGGCGCGCGCGAAGACCGTGACGATCACGAACCAGGTCGCCGTCATGGCCGCGATCGCGAGGCCCGGTCCACGGAGACGGGCGAGTCCGATGACCGCGGCCACGAACCCGGCCGCCGCGACCACGAGGACCGCAGCGCTCATCTGCGACGCGAAGATGTCGACGACCGCCCCGGGGCCGCCGATGAGCGGGTTCTGCAACAGCCCCCGGAACTGGAGGCCCAGGACGAGGTAGGCGAAGCGCCCCAGGGTCGTGGGGCGCGCGTAGTCGAGGGGCGGGTTCATCGAGGCCCGGATGGGGATGTACGCGTAGAGAAGGATCGTGAGGACGGCGATCACCCCGGCACAGGCCACGACGAGGCCGGGCCGCCGCGTGAACAGCCGCGGCTGGACCGCCAGCAGCAGAAGGAGGATGCCCGGGGCCAGGAGCACGGTCAGCGCATGGTTCCCGAGCGCGACCGCGTAGACGGCCGACGCCGCCAGGAGCAGCCGGTCGGCGACCGGGTCGGGAGCCCCCTCCCGCCCCGGATCGATCTCCCGGACGCGCTGCGCCCACGCGACCAGCAGGAAGAGCAGGAGCGCCGCGAGGAAGAGGTGGAGCGCGTGCGGGTCGGCTCGCTCCGCCGTCCACCAGGTGATCGGCGCGCTCGCCAGCAGCAGGCCGGCGGCGATGCCCGGTACGACCCTCCCGGTCAGCCGGTGGACGGTGGCGGCGACGAGGCCGGCGGCCCCGGCGACCAGGATCGCCGAGAACAGGTCGATGCGGAAGGCGGTGTTGCCGAACGGCGACAGGACGATGCTCGCCGCCCACGTGAGCAGCACGTACGACGGAAACCCGGTGGGATGCGCGATGCCCAGGATGGGGCCGACCGTCTGGAACTCGGCGGTGTCCCAGAACCCGACGGTGGGCATGAGCGTCGGGAGATACAGCGCGAGCGCCACCACGAACGTGCCGATGGCACTCACCATCCGAGCACCACCCCCCAGTAGACGCCCCAGAGGCACACCAGCACGGACAGGCCGACGAGCGCCATGACCCGGCGGTTCAGGCCCATGCGGGCCATCACGAGGGTGACGGGCACCAGCGCGAAGGGCGCGAGATCGTTGCTGAAGCGCCAGCCGAACTGCACCCACCCCTGGCTGAAGTGTGCGGCGTCGGCCAGGCCCACCAGCACGACGGCGATGGCGGCGCCGGCGACCAGGCGGTCGCGCAGCAGGCGCCGAAGGGCCGGGAGCGCCAGCAGGTAGGCGGGGCTCGTGAGCAGGAGTCCCGTGCCGACCGGGTCCGGCTGGATCGTCCCGCAGTTGGGGTCGAGCAGCGCGAGGCCACACTCGGGCCGGACCTGTGGGGGCCTGAGCAGCGCGATCACGAGGTTCTGCGGAATGTAGCGGACGTCCTCCACCCCCCAGTCGGCATGGTAGAGCGACGGGTCGGGTCGGTACTCCGTGCGCGCGATCGCCGCATAGGCGGGGTTGAAGAGCTGGCCGGTCGTGGCGAGGTTGTAGCCGGCCAGCGCGGCGAGGGGGATGGCGGCACCCGCGACCGCGAGCACCGCGCGCCTGCGCCACGAACCGCCTCCGACCAGGACCAGGAATGGCAGGCCGAAGACGACGGTAAGGCGCGCCAGCGAGGCGAGGCCGAGCAGCAGTCCGGCCACGAACGTCGATCGGTACCCGGACAGCGGGCTCGCCCCGAGCGCGGCTCGACCCCGCAGCAGGCCCCCGGGCATGATGCGGCCCCCGGGCCCCGGCGCCTCCGACCTCCGACCCCGACCCGGCCGTCGAAGCCGGGTCCGCGTCGATCGCGATGGTCACCGCCAGCAGTGAGAGCCCCAGCGCCACGACGTGGGCGAGGAACCACGTCGTGCCGATAGCCGCGGCAAACCAGGCGACGGTCCCGAATGCGAAGAAGGTCGTGGCGACGAGCGCGACGCCACGGTCGGCGGCCAGCCGGCGGCACAGCCGCCAGGCGAGCCCCACGTCGACGGCTCCGAGCAACGCGGCGATCAGGGACGCCGGAGTCGCCATGCCCATGACCGCGACGAAGGGGAGGAGCACCACGGCGGGCAGCGGCGGGAACGGCAGGATGCCGAACCCGGGATGACGCGGATCGGGCACCACGTCCTGGAAGTACCAGTTCTGGAACGGGCCGCTGGAGACCGGGTAGGCGATCGACAGGCGTCCGTGGAGCCACGCGTCCGCCTGCCAGACGAAGTGGTTGTACAGGTCGTCGTGCAGCGGGTTGGAGATCACGTACACGAGCGCGGCAAGGGCCACCAGCCCGAGCCCGAGGGTCCGCGGCGGCGTGGCCCGCAGGCGCCGTCCGATCCGCGACGGCGGCCCGGACACCGGCAGCCGTCCGGTGTCGTCCACGAGCACGGCGGCGCGCCACGAGGCGGACACCGCGGTTGCCCGGAGAGCCGGCCGTCCGGTGTCCGTTGCTATACTGCCGTGCACCTCGTCGCTCGTCAGGAGGCCTGTTCCCTGGCTCGATCGCCTTCGGCGGGTGGGACCGAACGCGGCCTCGGAGCGCCGGGAGGATCGGTGCGGGCTCGCGCCGGCATTCCCGCCATCGCACTGCTCCTGCTTGCCGGGCTCGCCCTGCGGCTCATCATCGCATACGTCCTCTTCCCCGGCTCGGGGTTCAAGACGGACATCTCGAGCTTCACGTCGTGGGCGATGACGCTCGCCCACTACGGCCCCCCGGGCTTCTACGCGAACGCGGGCTTCGCGGACTACACCCCCGGGTACCTGTACATCCTGTGGCTGGTGGGCATCGCCGGACAGGTCCTGTCCAGCCTCACCGGCACCGACCAGGGGGTGATCACGGGCGAGCTGATCAAGCTGCCCGCGATCCTGCTGGACCTGGCGGTGGCGTACGTCCTGTACCGCACGGTGCTGAAGTGGCACGGGCACGTCGACGTGGCGACCGGCGAGGACGGGGGTCGCGCCGGCGACGCCGGCAGGGTCCGCCTCCTGGCGCTCGGCGCGGCGGCGCTCTACCTCTTCAACCCCGTCCCGTGGTACGACTCCGCGCTCTGGGGCCAGGTGGATTCCCTCGGTGCGCTCATCGTGCTGGCCGCCGTCCTGGCGCTCGTCGACGGCTGGTCCGAGCCGGCCGCTGCGCTGGCCGTGCTCGCAGCCCTGGTCAAGCCGCAGTTCGGCCTCGTGCTGGCGCCCATCGTCGGGATCATGCTGCTGCGCCGGCACGTGTTCGTCCCCGGCTCCGGTCCGCGCCCCCGGCTCCGCAGCGAACGGCTGGCCGGGTGGTTCGTGGACGAGCAGGGACCGTGGCGGCTCGTGTCGTCGATCGCGGCCGGTCTCGCCGTGCTGTTCGTCGTGATCGTGCCGTTCCGGCTCGACATCGTGGGGCTGCTCCGGCTCGTCCTCACCACGGCCGGCGAGTACCACTACCTGACGGTCAACGCCTACAACCCGTGGGCACTCATCGCGGATCCCGGCGGCGCCTCGCTCGCGAGAGCCGGCACGTGGTCGGACGACCTCGTGCCTCTCCTCGGCCCGATACCCGGCTTCGTGATCGGTGCGTTCCTGCTGGTGGCGGGGATCGTGCTCGGTGTCCTGCAGGTCGCGTGGCGTGACGACCGCCGATCGATCCTCCTGGCCGCAGCCTTCCTGTCGCTGGCGTTCTTCGTGCTCCCGACGCGGGTCCACGAACGCTACCTGTTCCCGATCTTCGTCCTCCTGCCACTGCTCGCGGTCACGTCCCGCCGCTGGCTCACGGCCACGGTGGTGCTGGCGGCCGCGTCGTTCATGAACCTGCACGCGGTCCTGACGATTCCGCTGTACGCCACGCCGAACATCGCCGACCTGCTGGGCGGCCCGGCGTTCCGGTCCGAGGCCGGGGTCGCCCTCTCGGCGCTCGGGCACGTCGCCGTGTTCCTGCTCGCGCTGAGCGCCCTCGAGCCGGTGCGCTGGATCCTGCGGCGCGGCCGGCCCGAGGAACCGCCCCACGCGCTGCCGGTCGGGTCCCGCACGGACCCCGGTGCGGTGCCCGGGCCGGGGTCGTCCCCGGCGGCCGTGTCGATGACGGAGGCGCCGGCCGTCGCCGCTCCGGGAGCCGCCGATTCGACGCTCGTGGCCGACTGGATGCCGCGACCGCCGGCCAGGTGGGGCCTGGGGGCCCTGCGCGGGCTGCTCGGACCCGGGTCGATCCGCGCGGACCGGAGCCGGCTCCTGCACGGCGAGGGCGGCGGGAAGATCGACCGCCTCGACATGCTCGTCATGGCGCTGCTCGTGGTCGCGGCGATGACGGGACGCACGTGGCGTGTCGCGCAGCCCTACGGCATGTACTTCGACGAGGTCTATCACGCACGGACCGCGACCGAGTTCCTGCAGGACTGGCGCTACGGGATGCCGCACGCCATCTACGAGTTCACGCATCCGCACCTGGCCAAGTACCTGATGGCGGTCGGCATCGTCACCTTCGGGGACGACAAGGTGACCGGCACGAGCAGCCTGGGCGTGCCGGTGCGCTCGACGGCCATCGAGCCCCGCTGGAACGATCCCGGCATATCGGTCGGCCGCGACGGGGACCGGCTGTACGTCGCGACCGGCACCGACGTGCTCGCCTATGACCTGCAGAGCCGGGGCGTGGTCGCGAAGCTGGCGGTGCCCGGCGCCACCGCGGTGGCCGTCGACACGTTCCAGCACGTGCTCTACGCGGCGGCCTCGGACGGATCCATCTGGTCACTGCCCACCTCCCGGCTCGACGCGCTGCGGACGGGGAGTGGGGGCACCGCCAGCCTCCAGCCCACGAGGCTGGCGGGCAGCGGCGCGGGTGCGCCCGTGCAGCGCCTCGTCGCCTCGACCACCGGCGGCAGCCTGCTGGCCGTGACCACGACTGGTGGGCTCGTCAGCATCGACACGACCTCGGGGGCCGTGCTGGGACGTGGCTCGGCGAGCCAGGAGGCCGGCACGGGACCCGTCGAGGGGGTCGTCCCGCTCGATCCGGTGACCGGCGTCACGGTCGACCTCGCGGCGCCGTACGACACGGCGAAGCTCGATGCGCTCGCGACCGCCCTGGGCGTGTCCAGCGGCCCGATCTTCGACCTGCCGGCCGCGGTGACCGCGGCGCAGCAGGTCGTCACGACGGGCACCGCGACCGTACAGCGGTACGAGGCCATGACGGCGCGGACAGCGGCGCAGGACGCCGCCCTGCAGGCCGCCCGGACGTCCCTGTCGGCGGACCAGGCACGCCTTGCGGCCGCGAAGGCCAACCTCCGGCCGGTCGTCGTCTCAGGGTTCGTCAGCTCGGCGCAGCAGGCCACCATCCAGCCCGCGCTCACCGCCCTGGGCGACGCGGCGCGAATCGACACGTCCCCGGTGTTCGCCGTCTCCGGCGGCACCGCCGTGAGGTTCCTCGACGCCTCCACGCTCGACCCGGTGTTCTCCGTGCAGCTGGCGGGGCCGGCAGGCGGCATGACCATCGTCAAGTCCGGCATCGACCAGCCCACCCTGTACGTGGCGTCGGGGCGCATGCTCCGCACGATCCAGCTGCCGCCCGACGCGCAGCCCGGCCTCGGCTCGCCGGTCCCGATGCCGGGACCCGTGACCGACGCGACGTGGGACGCGGCGTCCAACATGGTCCACGCCCTGGGCACGGCGCCCGACGGGTCGACCCCCACGATCTACGTCGTCGAGCCGCACGGCAACGCGGTCTACGCCAACGCCAACCTCCCGTTCACGCCGGTCGCATGGGCGTTCGACCAGCAGCCGGACAACCCGTCCGCCGATCGCCAGCAGATCCTCGTCTTCTCGCCGGGCGGCTCGGTGGCGACCGTGGACGCCGGCAGCCACGCGTTCGCGTGGCGCCTGCCGGGCGTGATCAGCGGCGCGCTCATGGCCGCACTGCTGTACCTGCTCGCCCGGATCCTGTTCCGGCGCCGCTCGGTCGGATTGATCGTCGCGGTGTTCTCGCTCGTCGACGGCATGTTCTTCGCGAACTCGCGCATCGGGATGAACGACACGTACGCGGCGCTGTTCATCGTGGCGGCGTACGTGATCTACGCGGCGCTGGCCCTCGGGCGCTGGCGCGGCCGCTCCGCGGTCCTCGTCGGACTGCCACTCCTGGGGTTGATGCTGGGCCTCGCCTGCGCCTCCAAGTGGGTCGGCTTCTACGCGATCGGCGGGATCGGGCTCCTGACCCTCCTGCGGAGCGGGCTCGGCCGCGTGCTGGCCCTGGGTGGCGTGGCACTCCTGGCCGGCATCCTCGGCTACTACTCGATCAGCGCCGCCCCCGATGCCACCAGCCCGCAGCTGAACGTCACGTTCCTGATCATGATGATCGTGCTGACGCTCCTCCTCGCGGCCGCGATCGCCGTGCGGTCCATCCGCTGGACCGTGGACGAGCTCCGGTTCGCGGTGATGGCACCGCTCGTGCCGGGGGTCCTGGCGGCCGTGGCCGGCATCGGCCTCGGTTCGCGCCTGCAGGGGAGCCCCCTGTCGCAGAACATGCTGCTCGCCGCCGGATTCCTGCTCGTCGTCGTGGCCGCCGTCGCCTACGCCGCGCCCCTCGTCCTCGCGCGCTACGGCGCCGGCCCGCTGGCCCGCAACCCCCGGCCCGGCGAGGCCCGGACCTACGTCGATCCACCCGCCGACCCCCCATCGGAAGGCTGGATGCTGCCGGGGGCATTCTTCGGGCTCCCCTGGCTCTGGGGCCTCGCCTGCATCACGGTCGTACCGCTCGTCGTGTATGTGATCAGCTACATCCCGTGGGTGGCCCTGGGCAACCAGTTCTGGGCGGGCTTCCCAGCCGGCAATCACGGGCAGACCCTCTGGGACCTGACGGTCTCGATGTTCAACTACCACAACGACCTGCGCGTGCCCCACCCGGCCTCGTCCCCCTGGTGGGCCTGGCCGTTCGACCTGAAGCCGGTCTGGTGGTACCAGGGCTCGCTGGCCAGCGGCACCGGCGCGTCCATCTACGACGCCGGCAACCTGGTCCTCTTCTGGCTGTCGGTCACGGCCGTCCCGTGGGTGGCGTGGCAGGCGTGGCGGCGGCGCAGCCTCTCCCTGGGGATCGTCGTGCTGGCCGCTGCGAGCCAGTGGCTGCCCTGGGTCTGGGTGGACCGGGCGACGTTCCAGTACCACGTCCTGACCACGCTTCCCTTCACGTTCCTCGCGCTCGCGTACTTCGTGGCCGAGCTGTGGCACGGACCATCGAGACGGACCTGGGCCCTCGCGCGTGCGACGGCGGCCGTATCGATCCTGGGGCCCGCGATCCTCTGGCTCGTCAGGGGACCGCTGTGCGTGTTCGCCGGTACCGCCGCGGTGGACCCGGCCTCCCAGGTCTGCGGTGCCGTGGCCGATCCCGTCATCGTCACCCAGCGCGTGGCTGCCGCGGCCACGGTCATCGTCATCGGGGCCGCCGGGGCCGGCTGGCTCTGGTGGTCGGCACGCGGGGCCCGGGGTGATGCGGCCGGGCACGGCAACGACCTTCATGCGTACGCCCCCGCCGCGGCGGCCACCGGGATCGCGCTCGTGGCGCTCGTGCTGGTCCAGGCGATCGTGCCCGACGCGCTGTTCGTCTCGGTCCCGCTGGGGAGCGGCGGGCCGTTCGTGGTCGCGGCGGTCGTCGGGCTTCTTCTGTGCGGGCCCGCGTGGCTCGTGCTGCGTGCCCGCGATCCGCGGCGGTTCGCGCTCGGCATCCTGATCGCGGCCACGCTCTGGTTCGTGGTGTTCTACCCGAACATCGCCGCCCTGCCGCTCCCGGCGTCGTTCGTGAACATGTACCAGGGCCTGCTTCCGACCTGGATCTACGACTTCCAGTTCACGGTGAACATGACGCCGGCCGCCCACCCGAAGCTGTTGTCGGCCGGGTCGATCGCCCTGATCGGCGCCATCCTGGTCGGGTCCGGGGCCGTGATGTACGCCGCCCGGGCGTGGTACCTGGAACTGGGCGTGCGGCGGGCGCAGCGCGACGGGCGCATCCCCGAAACCGGTCCCGGAACCGGCCCGGCCACCCCTGACGGCCACGCGGCCGCCGCACCTCGCCGGGCACCGGGGCCATGGCCCGCCGCCTCGAGCCGGCCGCTCCCCCTACTCGGGCGTGGCGGCGCGCGCGCCGGCGGCGATCGCGGGACGGGCCGGCACCGCGGCGTGGAAGCCTGGCGGCAGCTGGCCCTGCGCGGCCAGCCGGCGGATGACGAAGCCGTAGTAGTCGTCGACGCGCGCCGCGACCCGGTCCCATCCGAACTCACGGGAACGCTCCCGCCCGGAGCGTCCCATGCGCACCCGCTCGTCGGGATCGTCGATCAGGCGGCCGATGGCCTCGGCCAGGGCGTGCGGGTCGCGCGGGGGCACCAGCAGCCCCTGCTCCCCGCGACGCACCACGCCCTTGTAACCGTGGATGTCGCTGCAGACGATCGGCGTTCCGGCCGCCATGGCCTCGAGGAGCACGATCCCGAACGACTCCCGGCCCGTCGCGGGTGACACGTAGATGTCGGCCGTCGCGAACCAGCGGGCCTTCTCCTCCTCGCTGACGCGCCCCAGCATCTCCACGCCGCCCAGCCGTCGCGTCATCAGGTAGCGCCGCGCCTCCCGCTCCTGCGGCCCGTGCCCCACGACCAGCAGCCGGCAGTCGCGGCCCTCGCGGCGCAGCAGCCGGTACGCCTTCAGCAGGTGGAGGAGTCCCTTGCGCTCCTCGAAGCGGCCCACGAACAGCAGGTTGGGTGTGCCGTCGCGCCAGCGCTCGATCGGATGGGCCGAGGCGAAGCGGTCGACCTCGACGCCGTTGGGGATCACCTTGTAGTCCCCCGGAAAGTACTTGTCGATGAAGTAACGCGCCGCGACGCTCACGGCGATCCGGCCATGCAGGCGGCGAGCGTAACCCGACAGCATCCGCCGCCCGAACTCGTATGCCGGACTCCAGCCGTTGTAGGCGTGGAACGTGGCGACATTGACGCTCGTCGACTCGCGGAGCAGCACGAGCGACAGGAACGGCACGAATGGCTCGTGGAAGTGCAGCACGTCGAACTGCTCCCGCTCCAGGACCTCGCGACACTGGGACAGGAACCGGGGCGAGACCGTGAGGGTCCCGACCGAGCCGTTGGACGGCACGCTGAAGCCACGGCCGATCCGGATGATGTCGCCCTCGCTCGAGCGCTGCAGGCCGTGGGTGCTGCTGATGATCCTTACGTCATGGCCGCGTTCCCGAAGGTGCTGGTGCAGGAACCCGACATGGGCGTTGACGCCACCGGGGAGCGGGTAGATGTACGGCGTCACCAGCCCGATCTTCACGGCGCCGCCTCGGCCTCCGTCAGCTCGGGCTCGCCGCCGTCGGGCCGATCCCCGCCGGATTCCCTCGCCCGTCCCCGCCGGGCCGGTGAAGCGCGGGGGCCTCAACCGGCCGCCCGGATACCCCAGGTCGCGGCCGGTGCCCGTTCGCCGCACGACCCCGCGCAGGTCGTCGCGGATGTCGCGGCTGTACTTGCGCAGCTGCCGGCCGTACATCTGCACCTGGAACCCGAACGTCCAGAACTCCCCGTGCCATCCCGTCCGGTGCTCGAGGATGGCGCGGCGGAACTCCTCCGCGGTCCGGCCGGGGAAGGTGGTGTAGCCGCTCGCGATCGCCTCGAGGAGGTGACCGTCGCTCCCGCCCGTTGCCGCCATGCCGAGCTCGTCGGCCAGGGCCACGACCTTCGCATGGTGGGTCCGCCCCGCCGACGTCGGGTTGAACGCCTCGAGGGCATCGAAGTGGAAGCGCGGGTCCGGGTCGGCCTGGAGCCGGCGGATGGCCCGGCCGCTCGCACAGATGGGGTACGGCGCGAGCGGATGGGCCGCGATCGCCAGCCCGCCCTGCTCGTGCACGGCGGCGATCGTCGCGCGCAGCGACTGGAGTGGCTTCACGCGCGCCTCGAGGAAGAGGGCCAGGACGTGACCACCGCGCGTCGTGATCTCCTCGCCGACGACGACCTCGACCCGGCATCCGCGCGCGCGCGCCAGCTCGCGAGCGGCCAGTCCCGCGTCCACGCGCTCGTGGTCGCTGATCCCGATCACGTCGAGGTCCGTGTGCCGCTCGACGTAGTCGAGGATCTCCTCCACGCTCGCGACGCCGTCGGAGGCGAGCGTGTGGATATGCGGGTCGGCGCGACCCGGCCGCTCTCCGTGCGCGACACCCGGTTGTTCCGGGGCGGCCGCACGAGCCTCCGACGCCCAGGCGTCGCCGTCCTCCGGCGGTTGCCCGCCGCCGCGTCCATTGCCGCTCATGGCGCGTCCCAGATCGGCTGGAAGATGGACCACCACTGCTCGGGTGCCTCCGCGACGAGCCGCTCGAAGGCTCGCGCCACTTCGTCGATGAAACCGCGGGCGCGCTCGCGCCTGGTGCCGGTCGTGGGAACCGCCAGGGGGATCACGTATCCACGGTACTCGTCCCAGCCGATGCGGATGGCAGCCGCCGCGAATGCCGGCACCCCGGTCTCCACGGCAAGCACGCCGGGCCCGGCCGGGAGGCGCGTGGGTGCGCCGAACAGCTCGACCGCGACCCCCCGCCCAGAGATGTCCCGGTCCGCGATCAACCCCACCAGGTCGCCCTCCGCGAGCGTTCGCTCGAGGATCTGGCCGACGTGAGCGGAGGGCACGATCTGCACGCCCGTACGGCCGCGCGTGCGCTCCATGTACGCCTGGAGGGGCGCGTTGCGGAGCGTCTCCATGGGCGCCACGGCGCGGCGGCCCCGCACGACGGTGATGTACTGGGCGGGCAGCTCGAGCGCCCCGAGATGCAGCCCGACCACGAGGGACGGGCCAGGGCGGTTGAACTCGCGGTCGGCCACGGCCGGGTCGGCCAGGGACATGTGGCGCGCCAGGAACTCGGCGTTCACGCGCTCGTTCATGGCCACCTCGAGGTAGTACCGGGCCCGATGGCCGAACGCCTGCCGGAGCAGGTGTTCGAGCCGCGCCGGATCGTGCGCGGCGCGGCTGACGCGGGGCGACGCCATGCCGTTCTCGTCGAGCCAGACACAGACCCGTCGGAGGTTCCCGCGGGCCAGCCGCCGCTGTCCGGGAGCCGCCAGGTACCAGCCGACGCCCACGAGGTGGGCCACCCGGTGGAGCGGAGCCGCCGGCAGCCGGGAGACGATGGCGGAGAGCGCGATCAGCGCGCGCGCGCCCAGCCTCTGGCGCAGCGTGGCCGCCGGCCGGGCGGGCTCAGACATCGGCCGGCACCGGCACGCCGGCTCCGTCGCCGGCCTGCCCCCGGCGGCTCCCGCGCCTGGCCCCGCGCACGGTGTCGTCGGCCAGGGAGGCGGCTGCCCGGGCCGCCAGCTCGTTGCTCTCTCGGTCGGACTCGGGCCAGATCGGCTTGAAGCTGTACCACTGCTCCGGGGCGACCTCGATGGCCCGCTGCAGCGCGTCGGCGACGGCCTGCGTCGCTCGCTGGACCGCGGCGGGCGAGCCGGAGGTCACCTCGATGGGATCGCCGTGCTCGGCGTGATAGAGCCCGTCTCGCCCGCGACGGTTCACGACCGGGACGATGGCCGCACCCGTCTTGGCCGCCAGGACCGCCGGCCCGGCAGGCAGGGTCGTCCAGTCACCGAAGAAGCGCACCGGGATGCCATCGGACCGGTAGCCCCAGTCCACCAGCAGGGCGAGGATGCCGGCCTCGCGAAGCACGCGATGGATCTCGCGCAGGTTGCGCCACGCGATGACCTGGACCCCCCAGCGGCGGCGCTGCTCGGCGAGCAGCGCGTAGAGCTCCGGGTAGGCACTGTCGTCGGCGACGCCGTATGCGGGGAATCCGTGCGAGGCCATCGCCGCGGCGAGGGTCTCCATGCTGCCCACGTGGAGGGTCACGATGATCATCGCGCGGCCTTCGTCGCGGAGCGACTCGTGGAGCCGCCGGAACGATTCGAGGCCGTGCTCGCCGCCCGCGTCCACCATCCGGGCGGGCATGTCGGGCGGCAGCGCCGGAAGACGCATCAGGCCGACGACGTACCCCGCATATGCGCGGTACACGGCCCGGGCCAGGCGCCCGACGCGCGGGTGGCCCGCGGGAAGGCCCAGGACGTGGCTGGCATTGGCCGTGATCGCGCGGCGCTTGGCCGGCCACACGGCGTAGCCGGCCAGGAAGCCGAGTTGCGCGATCGCGACCACCGGGCCCTCGGGGAGGTGGCCCAGCAGCCACGACACCGACCGATAGGCTCGCACCGTGGCCTTCTCGCGGACGCGCTGGAGGAGCCGCCCGGCGCGGCTCCTCCCGTTCGTGCGCCGGTGAGGCGCGTATCCGACGCCGCGGACGCCATCCCCGGATGGCGCCGCCGTGCTCCCGTCTTCAGCCGCCATCGGCCGGCCGGGCTACGCGGTCTGTCCTGCCGCCGATGCGCGCCGCTTCGTTGCCGGTGCCGGCTTCCTGGGCGCCTTCGCGCGCGCCGGCTCGTCGCCGTGGAGCGTCTCGACGTCGTCGCCCCGGATGAACGCCTCGACGCGCTCGCGTGCGACGTCGTCATGGATCTGGATGGGCGGGCTCTTCATGAAGTAGGACGACGGTCCGACGAGCGTGCCCGAGAGGCCCCGGTCCAGGCCGAGCTTCAGGCAGCGGACGGCGTCGATGACCACGCCCGCGCTGTTCGGGCTGTCCCACACCTCGAGCTTGAGTTCCGCGTTCAGCGGCACGTCGCCGAACGTGGTGCCCTCCATCCGGATGTAGCACCACTTGCGATCCTTCAGCCACGGCACGTGGTCGGACGGGCCGACGTGGATGTCGTCCGGGTCGAGATCGTAGTCGAGCATCGACGTGACGGCGTTCGTCTTCGAGATCTTCTTGGATTCGAGGCGCTCGCGCTCGAGCATGTTCAGGAAGTCCGTGTTGCCGCCGAAGTTCAGCTGGTAGGTCCGCTCCAGCTTCACGCCGCGGTCCATGAAGAGGCGGGTCATGACGCGGTGGCTGATCGTCGCGCCGACCTGGCTCTTGATGTCGTCGCCGATGACCGGAAGGTTCGCCTCGGCGAACCTGCGCTGCCAGTACGGCTCGCGACCGATGAACACGGGGATGCAGTTCACCACGGCCACGCCGGCACTGAGCGCCTGCTCGACGTACCACTTCGTGGCCTCCTCGGAGCCCACGGGGAGGTAGTTGATGACCACGTCGACCTGGCGCTCGCGAAGGATCCCTGCGATGTCCGCCGTCGGGCCGGGCGCCTTCTCGATGATCTGGCTCAGGTACTTGCCCAGGCCGTCATGGGTCATGCCGCGCTCGACGGTGACGCCGATCTTCGGAACCTGCTGGAAGACGTAGGTGTTGTTCGGCTTGGCGTAGATCGCCTCGGAGAGGTCCTTGCCGACCTTGTTCTTGTCGATGTCGAACGCCGCGACGAACTCGATGTCGCGGATGTGGTAGCCGCCCAGGTCCACGTGCATGATCCCGGGGATGGCATCGCCAGGATCGGCATCCTCGTAGTAGTACCGGCCCTGCACCAGGCTGCTGGCGCAGTTGCCCACGCCGATGATCGCGACGCGGATCTTGCCGTCACTGCGGCGGTGTGCCTGCGCGCCCTTGCCGTTCGTGTCCGGCTTCGTCGCGGCGATCTTCGTGGTCTCGTCCACCGTGTGCCTACTCCTTTGCTCCGCGCGCCTGGGCGCGCACATGCCAGATCCGCTGGAGAACCGTGATGGCGCTGAGGATGAACAGGATCGAGAGTGTCGCGGCGAGCCACGGCTGACCGCCCGAGTCGAGGATCAGTCCGCCGGGCCCGGGACTCCCGCCCGTGGTGCCCGCCGCCGACCCCGGGATCACCCCGCCCGTGATGCCGGTCACGATGAGCCCGACGCCCATGATGACCACCCGCTCGGCGCGCGGGGCGATTCCGACATCGCCGCCGAACCCGAGCCCCTCGGCGCGGGCCCGCGTGTAGCTCACGAGGAACGCGGCGATCATGGCCAGTGCCGCGATGGCGGGCAGCGCGGAGGCCGTGGCGATGGTTCCGGCAACGATCCCCGCGTACAGCACGCCCTCCCCGGCGCGGTCGAGTGTGCTGTCCAGGAAGGCCCCGAACCTCGACACGCGGCCCGTTGCCCTGGCCAGCCCGCCGTCGAGCATGTCGAATGCCGCGAACAGGAGGCTGACGACTCCGGCGGCGACCCACGCACCGCTGGCCGCGAGCGCAGCCGACACGCAGACGCCGGCGAACCCGAGGACGGTCAGCGCGTTGGGCGTGAGCCCGAGCCGTCCCGCGGCCAGCGCCAGCGGCACGGCGAGCGCCTTGATGCGCGCCCGCGTCCCGGGCGGAACCAGCGAGTGTTCCGTCACGAGATCGCCTCCCGGGAGGCGCGGGTGACCAGCTCGTCCTGGCGGCGTGCGTAGCGCTCGAAGACGTCATGGCGAAGCGAACAGATGACCTCCCGGCCGACGCGCCGGGTCTCGACGAGGCCCGCCGCCCGCAGCGTCCGCAGGTGCCAGGACACCAGCGGCTGCGACAGGTCCACCAACTCCACCAGGTCCGTGACCGTGGCGGGCGATTCGGAGAGCCGCCGCACGATCCGGAGGCGTGTCACATCCCCCAGCGCCTTGTGGAATGCACGCAGGTCGCGCAGGTCGTCCGGCGATGCCGCGATGGTCGCGATGGTCGATCGGATTCGTGCCGGAGAAGCCAGGGTGTCGCCTCACGTGAGTCAGACTTTATATAAAGTCCTGCTGATGTTAGCACCGGCCGTCAAGGGCTCCCGTCCGGGAGCTGCTGCGTTGTCCGTCCCGCCCCGGCATCGAGGCCGCGTGCGCCCACTGCGCCCGACTGACCCTCGATCCGGCTGACGGCGACGCGGCCACGGGCCATACTGCGCCATCGCCTTCGATCGGTCCGACCACGCTCGGTGGGGCCGGCAGGGCGCGTCCCATGAAGGAGCGCACGTGGATACCAACCTCGTCGACCAGGTGTTGGAGGCCGCGGCGCGCGTAGTCGCCGCCGGCGCCATCTCGGCGAACGCCCACGGGAACGTGAGCCTGCGTGCGCCCGGCGCGGACGAGATGTACTACACCGCGACGCCGTCGCTCAGGGGGCTCCGGCCCGACGGCATCGTGCGCGTCGGTCTCGACGGAACCCTGCTCGAGGGCAACCTGCCGCCCATCCAGGGCGCCGTGGTCGCGATGCACACCGCCATGTACCGCGACCGTCCAGACGTGGGCTGCGTGATCCACACCCATTCGCCGTATGCCACCGCGTTCGCCGTGGCCAACCGTCCGATCGATTGCTGGATCGAAGCCCTCGCGATGTTCGGGCTGGCCGACGGCGTGCCGATCGCCGGCTACGCTCCGCGGGGGTCCGATGAGGCGGTGGCAAACATCCGCGCGGCTGTCCGCGCGAACGCACCCGCCGTGCTGCTGGCCAATCACGGCGTGCTCGTCTTCCACCGTACGGCGGAGCTGGCCGTCCTCATCGGCGGCGTCGTCGAGGAGGCGGCCCAGGCGGCGATCAATGCCACCGCGCTGGGGGGCCCGGTCGAAATCGCACGGGACATGCGCGCCGCCGCGCTGCAGCGGGCGATGGCCCTGGACGCCGTGGGGACTCGATCCGCCTGAGGCCCGATCCCGTCTCGTGCGAAGCCCGGTCGCCACGAAGCCGGTCGGCCGAGAAGCTCCGTCCGCGCGTTCGCCCAGGCTCCCGGGCATCGGTCACGCCGACATAGGGCAAGGGGGACGGACCATGGACCAGGCGACCCTCACCGGCTGGCACGACTTCTACCTCACGATGGGCACGGCTTCGGCCAGCCTCATCGGGCTGCTGTTCGTGGCCCTGTCGCTCAACATGGACGCGGTCATGGGCGAGTCGCGGGACGACCTGCGGGCGTTCGCGGAGCAGGCGTTCAACAGCTTCTCGGTCGTCCTGCTCGTCTCTGTCTGCTTCCTCATTCCGCAGAACAACCCGGACGACCTCGGTGTCATCTACCTGCTGCTGGCGATCATCGGTGGCTACCGCATGCTCCGGCGTGCGCCGATGGTGTGGCGAGGCAGGCGGGGTCGCCTGGGCCAGATCGCGTTCTGGCGCCTGGCACTACCGGCCGTGGCAGTCGTCGGGCTTGCCGCCTCCGGTCTGGGGCTCGTGGACAACCAGCCCAGCGCGCTCTACTGGCTCGTCGCCGTGATCCTCGCCTTCCTGATGTCGGCCGCCCGGAGCTCGTGGGAACTGCTCGTCAGTGTCGGCGAGGTGCGACGGTCCGGGCCGGGCGGCGGGTGAACCGAGGACGCGACCAGTTCGCCGGCTCGTACCCTCCAGCCATGACCGACGTCGCCCCGGATGGCAGCCCCTTCGCCTTCTACCGCCGCCTGCCTCGGCCGGTGAGCCCGAATTGATCCACGCCGCGGTTCCCCGGCGGGCGAGCATCCTCGACCCTGGCTGCGGGCCCGGCCGCATCGCCGGACCCCTTGCCGCCATGGGGCACCGGGTGACGGGCGTCGACGACGGACCCGGGATGATCGCCGCATTGCCACACCTGCTGGACGAGGAGAGCCCCAGGGGCGTCCTCGCGGAAGACGGGCTGGTGTTCGTCCGCTGGCTCGAGCCGGCCTGGTTCATCGCGAAACGGCGAGCCTGACCGGGGGCACCGAGGCGTCGGGCGCGGGGTCTGCCCTGCGACCACTCCGGCACGGCGGTCGTTCCCCTGACTACGACCGGGGACGCCTCCACAGCGTCAGCCATTCGAGCCCGGCCGGCGTGATGGTGGTGATGCCGAAGCGATCGTGCAGGACGGCAAGGAGGAGCCGCTCCTCCGCGTCGATGGCAAGCCAGGCACGCGACGCCGGCGCCAGGTCGCGCTTCATCGCATGGACCCAGCGGATCCGCCGTATCAGCGACTCGGTGGTCAGCGACGCCGCCGGCATCGTGAGCCGCCGACCCGCAGTCCGGCCTGCGACAGTCATCCGTGCCATGACGGGCGGAGTCTCCCCGCGGAACCGCGTGCACGCCAGAGCCGAAGGTCAGGTCGGAACATTGGATGGGGTGCGAAGGCAGGAGACGCATCCTCCATGGGTGCCGAAGCCACCATGCGCCGTGAGCCCGCTGGCGTCTCGACGGCCGGCGACCCGGCCCGGTTCGCCGTCGCACCGAGGGTCCACCCCGGCCGAATGGCCGTGCCATCGCGACGCCGCGAGAGCCGAACGGCCCCCGGTGGCCCCCGATGCCGACGCCGGATGGCCCACCCGATCCGCCGACAGAAGACCCCCGGGCGGATGACCGATGGCCATCCATTCGGGCAGGTCTCGAGGCACACGATATGACCACGAACGGAGACGGGAGAGCGTCCCGGCAGGGCCACGGAAGGTAGAGCCCGGCGCAGTCCCGACAAGGAGACACGATGAACGGCACGTACGGCAAGGCAACAGCGATCATGCGGATCGCCCTCGGCGTGGGCTTCTTCTACGCGGGCCTCGAGAAGGCCCTCCAGCTCGGTGGCGGCGGCGCGTTCAACGCGGCCGGCTTCCTGAAGTTCGCCACCCTCGGCACGCTGCCGGGCTCCGATCCCAAGGTGGTCGTCAACCCGACCCACGACCTGTGGGTCGCCCTGGCCGGCAATGCCGCCCTCATGCCGCTCGTGAACTTCCTCGTCGTGTCGGGCGAGCTCGCCATCGGGGCCACCCTCATCCTGGGTCTCGCCACCCGCTTCTCGGGCATCATGGGTGCCATCCTCGCGGGAACCCTCTTCGTGGCGAGCTGGAGCTTCTCCACCGGCGTCGTCAACGAGCAGTTCCTCTACGCGATCCTCTCGGGCTACCTCGCGGTGGTCGGTGCCGGCGCGGTGTGGGGCCTCGACGGCGTCCTCGCCCGGACCCAGGTCCTCGCGAAGACCCCCCTGCGGGTGTTCGTGGCCTAGCGGCCAGCACGGCACAGCCGCCCCACGGGGAGCCCGCTGCACGGGCTTCCCCAGAGGGCGGTGCGGGCGGGGCCGACCATCCGGCCCTTCCACGGACGATCGTGCCACCCGCCGGACAGGGACCGTCGGAGCCAGCCTGGCTCCGGCGGTTTCTGATTCCCGCCGGCAGGTGGGCGAGAGAGACGTAGCAACTCGGGCGGCGGCTGCCAGCGTCGGACCCGCGCGCAACGGCAGACCGGGGAGCCGGAAGTCTGCGAAGATCGATCCGTGAAGGCAGCCCCTTCGAATCGCGAACCGGGCGTGCAGCGAGCGCGCGCATGACGCGTCGTGCAATCGTGCTGTTCGGCGTGATGTCCCTCATCTGGGGCATCCCATACCTGTTCATCCGTGTCGCCGTCGCCGAGATCCAGCCCGCGACCCTGGTCTTCGCCCGGACCGGCCTCGCGGCGTTGATCCTGGTGCCCTTCGCGCTGCTTCGCACGGACGTCCGGCCCGTCCTGCGCCGCTGGCGCTGGGTGGCGGCCTTTGCCGCGATCGAGATCGGCGTGCCCTGGGTATTCCTCGCGTCCGCAGAGCAGCGAGTGTCGAGCTCGCTGGCCGGTCTCCTGGTCGCGGGCGTGCCCCTCGTGGGAGTGGTCGTCTCACTCGCCACGCGGGGGCGCGAGCGCTTCGGTGCGAAGGGAGTCGCCGGCCTCCTTGTCGGGCTCGTGGGCGTCGCCGCGATCGTCGGCGTCGACCTCAATGCGTCCAACTCCGGCGCACTGCTGGAGATGGCACTCGTCGTGATCTGCTATGCGATCGGTCCGGCCATCCTCGCCCGGCGCCTCGGCGGCCTGCCGTCGGTCGGGGTGATGGCCATGTCCCTCTCGCTCTGCGCGCTCGCGTATGCGCCGATCGTGGCGGTCCAGCACCCTGCCGTCCTGCCCGGCCCGGACGTGCTCGCGGCCATCACGATCCTGGCCGTCGTCTGCACGGCGGTCGCGTTCCTGCTGTTCTCCGCGCTCATCGACGAGATCGGCCCGGTTCGCGCCACGGTGATCACGTACGTCAATCCGGCGGTGGCGGCCGTGCTCGGTGTCCTGGTGCTGCGCAAATCGTTCTCGATCGGCATGGCCGTCGGGTTCGGGCTCGTCATCCTCGGCTCGGCGATCGCGACGCGAGCACCTGCCGGGCCGCCGGAGGGCGAGGGCGCGGTCGCGGCCCGGCGGCGCGGAGTCGGCGTGGACGAAGCAGGCGCCTAGGACGGCGGATCCCGCCCGGACCGAAGGTCGGGTATGCTGGACGGGACGGCGCCCCGGTCCGCGCCGGCCTCCCATTCGTCGATCCACCCCAATGCCCTGACCGGACCCCGTCGAGCGGGAGGGCCAGCCAGGAGCATTACCGTGACCTTCTCTGATCTCGGGCTGTCGCCCGAGCTCCTCCGCGCCGTCGCGGACGAGGGATACCTCGATCCGACCCCGGTGCAGCGCGAGGCGATCCCGATCGTTCTCGCCGGACGCGATCTGCTTGCCGCCGCCCAGACCGGCACCGGCAAGACGGCCGCGTTCGTGCTGCCGATCCTGCAGCTCCTTGGGGTGGCGGCCGTGCCGGCTGGCAACGTGCCGGGGAACGCGGGCCGCCGTCGGTCACCGCGCGTCCTGGTCGTCGAGCCGACGCGCGAGCTCGCGCTACAGGTGGAGGAGAGCGTCAGGACGTATGGCGCCCACGTGCCCATCCGCTCGAGTGCCATCTTCGGGGGCGTCGGCTTCGAGGGACAGGCCCGTGCGCTCCGCAGGAGCCCTGAGATCGTCGTCGCGACCCCCGGTCGGCTGCTCGATCACGCCGGCCAGGGCACGATCGACCTGTCCGCGGTCGAGATCCTGGTCCTGGACGAGGCCGACCGCCTCCTGGACATGGGGTTCATCCCGGACATTCGCAGGATCATCGATCTCCTCCCGCGGCGACGGCAGAGCCTCCTCTTCTCCGCGACGTTCTCGTCCGGCGTGCGCGCGCTCGCGTCGTCGTTGCTGCACGATCCCGCCACGGTCGAGGTCGCCGCGCGCAACGCCCCGCCCGACCTCGTCTCCCAGGTGGTCCTGCGCGTCGATCGAGACAGGAAGCGCTCGCTCCTCACCCACCTGATCCGGTCCGGACGCGTGGACCAGGCACTCGTGTTCACCCGGACGAAGCACGGTGCGAACCGGCTCGCCGAGCAGCTCGTCGCCGACGGCATCGACGCGGCGGCGATCCACGGCAACAAGAGCCAGTCGCGGCGGGTCCGATCGCTCGCCGACTTCAAGGCCGGGCGCGTGGGGGTGCTCGTCGCGACGGACCTCGCGGCCCGCGGACTGGACATCGAGCTGCTGCCGCACGTCGTCAACTACGAGCTGCCCATGGTCGCCTCGGACTACGTCCATCGCATCGGCCGGACCGGCCGCGCAGGCTCCACGGGCGAGGCGATCTCGCTGGTATGCGTGGACGAGGCCCGGCTCCTCCGGGAGATCGAGGTCCTGCTCGGCCACTGGATCCCGGCGGAGGTCGTCGCCGGTTTCGAGCCCGACAGGAACGCCCGCCCAGAGCCCATCCGGCTTCGCGCGGGCGGGGGCAGCCCCGTTCGCAGGGCACCGCACGGCGCCGCCCGGACGAGTTCCCGGCCGCCAGTGGCCGGCAACCCGTCATCCGGAATCGGAAGAACGCCCGCTCGAGGTGCCGGCGACGGAGCCGGCCACTCCGCCGGCCAGGTTCGGATGCCTCGGCACGGCGGCCCCGTCCCCGCCGGGCAGTTCGGGTCTCCCCGTCACGCCGGACCCGGCGCCGCCGACCCGGCCCGGCCGCCCCGCTCCGCCGGCCCTCGCTCCGCCGATCAGGCCCGATCCGTCCGCCCTGCCGATTCCGACCAGGTCCGATCCGCCGGCCACACGCATGCGGGGTCGCACGGACCGGCCGTCATCCTGCCGGGCGAGCGCTTCTCCCACCGTCACGACCGGACTCGAGGAACCGCCCCGGCTCGCTGACGCCCGCACGTCAGGCCTCGTCCAGGACGACCCTGCTCGCGCCACCGGCGATCTCGACGTCGTACCGGGCGGACGATGTCGCGGCGCCGGTCGTCTCCAGCGTCAACGAGCCTGCGCCCCTGACTCGCCGCCCGTCGAGCATCACGCGGCTCACGCCACCTTTCAGGCTGACCCGCACGGCCACGCCCCTGGGGCGGTGGATGGTGATCGAGCTCGATCCACCGGCGATCCGGATCGGAACGGCCATCGACGGGACCGGAAGGGTGAGCTCGACCATGCTCGCGCCGCCGGCCAGCTCGAACGAGCGCAGGTCGACGGCCTGCAGGTCGGCGGAGAGCCGTGACGCCCCGCCCCGCAGTTCCACGTCCCACGGAACGGCCGTGTTGAGGAGAATCTCGCCGAGATCCTTGCGCCAGTGCAGCATGGCCTCGACGTTGACGTCGCCAAGGCGGGCTCTCCAGTCGAACCAGTTGAAGCGGCCGTAGTGGACGGTCACGACCCCCGCTCGCACCCTCACCCGCGGAACCGGGCCTTCGAACCTGGCCCGGTACAGCTCCGGGATTCCGCGGTCGCCCCGTACGGTCACGTTGGGCGCGCCGGACAGGAAGACGAGTCTGCCCGACGTCGCTGCGCCAACCGGAGCCGCCGAGCTGCCGCCGCCTGACGCGGCCTGCTCGTTCGGGGCGCGCATCCGCGCCGCCTCCTGCCGGACGACCGCGAGGCTGGTCTCGAGGAAATCTGCGATCGCCGTGAGCTGATCGTCCGAGAACCTGCCGATCACCTCGCGCTGGACCCGGGCGATCGACTCACGCGGGATGGCCAGCCCGGCCATGCGGTCGGGGACGGGCTCCACGAGGACGCGCCTCCGATCGGCCGGGTCGGAGACTCGCCTGACGTATCCCGCCTGCTCGAGCCGGTCGACCATGCGGGTCGCCGCCCCCGTGGAGAGACCCGTGACTTCGGCGAGGCGCCCGACCGTCACGCGCCCCTCGTCGCCCAGGGCCTCCAGGCATTCCACGTCGATGGCGGCGAGGCCGATCCGCTCCGCCATCACCTGGCTCAGCAGCGCAGCCTGGCTGCCGACGCGCCGCGTCGCCCTCAGCACGGCCTCCGTGAGCCGGTCCCGGGAACTGCCGCTTGACAACGATCGTCTCCTCTGGCTATTGTCTGCGCCGCGCAGAGATATTGTAGCGCAGTAGATGTCTTGCTGGAAGACAGTGTGGCATCGGGCGGAAGGTCGCAAGGCCCACTGGGCGCATCGACCATGGAGGAGTCAGCTGATGGCGACAGATCGGATCATCGAGACCGCGGACCTCCGCCGGACGTTCCGGACCAGGGCCGGGACGGTCGAGGCCGTCGCCGGAGTCGACCTCGGCGTGTCCGAGGCCGAGACATCTTCGGATTCCTGGGGCCGAACGGCGCGGGGAAGACGACCACCCTGCGGATCCTCGCCACCCTGCTGCCTCCGACATCGGGTCGGGCGACGGTCGCCGGGTTCGACGTTGCCCGCAGGCCCGACCGGTCCGGCGCCGGATCGGCTACGTCGCGCAGTCCGGGGGTTCGTATCCGCGGGGCGACCGGGCGGGAGGAGCTGGTGATCCAGGGCCGGCTCTTCGACCTCGGGAGACGGGATGCCGGGGCCCGCGCGCAGGACATCCTCGACGCGCTCGACCTGGCCGACGCCGCGGACCGGCCGTGCTCCGACGTACTCCGGCGGGATGCGCCGCCGACTCGACATCGGGATCGGCATGGTCCATCGGCCGGCGGTGCTCTTCCTCGACGAGCCGACGACCGGCCTGGACCCGCAGGCGCGGGCGCGCATGTGGGACGAGATCCGCCGGCTCCGGGACGCGGGCACGTCCGTCTTCCTGACCACGCACTACCTCGAGGAGGCGGACGCGCTCTGCGACCACCTGGCCATCATCGACCACGGGCGGATCGTCGCCGAGGGATCGCCGACCGAGCTCAAACGCGCCGTGGCCGGCGATGTCCTGACGATCGGCGTGGACGGGCCACGCCGAGCGGGTCGGTCCTCCTGCTCGCCGAACCAGCCCTTCGTGCGGGAGGCGAGCCTCGAGGACGGCCTCGTGCGCCTGTACGTGGACCGCGGCGAGGAGGCGGTACCGAACGTCCTGCGCCTGCTCGACGGCCATGGCCTCGCCCCGCAGACCATCAGCCTGCACCGGCCCAGCCTCGACGACGTCTTCCTCAAGCCAGACCGGACGCTCGCTCGCGAGACGGCCGCCTGAGCACGCACCGGCCCCCCGGAAGGGGTGGCCGACCCAAGGAGCACGCTCATGAGAACCGTCTCGCGACACCTGGCTGATCTTCCACCGTCCGATGACCCTGACCCTGCGGAATCCCGCCTGGCTGATCATGGGCCTGATGCAGCCGTTCCTCTACCTGCTGCTGTTCGGACCGCTCCTGAACAGCATCGCGACCATGCCGGGGTTCCCGCCCGGCGGGGCGTTCAACGTCTTCGTGCCCGGCCTCCTGGTCATGACGGCGCTGTTCAGCTCGGCGTTCGTCGGCTTCGGGCTTCATGCAGACGAGCTCCGCGAGGGCGTGATCGAGCGCATGCGTGTCACCCCGATGAGCCGCATGGCGACGCTGCTCGGCCGACTCCCCGCGCGACGTCCTCCTGCTCCTCGGCCAGTCGGCATCGTGCTCGTGGTGCTGGCCGATCCCGTTCGGCCTCCGAGATCGACCGGCCTCGGGATCTCTCGTCGCGTTCGCGCTGCTGGCGCTGGTCGGGCTGGTGATGTCGGCCACTGTCGTACACGATGGCGCTGATCCTCGGCAGCGAGGATGCGCTGGCGCCCACGATCAACGCGATCGCGCTGCCGCTGCTGCTCCTGCTCCGGGCGTCATGCTGCCGATGTCGTTCGCGCCGGGCTGGCTCCAGACCCTGGCCACGTTCAACCCGCTGTACCACTCGGTCGCTGCGACCGGGACCTGTTCAACGCCGCGTTCGGCCAGGGCGAGGTCCTGGTCGGGGTGAGTCTCATGGGAGTGCTTGCCGTCGTGGCCGTGACCGTCGGAGCGAGGGCGTTCAGCCGCGCGGCCGCGTAGGGCCACCGCTTCCGGGGAGGGCGACGACGGCCGCGACGACCGGAGCGGATGCGGATCGGACGGCACCCGCCCCCATCGCCACGTGCCATGATGGCCCGCATGGGCCGCCTCCCGCGCCTCGCGCTCCTCGCCGCGCTCGGCGGAGGCGTCTTCGTCGCGGGCCTGGAGCTCATGATCACGGCGACGGCGCTGCCGAGCATCGTGGTGAGCCTGGCCGACTGGACCCGCCTGCGCGAGGCGTCGTGGATCGTCAACGCGTATCTCGTCGCGTACGTCGCGATGATGCCGCTGGCGGGCAGGCTCGCCGACCGGTTCGGCGTCGTGACGCCGTACATGATCAGCCTCATAGTGTTCGCGGCGGGTTCGGCGCTGAGCGGTGCCGCGCAATCGCTCGAGGCGCTGATCGCGGCGCGCGTGCTGCAGGGCCTCGGCGGCGGCGCCCTCGTCCCGCTGGCGACGTCCGGAGCGAGCCACCTGTTCGACGGGCGGGCTCGCGGCCGCGCGCTCGGGCTCATCGGTGCGCTGACGTTCCTCGGCATGGCAGCGGGCCCCTTCGCCGGCGCGGCGATCCTCGGAATCGGCGACATGCGTCCGGCACTCCAGGCGGGCGGTTTTCCGGACTGGCTGGTCTCGATCACGACACCCGCCTGGCGCTGGGTCTTCTACCTCGACGTGCCCGCCGCCCTGCTGGCGCTCGTGTACGTGCTGGGCCGCCAGTCCGGCCTGGGATGCGCCGCGCACTCGCACGCCGCTGCGCGCGGCGACCCTCGGCCTGTTCACCGCCGGCCTCGCCGGGTCCCTGCTCGCGCTGACGTGGGCCGGCGACGCGCAGGCTCCGGGCGGCCTGCCGGGCCAGCTCACCCTGGCGGCCGGGTCGATCGCCGCGCTGGCCCTGTCCCTCGCGATCGGTGCCGTGTCCCGCGACCCGTTGCTCGACCCGCGGCGCTATGTCGAGCCGGTGCTGGGTGGCGCGGTCGCGGTCAGCGCGCTGACGGGATATGCCCTGGCCACCGCCCTGATCGGCGGCGCCGTGTTCGTGGACCGCGTGCTCTACGGGGGACCGCCGGACGAGCGAGTGGCCCTGGGTGCGCTGGCCGGCGCGATGGCCGTCGGCGCCCTCGTCTCGGGCCTCGTCATGGCCCGCATGGGCATCGTCCGGACGAGCCTGGCCGGACTGCTGATCTCGGCGGCGGGCCTTGGCGCCCTCGGCCTCACGACCCGCTTCACGCCGCTCGGGGAGCTTGCGGTGCTGCTGGGCATCTTCGGGCTGGGATTCGGGCTCACCGTCTCGCCGCGGTCGATGGCCGCCGTCGAGGCCGCCGGACGCGCCGCGTTCGGGGTCGCGTCGGGCGCCGTGACCGTGGCGCGAATGCTCGGCATGGCCGTGGGCCTGGCCGTGCTGACCGCGTTCGGATCGGGCAAGATCGAGGCGCTCAGCCGCGCCGTCCAGGACCAGGCGTACCGGGACAGCGTGCTGCCCGCGGCGCTGCGCGGACGGCCGCTCGCCGACGGCCTCGTGGTGGACGCGCTCGAGCGATGGGCGGCGGGCCAGGGGGCCACGATCCTCGACGGCCTGTTCCTGGCCGCCGGCGCGATCACGCTGGCGGCCGTCGTGCCGGCGATGGCGATGCAGGCGCGCCGCGGGCCACCCGTTGCGGCCACGTCCGAGGGCGCGAGGGGCGCGGCGGCATCGGAACCGGCAGGCACGCAAGCGTGGGCGACGCCGTCGCGCCCGAGCACCGACGGCAGCTCGCTGGGAGGCGGCGATGTCCGCACGACCGGATCCGCCTGAGGCCGCCGGCAGCGTGCACGGCGACGACCGTCCGCCAGCCAGCCCGCCGGCGGCCGCCCCGCCGCCAGCCGGCCCGCCGGCGGCCGGGGGACCGCCCCGCAGGCGCCGGGGAACCGCGCGGGCAGGCCGCGTCCCCGGCGTTCGCGCGTGGTTTCCGGGCCTGGGCGTGGCGGGACGAAACGCTGGTCGTGCTGGACGAGCCGGCCGCGCTCTCGATCGCCGCAGCGGATCCGTCGGTCCTGCTGTGGGTCGATCTCCAGCACGACGACGCGCCGCTGGTCGAAGCCACGGGTGAGGCGCTGGGGCTTCACCCGCTCGTGGTGGAGGACATCGTCGAGCAGAACCAGCGCGCCAAGGTCGAGCTGACCAACGGCACGCTGCACCTGGTGATGTTCGCGCTCACGTACGACGACAGGCGCCTCCGTGGTGTCGAGATCGACTTCGTCCTCGGTGAGCGCTTCCTCCTCACGGCGCACGCTCCGGGGTGGGATCCGCTGGAGGGGCACCACCTGCGCGCCGGGGTCGCACCGTACCTGCAGGCGGGCCCGGACTACCTGCTGTGGGCGCTCGCCGACACGCTGGTGGACGGGTACTTCCCGGTGTTCGACCGGCTGGGCGACGACCTCGACGACCTCGAGGACCAGGTCATCCGGCGCAGCTCGCGAGCCATCGTCGAGCGGCTCTTCGACTTCAAGCGCGAGCTCGTCACGATCCGCCACGCGATCACTCCGCAGCGCGAGATCTTCAACCAGCTGACCAACCGCGAGCTGGGCATGGTGCGACCGGAGCACATCGTCTACTTCCGCGACGTGTACGACCACCTGATCAGGCTGGCAGACGAGCTCGACACGTTCCGTGACATGGTGGGCACCGCGCTCGACGCCTACCTCACCACGGTCAACAACGACCTCTCCGAGGTGATGAAGCGCCTGACGGCAGTCACCGTGGTCCTGGCCGGTGTGGCCGCGATCGGCGGGCTCTTCGGGATGAGCGAGGCGGGCCCGGCATTCGCCGGCGCCGAGCAGGCGGGCTTCTGGATCGTCGTCGTCGCCGCGGCGTTCCTCGGCGCAGTGGCCGTGATCTTCTTCCGGCGGATCGGCTGGCTCTAGGTTTCCCGGGTCGCGCGCCGGTCTCCGGGGGAGGCCCCCTCAGCTGCAGACCTGGGGGTGGGGCGTCGGGTGGGAAGCCGCAAACGTGGCCTGCTGCACGAGCTCGAACTTCGCCAGGATCTCCAGCTTCGAGCTGCTGTCGGTGGGCCCCTCGCTCGTCTGCAGAACGAGTTGCTGGACGCCGGGCGACGCCACCGCGATGTCCCATTCGCCGGCGCTGCCCGGGATCACGCCGCGCCTGACGACCGAGATGCTGTACCAGTAGACCATCGAGTCGCTGGTGTACACGAGGACGCTGTAGCCGATCATGGCGGAGCCGTTGTTCACCTGCGAGGCCGTCAGCAGCGGCAGGAACATCCCGGCGCGGGCGTGCGCGTAGATGTACGTCGTGCCCGCCTGGCCGGGCTGCACCGGACGGAAGGGCAGCCCCTGCAGGGTCAGGTACTGCGCGACGTCGCACAGGGGAAACCGGCCGTTGCCGGAGACGACGGGCAGGTCGACCTTGAGGGCTGGAATCGAGATGCGGGTCGCGACCGCGTTCGAGGCGCTCGGCGAGGCCGCTCCGGACGCGGGAGCTCCGGACGCCTGCGGCGTCGTGGAGGCGAAGGCGCTCGCCGCCGGGCGTGGCGGAGGGCGCTGACGGCGCCGTGGCGGACGGTGCCGCCGCGGACGGTGACGCCGCGGCACCGAACGGCATGACGTACGCGAAAAGCCCGGCCGCCAGGAGCGTGACGCCGGCGCCGGTCAGGAGCGAGGAGACGAGGTGCCGTTCGATCTGTCGAAGGTGGTGGCCGAGGCCGCGCTGCTCCATGGGAACCGGAATCGTAGCAGCAGCTCAGGGCACGTCGAACGGCCCGCCGCGTACACTCGGCCTCGATGCGTTCCCCGGTCGTCCTCGGCGCCCTTGCGGGCGCCGTGGTCGCGCTCGTCCTCATCGTCCTCGTGGTCCTGCTCGTCGCCGAGCTGGCGCCGCCGCCCCGGGGGGTCGTCGCCTCCCCGCCCGGCCCGGCCGCCGCGTCGCCGGCTGGATCAGCGTCCGCCGACGGCTCGTCCGCCGGTGCGCCGGCCGCGGGAGGTCCGGCGACGGCATCATCATCCAGCCGCCCCACGGGGTCGCATGCCGCAGCGCCGTCGCCTTCGTCCCCGCCCGTCGGGCTCGCCGTCGGCGATCAGGCGCCTCCGCTGGTCCTCCAGAGACTGGGCGGCGGGACGGTGGACCTCGCCTCGCTGCGAGGGCGCCCGGTGTGGGTCAACTTCATCGCCACGTGGTGCCCGGACTGCCGCGACGAACTGCCGATCATGGAGGCCTACGCGTCCCAGCTCGGTGACCGGATGTCCATCGTGCTGGTGGATGTGCGGGAGGACCCGGCCACGGTCTCCGCGTTCTCCGCGCAGCTCCGGCTCGATCTCCCGATCGGCCTGGACGTGGCCGGCGCGGCCCAGCGGGCGTGGTCCGCGTATGCGCTCCCGGTCCACTTCTGGCTCGACGCCCGCGGGATCGTCCGTTCCGTGGGCTTCGGCGAGCTCGGGCCGCCGCAGTTCCACCTGAGCGTCGCCCGGGTGCTGCCGGGCGCGTCGCTGTACCCGTGACCGCGCCGGGCGTCGCTCCCCGGCTGCTCGGCGGACGCGAGTTGGCGGCGCTGGTCGTTTCCCGCCTGGGGAAGGGCGGCCTGCTCATCGTGAGCGACTTCGACGGCACGCTGGCCCACATCGTCATGGACCCGTGGGGCGCCACCGTCATCCCGGGGGCCCGGCGCGCACTGCGCCAGCTCGCGGGGACGCCGGGCGTCCACGTCGCGCTGCTCTCCGGACGGACGGCCCTCGACCTTGCGTCGCGCGCGCGGGTGGGAGGGGCGATCTACCTGGGCAACCACGGCGTGGAGAGGGGCACCCTGGCTCGTGGCGGGCGTGCCGAGACGCTGCGGATCGAGCGGGACCCGGCACTCGAGTCGTACGTCGAGGACGCGCAACGGCTCGCCGACCGCGTGGCGCGCGACATTGCCGAGCCGTGGATGGTCGTCGAACGGAAGGGGCCGTCGGTTGCCTTCCACTTCCGGGCCGCGCCCGACCTGGCCGCCGCGCGCGACCGCGTGCTCGAGGCGGTCGAACGTGCCGACACCTCCGGCCGGCTCGTCCGGTTTCCCGGCCGGCGGGCACTCGAGGTTCGCCCGCCCGGCGCGGCCGCGAAGCGCGATGCACTGCGCCTCCTGGTCGAGGAGCTCCGGCCGGCCACGACGCTCGTGCTCGGGGACGACGCCGCCGATGCCGACGCATTCATGGTCCTGCGCGAGTTGCGCGACGCGTCCGTCACGGACGGTTTCGCCGTGGCCGTCCACGCGCACGCCGAGATGCCCGAGCCGGTGGCGGCCGCGGCAGACGTCGCGCTGGCCTCGCCGGTCGAGACCGCACGGTTCCTGGCGGGCCTCGCGAGGGCGATCCGGGCGGGACGTCAGGCGGTGACGACGCCTCCGCGCGCGGCGAGTTCGACTGCCCACGCGCGTGCCCGTGCCAGCTCGCCGTCGAGCAGCGGCCCCTCGCGCCCCGCCACGTAGAAGCTCTCGGGCGGCACCATCACCCGGCAGCCGAGCGAGGCGAGGCGCGCCGCGATACCCTCTGCGGCCGAGCCGGAGAGGACGCGCGCCATGTTGTAGCGCGTGTCGAAGGCCGCCGCCGAGACTCCGCAGCAGCGACCGACGTGGGCACCGGAGAGCAGCGCGTTCATGGACGGTGACAGCCCGTGGCGCTGCGTGGGGCCGCCGAACACGACCAGGTCGAGCTCGGAACAGTCCGGCCACGCCGCAACCGCCGCCTCGACCACCTCCGACTGCCAGCCGGCCGTCGCGAGCGCTTCACCGATGGCGTGGGCGACCGCCTCGGTGTTGCCGAAGCGCGAATCGAAGACGACGAGGGCTCGCATGGCGGCGCCATGATGGGCCGACTGCCGGCTCTGCCGCGAGTGCCGGATGGCCAGCGGGGACGGGTGCTATGGCGTACCCGACGGCAGGACCACCCCTGCGCCCGCCGATCCGGACCCGGAGCCGGGTCGCTCCGGCCGCCTGCCCGCGCAGCCCGGGCCGCATGGAGGAGCGCCCTGGCCGGCGCCTGGAGAAAGCGCCCCGGTCGGCGCCTAGAGGAGCGCCTTGGCCGCGGCTTCTGCGACCGAGATCAGGCCGCTGGGGAACACGCCGATGGCGATCGTGGCGATCGCGGCGATCGTGAGCCCGGCCCGCAACTCGAACCCGCGGGCGATGGGAGGAGCCGGGTCCGGCGCCTCCCGCATATACATGTACACGACCACCCGGAGGTAGTAGAACGCGGCCGCCGCGGCGTTGAGCACCGCGAGCACCGCGAGCCACGAGACCCAGCCGCCTGCCTCGATCGCGGCCAGGATCACGTAGTACTTGGCGAAGAAGCCGGCGGTCGGCGGGATGCCGGTCAGCGAGATCAGGAAGAGCGCCATCAGCAGGCCCATGAGCGGGGCACGCCGGCCCAGGCCGGCGAACGTCTCGATGTCGCTCGTCACGCCGGGCCGCCGCTGGAGCGCGGCGATGATCGCGAACGCGCCGAGGTTCATGAACGTGTACGCCACGCTGTAGACGAGGATCCCCTGCAGACCGCGCGACTCCGCATCGGAACCGGCCGCCGCCCCGGCGTAGGCCGCGAGCCCGACCAGGATGTACCCCGTGTGCGCGATCGAGCTGTAGGCGAGCATGCGCTTGACGTTCGACTGGGTCAGCGCGACCAGGTTGCCGAGCGTCATCGTCAGGGCGGCAAGGATGATGACGGCGGCGAGCCAGTCGGCACGGACGGGGGCGAGCGCGCCGACGAAGAGACGGAGGATCAGCGCGAACGCCGCCACCTTCGGCCCGACCGAGAGGTATCCGGTCACCGGGGTCGGGGAGCCCTGGTATGCGTCGGGTGTCCAGTAGTGGAACGGCACGGCGGCGATCTTGAACGCGACGCCCGTCATCAGGAACGCGAGGCCCATCGCGAGGCCGGGAGCGAGCGGCTTGCCTGACGCCACCGCCTGCAGCGCCGAGGAGACCCCGACGACGTTCGTCGTGCCCGTGTACCCCCAGACGAAGGCGAGGCCGAAGAGGAACAGCGCGCTCGAGAACGACCCGAGGAGGAAGTACTTGATGGCGCCCTCGGTGGCCAGGCCATCGCGCTTGGCGAAGCCGGCGAGCAGGTAGCCCGGGAGGACCAGCAGCTCGAGCCCGAGGAACAGCACGAGCAGATCGTGCGCGGCGGACAGGAGCATCGCGCCGCTGATCGCGAAGAGCAGTGTCGCGGAGAATTCCGCGAGCGGCAGGTTCCGGGGCCGCAGGTAGTCGGGCGCGACCAGGAGCGTGAGCACCGCGATCGACAGGAACAGCAGGTCGAGCAGGACCGTGAGCTGGTCGAGGATGTAGGCGCCGCCGAACGCCGTGTGAGGGGCCTGCGGCGCCACGAGGGCCGTCACGGCCATCGCGCCAAGCGCACCGACCGTGGCGATCCCCGACGAGAGCCGGTCCCGCCCGGGGACGATGACGTCGACCAGGATCACGAGGAACGCGACCAGCCACACCGCGACGAGGGGGAGGATCGCGGCCAGGTCGCCGGCGTTCATCGGGTCATTCTCACGGCAGGAACCCCAGCGCCACACCGTGGCTGACGTGGTCCAGGACGCCCGACACGGGGCCCTGGATGAGGTTGAGGATCGGGGCGGGGAACAGGCCGAACAGGACGACGAGCACCGCCAGCGGCGCGAGGGTCGCGATCTCGATCGGGACCATGTCGTGCAGGTGATCGCCGAGGCCCTTCAGGAAGTCGGAGAGATCCTCGAACGCGACCTGCTGGAACATGTAGAAGAGGTACACGGCGCCGAGCACCATCACGATCGCCGCGATCGCGGCCACGACCGGCATCACGGCGAACGTCCCGATCAGGACCAGGAACTCGCCGACGAACCCCGACAGGCCGGGAAGGCCCGCGCTCGCGAGCATGAAGAAGCCGAGCGTGGTCACGTAGAGCGGAAGCTTGCCGGCCAGGCCGCCCATGATCGCGAAGCGCCGGTCGTGCGTCCGCTCGTAGATGACGCCCACGCACAGGAACAGCGCGCCGGTGATGAGCCCGTGGTTGACCATCTGGAGCACGGCACCCTGCAGCGCCTGCGACTGGAAGGCGAAGATCCCGAGCGTCACGAACCCCATGTGGCTGACCGAGCTGTACGCCACCAGCTTCTTGAAGTCCGGCTGGACCACCGCCACCACGGCGCCGTAGATGATCGCGATCACCGAGAGCACGATGATCGCCGGCGCGAAGGTGTGGGCCGCGTCGGGGAACAGCGGCAGGGAATACCGGATGAAGCCGTAGCCGCCCAGCTTCAGCAGGACGCCGGCCAGGATCACGGAGCCGGCCGTCGGCGCCTCCACGTGTGCGTCCGGCAGCCAGGTGTGGAACGGGAACATCGGGACCTTGATCGCGAACGCCAGGAAGAAGGTGACGAACGCGAACGCCTGCACCGCGGGCGAGAAGTGGAAGTTCACCAGGTCCAGGTAGCTGAAGCTCCAGACCCCCGTGGACGAGTGGTACTCGAAGGCCGTGGCCAGGACGCCGACGAGCATCAGCAGCGAGCCGACCAGCGTGTACACCACGAACTTCAGCGTCGCGTAGATGCGGTTGGCGCCGCCCCAGATGCCGATGATCAGGTACATCGGCACCAGCACGATCTCCCAGAACACGTAGAAGAGGAACAGGTCGAGCGCGGCGAAGACGCCCACCATGCCCACTTCCAGGATGAGGAACGTGATCATGTATTCCTTCACGCGCACCTGGATGGGGCGGAAGGAGGCGAGGACGCTGATCGCCGTCAGCAGGGTGCTGAGGATGATCAGGATCAGGCTGATGCCGTCGACGCCGACCTGGTAGTGAATCCCGAAGAACGGGATCCAGGGGATGTCCTCCATGTACTGGAAGCCGCTCGCGCCGGTGACGAATCCGGCCAGCATGAGCAGCGACCAGCCGAGCGCGACCAGCGTCGTGGCGAACGCGAGCCACCTGGCGAGCTGTGGACGCTCCCGCGGGACGAACGCGATCAGGATCGCGCCCACAAGCGGCGTGAAGATCGTGAGTGAGACGAGGGGGAGCATGTCCATCTACCTCGTCGTGACCACGAGGAAACCGGCGGCCATCACGAGGAGGCCGATGGCGATCCCGAGCGCGTAGTTCTGGACGCGGCCCGTCTGGATCCGGCGCACCTCGCGGCCGGAGAAGATGGTGAACGTCCCGACGCCGTTGACCACCCCGTCGACCACGTGGGCGTCGAACCACCAGGCTGCACGGGCCACGGCCCCGCCGATCACGAAGAACAGGCCGTGATACAGCTCGTCGAACCACCACTTGTGGAACGAGGCGGTGTACAGGGGCCGCAGCCGGGCGGTGGTCGCCTCCACGAGCGCCGGCCGGGGTTCGACATCGCGGCCCGGGAGCCGCAGACCGAAGATCCGCACCGCCGCGATGACGCCGAACGACGCCAGCGCGACGCTGACCAGGATCAGGGCGCCGTCGATGCCGAAGACCTGGAAGGCCTCGTGGTGCAGGCCGAGCGTCTGGTCCGCCTGCGCGAAGACGGGGTCCAGCCACTGGTGGACGAGGCCGGAGTCGGGCGGCCATCCGATGACGAGCCCGAGCAGCGCCGCCGGGATCGCGAGCAGCACCAGCGGCACCCACATGGTCGGGGGCGACTCGTGCGGGTGGACCTGCGGATCCACGTGGCTCGGCCCGTAGAAGGTCTTGCCCATGAGCCGGAACATGTAGAAGGCGGTCATGGCCGCCACCACGACCCCCACGAGCCACACGACATAGAAGCCGTTCCGGAAGCTCGACGCCAGGATCTCGTCCTTGCTGAAGAAGCCGGCCAGCGGCGGGATCCCGGAGATGGCGAGCGACGCGATCAGCATCGTCGCGTGGGTGATGGGCATCTTCCGCCACAGTCCGCCCATCTTGTTCATGTCCTGCTCGTCGTGGACGCCGTGGATCACCGAGCCCGAGTCCAGGAACAGCAGCCCCTTGAAGAAGCCGTGCGTCATGAGGTGGAAGATCGCGGCCGCGTACGCCCCGACGCCCAGCGACGCGAACATGTAGCCGAGCTGGGACAGCGTCGAGTACGCGAGCACGCGCTTGATGTCGTTCTGGGTCAGCGCGATCGACGCGGCAAAGATCGCCGTGAAGATGCCGACCGCGGCCACGATCACCATCGCCACGGGCGCGTGGCTGAAGATCGGGTTGGTGCGCGCGACCATGTACACGCCGGCGTTGACCATCGTCGCGGCGTGGATCAGGGCCGACACCGGCGTGGGGCCCTCCATCGCGTCCGGCAGCCACACGTGCAGCGGGAACTGGGCGCTCTTGCCCACCGCCCCGCAGAGCAGCAGCAGCGCGATGCCGGTCATCTGCCAGGTCTGGATCTGCCCGGACGCGAGCATCTGCGGGAGCTTCGTGAAGACGTCGGAGAAGTTGAGTGATCCGACCGTGGTCCAGATGGCCCAGATGCCGATGCTGAACCCGACGTCGCCGACGCGGTTCACGAGGAACGCCTTCTTGGCGGCCAGCGCCGCGCTGCGCCGGCGGTACCAGAACCCGATCAGCAGGTAGCTGGAGAGGCCCACCAGTTCCCAGGCCACGAACAGCAGGAGGAAGTTGCCGGCGAGAACCAGCAGCAGCATGCTGAACATGAAGAAGTTCAGGTACGCGAAGAAGCGCCACTTGCCCGGGTCGTGGGCCATGTACCCGATCGAGTACACGTGGACGAGCATGCCGATCGTCGTGACCACGATCAGCAGGGCGGCGGTGAGGTTGTCCACCGCGAAGTTCGCGTCGAGCTGGAACGATCCGGCCGGGATCCACGTGTAGAGCGTGAAATGCAACCCGTCGGGCCCGAAACCGCCCGTCAGCTGACCGATCACGAGGACCATGCCGGCCAGCCAGGTGAGGATGACGGCGCCGACGGAGATCGCCCACGAGTTGCCGCCCAGCCGCCGCCCGAAGATGCGCGGTCAGCGCGAACCCGGCGATCGGGAGGACGAGCAGCGACAGGACGAGGAGTTCGTTCGACATCGCCGCCTAGTCCCGCATCGTGTCGTACTCGTCGACGAGAGGGGTGCGGCGGTTGCGGAAGATCGCGATGACGATCGCCAGGCCCACGGTGGCCTCGCCCGCCGCGACCGCGATGACCATGAGCGCGATGACGGACGCGTGCACGGTCAGCTGGGGCGAGAAGGCACCGAACGCGACGAAGGCGAGGTTGACGGCGTTCAGCATCAGCTCGATCGACATCAGCATCGCGATGGCGTTGCGCCGGGCGAGGAACCCGAACATCCCGACGCAGAACAGCAGCACGGAGAGCACGAGGTAGGCGTCCAGGGAGTGGCTCATCTCAGCGCTCCTCCCCCTGCGGTTCGTCGCGCTTCGCCAGGAAGACGCCGCCGACGACCGCCGCGAGGAGCAGCACGCTCACGACCTCGAGCGGCAGCACGTAGTCGCTGAACAGCAGGCGGGCCAGCGCCGTGGTGGCGGTGTGCAGCGGACCGCTCACGGTGTTCGGCCAGGCGGTGGAGACCACCACGCCGATCAGCACCGCCGCGAGTACGACGGCCGCGACCGCGCCCGCCCACGCCTGGTGATGGAACACGAGGCGCGTGGGCCCCACCTTGGTCTGCGTCAGCATGATCGCGAACAGCACCAGGATGCTGATCGCCCCGATGTAGACGAGCACCTGGGCGGCGGCCACCAGTGGCGCCCCGAGCAGCACGTAGACCCCGGCCAGGCCGGCGAACGAGACGATCATGGCCAGGCCCGAGCGGATGATGTCGCGTCCGAGGACGACGGTCAGGGCCGCGCCGAGCACGGTGGCGGCGAGCAGCAGGAACAGGAGGTCGTCCCAGGACCACCCGAGGCCGGGTATCGCCGCGCCGGCCAGCGCGTTCGACATCGACTCCCCCTACCTGGTCATGCCGGGCGGCAACTCGCGCGCCCCCGTCTCGTGGCCGTTGCCGTTTCCGTCGCCGCGGCCCGGACCGACGCCGCGCAGGCAGCACGGGCAGCAGCCGGTCGGTGTCGACCTGGCGCCCGGCGGCCAGCGCGCGCGACATCCAGTCGCGTTCGCGGCGGACGTAGCTCATCTCGGTGTCGTGCTGGACCGCCGAGTACGAGAGCAGGTCGATGTCGGGCTGCTCGCGGCTCTCGTGCGAGAGCTCGAAGTCGGGCCCGCAGCGGAGCGCGTCGTACGGGCACGCGTCCACGCAGATTCCGCACAGGATGCAGCGGGACTCGTCGACGTCGTACTGCTCGAGCACGCGCGGCTTCGGCATCAGCGCCCCGGTCGGGCACGTCTCCGCGCACCGCCCGCACGAGACGCAGGGCGTGTCGTTCAGGCTCATGTCGAGCGGCGTGGTGACCAGCGTGTCCATGCCCATGCGCATGAAGTCGTAGCAGGCGGCGCCCACCACCTCGGCGCAGACCCGGCGCAGCGGCCGCAGTCGATGCAGCGGGAAGGCTCGCGCAGGATGAACGCGTGGCTGTCGTCCCGGATGTAGTCGTGGTTGTAGCCCGTGAACCGGTTCTCCAGGACGCTGCGGAAGCTCAGCCCGGTGCGGGCGGGCTCGAGCGTCTGGAGGGTGGTTCCGTACTCGATGCCGAGCCGCCGCAGGTCGCAGTAGCCGATGGCCTCGCACGTGCACTGCAGGCAGCGCCGCGCCTCGTCCATCGCCTCGACCTGGGTGTAGGGGATCTCGTACTCGACGTAGCTCTTGTTGCGGACGTCCGCGGGCATCGAGCGCAGACGGTGGCGCGGCTCCTTGAGCTCGCCGGTGAACGGGACGATGGACAGGAATGCCGGCTGCGGCTCGGCGATCGTCTGCCGCGTGCGGACGTCGGCCAGGTCCATGCCCTTGAGGTAGGCGTCGATGGCGTAGGCGGCGCGGCGTCCCTCGGCCACCGCCTGCACCACGGTCGTGGCACCGACGCGCACGTCGCCCGTCCCGAAGACACCGGCACGCCCCGTCGAGAACGTGACCGCGTCGGCCGAGAGGCGGTTTCGGTTGGCCTTGACGCCGTCCGAGCCGTGGTCGAGCCACGTGAGGTCCGGGCCCTGGCCGATGGCGAGCAGCACCCGGTCGCATTCGATGGTGAACTCCGTGCCGGGCACGGGCTCCGGCCGGCGGCGACCGGACGCGTCGGGCGCGCCCATCCGCATGCGCTGGAACTCCACGCCCGTGACCTTGTTCCCGTCGCCGGTGACGACGCGCGTGGGCGCCGCCTGGAAGATGGCGTGCGCGCCCTCCTCGATCGCCTCGTGGACCTCGGTCGACGCGGACATCTCCTTCATGTCGCGGCGGTAGACGAGCGTCACCTCGCTCGCCCCCTGCCGGAGGGACGTCCGGGTGCAGTCCATCGAGGTGAAGCCGCCGCCGATCACCACCACCCGGCTGCCCTTGTGGCCCGGGAAGGGCAGGCCCAGGGTCGCGGTGCGCAGGTACTCGAGGCCTTCGAAGACGCCGTCGGCATCCTCGCCCGGGATCCCCAGCTTGTTGGTGTCGTAGCAGCCGATGGCCACGCAGACCGCGTCGTAGCCCTGGTTCTGCAGGTCGTCGATCGTGAAGTCCGTGCCGAGCGCCTTGCCACACTCGAACCGCCCGCCAAGGTCCAGCAGCGACTGGTACTCGCCGTCGACGATGCTGTCCTTGGGCAGCCGGTACTCCGGGATGCCGTAGCGCAGCATCCCGCCGGGCTTCTCGTCGCGCTCGTAGATCGTGACGTCGTGGCCGTCGATCAGCAGGTAGTAGGCCGCGGACGCGCCGGCGGGACCGCTGCCGATCACCGCGACGCGCTTGCCGCTCTTCGCCTGGAGCTCGAACGGGACGGGCGCCTTCTGCCCCTCGGCCTGGAGCCGGAGGACCTGGTCCCCGGCGTACCGGTGGCTGTCGCGGATCGCGATCGCCTCGTCCACCTCGTCGCGCCGGCAGTGCTCCTCGCACGGGGCGGGGCACACGCGGCCGAGAACGCTGGGGAACGGGATCGTGCGCTTGAAGATGCGCGCGGACTCGACGAAGTCGCCCTCGGTGTTGGCCTTCAGGAAGCCCGGGATGTCGATGTGGCTCGGGCACTTGTTCTGGCAGGGCGGCAGGCAGTACGCGTTGTGGTCGCTGAAGATCAGCTCCAGGTTCGTGTGGCGGATGTCCCGCACGCGCTGCGTCTGCGTCCGGACCACCATGCCGGGCTCGGCCGCGCGCGCGCAGCTGATCGGCGGGTGCTCCTCGCCCTCCACCTCGACCACGCACATCCGGCACGCGCCGAAGCCCGGGAGCTTGGGCTCGTAGCAGAGCGTGGGGATCTCGATGCCGTTGTCCCGGCAGACCTCGAGGATGGTCTGCCCCTGGCGCCCCGTCACCTGGCGCCCGTCGACCTCGATGGTGAAGGCGGGCGAGGACTGGGGTCGCTGCGGCGACTGCGTCTCGAAGAGGCGCTCGGCCAGCGTGGGGGGCGCGGTCTGGATCTCGATCAGGTCGGTCATGCAGGTATCCGGGTCACTGGGACGCCGCCGCGGCGACGGGGGTCACGAGAAGCGGATGACAGACGCCGGCGGGACAGGTGCCGGCCGTGAAGTGGGCGTCGTATTCGTCCCTGAAGTATCGCATCCCGCTCGTGAGCGGGTTGGGAGCCAGGATGCCGTGCCCGCACAGCGATCCGTCGCGCACGTCCGCAGCCAGGCTCGTCAGCAGGTCGGGGTCGGTCGGGCGTGGTCGTCCCGTGGTCGCCCGGGTGGCCAGCTCGTACAGCCGCCGCGTCCCGATGCGGCATGGGATGCACTTCCCGCACGACTCGTCGGACATGAAGCGTTCCATGACCCGGCCGAGTTCCACGATGCAGGCGCGCTGGTCCACCACGAGGATCTGCCCCGATCCGAGGATCGCCCCGGCGGCGCCGAGCGACGCCGGGTCCAGCTGCGTGTCCAGCGCCGCCTCCGGAAGGAAGCCCCCCGCCGGGCCACCCACGAGGACCGCCTTCAGGCTGCTTCCCTCGGCCATGCCGCCACCGACCTGGTCGAGGATCTCGCGCAGGGGCGTGCCCATGGGCACTTCGGCGATCCCCGTCCGGCGCGCGTTGCCCGAGAGCTGCACGAGCTTGGTGCCGGCCAGCCCGTTCCTCCCGGCGGCGACGAACGCCTCCGCGCCGTGTCGCACGATCCAGGGGACGGCGGCGAGGGTCTCCACGTTGTTCACGACGGTGGGGTGCCCGTCCAGGCCCCGCGCCGAGGGGTACGGCGGCCGCTGGTCGGGCATGCCGCGGTCCGACTGCGAGGGCATGGATGAGGACGGTCTCCTCGCCCAGCACGAACGCGCCCTCGAGCGGCCGCACGTCGACCCGCAGGTCGAAGCCACGGTCCATCGCGTTCGAGCCGATGTATCCGGCGTCCTCGGCCGCGGCGACGGCGGCGCGGAGCCGTTCGACAGCGAGCCCGTACCCGGCCTTGACCGCGACGTACGCGCGCCGGGCCCCGACGGCGTACGCGGCGAGCGCGACGCCCTCGATCACGGCGTGCGGATCGAGCTCCATGAGCATGCGATCGACGAAGGCACCGGGATCGGCCTCGATTTCCGTTGGCCACGACGATCCGCTCCGGGTCGTCCTGCGCGCGGGCCGGCCGCCACTTGTCGGCGGTGGGGAACCCGGCCCCGCCGCGACCCCTCAGCCCTGCCCGGCCCACGAGCGACACGAGCGACTCGGGCGTGGACGCCACGGCCTGTCGCCACGCGGCCCATGCCCCCGCGCTCTCGGCCGCGGCGATCCCCTCGTCCGGCGCGTACATCCCCGCCGTGTCGAGCGTGACGTGGGTCCAGCCTGCCGGCGTGGGGAGGATGGCGGGCATCAGGCGTTCCCGACGGGTGCGTGCCCCGTCAGCGTGCGGGCGAGCTGTTCCGCGGTGGCCGCCGACAGGCCCTCCTGGCGCCGGCCGTCGAGCGTCACCCATGGCGTGCCGTCGTTCTCGCCGTGGCAGTCGTCCGGCTCGAGCGACACCGACCCGTCCGGCGTGGCACCCCCGAGCGCGACGTTGAGGACGTCCTCGAGCGCCGCGCGGATCGCGCCTCCGCCGAAGAGCGAGCACGACGGGCAGCGGCAGATCCCGATGCGGTGCGACGTGGGAGGCTCCAGGTGCAGGTTGCCGTAGAACGAGGCGGTGCCGTACACCTCGGCGTACCAGATCCCCGTCGCGTGCGAGATGTGCTTGATCGCCGCCACGGGGATGTAGCCGTAGATCGCCTGGGTCCCCTCGAGGATGCGCAGCATCCGCTTCGGGTCGTAGTCCTCGTCCTCGAGGAGGGCGTCCAGGGCCGTGGTGTCCTCGGCGTCGAAGGACGCGAAGTTCCGGTCCGGAACCGGGCGGCCGGAACGGCGCAGCGCCTGCTCCTCGCGCCGCTCCGCGTACTGCTCCGGCGCGCCCCAGTGGACGTGGAACCGGTCCTTGGTGTCCGTGCCGCCCATGTCGATGCACTCGATGGGACAGGCCATGGCGCACTGGAAGCAGGTCTCGCACTTGAGCGCCCCGTACTCGTCGTAGAGGAGCTGGAGCCGGCCCCGGTGGCGGGGCGGGATCTGCGGCGCCTGTTCCGGGTACTGGACGGTGACCTTCGGCTCGAAGAAGCGGCGGAGCGTGAGGGCCATGCCCTTCACGATCCCGATGCCGGGGACGAAGCTCATGGGTGGACCACCAGGATGGCGAGCGCGGTGATGAACAGGTTGACGAGCGCCGCCGGCAGCAGCCACTTCCAGGCGAGGCCCATCAGCTGGTCGATGCGCACACGCGGCAGGGTGGCTCGCATCCACACGAAGGTGAACACGAACGCGTAGGCCTTGGCGAAGAACCAGACGATCCCGAGCAGCGCCTCGAGGTTGATCAGCAGGTAGATGCCGATCGCGCCGATCGCGAGCAGCGTGAACAGGACCAGCCCGATGACCCAGGCACGCCAGAAGGGCCACGACGACCGCAGCATCCAGACGGGGAGCGCGAACAGCAGCGAGCCGATGACCGGCGCGACGATGACGATCAGCAGGAGCGCCAGGCCGAGGTCGCCGGGAGTGACGAGCACGTGAACCGGGAACGGCCACGGGATGGGCGCCGTCCAGCCGCCGAAGAACAGCACGACCGCCAGCCCGGACAGCAGGAAGACGTTGACGTACTCGGCGAAGAAGAAGAAGCCGAACCGCATGCCGCTGTACTCGGTCGCGAAGCCGGCCACGATCTCGCTGTCCGCCTCGGTCAGGTCGAAGGGCGTGCGGTTCGCCTCCGCGGTGGCGGCGATGAAGAAGATCAGGAACGCCAGCGGCTGCCGCACGACGAACCAGTCGAGCACGCTGCCCGACTGCGCCTGGACGATCCCGTTCAGGCTCATGGTGCCGGCCAGCATGATCACGCCGACGACGGACAGGGTGAGCGGGATCTCGTAGCTGACCATCTGCGCGGCGCTGCGGAGGCCGCCCAGCAGGGAGTACTTGTTGAAGCTCGACCAGCCGGCCATCAGGAGCCCGACCACCCCCAGGCCACCCACGCCGAAGAAGTACAGCAGGCCGACGTTGAGGTCCACGCCGAAGAGGCCGGGCCCGAACGGCAGGACCATGAAGGCCATGACGCTGCCCACGAACGTGACCACGGGGGCGAGCGTGAAGACGGTGGGATCGACGCCCGTGGGCGTGAAGTCCTCCTTCGAGAGCACCTTGAGCCCGTGGACCACGGACGAGAGCGTGCCCCAGGGCCCCACCCGGTTGGGGCCGATGCGCAGGTTCATGAAGGCGATCACCTTCAGCTCGAGGAAGATGATCACGAACGCCGTGGGCACCGTGAACAGCAGCACGGCGGTCGCGGCGACCACGAACCGCACGATCGCGATGTTCGCCAGCAGCACACCGCCGACCCAGGCCACGATCGCCGGGATGAACCCCGTGCCGATACCGGCGAGCAGGACGACGAACAGCAGCACCAGCGTCCCGAGCAGCGGCACGATCACGCGGCCCGAGGGCGTGAGGCGGCCGGTGGGCCGCGCGACGACGCTCACTTGTCGATCCCGCCCATGACCGGGTCGAGGCTGGCCATGACGGCCATCGTGTCGGCGAGCAGGTTGCCCGGCATGAGCGGGACCACGGCCTGCAGGTTGACGAACGAGGGGTCGTGGATGCGGAAGCGGAACGGCTGGTCGGTCCCGTCGCTGATCGCGTAGCAGCCGTACTGGCCGCGCGGGCTCTCCACCGCGGCCCAGGCCCGGCCGGGCCGCGGGGTGATGCGCCGGGGCAGCTGCGCCATGACGGGCCCGTCCGGCATCTGGTGCATGACCTGGTCGATGATGTGGATGCTCTGCTTGATCTCGTCGACGCGGAGCAGGTACCGCGCGTACGAGTCGCCCTCGTCCCGCGTGGGGATCTCGAATTCCAGCTCCGGGTACACGGAGTAGGGGTGGGCGCGCCGGACGTCGTATGGAACACCGCAGGCCCGCAGATTCGCGCCGGTCATGCCCATTCCCAGGGCCATCTTCCGGTCCATCCGCCCGAGGCCTCGCGTGCGTCGCACGAAGATCTCGTTCTGGTTGAGGAGCTGCGTGTTGGCCTCGACCTCGGAGAGCGCGTGGCCCATCCAGTCGCCCAGCCGGCTCAGGAACTCGTGGTTCAGGTCGCCGTTGACGCCGCCGATCCGCATGTAGTTGAAGAGCATCCGCTGGCCGGTCAGGGCCGCCAGCATCTCCACGATCTCGTCGCGTTCGATGAAGCTGTACAGGATGGGCGTCAGGCCGCCCAGGTCCAGCGCCATCCAGCCCATGAACAGCGCGTGGCTCGCGATGCGGTTGAGCTCGCACGACAGCACGCGGATGTACTCCGCGCGGCGCGGTACGCGCAGGTCGAGGAGTTGCTCGAAGGCCATGACGGGAGCGAGCTCGTTGAAGAGCGAGCTGATGTACTCGAGCGGGTCGGTGTAGCAGATGGCGTGGTGGTAGTCGGCGTTCTCGCCCAGCTTCTCGATGCCCCGGTGCAGGTAGCCCAGCACGGGGTCGAGGTCCACCACGCGCTCGCCCTCGATCTTGACCACCAGGCGCAGCACGCCGTGCGTCGACGGGTGCTGCGGCCCCATGTTCACGAGCATCTCGCCGTCGCCGAGCGTGTAGAACTCGGCCTCGCGCTCGGTCCGTGGGGCGTAGGGCGGGATGGCATCGTAGATGGTCGCGGGCGTCTGGACGAGGATCCGCGGGTCGTCGAGGGAAGGGATCCGGGTGGCCACTCGAACGCCGCCTAGCGCGCCCGGGTGCGCCGGATGGGCGCCACCGGATTCGACGGGAGCGTGAACCTGCTCCATGGGTCGCACGCCGAGGCCCGGCGAACGGGCAGCATCGTCGGCGAGGTAGAAGTCCTTGCGGAGCGGGAAGCTGGTGTAGTCGGGCGGCATGTAGATGCGGCGCAGGTCGCGGTTCCCCTCGAAGATGATCCCGAACATGTCGTAGGCCTCGCGCTCCATCCATTCGGCGCCCTTCCAGAGGAAGGTGGCGGATGGGACACGCGGATCGTCGCGGGCCAGGTCGACCACGATCACCCGCAGCCAGTCGGGCGTGGTCGTCGACCACAGGTGATAGACGACCTGCATCGAGTCGCCCGTGTCCACGCCGGCGACGTCGGCGAGCACCTCGAAGCGGAACGCCGCGTCGTCGTGGAGCACGCGCAGCACGTCGACCACCGAGCCGGCGGCGATGCGGATCTCGGTCTGGTCGTGACGCTGGCGCACGGGCCCGACCAGGGACGGCCCCAGCCGTGTCTCCAGGCGCCGCTTCAGCGCGGTATCCGTGTCGGTCCTCCCCGTCAGCGTTCGGCCGGAACCGTCGGTCCGACCGCCCGCTCGGCCCAGTGGCCGCGCCGCTCCATGATCAACTGCTGGAGCTTCATCATCCCGTAGATGAGCCCTTCGGGCCGCGGCGGGCAACCCGGGACGTACACGTCCACGGGCATGATCCGGTCGATGCCCTGGACCACCGAGTAGGACCGCTTGAAGCGACCACCGGAGCAGGTGCAATCGCCCATCGCCACGCACCACTTGGGTTCCGGCATCTGCTCCCACAGGCGGAGGAGCGGTCCCGCCATCTTGGTGGTGAGGGTGCCGGCCACGATCAGGACGTCGGCCTGCCGCGGGCTGGCCCGGAACGGGAACATGCTGAACCGGTCCACGTCGTTGCGGCTCGTGGCGCTCGACATCATCTCGATCGCGCAGCACGACAGCCCGGAAAGGAGCGGCCAGAGGCTGTTCATGCGCAGCAGGTCGAGCAGGTAGTCGGCCTTCGCCGGCACGACCTGGAGTGCCCCCCAGCGGCCGTTGTCGCCGTTGTCGGCCGCGTCCTCCACCGCCTCGAGGTGCGTGATGGCGGCGGGCCGCCCGCCACCGTAGGCGGCAGGGTTCGACGACGACCAGAGGTCGTTCGCGACGACGATCGGCTCCACGAGCGCCTGGCCGGACGGGACGGTGAGTCCCTGCGGCGACGGCGTGCCGGGTTCGGCGGGGGTCGGGTCGCCCGGGGAGGGGACCTCGGGGTTCAGCGCCACCGCAGGACCCCCTTCCGCCACGCGTAGGCGAGGCCCAGCATCAGGATGGCCACGAAGATGGCCATGTCGAGCAGCCCGCCGATGAGCACGTCGCGGAACACGATCGCCCAGAGGTAGACGAACACCACCTCGATGTCGAAGGCCACGAACAGGAGGGCATAGATGTAGAACGAGAGGCCGAAACGGCCCCACGTGTCACCGAACGTGTCGATGCCCGACTCGTACGGCAGGCCCTTGTGGCGATCCCCCCGGTTCCGGTGACTGATGAGCCAGGCGAGCCCGATCGTCATGAAGACGAACGAGACGCCCGCGAACAGGAACCCGAGGACATACCAGAGTCCGGTCACGTCTCCCCATCACGAGCGATCAGGCGCCGCGGAGGATGCATGGGACGCGCCTGCACGTGCCGCATTCTATCGCAGAGTGCCCTCGCGCCCCCGGGCGGGGAACAGCAATGGAACCCCGGGCCCCACGAGGGTATGGCCACCGAGCAGGATCGGGGCACCGGCCGACGCGGCCGCGGCGGTGAGCGCCCGCAGCCACGGGTCGTCCACGCGGTCCGCCCGGAGGAGGTCGGAGGCGAAGCGATCCTCCGCGCTCGGCCAGCCCGCCTCGTCCGCCCCCAGGCGATCGGCCAGGAGGACGCGCGAATCGAGGATGGCGGCATCGGCCAGGCGGGCGACGACGCTGCCCAGCGCCCCGGGACCCTCCTGGTCCAGCAGGCGTCCGATGGTGGCGCGCGGATGTCGTGCGAGGGCCGGCGTGGTGTCCCCTGACGCCCCCTCGCCGTGCGCCTCCCCGATCGCGAGAGGTGACGACGCCCGCATGCCGCGCTCCTCGGCCAGGAACCGGACGCGGCAGCGCACGTGCCGCTCGAGCCACGCGAGGGCCCGGGACGAGCTGCGGCCGAAGACGAGGAGCTCCCGACGGGGATCGGCGGCCACGGCCCGCAGCTCCTCGAGACGAGGGACGCCGACCCCCTCGCGGGTCGCAAGGGCTCTCAGCGACGCAGGAGCACCGGTCGCCAGCGCGAGCAGCGCCAGGTCGAGCGGGCTGTCGATGTCCAGTCCCAGCCGGTCCCGACCGTGCAGTTCGCGAACGTCGAACCCGGCGATCTCCTCGAGCCAGCGGGGCAGGGCGTTGTCGGAGGGGAGTGGGGCAAGTCCGCGCAGGGCGGACGCGTCGGCGACCGCGCAGACGTCGGACGAGTACCGGTTGTTGGTGAGTGCGGTCCTGCCGCCGGCGCGGGCGGCCGCCACGAGAAGCGCGGCGTCGGTCACCCGCAGGCGTGGCACGGCACCGTCGCCCATGACGACGCATGCCTCGATGGCCTCGTCCCGCACGAGGCCCGCGAGCGCCTCCCCGAACGAGGTGCCGCGCGTCGGACGAGGGGGCGGCAGCGCTCCCACGGGAAGTCGCGTGGCCGGCGGCGCTCCTGCGAGCGGGTGCGCGGCCGGAAGGACGCCCCGCCCCGCGGCGACCACGATCCGGTCCACTCCGGCGCCGCGGAACAGCGCGACGTGGCGTTCGGCCAGCGTGCGGCGGGCCTCCCCGAGCAGGTGGGTCAGCGGCGGGTCCGTGGCGCGCGGCGGCGTGTGGAACAGGATCAGCGTGACGTCCGGCACGGCGCCGCAAGTCTACGGGCAGCGCAGGCACGGCGAGCCCCGCCGGCTCCGGGCGTACGCTGCCGGCAGCACGTCAGGGGGTGAACATGTCGGGTCGTCGTCGGGTCATCGGCGTGTCGCTCGGGCTGTCCGCGGCAGGCGCCGTCGCCATGTTGTTCGCCGCGCGGTCCCGGCGCGTGCACGAATTCGTCCACGGCCGTGCCGCGGAGGGCGGGCGGCTGATCACCGGCACCGCCGGCTACGACGCCTGGTCGCGCCTCTTCCTCGGCCCGGCCTTCCGGGACATCACCGCCGATGTGACGGACACGGCGCCGCCCGGCGCGGACGTGCTCGAAGTCGGGTGCGGGCCCGGCCACCTGGCCATCCGGCTGGCCCGCGAGGGCCTGCGCGTGACGGCATCCGATCTCGACCCGGCCATGATCGCGCGGGCCAGGGCGAACGTCGATCGCGCCTTCGCCCCCGACGACCCCGCGCGTCCGGGATGCCTCGAGGCGGATGTTGCGAGCCTCCCGTTCCCGGACGCCTCGTTCGACATCGTGGTCAGCACGTTCTCGATGCATCACTGGGCCGACCCCGGGGCAGGCCTGGTCGAGCTCCACCGGGTCCTGCGGCCGGGTGGGCGCGCGCTGGTGTGGGACTTCTCGAGGACGATCCGCATGCTCGAGGGACATGGCCCGGATCCCGCCGACGTCGCGGCCCGGTCCCCGTTCCGGGATTCGATCGTGCGACCCTGGCGCTGGAGCGGGCCGCTGCGATTCCTGCACATCGCCCAGCGGATCGAGCTGCGGCGCACCGACGCGAGCGCGGGCGGGGGGCTTGCCTGACGTGGCCGCGGCGGGGGCCCATGCGGGCGTCCGCGCGCTGGTCGGGATCGGGGCCAACGTGGGCGCGGCAAGGCTCACCCTGGCTGCCGCGATTCACGCGCTGGCTGCGCTGCCGGGCGCGTCCCTGGCGGGCGTCTCGCGTCTCTACGTGACGCGGCCCGTGGGCGTCGTCGACCAGCCGGACTTCCACAACGCGGCGGTGGCGCTCGACGTGCCGGCCGGCCCGGACGAGGAGACCGGCGCCATCGCCCTGCTCGTGGCATTGAAGGGCATCGAGCGGGCGTTCGGCAGGCAGGCCCGCGGCCGGTGGGGCCCGCGCGAGCTCGACCTGGACCTGCTCGTGTTCGGGGCGGCGCGACTCAGCGTGCGACGGCCGCCCGCGGGCGTCTCGCTGGACCCGGGCCATCGCGACCGCCTGCTGGTGGTGCCGCATCCCGAAGCCGCCGACCGCCTCTTCGTGCTGGCGCCACTGGCGGACCTGGCGCCGGACCTGATCCCGCCCGGATGGACGGAGTCCGTCCGCGATGCCCGGGACCGGAGACTCGCCGCGGAGGGACCCGACGCGGTCCGAGCCGTTGCCGCGTGGGGCGGCGAGGGGTGGATCGATGGATCGGCCTGAGGCGTGCGCGGCCCGCCACGATCGCGCGGCTCAGAGCCGGACCGAGGGCGGCCGCTCCCTGTCGAACATGTGGACCGTGTCCACGAACCGGACCTGCTTGGTCCGGTAGGCCATCACGAGCGAGTGGGTCCGGGCACCGCCGCCGAAGAAGCGCACGCCGTGGAGCAGCTCCCCGTCCGTGACCCCGGTCGCGGCAAAGACGAGGTCGTTGCCGGGCGCCAGGTCCTCCGTGCGGTAGATGCGGCCCGAATTGGCGTGGCCCATCCGGGCGGCGCGCTCGCGCTCCTCGTCGTTCCGGAAGCGGAACCGGGCCTGGATCTCGCCCCCCAGGCACTTCAGCGCGGCCGCGGTGAGGACGCCCTCCGGGGCGCCGCCGATGCCCATCACCGCGTGCACGCCGGTGCCGCTGACCGGCGGCGCTTATCGCCGCCGACAGGTCGCCGTCGCTGATGAGCTTGATCCGCGCCCCGGCCTGCGCGCACCTGCTCGATCAGGCTCGGCATGGCGCGGACGGTCCAGGATGACGACGGTGATGTCCCGGGGAGACCGGCCGAGCGCCTCGGCGATGATCGCGATGTTCGCCCTCGGTGGCAGGGTGATGTCCACCTTGCCTGCCGCCACGGGCCCCACGCAGAGCTTCTCGAGGTACGTGTCCGGCGCGTGGAGGAGGCCGCCCTTCTCGGAGGCCGCCAGCACCGTGATGGCGTTGCCCTGGCCCCCGGCCACCAGGTTCGTCCCCTCGAGCGGGTCGACCGCGATGTCGATCTCGGGCTGGCCGGGAACGCGGGCCCCGACCTCCTCGCCGATGTAGAGCATCGGCGCCTCGTCCCGCTCCCCCTCGCCGATGACGATCCGGCCGCACATCGGGATCTCGTCCATCGCGTGGCGCATGGCCTCGGTGGCCGCGTGGTCGGCGCCGGTGGTGTCGCCGCGGCCCATCAGGCGGGCCGAGTCGATCGCCGCCGCCTCCGTGACCCGGATCATCTCGAGGGCGAGGATCTCTTCCATGGGACGCTTCTCCCCCGTGTCGCAGTGGTGCGGTGCGTGCCGGCGGGGCCCTGCCCGGCCCGCGGCCGTGACCTGGTCAGCGGCGGAAGTGGCGCCGCCCCGTGAAGACCATCGCCATGTGGTGCCGGTCGGCCACCTCGATCGACATCTCGTCGCGGCTCGAGCCGCCCGGCTGGATGATGGCGGTGACGCCGCGCTCCGCCGCGAGCTGGATCGCGTCGGCGAACGGGAAGTACGCGTCGCTCCCCATGCAGCTCAGCTTCGCGCGGTCCGACGCCTTGTGGAGGGCGATCTCGACGGCGCCGAGACGGCTCGTCTGCCCCGCGCCGACGCCGACGGTCGCCATGTTGCGTGCCAGCACGACGGCGTTGCTCGGCACGTGCTTCACGGCCCGCCAGGCAAAGAGCAGGTCGGTCAGCTCCTCGAGCGTGGGGCGCCGCTGGGTCACCACGCGCATCTGCTGGCGGTCCGGGTCGAGGCGGTCGAGTGTCTCGACGAGGACACCGCCGCCGATCCGCCGGAAATCGAGGTTGGCCATGCCGTAGTCGGAGATGCCGTGCGCCGGGCTCGGCGGCACGCGGAGGACGCGCAGGCCCTCCTTCTGCGCAAGGACCGCGAGCGCCGCCTCTTCGAAACCGGGCGCGACGAGGGCCTCGTACTGGTTGCCCAGGATCGCGTTCGCGGTCGCCGCGTCGATGGGCCGGTTGGCCGCCACCACCGATCCGCTCGCGGCCACCGGGTCGCCCTCCAGCGCCTTGCGGTACGCGTCGCAGAGGTCGTCGCGCGAGGCCAGCCCGACCGGCGTGATCCCCTTGGTCATGCAGACGGCCGGGGCGGCGAAGTCGGACACGATCCGGTACGCCGCGTCCATCGCGAGCAGGTCGTTGAAGGACGGCGGAGGCCCGTGAAGCTGGGTCGCGTCGGCGAGCGAGCCCATGCGGTGGGACGTCTCGCGGTAGAACGCCGCGTGCTGGTGCGGGTTCTCGCCGTAGGCAAGATCCGTCTTCTTGTCCAGGACGAGCGTGAGGTGGTCGGGAAACCGCACGCCGCTCACGTGGTTCAGGTAGGCGGCCACCTCCGCGTTGTAGGCCGCGACGGCGGCGAACGCGTCCGCCGCGAGCCGCTCCCTGAGCTCGGCGGAGACGCTGCCGCGGGCCCGGATGTCGGACAGGACCTCCGGATAGCGCGTCGGGCTCGACACGGCCGCCACGCCGGCGAAGTTGCGGCCCGCCGCCGAGAGGAGCGCAACCCCGCCCACGTCGATCATGTCGACGGCCTCCTCGAGCGGGACGAGGCGCGCACCGACCTGCGGGGCGAACGGCCGGACGTTGACGACGACGACGTCCAGCAGCCCGATCTGCTGGCCCGCCAGTTCCGCCAGCTCGTCCGGTCGATCGCGGCGCGCGAGGATGCCGGCATAGATGGCCGGATGGAACGTCTTGACCTGGCCCCCCAGGAGCGACGGCAACGAGGTCAGCTCTCCGACGGACGCGACCTCGACCCCCTCGGCGGCCAGGTGCTCCCGGGTCCCGTCGGTCGCGTAGACCTCGACGCCGAGCGCGAGGAGGTCGCGGGCGAACGAGGTGATCCCGTCCCGATCGGCGACCGACAGCAGGGCTCGCACCCGGTTCCTCCAGCTGCGAACAGGCAAGCGGCGAGGCGGATCCGCGACGGAATGCGCACGCCGTGGGGCGAGGAGAGTATAGCAATCCGCTCCGCGCTCCCCGGCCAGCCGCCGGGGCCCGCGGGGCCGGGCGCGGTCCGCCGCCCCGCTCGCCCGTCCGACCCGCTATCCTCCCGACAGACTTATCGCCATCGAGGCCCCCGGGCCGACCGATCGGAGACGCTTCGTTGACGCACCTTCCGTGGGACTACTTCTTCCGGCCGTTCAACTCGATCGAGTTCCCGGACCTGCTGGCCCCGCTGTGGATCCTGGCGCTGGTCCTGCTCGTCGCGCAGGTGGTGCTGTACAACGTTCGTACCCGGCAGCTCCACCGCCACGAGCCCCTGGTCGCGCTGCAGGAGTGGCTCCTGTGGACGGGCGTGATCACGTTCTCGCTGCTCCTCATCGAGGCGGTGTTCGCGTGGTACTTCCTGTTCGTCGTCGTGACCCTGGTCGCGGGGCTAGCGGTGTACGTGTGGGTGCGATTCCTCCGCTTCCCTCCCGTGATCGCCCAGTACAACGAGTACCTGCGCCGCACGCGGTTCTTCAGCCAGGCGAAGTACAAGCATCCGGAGGCGACGATCCGGCCGAGCCGGCGGCGCCGCCGCGCGCGCTGACCGCTCCCGCCCGCAGGGGAACCGGGCAGCGCTGAGCTTGGGGGCGGCATGGACATCCGCCGATTCGGTCCGGGGCACCGCCGTCCGGATGGACCGCCCGGAACACGGGGCGTGACGGGCCAGGTGATCCACCAGGACGGCCGGGGCACCATCGCGGAGCTCGCGTTCTCGGCGAACGCGGTGATCGCGCCGCACACGAATCCCAACACGACCTACTTCGTGGTGGTGAGCGGCGGCGGATTTGTCCAGGTGGCCGGGGAGCGCGCCCGCGTGGGACACGGTGAGGCGGTCCTGTGGCCGGCAGGCGAGCTGCACGGCGCGTGGACCGAGGGAACCGAGATGCGCGCCCTCGTGGTCGAGTTCAGCGGCGCTGACGACGCCGGGGACCAGCTGGTGATCGACGCCGGCACGCGGCGCCTGGCCCTTGAGCCGCCCGCGCCGGCGGAGATCACGCGAGCCGCCACTCTCGAACAGGGTCGCGGATCGCGGGCGACCCTCGAACGGGGTCGAGGATCGCTGGCCGAGCCGCCCGCCCCGCCGTCTGTCAAGCGGGACGAGTCGAGCGGGGAGCCGTGGTAGCTGCGTGAAGTACGGGCTCAGGAACCGGCTGCGGGCAGGCCCGCCTCCGGTGTAGCGGGCCCCAGCACGGCGCCGAGCTGGCCCAGCACCCGCGCGGTGGCTCCCCAGATGCGGTATCCGGCGACAGGATAGGCGCCGTAACGGAGCCGCCAGCCTCCCCGCTCCTCCTCGACCGCCTCGATCGCGACGCCGGCCAGGAACGCACTGACCGGCACCTCGAGGATGGCCGAGACCTCGCGAGCGTCTCCCTCCAGGAACGGTCGCCGGTCGGATGTGGCGATCACGGGATGGAGCCGGAACCCGGACACGCGGACATCCACGGGCCCGAGCTCGCCGAGCACGCGGAGTCCGCACTGCGCCGGGTCGAGCCCGACCTCTTCGCGCGCCTCGCGGATGGCCGCCTCGGCCATCGAGGCGTCCCCCGGCTCCACGGCGCCCCCCGGGAAGCTCACCTCGCCCGCGTGCCGCAGGTCGCCGGCCGGCCGCTCCATCAACACGGTCCACGCCTCGCCGTCGGCCCCCGGGTACACGAGCACCAGCACGGCCGCCTCGCGGGTTCCGCCGCCCGGCTCGAGCGGCTCGGGATGCCCGTCGAGCATCGCGAAGGGACGCAGGGCCTCCGGTGAATCCGGCAACGGATCCGGGAGACGTTCCAGGCGGGCGACCGCGTCCTCGAAGCGCATGGGCCGGATCGTACGCGGCGGTTGCCGGGCCGGGCTACTGGATGATGGGGCCCTGGTCGCGCCGCGGCCGTCCCGCGGCGGCGATCGTCTCCTCCACGATGTCGCGGGGCCGCGCGGCCACTTCGCCGGAACGCGCGTCGTGACGGCCCGACGCCGCCACCACCTCGTCGCCCGACCGGAAGATGACGGTCCCGCTGGCCTGGTCGGCTTCCACCGTGATCCGGACGCCCGGCTGGAAGCGGCCCTCGAGGAGGGCGCGCGCCAGCGGGTTCTCGACCAGTCCGCTGGACCGCCCGCTTCAGCGGCCGTGCCCCGTACGCCGGATCGTGGCCCTCGCGGGCGATCAGCGCTCGGACGGACGGGTCGAGCTCGAGCGTCAGGTCCTCGGTCGGCCAGCCGCCGCTGCAGGTCGGCCACCAGCAGGTCGACGATGGCGGTCAGGTCGGCGTCGGACAGCGCGTGGAAGACGATGATCTCGTCGATCCGGTTCAGGAACTCCGGCCGGAACTGCAGACGCAGTGCCTCCATCACCTGCCGCTTCATCTGCTCGTAGGACGTCCTCGTCGCGAGTGGCCGGCCATGGGCACGATGAACTGGCTGCCGACGTTGCTCGTCATGATCATGACCGTGTCCTTGAAGTTGACCGTGCGGCCCTGGCCGTCGGTCAGCCGGCCGTCGTCGAGCACCTGCAGCAGGACGTTGAACACGTCCGGGTGCGCCTTCTCGATCTCGTCGAGCAGGATCACCTGGTACGGCCGGCGCCGCACCGCCTCCGTGAGCTGGCCGCCCTCGTCGTAGCCGACGTAGCCCGGAGGCGCGCCGATCAGCCGGGTGACGGCGAACTTCTCCATGTACTCGCTCATGTCGATGCGGGTCATGGCCTGCTCGTCGTCGAACAGGAACTGGGCGAGCGCCCGCGCGAGCTCCGTCTTGCCGACGCCCGTCGGCCCAAGGAAGATGAACGAGCCGATCGGCCGGCGCGGGTCCTTGAGGCCGGCGCGTGCCCGCCGCACCGCGTCGCTGACACGGCCTCGATCGCCTCGTCCTGGCCGATGACCCGCTCGTGCAGCCGGTCCTCCATGTGGACGAGCTTCGCCTGCTCGCCCTCCATGCAGCCTCGTCACCGGGATGCCGGTCCACTGGCTCACGATCTCGGCGATGTCGTCCGCGTCGACCTCCTCCTTGAGCAGCCGGCTCGCTCCGTCGAGCGCCGCGAGCGCGGCCTCCTGCTCGCTCCAGTCTGCGCCTGCAGCTCGACCTGGCGGCCGTACTGCAGCTCCGCCGCGCGGCCGTAGTCGGCCCCTCGCTCCGCCTGCCTCGATCTCGTGCTGGAGCGCCTCGAGCTCCGGCCTTCGTCGCGCGCAGTCGCCGCGATCGCGGCCTTCTCGGTCTCCCAGCGCTCTTCAGGGCGCCGGCCTGCTCGCCGATCTCGGCGAGCTCCTTCTCGAGCGCCTCGAGCCGCGCCTTCGACGCCTCGTCCGTCTCCTTGCGCAGCGCCTCGCGCTCGATCTCCAGCTGGATGCGCCGGCGCTCCAGCTCGTCGAGCTCGACCGGCATCGAATCGATCTCCATGCGCAGCCGGCTGGCCGCCTCGTCGACGAGGTCGATCGCCTTGTCCGGCAGGAAGCGTCCGCTGATGTAGCGGTTGCGACAGCACGGCGGCGGCGACGAGCGCGGAGTCCGTGATCCGCACGCCGTGGTGGACCTCGTAGCGCTCGCGCAGGCCGCGCAGGATCGAGATCGTCTCCTCGACCGTGGGCTGGTCCACGAACACCGGCTGGAAGCGGCGCTCGAGCGCCGCGTCCTTCTCGATGTGCTTGCGGTACTCGTCGAGCGTCGTGGCGCCGATGGTGTGCAGCTCGCCGCGGGCCAGCATCGGCTTGAGCAGGTTGGAGGCGTCCATCGCGCCCTCCGCCGCGCCCGCGCCGACGACGGTGTGCAGCTCGTCGATGAACAGGATGACCTGGCCCTCGGAGTCCTTGATCTCCTTGAGGACGGCCTTGAGGCGCTCCTCGAACTCGCCGCGGTACTTGGCGCCGGCGATGAGGGCGCCGAGGTCGAGCGCGACGACCCGCTTGTCCTTGAGCCCCTCCGGGCACGTCGCCGCGCACGATCCGCTGGGCGAGGCCCTCGACGATGGCGGTCTTGCCGACGCCGGGCTCGCCGATCAGCACCGGGTTGTTCTTCGTCCGCCGCGACAGGACCTGGATGACGCGGCGGATCTCCTCGTCGCGGCCGATGACCGGGTCGAGCTTGCCGTCGCGGGCATCGCTGGTCAGGTCGCGGCCGTACTTCTCGAGCGCCTGGTACGTGGATCTCGGGGTTCTGCGAGGTCACGCGCTGGCCGCCGCGAACGCTGGCGAGGCGCCTGCAGGATGTGCCTCGTGCGTCGGCGCCGTGCCGCTCGAGGATCCGCTGGGCCTCGCCGCCGACTCCGGCACGCCGAGCAGCAGGTGCTCGGTGGAGACGTACTCGTCCTTGAGGCGCCTCGCCTCGTCCTCGGCCCGCTCGAGCACGTCGCCGCGCCCGCGGATCGAGGGCCAGCTAGCCGCCCTGGATGCGGGCGCGGCGCGAGAGCGCGGCGGCGAGCTCGTCGCGGACGGCCGCGGGATCCGCGCCCAGGCGGCGCAGTGTCGCCGCCGGAATGCCGTCGGCGTCCTCGAGCAGGGCGGCGAGGAGGTGCTCGGCGTCGAGGACGGGGCTCTGCTGGTCCGTGGCGAGCCGCTGGGCGGCGACGATCGCCTCCTGCGCCTTCTGGGTGTATCGGTCGAGTTTCATGATCCGGTGGGCGTCCTGTCGCGTGGTCGTGTCGCGTCGTCGTGCGGATCGGTCGTTGGCAGTGGTCCGCCGGTCGCCCTGCGCGCCGCCGCCGTGTCGCACCGGATGGCCTGCACCGCCTCGGCCGCGGTCTGCCGGCGTCCCGGATTCGCGACCGTCATGCCGCATCGCGTCCTCGACCGCCCGGCCGCGGGTCACGCCTTGGCCTCCGCCGGTGCGTGCTCGCCGAGCGACCTCGGCCGATCCAGGAAGCGCTCGGCAGCTCGCGCGGCTCGTCGAGGTTGGTCGGCAGCGTCACGCGGACCGGACGTACAGGTCGCCGCGGCCTTCCCCCGGAAGCGCGGCAGGCCCTGGCCGGCCAGGCGGAAGGTCCGTCCGTGCCTGTGTCTCTGGCGGGATGCGCAGCAGGACGCCGGCCCGGTCGAGCGTCTCGACCGGCACCTCGCCGCCCGAGGAGCGCCTCGCGCAGCGTGACCGGCAGCTCGCGCGTGAGGTCGGCGCCGTGCGGGTGAAGACCGGGTGCGGCCGGACCTTGACCGCGACGTAGACGTCGCCGGCGGCGGGCCGCTGCCGGCCTTGCCGCGCAGGCGGATGCGCTGGCCGTTCTCGACGCCCGGCGGGATCTTCACCTCGAGCCGCCGGTCGTCGACCTGGAGCAGCCGCTTCGTGCCGTGGACGACCTCCTCGAGCGCGACCTCGGTCTCGGCCTCGACGTCCTGCGCCGGTCGCGCCCGCGGCCGGCCGTCCGCCGCCACGCCGGTCGCCGCGGACCGTCGAGCCGGCGTCGAAGCGCCGAGCCCTGCCGAGCAGAGTCGTCGAAGTCGGCGGCGGCCCGGCTCGTGCCGTCCGGCCGCGGGCCTCGCCGGCCGGCGTTCGCGCCGGGGAGCGCCCGGCGCGCGGCGCCCCGCCGCCGAAGAACGTCCGGAAGAAGTCGCTGAACCCGGCAGGTCCTCGGCCGTGCCGCGGTACTCGAAGCGGATCCGCCGGCCCGGCCGCCGGCCGGCCGCCCGGCCCGGTCGAAGCCCGGCGAACCCGGCACAGCGGATCGGCCCGAACGGGTCGGCGCCGCCCCCGGCCGCGCCGGCCTGCTGGTATGCCTCCCAGTTCGGCGCCGAGCGTGTCGTACGGCTTGCGCTTCTCCGGATCGCCGAGGACCTCGTAGGCCTCGTTGATCTCCTTGAAGCGCGCTCGGCCTCGGTGTTCGCCTTGTTGACGTCCGGGTGGTGCTGCCGCGCGAGCTTGCGGAAGGCCTTCTTGATGTCGGCCTGGCTCGCCGTCGCGCGGGACCCCGAGGGTCGCGTAGTAGTCCCGTATTCCATCGTCGTCCCGCGGCCGGTCGGCGCGGGCCCGGCGCCATGGCGGCCGCCGCCGGCCCGCGTCCTCGGTCGCTCGGATGCATCGACCGGACGGCTGGTCGGAGCCGGCGGGAACGTCGTTCCGACCGCGCCGGCGGCTGCTGCCGGCTGATCCGCGCGGCTCGCCGCCCTCGACGATCTCGGGCGGCTTCACCGGCGAGCGGCTGTCGGCCGCGCCGGAGCGCCGCCTCCAGCACCTGGTCCATCGAGTCGACGAGGACCAGCTTGATCTGCTTGCGGATCTCCTCGGGGATGTCCCGGAGGTCCTTCTCGTTCTTGCTGCGGCAGGATCACCATCCTGGCGCCCGAGAGGTGCGCGGCGAGGATCTTGCTCTTGAGCCCGCCGATGGGAAGCACCCGCCCGCGCAGCGTGATCTCGCCGGTCATCGCCACGTCCTTGCGGACGGGGATGCCGGTGAGCGCGCTGACCATCGCGGTGGCCATCGTGATGCCGGCCGACGGACCGTCCTTGGGGATGGCGCCGGCCGGGACGTGGATGTGGAGCGTGTTCTTCTCGAACACCTCGCGCGTGATGCCGAGTTCGCGGGCGTGGGCGCGGATCCAGGACAGCGCCGGCTCGGGCCGACTCGCGCATGACCTCGCCGAGCTGGCCGGTGAGGATGAAGTCCTCCTTGCCCTCCATCGGGTGACCTCGACCGCGACGACGTCGCCGCCGACCTCGGTCACGACGAGCCCCGTCGCCGCGCCGATCTGGTCCTCGGACTCCAGCTCGCCGTACTCGAAGCGCGGCGGCCCGAGGAACTCGAGCGAGCTTCTTGACGTCGACGACGGTCTTGCGCTTGCGGCCCTCGGCGACCTGCCGGGCGACCTTGCGCATGACGTTGGCGATCTCGCGCTCGAGGTTCCGGACGCCGGCCTCGTGGGTGTACGGCCTGGACCAGCTCGTCATCGCCTCGTCGGTGATCTCGATGTGCTTGGCTCGTGAGGCCGTGGTTCGCCATCTGCTTGGGGATGAGGAAGCGCTTGCCGATCTCGATCTTCTCCTGCTGGGTGTAGCCCGGCAGCTGGATGATCTCCATCCGGTCGCGCAGCGCCGGCCGGGATCGGGTCGAGCAGGTTGCCGGTCGCGATGAACAGCACCTTGCGAGAGGTCGAACGGCACCTCGAGGTAGTTGTCCTGGAAGGTGTTGTTCTGCTCCGGGTCGAGCACCTCGAGGAGCGCCGAGCTCGGGTCGCCCCGGAAGTCCATGCCGATCTTGTCGACCTCGTCGAGCATGAAGACCGGGTTGTTCGTGCCCGCGGTCTTGATGTTCTGGATGATCGCGGCCGGGCAGCGCGCCGATGTACGTGCGCCGGTGGCCGCGGATCTCGGCCTCGTCGTGGATGCCGCCGAGGCTCATGCGGACGAACTTGCGGCCCATGGCCCGGGCGACGCTCTTGCCGAGCGACGTCTTGCCGACGCCGGGCGGCCCGACGAAGGCAAGGATGGGGCTGCGGATCGTGTCCGCGAGGGTGCGGACCGCGAGGTACTCGAGGATGCGCTCCTTGACCTTCTCGAGGCCGTAGTGATCCTCGTCGAGGATGCGCGGCGGCCTCCTTGATGTCGAGGTTGTCGTCCGTCGAGACGTTCCAGGGCAGCCCGACCAGCCAGTCGACGTAGGTGCGGATGACGCCGACCTCCGGCGACGCCGACGGGATCCGGCTCATCCGGTCGATCTCCTTGATCGCCCGGGCCTTGACCTCGTCCGGCATGCCGGCCTCCTCGACCTTCTCGCGCAGCTCGTTGATCTCGGCCTGCTGCGGGTCGTCCTCGCCGAGCTCGCGCTGGATCGCCTTCAGCTGCTCGCGGAGGATGTACTCGCGCTGGGTCTTGTCCATCTCGGACTTGACCTCGGACTGGATCTTGCCCTTCAGCTCGAGGATCTCGATCTGGCGGGCGAGGAAGCTGAGACGAGCTTGAGCCGCTCGACGACGTCGACCGTCTCGAGCAGCTCCTGGCGCTGCTCGGTGGTCATGTCCGGGCTGTAGGCGACCATGTCGGCGAGCAGCCCGGGCTCGGTGATGTTGCGGGCGGCGACGGCCGCCTCGGGCGGCACCGGCGCGCCCGACTGGACGTACTGCTCGATCTGGGCCTGGACGGTGCGCATCAGCGCCTGGACCTCGACGCCCGCGGGCTGCTCGTCGGCGACATCTCGACGCGTGGCCGAGATGTACGGGTCGGTCTGCGACGAAGCCGAGGACGCGCATGCGCTGCTGGCCCTGGACGATCGCGCGCACGGTGCCGTCCTGGAGCTGGACGACCTGGGCGATCTTGGCCAGCGTGCCGACGGCGTACAGCTCGGCCGGATCCGTCGATGTCCTCCCGGTCCGCCTGGCGCTGCGTGACGAGCGCGATCGGGGCCGCTCGCGCGACGGCCGCGTTGAGCGCCTGCACCGACTTGTCGCGGCCGACCTGGAGCGGCACGATCATCTCCGGGAAGATGACCGTCTCGCGCAGGGCGACGAGCGGCAGCTCGCGCCGGCCCGTCGGGCGCGGGTTCGCCCTCGGCTCGGCGGTCTGGGTCGCTCGGCCGGTCGCCTTGCGTCCGGGCTCGACGGTCGATCTGTCATGGCGTGCTCATCTCCTGCTGCGGCGGACGAGTTCGGCCGGCCGGCGGCAGTCTCCTCGGCCGTCTCGTCGCGTCTTCGTGACGGGTGCGTTCGCTGTAGAGGGGCTCGAGGATGCGCGTCCCCAGCCGCTCTTCGAGCTCGAACAGGACGCGGACGCCGGCCAGGTTGACCCCCAGGTTCTGGGTCAGGTGCCGGATCCAGAGGACCCGGCGGATGTCTTCTTCCGAATAGAGGCGGATGTTGGTGGGCGTGCGCGCCGGGCAGATGAGCCCCTCGTCCTCGTAGATGCGCAGCGTCCGGGGATGGACCCGCACGATGCTCGCGGCCACGCTGATGACGTAGACGGGCTGGCTGGGATCCCTTACCCGATCGCGCACGGTCCGACCTTCCCGCTCAGCGGCCGTCGGAGGGCTGCCGCTCGGGCGCGGCAACGTCCGGCTGGCCATCGGTGGTGGGCGTGATCCTGATCTGGCGCGGTCGCGCCTCCTCGCGCTTGGGGAGCGTGAGGGTCAGGACGCCGTGCTCGTACCGTGCCGCCGCCTGGTCGGCGCTCACGTCGCCCGGCAGCTGGATGGTCCGGCTGAACCTGCCACGGCGCAGCTCGCGGAAGAGGTAGCCGCGGTCGTCCTCGGCGTGCTCCTCCTGGAACTCGCCGCTCACGGTGAGCGTGTCGCCTTCGACCGTGACGTCCACGTCCTCCGGCTTGACGCCGGGAAGGGCGGCCTTCACGACGAGGGCGTCGTCCGTGCGGTAGATGTCGAGCGGCAGGACGGACGAGTCGCCGTCGCCGGGCAGGCGCGGCCGGACGTACGAATCCTCGAACAGGCGGTCCATCGCCTGGCGCAGCGACACCAGCTCGCTGAACGGGCCGGTCCTTCGCATGATGGTCATGATGTGGTTCCTCCCGTGGCTGTCGGCCACTCGTCTCGGCGATGCGGCCCCGGCCCTGCGGACCGGAGGGGCGGCTATTCCGCTCACCCGCGCATCACGGCGGCCATCATCAACATTGACAATGATGTTGTCAAGAGTGTTGCGTGTTCTTCACCGTCTGAGCTGCCATCGGAACGGGTAACAAACGCGGGCACGAAGGCGTCGCGCCGGGGGATTGCGGCGTGCCGCCCAGGCAGGGTCTTGACAGGCCAGCGCGTATCCGCTAGACATAAAGAATGATCCAGACAAGGAATCATGTCTAGCGTGGGCCCGATGGCAATGGTGCATGTCGTGCGGGACGCCGAGGCCCTCCAGGCGCTCGGGCACCCGATCCGCGTCGCGGGCCCTCGAGGCGCTGCGCGAGCCGGCGTCCGCGGCAGAGGTCGCCCGGCGGATCCGCCAGCCGCGGCAGAAGGTCAACTACCACCTCAAGCAGCTGGAGCAGGCCGGCCTGATCAAGCGGGCCGGAGAGCGGCGAACCGGCAACTTCGTGGAGACGCTGTACCGGTCTGCGGCCTCGTCGTTCGTCGTCTCGCCCGAAGTGACCTGGGCCGATCCCCGGCGGGCCCACGTCCTGCAGGCACAGCTTTCACTCGGCGAACTCGTCCGGCTCGGTGAGCGCCTGCAGTCGGACGCGGCCGCCCTGCTCGATCGCGCGGCGTTCGACGGGGCGACGATCGCAAGCGCCTCGGTCGGGACCGAGGTGCGGTTCGGCAGCGAGGCGGACCGGGCCGCCTTCCTGTCCGAGTATCTCTCGGCGGTCGGGCGGCTCGTCCACCGCTTCGCGGCCCCCAAGGGTGAACCGTACCGCCTCATGGTGGCCGCCTACCCCGATCTCGAACCACGGGAGGACGCACGATGACCAGCACGTACCGGCGCACGTTCACGGTCGCGGTTCCCACGGCGCGGGCCTGGCAGGCCTTCACCGAACCGGCCGAGCTCACCGCCTGGTTCGCCCCGTCGGTGGCACGGTTCGAGGCGGAGCCAGGTGGCAGCCTCGAGTTCTCCGTGGGCGATCAGCGCGCCGAGGGTCGGGTCGAAGAGATCGAGCCCGAGCGACGGATCCGCTGGAGCCAGGGGCCGGCATGCTGCCCGGCACGACCGAGGTCACCGTCGTCTTCGAGGCCGTCGAGCACGGCACCCGGATCGAGATCACGCACGCGGGGTTCGGCGAGGGCCGCGACTGGATCGACGAGCTCCAGGCCCACACGCTCGGGTGGGACCGGTGCATCACCGATCTCGTCCTCTACCTCGAGCGACGGCATCCGGCGTCCGCGGGCGCACGCGCGGCGCAGCCGGTTCGGACTGATCACCATCGACACGCCCGCCGGCGTCGAAGTGGTCGAGGTCGTGCCGGGCAGCTTCGGCGACCAGGCGGGCCTCGCCGCGGGGGACCTCGTGGTCGAACTCGACCGGGCCGGCGTGTACGACCGCTCGGATCTCTGGCTCCTTGCCGGCGAACATGCCCCGGGCGACGAGCTCGAGGTGGTCTATGCCCGCGGCCGCGAGCTGCTTCACGGGCGAGGCACGCTCGCTCCGATGGTCGCGGAGGTCCTTGTCTGACACCGGCTTCGGCACGGCGTGACCGACTCCACCGCGCCGATCGAGGGCCGCTGAACGGATTGGCGGCCGGGGCCTGGAGGTTGCCGTTCCCAGCGGGCCTGCCCGCCCCAGCAGGGCGCGCCCGGAGCGCTACCCGACGGCGGGCATGGCCGGACGTGGCTCGGACCCGGTAAGGCGGCACGCCGGGGCGAGGATCCCTTCCGGAGGCGGGCTGCCATGGGCGAGCATTCCGGTCCGATTTCGGCGGTGGCGCGAGCTCGTCGAGCGATCGCGCCCGGGGCACGTGAGCCCTTTGGGCCGAGCGGCCCTTGTCGTGGCGGGCGACGCGCAGGACTCTTCCCCTGCGCCCCGGCAGCGTGGGGGAGGGGTGACGCGTGATCACGAGCGCGCCCGCGCCGGTCCTGTTCGACGTACCGGCCGACTACCGCAACGAGCTCGCGGCACGATCGGACCGGATCCGCCTGCTGGAGATCCCGGAGCGCCGATACCTGGCGATCGAAGGCACGGATGCGCCGGGTGGCCAGGCGTTCCAGGACGCCATCGCGACGCTCTATCCGGTGGCGTACACGCTCCACTTCGCGCTCAGGAAGCGAGGGATCCAGGCGCCCGTCGGCGCGCTCGAGGGCGTGTTCTGGATCGGCGAGCCCGGTCCCATGCCCCTCGAGCTGCTGGCCGGCACGCCCGAACAGCCCCCCGCCTGGACATGGCGCCTCCTGCTTCCCATCCCGGATCAGGCCACGGAGGACGAGATCGGAGCCGCCCGCGACGCCGTGGAACGCAAGCAGCGTCCGCCGCGCCTGGGCGACCTGCGCTGGGAGCCGTGGGCGGAAGGGCGGGTCGCGCAGATCATGCACCTGGGTTCGTACGACGCGGAGGTGCCCACCATCCGGCACCTGCACGAGGCGATCGCCGAACGCGGGCTGCGAGTGCGCGGCTGTCACCACGAGATCTACATCAGCGACCCGCGGACGACCAGGCTGGAGCGGGTCAGGACCGTGATCCGCCAGCCCGTCGAGGTGGAGGACTGATTCCTCCCGACACGGGGAACGCCGCACGGATGCCACGAGGCTGGGGTGATGGCGATGGACGACCGTCCTGCCGACCGGGCGCGCCGGCGATCCGCCGGCCGGATCCGCATGGCCGTGCTGCTCGGGCTGCTCGTCCTCGCGGGCTGCGGCGGCCAGCATCCCTCGACGAGCCCCGGTGGCGCGCCGGGGCCGCCGAGCGCCGCGCGGCGCGGCAACGCCGGCTTCCGGTGCGAGCCCGGTTGAGAGCGCGGGCGCCTCCGCCCTGGCAAGCCGGGCTCCGGACGTGAGGCCCGCTCCCGGCGCCACGCCGAACCAGGACGCGATTCCCACTGCCTCCGCGAGGCCTTCCGGTTCGCCGGCCCCGTTGCCCGAGCCGTCCGGTCAGCCCGCCCCGCCGCCCCTCCCGTCCCAGCCGGCCGCCCCGCCTACCGTGGACGTGTACACCGTCGTTGCCGGCGACACCCTCTGGGACATCGCCGCTCACCATGCGATCGGCCCCGGCCTGCTCGTGGCGGCGAACCCGCAGATCCGCGACCCCGACCTCATCCGCGTCGGCGACCGCATCGCCATCCCGATGCTCGTCGACGTCGGGACGCTCGGTGGGCGGACCGCCCGCATCGGCGCCATCAACGAGCTGGGCCAGGCCGTCGGGACGAGTGACCTGGCCGAGGCCAACGTCTACCACGCCGTCCGATGGCAGGACGGGGCACTGGAGGATCTCGGGACCCCCGGCGGGCTCCTGAGCCAGGCGGTCGGGATCAACGACGGGGGCCAGGTCGTGGGAACGGCCACCGCGAGCCGTGACGCGGGCGCGCCATGGCGTGCCGTGCTCTGGGACGGGGGCGAGATCATCGACCTCGGCTCGCTCGGAGGACCGACGAGCATGGCGCACGCGATCAACAACGCGGGACAGATCGTGGGCACCACGACGGACGCCGCCGGGAACGGGCGCGCCTTCATCTGGCAGGACGGCGCCATGACCGACCTGGGGAGCCCTGGCGGTACCACCGGGACCGTCCCGACCGCGATCAACGAGCTGGGCCAGGTGGTCGGCGGTGCCCGCACGGCATCGGGTGCCCGCCACGCGTTCCTCTGGCAGGCCGGCGCCATGACCGACCTCGGGACGCTCGGGGGCTCGTGGTCGGAGGCGTCGGATATCAACGACCGGGGCCAGGTCGTCGGAGTCAGCGTGCTCGTGGGCGACGACGACGAGTCATGGCACGCGTTCCTGTGGCAGGACGGCACCATGCAGGACCTCGGGACCCTGGGCGGCACGTGGGCGGCCGCGTATGCGATCAACGACGCGGGCCAGGTCGTCGGCTCGAGCACGACGGCCGATGGGGTCAAGCACCCGTTCCTCTGGCAGGACGGCGCAATGACGGCGCTCGAGATGCTGCACGGCTGCCGTGACGAGGGGGTCGCGACCGATCTGAACGACCGGGCGCAGGTCATCGGCACCTGCCTGCTGCAGTTCGGCGAGCACCCGTTCTTCGGCGTCCGGCACGCTCGCCCCCCGGTGCCTTCGATCGCCCTCGCGACGCCTCGTGCTGGCGCGTGGATCGCCCAGAACGTCCCGTCCACGGCCTGCGCGCCGCAGCCGGGCCGGGGATCCGGTTTCACCGTCCGGTTCGCGTGGGCCGGGCCCGGCGCGCCGGGCGCGAGCCACTACCGGCTGGTGGTGCAGCGCGCCGGATTCCACCCGGCGCTCGACGTCACGACGGCCTCACCCGGCTATACGTGGACATCCTGCAACGCGTTCGTGGCGGACTCGAACCTCGCAGGGTGGCACTGGCACGTCGCCGCCGTCGACGAACACGGGAGGGAGACGGCTGCGTCGGAGTGGCGGCCGATCGGCTTCCTGCCATGCCGGCTGACCGACGGAACCGCCTGCAATGCCCCGCGGTGAGGGAGGCCGCCGGCCCGTCCGCGCTCCCGGGCCGGCGGAGCTACGATGGCGCCGTTCCAGCAGTCGGACGGCTCGAGGAGGTCGCCGTGTCCCAGAATCAGCCGGTCTCGTGGCGTTCGGTGATCTACGGCACGCCCGTGGTGTCCGGCGACGGCGAGCGCGTCGGCCAGGTCCACGAGATGCTCGGCGACGACGCCGAGGACATCTTCCACGGGCTCCGGGTCGCGCTGGCGGACGCGCACCGGGACGTGATGATCCCCGAGGACATGGTCGCGAGCCTCGGGGCCGACGAGGTGCGGCTCGGGGTCGCCAGGTCCGAGGTGGAGGCGCTGCCCGCCTACGACGAGACGGCCACGTACCACCTCGCGTCGGTCGGCTGGCTCCGCAGGCACCTCGGCTGGAAGAAGGACTCGCGGAGCGACGAAGAACCCGGCTGAACCCGGCGCCCTTCGCGGGCGTCGGCTCCCTCTGTCGGGCCCCACGCTCGGCCGGCCGCGCGGTCCGCGGCCCCGCGCGGCCCGGTCGCAGCCCCCGCCCGGTCGAGCCCCGGCCCGCCACCCCCGAGAGCTTGCTTCCGGCCCGCCGCGCCGCGAAGCCCCCCAGGTGCGAGCTCGTCGATGCGGGCGGATCCCGGCTCAGATCGCGGCGGACACCGGGCCGGCGTGCCACGCGCCGGCGCGCATGACGCGGGTCACCCGGTACTCCTGATCGAGCTCCACGAGGTCGGCGCGCAGCCCGCTGGCGATCCGACCGCGATCCTCGACGCCGATGAGCGCAAGCGGGTTGACGCTGGCGGCCGCCGCCACCACGGGAAGGGCAACGCCGGATCGGGCCAGGTTGCGCACGGCGGTGTCGAGGGCGATGACCGATCCGGCCAGGGCGCCGTTGGACACGAGCGTGCATCGGTCTCCGTGAATCTCGACATCCAGGCCGCCGAGCGAGCCATGCGTCAGCGGCGTCCCGGCAAGCTCGATCGCGTCGCTCACGAGGATCAGCCGATCGACGGGCTTGGTGCGCACGATGAGCGGCCACAGGACACGATCCACGTGGTGGCCGTCCGCGATCAGCTCCGCGTAGGCGTCGTCCCGGGCGAGGGCGACGGCCGCAAGGCCCGGCTCGTGCTGGTGGACGCCCGACATGGCGTTGAAGAGGTGCGTCGTGGTGCGTGCCCCCGCGTCGTATCCCGCGGCCGCCTCCGCGGCAGTCGCGACGCTGTGGCCGAGAGACGCCACGACGCCGTGGGCGTGCAGCCACCGGATGAGCTCGAGCGCGCCCGGCGACTCCGGCGCGACCGTCGTGATCCGGAACGCACCGAGCAGCGGCTCGAGGTCGGAAATCCGGATGTCGGCGGGAGCGCGGACGAAGGCCGGGTTCTGCGCCCCGACCCGGTGCGGCGAGATGAAGGGGCCTTCCAGGTTGAACCCGAGAGGATCGGCTCCGTCGAACGGGGCCTGCGGCATCCAGTCCCGGACGCGACCTGCAAAGGCCAGCAGGGCATCCAGTGGCGCGGTGATGGCCGTGGGGAGGAACGAGGTCACGCCGCGCCGCAGCAGCGCGCGCGCCATGCCGTCGAGCGAACCGCCGGGCCCCATCGCGTCGTGCCCGCCCCAGCCGTGGACGTGCACGTCCACGAAGCCGGGCATGATCCACGGGCCGGCTCCCTCGGATTCGTCGAGCTCCACCCCTGCGATTCGCCCGTCCTCGACGACGACCCGGCCGGCGGCCACGCGGTCCTCCAGCACGAGCCTTCCCCGCACGACCTCTCCGGTCATGGCCTCGCCTCCATCGTGTGCGTCGGTCGCCCCCCGCCGCGCCGTCCCATCCGGATCATCTCAGCGCCGCCCCGGTCCGGCTTGCGGCCGGATCACGGCACGTTCCCCTGGCGCCGCCCCCCGCCCCCGTCGCCTGCCGCCGGGGCGGCACGCTCTCCGCGATGCTCCGTTTCGCCTGCCTCCGCGCCGTACGCCGCGGAGCCGATCGCCCCCGCGAGCGTGCCAAGCTCGGCGGGCAGCAGGCGGACCGCGCCCGGGTCCGTCATGTGGACGCGCGCCCGCAGCTCCGCCCGGATCGGCGCGAAGAGGAGCTCGCCCGCGTTCGCCACGCCTCCCCCGAATACGACGGCGTCGGGCGTCAGCAGGGTGACGAGGTTCGCCACCGCGATGCCCAGGTAGTGGCCCGCGTCAGCCAGCCCGGCCGCGGCCCGCGGATCACCCGCACGCGCCGCCTCAACGGCCTCCTCGGGGGTTGCGGTGCCGCATGCGGCCGAGATTGCGTCCGCCCTCGCATACGACTCCACGCATCCACGGTTCCCGCATCCACAGAGGGGACCGTCCGGATCGACCGTCTGATGCCCGATCTCGCCCGCCGCTCCGTCGAGCCCCGGGTGGAGCCGCCCATCCACGACGATTCCGCCGCCGACCCCCGTGCCCAGCGTGATCCCGACCATGCAGCGCGAGCCCCGACCGGCTCCCAGGCGCAGTTCGGCGAGGGTGAACGCCCGTGCGTCGTTGACGAGGTGCGCGGGGACGCCCAGGGCCGCTTCGACGGGCTGCGTGACCGGCACGCCGGTCCAGTCCACGTGGATGTTGGGGGTGAAGCGCACCGTCCCGGCGGCGGCGTCATAGCGCCCGGGCACGGCCACGCCGACCGACCGGACCGGTCCATACCGCGCCGATGCGCCAACCGCACACTCGACCAGCTCGGCCGCGATGCCCCGTGCGCCCGAATCGGCCCGCGTCGGCAGCGAGCCCGAACCGACCAGGCGCCACTCGGCGCCGGCCTGCTCGACGACGGCCCACTTCAGCAGCGTGCCTCCGAGGTCGAGCCCGAGGTGGCGCGAGGGTGCTGGTGAAGACACGTCCCTCTCTCTCCTGGCCCGCCCTGGCGGCGCGGCCGGTGGCCGGTGGCCGGTGTCCCTCGGGCCTCCCCGGTCAGACCCATCGGCGAGGTCCCCGGTCAGACCCCTTCGGCCTGGACCCGTTCTCCGATCAGCATCCGGCGCACGTCGTCCTGGCAGTCGGTGCGGCTGAGGGCCACGAGCTTGTCCCCGGCCTCGAGTGTCGTGTCGGGACGCACGGCCTGCGCGAGGCCGTTGCGAATCACGACGAACAGCATGCACCCCTCGGGCAGCGCGAGATCGCGGGCCGCGCGCCCGGCGGCAGGGGAATCTGCCTCGATCTGTGCCTCGACGAGTTCGAGGTCGCCGGTGGACAGCTGGGCCAGGTGAAGGAGGTCGTGGACCGGGATGTCCTGCTCGATCGCGCCGAGCGCGATCCGCGTGGGGTTGATGACCTCGTCCACGCCGAGCTTCCGGAAGAGCGACTCGTTCTTCGGGCTGTTGACGCGCGCGATCGTGCGCGGCACGTCGAAGTGGTGCTTGGCCATCTGGCAGACCACGAGGTTGTCCTCGTCGTCTCCGGTCACCGCGGCCACGATCGCGGCGCGGTTCGCGCCGGCCGCTGCGAGGTGCTTGCCTTCGCAGCCGTCCCGGTTGAGCACGACGCTGCCGATCTCGTGGGCGATCTCGGCCGCGCGGCGCGGGTCCTTCTCGAGCAGCACGACCTCGTGGCCGGAGCCCAGCAGCTCGCGCGTCAGGTAGTACCCGACCTTCCCGCCGCCGACGACGATGATGAACATCAGCGTGCCTCCGCCCCGGCCGGGCGTCCCGCCGGGGTCGATGTCTCGGCGACGAGCTCATCCGCCTCCGGGTCGCCGGGCAGGCCCACGAACCTGGACAATGCGTCGACCATCATCGTGCTGCGGCAGATCACGGCCAGGCCCATCGCGCGGTAGGCCGCGGCGCGAACCGGGTCGTTGATCTTGGCGACGACATGGCGGACGTGGAGCGAATCGCGCGCGATCTGCGCGGCAAGCGCGTTGCGGTTGTCGCCTTCCGTCAGCGCGAAGAAGTAGTCGGCGGTCTCGGCGCCAAGCCGGCGCAGGACGTCCTCGTCCGTTCCGTCACCCCGGACCGCCTGCCCCGCGAAGTCCGCGTTGAGCCGATTGAACGCCTGGGCCGACACGTCGATGACGGTGACGTCCTGGCCCGAGTGGGACAGGGCCTCGGCCAGGCCGGCGCCCACGCGCCCGCAACCCACGATGATCGTCCGCACCGATGCTCCTTCAGGCGCCAGCGGATGCCCGCCGCTCCGTGCTGCTTGTTCCGGGTTCGGAGGGAATCGGGCTCCTCACGACCAGCACCGCCATCGGCGCGTTCTGGAGGACGTACGGGATCACGCGTCCCATCGCGAAGTCGCCGCCGAACTTGGTGCGGTAGGGCAGTCCGAGGATGATGAGGTCGGCGCCGACCGCGGCAGCCTCGTCCACGATCGCCGCGCCGACGTCCCGGGCCTGCAGCAGCGTGGTCTTCAGCGTCAGGCCGCTGCGCTCCGCCTGGGCCTCGGCCCGGTCGAGCACCTCGGATGCGCGCTGCTGGCTCCCCGGCACCACGGCGGCAAGGTCGTGCGTCCAGTCCACTTCGATGACGTGGACCGCGATGACCTCGGTGCGTGCCTGCTTGCCCAGCCGCCCCGCCGCACCGACCACCAGCGGGTCGGTCGGGCCCCCGTTCAGTCCGAGCACGGCGCGCGCGAACTGGCCCGGTCCACTGCTCTCTCCCATCGGCGCGTAGGGTAGCACCCGCGATCTGGCCCGGCGGCGCGGCCGAACATCGGGGGTCCGGACGCGTCCCTCCGCCTGCGGGCCGGTTGCGGAGCCGCGCCGGCTTCCCCGCCAGCCGTGCCCGAGGCCGGCCGTGAACCCGTCGGGCGGTTCAGTGGTCCTTGCGGTACGGCACGAGGGCGACCACCGTGTCGGGGCGGCCGATCAGCGCGTGGCGAAGGCGCTCCGCCGTCCGGTTGTGCAGCACGCGTTCCCACCAGTGGCGGACGATGAACTCCGGCACGACGACGATCGTGATCGTGTCGGGATCGGTCTCCATGACGTCCAGGTACGTGACGAGGGGCCCGACCAGCTGCCGGTACGGCGATTCCACGATCACCAGCGGGATCCCGGGCAGCTGGCGCTCGAACCGGGCGCGGAGTCGCTCGCCGGCCTCCAGGTCGTCGGTCACGAAGATCGCCCGCACGTCGCTGGAGAGCGTGCGGCCGAACGCGATCGCGCGGACGACGGCGCGCGTGAGTCCGGGCACCGGGACGATCACGCGCTGGCGACGGTGCGGCTGCCCGAACACCACGTCCTCTCGCACGACCAGTTCCGCCGCCTCGTGGGCGTACTCGCGGTGGATCAGCAGCATGACGACGACGATGATCGGGATCAGAACGACGACCATCCACGCGCCCTCGGAGAACTTCACGCTCGCGACGACCACCGCGACGATGCCCGTGAGGATGGCGCCGAAGGCGTTGGTCACCAGTCGCGACCGCCACCCGCTTCCGTGCTCCAGGTACCAGTGCTTCACCATGCCCGTCTGGGAGATCGTGAAGCTCACGAAGACGCCCACCGAGTACAGGGGGATGAGGGCGGCGGTGTCGGCGTCGAACGCGACCAGCAGCAGGGCCGCCACGGCGGCCAGGAGGAAGATCCCGGCCGAGAACGCGAGGCGGTCGCCGCGGAACGCGAATGCCCGCGGGAAATAGGAGTCCTGCGCGAGGATGGCGGCCAGGCGCGGGAAGGCGTTGAAGCTGGTGTTCGACGCGAGGATCAGGATCAGCGCGGCCGACGCCTGGAACACGTAGAACATGGGGCCAGTGCCCACCCCCGCACGCGCCACCAGTGCCGGCACCGACTGCGTGCCTCCCGGCAGGATCCCGTACGTCACGGCCACGGCGGTGACCCCGATGAAGATCACGGCCAGCAGAGCGGCCATCGCGACCAGCGTCCGCGCGGCGTTCTGGGCCTCGGGGGGCTTGAACGCCGGCACGCCGTTGGCGATCGCCTCTGTGCCCGTCAGGGCGACGGACCCGCCGGCGAACGCGCGCAGCACGAGGAGGATGGTCAGCGCCTGGAAGCCGCCCTCCGGCGTGGCGACGCTGCCCGCGTGGTATCCGGCGGCCGCAGGATCGTGCAGGACCATCGCCTTGAACAGGCCGGCGCCCACCACGAACACCGCCGAGCCGATGTAGATGTAGGTGGGAAGCGCGAAGATGTTGCCGGACTCCCGAAGCCCCCGCAGGTTGCCCAGCAGGATCAGCCCTATGGCGGCCACCGAGATCTCCACGCGGATCGGGTACAGCGAGGGGAACGCGGAGTAGAGCTGCTCGATGGCGGAGGACGTCGAGACGGCGACGGTCATGACGTAGTCGATCAGCAGTGCAGCCGCGGCGATCAGCGCGAAGATCTTGGGCAGGTTGGCGCTGCCCACGGCGTACGCGCCCCCGCCCGACGGGTAGGCGTACCCGATCTGGCGGTAGCTGATCGCGACGATGGCCAGCAGCGCCGCGATGGCGATCGCGATCGGCAGCGTCAGCGCCAGGGCGGCCACCCCAGCGAGGACGAGGATGTTGAGGATCTCCTCCGACGCGTAGGCGCTCGACGAGATCGCGTCCGAGCTCATGATCGCGAGCGCCTTCTTCTTGGTCAGGCGCTCGTCGATCTCCTGCTCCGTGGCGAGCGGAGCCCCGATCAGGGCCCGCCGGATGCGCATGTAGGCGCGGCCCACCGGCGTCGTCGGGGCGCTCGCCTTGGGCTTGGCACGCACGATCCCCGGCCCGGCGTAGCGGAAGTACTCCGCCTGCGGTCGCGAAACGCGGACGCGCTGGTCGCCCAGCTTTCGGCCCCGGAGGGGGCCGGAGGAGTTGGCGTGCGTGCCCTCCTCCCGGTTCCTGTCGTCCAGGTTCGTCTCCCTCAGAAGCCCTGTTCGAGGCGGTCGATCAGGCGCTGCGGGAGGCCGGCGACCTGCATCGCCCGCTGCGTGACCGCCACCGCGTACGGGGCACGCCTCCAGGTCATCGTCCGCGCCGACGTGTCGAGCAGGGCCCCCGACGCCCGCGGGTCGCCGTCACGGGGCTGTCCCACGCCCCCGGGGTTCAGGATCGTGCGCCGCGCATCCAGCTCGAGCACGGTTCCGTCCTCCGGCGCGATCATCTCCACGGCCCCGTCCGTCTCGCGGAAGGCCAGCGGGATGTGGGTGTGGCCCACCAGGCAGTAGGGCGTCGAGAACGCCGCCAGGTTGGCCCGCGCGAGTGACGTGGAATACAGGTACTCCCACAGCGGATCGCGAGGGGATCCATGCGCGAGCGTGAACTCGCCCTCCACGCGCGAGTGCGGGTTCCCGGCGAGCCAGTCGGTCGCCTCCGGGGACAGCTGTCGCGCGGACCACTCCACGGCGAGCCGCGCGGCGTCGTTGAACCACTCGGTGTCGATCTCGCCGATCGCCGCTGCGTCGTGGTTGCCGCGGACGCCGAGGGCGCCCTCGGCCTCGAGCCGCCGGACCACGCCGACGGGCTCGGGACCGTATCCGACGACGTCGCCGAGGTGCCAGACGGCGTCAAACGGTGACAGCGCGTCGAGGATGGACTCGAGGGCTGCCAGGTTGCCATGGACGTCCGAGATCAGCGCGACGCGCATCCGCTCAGGGTAACAGGCGCCGCTTGCCGGGAGCCCGCCGGGGCCAGCGGTCCGGCGTCGCACGGCGCTTGCCGACGAACACGAGACGGTGGTCTCGCAGGCCGTCGACCGCCACGCGGACGATCGTGGGCTCGGGGTCCCCGCCGAGCGCCTCGAGCACGGGCATGGCCGAGGCGAGCTCGGCGGCGAAGGCGCCGTCACCGGCGTCCCGCTTCCAGGCGACGAAGATCCCTCCCGGCCTGACGAGGGGGAGGGCGAGCTCGAGCAGCCACGGCAGCGCGGCGACCGCCCGGGCTGTCACGATCTCCCAGTGGTCCCGGTGCCCGGGTGTCCGCCCCAGCTCCTCGGCGCGGACGGACAGGACCTCGCCCGGGACAGGCTCCTCGCCGTGAGCCCGGACCGCGCGTGCCGCGGAGGCGACCGCAGCCTCGAGGAAGGCGGCCTTGCGCGCCACGGAATTGACGAGCGCCACTCGCGCGACGGGGATGGCCACGGCGACCGGCAAGCCCGGGTATCCCGCGCCGCTGCCCAGGTCCAGGAGCCCGACCGGGCGCCGCGGCGGGCGTCGCGACGCGAGGCGATCGAGGAGGGGTGGGACGGCGGCCAGGCTGTCGACGACGTGCTCGAGCGCGATCCCGGCCGGGTCGCGGATGGCGGTCAGGTTGACGACGGGGGCCCAGGCGAGGAGGAGGCGGGCATGGTCGTCGATGGCCTCGCGCATGCCCGGGGTCAGCTCGAGGTCGAGGCCGGAGAGAGCCTGGTCGAGGACGTCGCGGAATGCGGTCGGGAGCGCGGGCAGATCCCGCGCGTCGGTGGGAAGCGCCACGCGGGAGACTGCCGCCGGCGGAACGTGCGGGCGCGCGGTCATGTCGACCTCAGGATCCTGTCCGATCGAGCAGACAACACGACGCCGGAAGAGAACGCGGAGGGTCCGGCGAGCGCCCTCCCGGGGACACGTCGCGGACTCCCGTCGGCTCGACCTTCCGGCGTCGCGAGTTCGAAGGCACCTCTCGGCCTTTCAGTCTTCCGCCCTTCGTCCGGACCTCCGGCCGGTTTCCCGGCCCCCTCGCGAGCGACGTTACCGTACTCGGCCTGCGGTGCAGCCGAGAGTCTCCCGCCGGGCGCGCTGCGATTCAAGGGCCTTATCCACCAACCGCCGTGCAGCACGGCAAGATGTGGACAAGTGGCCGCGCTGCGCGTCACGCGCGGGAGGTTGTGGAGAAGGGTGTCAGGCTGGCTGGCCCGTCGGGAAGGGCGCGTTCGAGCGCCCGCCCGAGCGATCCGAGCACGGCGCCGCGCTCCACGAGTTGCGTCGCGGGCAGGGCGACCACGAACGCGGACCCAGCCCCCGGCGCGGACGCGACGTCGAGATCGCCGCCCATGCGCCGGGTGAGATCGCGCGCGATGGGCAGGCCGAGCCCCGTGCCCACCACGCGCTCCGTCCCCGAGGCCCGGTGGAATGGCTCGAAGATCAGTGCCAGTTCCTCGGGCGGAACGCCCGGCCCATGGTCGCGCACCGTGTAGAGGCCGACCGGGCCGTCGAAGCGCAGCGAGATCGTGATCCTCGTCCCGCGCGGCGAGAACTTGATCGCGTTGCCGAGGAGGTTCACCAGCACCTGCTGGACCCGCCGGCGGTCGGCGTGAATCATGCGCAGGCGCGACGGCAGCGTGACGTCGAGGGCGATCCCCCGCTCGGCGGCGAGCGGACCGACGTCGTGCACGGCCGACTGGGCCGCCTCCGCTCCCGAGAAGGGAGCCGGGACGATGTGGAGCTGGCCGGCCTCGAGGCGGCTGAGCTCGAGCAGATCGGCCACGATCGTGGCCATGCCGGCGACCAGGTCTCGCGACCTGTCGAGGAATTCGGCCCCGCCATCCGGCGCCAGCAGGTCCAGGTATCCCGTCAGCGACGCGAGGGGGGTCCGCAGTTCGTGCGCAACCACGCTCACGAACCGGCGGCGCTCCGCGTCCGCGTGGCGCAGTTCCGCCAGTTCGCGCTCTGCCTCGACCAGGCGGGACATCGGTCCGACGATGTCGGCCGCGGCTCGGGCCATCGGCGGCGTGAAGCGCCGGCCAACGGCTCGCGCGGCCCGTTCCGAGCCGAAGTCGAGGGCCACCGTGGCGCGCGGCCTCCCGGCCGGCTCGATCGACCGGCGCACCGGGACCGGCACTCGATCCGGATCTCCAGCCTCGAGGCCCCAGGGGCCGCGCCCGGGTGCCGCATCGCTGCCGTCGACCGGGGTGGCCTCCGGCTCGCCGGGCTCGCCCGGCTTGCCCGGCGCAGACCCGATCGCGAGGATGGTCGCCGGGTGAGCCGCCCGAGCGCCCTTCCGCGACCGGGACGTGTCCAGCCACTCGCCGAGACGGCGTGATGCGCCGGGATCCGCGCCGTGACAGACCACCACGCGTCGCTCGCGCCGTTCGAGCAGTACGGCCACGCCCTCGGCGCCCGCCCTCGTCGCCACGCGATCGAGGAGGCGTGCCAGCCGGTCCTCCGCGGTACCCTGCCCGGCCACGATCCCGAGGGCCGAGGCGATGAACCTCGACTCGGCAGGGGTGGTGCCGGTCACGGCGCCGCCGGTCACGCGTCACGGCGCCGCCGGTCACGGCGCCTGCTCCGGCACCGGGCGTGCAGCCCGGACCGGCCGGCCCAGGGTGCGCCGGACGACGTCCATGACCTCCTCCGTGTAGGCGGTCGCGTCACCCGTCTCGACCGCGGTACGGAGGCAGCCGGCCACGTGGTCCTCGAGGACCAGGAGCGAGACGGCGTCCACCGCGGCCCGCAGCGCGGCCGTCTGCTGCAGGATGTCGATGCAGTACTCGTCCCGCTCGATCATCCGGGCGATCCCGCGGACCTGGCCCTCCAGGCGCGAGAGCCTTCGCAGCAGCTGCTGGCGGTCCTTGTCGTAGCTGTGCCGGAAATGCGGGTCGCCGGACTGCGCCGCCTGGGCCGTCTCGGCTCCGCCCTGGACCCCGCGCGCCGCCTTCGTGCCTGCCGGCGCCGCGTCGTCTCGCTCGTCGTCCATGTCGTCCCCGCTGCGTCCGCCGGCCCGCTCGGGACCGTCCCGGTCACCGGGACCGGATACTCCCCCGGAGTGTAGCAGCGCGACCATGGCGGCGAGATGCCCCATCGACCCGGGGCCGTGCCCGACCGGGTAGACTGGGCCTCGATGGACGTCGGTCGCGGGCCGGACACGGCCCCGTTTGCACACGCCAGCGAGGCGGAGCTGGCGCGGATCCTCGACTACTACGGGATCTCGTGGGACTACGAGCCGCGCTCCTTTCCCATCCTGTGGAACCTCGACGGTGCCGTCGTGGAGAGCTTCGCGCCCGACTTCTACCTGCCCGAGCTCGACCTGTACGTCGAGCTGACCACGCTCCGCCAGAGCCTGGTGCGGAAGAAGAACCGCAAGCTCCGGCGGCTCCGGGAGCTGTATCCCGACGTGCAGATCAAGCTGTTCTATGCGCGCGATTTCCGCGCGCTCATGCTCAAGTACGGCCGGATCGGCCTCGTCGACTCGCTGAGTGGAACGGAAGGGCAGGCAACGCCTCCGCGGCGCCCGGCGCCGGACGATGAGTCCCATGCGTCGACGCCGGGACAGGCGTCGGCAGCCGCGCCCCGGGAGCCGCAGACCGAGGTCGAGCCCCGCAAGGGGACCGAGCGCCGGCGCCGTCAGGGCAGGCGTTCGCGTGCGGGCCAGCCGGGCCGGGCCGCGGCGTCCGGCCGCCCACAGTCGAGTCACGCGTGACCGGGCCATCCGTCGCGGCGTGCGACCACGGCTCACGGAGGGTCTGACCCGACATGCGAAACCCCGACCTCGTCGCCGACGTCGCGAGCGTGCTGGTCTCCGAGGAACAGATCCATGCGCGAGTGGCGGAGCTGGGCGCGCAGATCAGCGCCGACTACACGGGTCGCGAGCTGACCCTCGTGAGCGTCCTCAAGGGATCGCTGCCGTTCATGGCGGACCTGATGCGCGCGATCTCGATTCCCGTGTCGATCGACCTGATGGAGGTCAGCTCGTACGGCGGCACGGCGACCGAATTGTCCGGCCTCGTGCGAATCCTCAAGGACCTCAGCTCGTCGATCGACGGCCGCGACGTCATGATCGTCGAGGACATCATCGACACGGGGCTCACCCTGAACTACCTGATCCGGTACCTTCGCGGAAAGAATCCCCGGTCGCTGCACATCTGCACGCTGCTCGACAAGCCGGCGAGGCGGCTGGTCGACATCCCGATCGACTACCTGGGGTTCACCATTCCCGACCAGTTCGTGATCGGGTACGGACTCGACTACGGCGAGCACTACCGCAACCTGCCCTTCATCGGCGTCCTGAAGCCGGAGGTCTACTCCACACCGTGAACCGTCGAACGCTCGGCCGTGGCCGGCTGATCGTCGGGGTCGGCTCCGTCGTCGCGCTGATCGGGTGCCTGTTCCCGTGGGGGCAGACGGCCGGTATCGGGTTGCCGCCCGAGCGAACCGGCGCGTTCGACGGGTTCGGGATCCTCGTGTTCGTCGCGGCGATCGCGCTGCTGGCCCTGATCGCCCTTCCGTATGCGGCGGGCGATCAGCCGGTCGCCCTCGACCGGCCCCTCGCGTTCTCCATCGCGGGCGCGGTGGGGATCATCGGGTTCGTGCTGAAGGTCTGGCAGATCCAGTCGGACGGGCTGCTCGCGCTACCGGATCACGCCCTCGGGCTGTGGATCGCCGGGATCGGGCTCGCGATCGTCGTCTGGGGCCTGGCCGAGATGGTGGCCGAGCGGCCTCGCGCCTGACGCTCTCGACCACGGCCCCTGCTGCTCCCGGCGTCGGGGCCGGGACGCCCGTCACGGAGCCGTGCGCACAACGTCGAGTCCCATCCACCCCTCCGTGGCGCCCGTTCCGGAGTTGCTGATCTGCAGCACGTACCGTCCGGCGGGCCAGGCGGGTAGGTGCAGGCACCCGTCCGTGAGGGGACTCGACCCGCACGCACTGCCTCCCAGCACGGGGAGCGAGATGACGCCGTCGGCGTCGGCAGGCACGGGAAGGCGCGCCACGACGGCGGCCCGCGGCGACGGGCCGGCCACGGGATTGGCCGCGACCAGGCGCCAGATCGTCACCTCCCGGCCGCCGAGCGCCGGCGCCGTGGCGCACACGCCCATGGCCGTGACTCGTCTCGAGGCGACCTGGACGAAGGGAACCCTGGGATCGGACGGGCCGGTGGCCCGCTTCGGGAGCGCCGGCAACCAGCTGCGCGACGGGACGCGCGGGGATGAAGCCGTCGGTCCGACGTCGATCTCGTCGACCACGAGCCGCCAGCCTGCCGGGGTCATGCACGAGAGCGGGTCTGCCGTTCCGCCGAGCGTCATCCGCCACCAGTCGGCACCGCCGCTCCGCTGGCCGGCCGAGCCATCCCACGGAGCTCCCATCCCCACGAAGCCGGTGATGCCGTTGCCTGATGGCCGCCAGGCGATGGCCCCATCCCCCGCCGAGGGATAGGCAGCGGCGGGCGAGGCGGCAGCCGAGGCAACGGGCGACGTCGCGGCCGCCCCTCCGACGGCAGGCGATCCCGCCGTCCTCCATGCCCACGGTTTGGCGATGGCCAGCGCCACCAGCAGCGCCGCGGCCGTGGTGAGCAGCAGGGGCTGCCGGCTGCCGCCCGTCCTCCCGGCATGACGGCGGGTCTCGCCGGCACGCAGCCGGGCCGGAGGCGACTCCGACGGGTCGATAGCCTCGGAGAGCGGGTCTCCGCCGGCGCGGTCGTGGCGGGCGCCCGCTTCGAGACCGCGGAAACGACGCATCCCGACATGCGTGACGGTGACGTGCTGTGCCGGGACCGCTCCGGGGACGCGCGGGTGTTCGGGTTCGGGCACGGGACCTCTTGGGGACGGTGACGAGAGGGCGAGGATGCCGCACCGCTGGAAGCCGCGGCCTAACGGCGGCGTTGCCCGTTGTATCAGCCGCCTGCGGAACTCCCGGTTGGTACCGTCCGCCTGCGGTCAGGCCGCGGGTCTGCGGTGGCGGCCGGCACGGGTGGGGTCAGGGAGTCCCCGGGGTGCCGGGCGAGACCGATGGTCCCGGCGAGACGGACGGACCGAGCCAGACCGCGGAGGCCCAGTTGTCGGGGATGCCGATGGCGCCGACGGCCACCGGGCGGGCCCCTTCGGCAGTCACGCCGGCCATCTGCGAGCCCGCGAAACCGGCGACGTCCGGCACCCGTTGCCATGCCACGCCGTCCGGAGACACCCAGACGACCGACGAGCCGTTGCCCGCGGAGTCCCGCCAGCCCGCCGCGACGAAGCCCGTGCCGACGCGCGTCACGCTCGTCATGACGATCCTCTGGCCGTAATCCGTGAAGCCGGCGCCGCCGGGCGAGATCATCCAGTGAACGCCGTCCATCGACGTCCACGCGGCGGCCTGCAGCCCGCCGTTCGTCGTGCCCACGGCAACGAACCCGGGGCCGCCGGTCGCGACGGCGAGCAACTGCGAACCGGTGAACGACGGATCCGGCGCGCCGGCATGCCACACCCGGCCATCGAGGGACCACCAGGTGGCCGCCGCATGCGTGCCGTCGGCGCCCGTCGAGCTGCCGACCGCGACGACGATCGAGTCGTCGGAAGCCAGCCCGGTGATGGTGGCCCGCGCGAACGAGGCGATGTCCGGGGCGGGCATCCAGTCGGTCCCGTCGATGGACGTCCATACGACCGCGCGGCCGACGGGTGGCGCGGTCTCTGCGTCACCTGCCGCCACGAGGCCACCCGCGAACGTGGCAACTGCGTCCATCCTCGCCGTGCCGGGAGCGGCCGGCGTCCCGACGCTCGCGCGGTCCCACGATGTGCCGTCATCCGACGTAGTCCAGGCCGCCGCGGACGTCCCCGCGCCGCCCACGGCCACGAACCCGCCAGCCGTCGCTGCAACCGCGTTGAGGACCGACCCCTCGGGCGCCGCCAGGCCGCCTGCCCGGCGCCAGCTCCGGCCGTCCGTGGAGGTCCAGGCGGCCGCGTCGGGCGGCGGGAACTGGATGCCCACGGCGACCAGCTTCCCATGACCCGCGGCCACGCCGGCCAGCGACGTCTCCTGCGATGCGTGGCACGGCGAGCAGAAGGCCGGAGCAGACGTGCCGTCGGGCCCGGGTGCCTGGCCGACTGTGGCCTCCAGCCAAGTCACGCCGGTCTCCCCGCCCGGTGCACCGGCCTGGGACGTGGCCCCCGCTCTTGTCGGCGGCGGACTGGCAGGAACGGTCCCGCTGCAGCCGGCCAGGAAGCCACCAACCGCCAGGATGAGGCCGACGAAGGATCGTGTCGGCGGGGCCAGCCAGTCGGTCGCGGCCCGGGGCGCAGCCGCGGCGGACCATGCCGCCACGGGTCCGGGCAGACGAGCTGTCGATGGTCCAGGTCGACCCGTTGCCGGGTCGTCGGGCTCGTGCATGGAGCTCCTCGGGACGCGCCATCCGCGGAATGGCCGGGACGTCGGGAAATGTGATCGAAGTGCCGGGGCCGGTCAAGTCTTCCCGGCGCCCGGACCGAGATCGAGGCCGATCCACAGGTCGGGCACGGCGGCGTTCCGGGCCTCGAACTGGATCGCGTACCGTCCCGGTGGCCAGGCGGCCGGCGAGCCCGGCGAGCCCGGCTGGGCCGACGCAGGCGCGAGCCCGCCGGCGCCACCGTCCGTCTCGATCTGCGCGATACGGGTGGCGCGTGCCGGCCCACGGCCTGTGCCGTCGATCCGCCACACGCTGGCCGTCCACACCGCCGTCGACGCCACGTCGGGGGTGCCGGTCCGCGGCGCGCAGAAGCCCAGTCCTCGAACCGGGCCGTTCGCGATCGTCGTGGCGGGCACGGCGGGATCGAGCGGGCCCGTCGCTGGTGCAGGCTCCACGGCGAGCCACGTCCTGACCTGCCGGCCGTCGCCGGTCGTGTCCACCACGAGCCGCCACCCCGGCGGCGCGTAGCAGTCCAGCGTGCCGCCCCCGGCGAGGTCGATGACGCCGCCCGTCTGCGCGGTGCCGGGGGCACGGCCGGACCCGGGCACGGGAGCCGCGGTCAGCACGTCCGATGGAGACGGACCGGGCGTGCCGAGGGACGCTGGCACGACGGACGTGGGGGACGACCATGGCTTGGCCATGGCGATCGCCACGGCGCCGGCGGCGAGCATGACGGCCAGCGACAGGCGCGGTTCGTGGCTGCGGACCGGGCTCACCGGCGCAGGGGACGCGCGATGCTCCATGTGTCGGCCGGCCGGCTCCCCGGGCCTTCTGGTGCGACCCTCAGATCTCCCCGAGGTAGGCCCGCCGCACGTCCGCGTTGGCGGCCAGGCCGGCTGCCGTGTCGGCGAGCAGGACGCGGCCCGTCTGGAGCACGTAGCCCCGGGCCGCGACGGCAAGGGCCTGGTTGGCGTTCTGCTCGACCAGGAGGATCGTGGTGCCCTGCGAGTTGATCTCCCGGATGATCTCGAAGATCTGTTCCACGAGGATCGGCGAGAGCCCCAGCGACGGCTCGTCGAGCAGCAGGATCCTGGGCTCCGACATCAGCGCGCGTCCGATGGCCAGCATCTGCTGCTCACCCCCGGAGAGCGTGCCCCCGCGCTGGTCGACGCGTTCCTTGAGCCGGGGGAACAGCGTCATCACGCGCTCGAGGTGCGTCTGGAAGTTGGCCCGCGTCGTGTAGGACCCCATCTGGAGGTTCTCGAGGACCGTCATGCGGCTGAAGATCCGGCGGCCCTCCGGGGCCTGGCTGATCCCCCGCCGCACCAGCTGGTGCGCCGCCACGTGGGTGATGTCGGCGCCCTCGAGCCAGATGGAGCCTTCGCGTGGATGCATCAGGCCGCTGATCGTCTTCAGCGTGGTCGTCTTGCCGGCCCCGTTCGCGCCGATCAGGGTCACGATCTCGCCGGGATGGACCTCGATGTCGATTCCCTTGAGGGCGTGGATGTTGCCGTAGTAGGAGTGGACGTTGGTCAGCCGCAGGATCGGCGTCGTCTCGGCCGGCCGGGCGGGCGTGGCGGGGGCGACGGCCGTCATGCGCTGGCCGCCTTCCCGAGGTAGGCCTCGATCACCCGGGGATTGGCGCGGACCTCGGCGGGCGTTCCCTCGGCGATCTTCTCGCCGTGGTCCAGCACCGTCACGCGATCGCTGATGCCCATGACCACCCGCATGTCGTGCTCGATGAGCAGGACCGTCAGTCCGAGGTCCGTGCGGAGCCGGCTGATGAGGGCCGTCATCTGGCCCGTCTCGGTGGGGTTCATCCCCGCCGTCGGTTCGTCGAGCAGGAGCAGGGTCGGCTTGCTCGCGAGGGCCCGGGCCACCTCGAGTCGTCGCTGGTCGCCGTAGGGCAGGTTCTTCGCCAGCTCGTCGTCTCGCCCGGTCAGCCCGACGAACGTCAGCAGGTCCCGGGCCACCTTCGCCGACGCCTCCTCCTCGCCGCGCTGGCGCGGCAGGCGCAGGACCGCATCGAGGCCACTCGCGTGCATGCGGGTGTGCATGCCCACGAGCACGTTCTCGAGCGTCGTCATGTTCTGGAAGAGCCGGATGTTCTGGAATGTTCGCGCGAGGCCGGCCACCACCATGTCGCTGGGCCTGGCGCTCTTGAAGATGCCGAGCGGCTCCATCAGGCCGATGTACCAGGCCGGGCGGATCACCGCCGTGAGCAGCATCACCACGAGCAGGAGGAGCGCGAGGATGATCAGGACTTCGGTGACGGCCGCGGGGAGACCCCCGACCCTGGCGAGGAGCGCCACGATGGCCACCACGAGGGCCGGCAGCACCCACACGACCGGCTCGAGCCATGCCCGCTCGGCCCGGGCGATCCGCCGCTGGCCCATGAAGTGAACGCTGCCCGACGACGGGTCGATGAGCCCGGCGATCACGTTGAAGAACGTGGTCTTGCCCGCCCCGTTCGGGCCGATGAGGCTGACGATCGAACCCTCGGGGATGTCGAAATCGACGTTGCGGACGGCGACCAGGCCGCCGAACTGCTTGGTGAGCTGGTCCGCTCGCAGCACGAGCGTCCGGGGCTCCACGGCGGCGCTCACTCTTCGGCCACCTCCGGCACGGCAGCCTCGACCCCGGCCTCATGGAGCTCGGCGCGCCTGCGCCGGCTCGGAAACAGGCCCTCGGGGCGGAGGAGCATCATCGCGACCAGCGCGATGCCGTAGAGCAGGAACTGGTACTGCAGGAAGTCGATGTTCGAGATGATCGGGATGTTGAGCGGCTGGAAGACCTGGTTGAGCTGCTTGAGCCCCTGGGTCTGCAGCTCGAACACGATCAGCGCGCCGATCGCGACGCCCCAGATGTTCCCCATGCCCCCGAGCACCACCATGGCCAGCACCGTGAACGACACGACGAACCCGAACTGGTCGGGGCTGACAAGCGTCAGCTTCGAGGCCAGGAAGACACCGGCGAACCCGGATGTGGACGCGCCGATGGCGAACGCGAGCAGTTTCGTGGTGACCGTGTTGATCCCCATGCTCGCCGCCGCCAGTTCGTCCTCGCGGAGCGCCATCCACGCGCGTCCCAGCCGGGAGTCCTGCAGCCTGTAGAGCAGGATCATCACCAGTGCGATGACGGCGGCCATCGTGAAGTAGTACGGCCAGGGATCGCCGATCCGGAACGTGAAGGACAGCAGGGACGGTGTGTAGAGTCCGCCGATGCCGTTCGTCCCCTGCGTGTACTGGTCCGCGTTCAGGAACACGATCGGGACGATCTCGCCGAACCCGAGGGTCACGATGGCGAGGTAGTCACCACGCAGGCGCAGCGTGGGCGCACCGAGCAGGATGCCGAACAGGGCGGCCACGAGGGCGCCCACCGGCAGCAGGAACCAGAACGGCAGGTGCAGCCCGGAGAACGGCGATGCGCCGAACGCGTACGTGTACGCGCCGATCGCGAAGAACGCGGCGTACCCGAGGTCCAGGAGTCCGGCCAGCCCGACGACCACGTTCAGGCCCATGGCCAGGAGCATGAAGACCCCGGCGTTCGCGAACCCGTCCACCCAGTCCTTCTGCGTGCCGAAGCTGCTGAACGGTGGCACCAGGATCAGGTACGGGAGGATCCCGCACGCGATCCCGATCCCGACGATGATCGAGATCGACTGGTGGCGCCGGAAGAACTCCACGACGGGAGCCGGCGGCGAGGAGGACGCCTGATCGTGGTCATGCGCGTTCCGTCAGCTGCTGGCCGAGGATTCCCGTCGGCCTGAACACGAGCACGAGGATGAGGATCGAGAAGACGACCGCCTCACTCCATCGAGCGTAGCCGGCCTGCGCGCTGAACACCTCGATGAACCCGATGGTGAACCCGCCCAGGGCGGCGCCGGTCGTGTTGCCGATGCCGCCGAGCACCGCGGCCGTGAACGCCTTGAGGCCGGCCTGGAACCCGACGATGAATGAACGTCGTCCCGAAGTAGAGGCCCTGCACGACGCCCGCCGCGCCGGCGAGGGCGGCACCGATGAAGAACGTGACCGCGATCGTCGTGTTGATGTCCACGCCCATCAGCTGGGCCGCCTCGCGATCCTGCGAGGTCGACCGCATGGCGCGACCGAGGTCGGTCCGCGTGACGAAGACCTGGAGCGCCACCATCAGGAAGATGGCGAGCAGGACGATGAAGACGCTCAGGAATTTCACCGACGCGCCGAGCACGTTGAATGACGCCGACGTCGAAGATCTGGGGCACGTTCACCGGCGACGGGCCCCAGATGATCTGGACCACGTTCTGCAGGATGAACGAGACGCCGATCGCCGTGATCAGGGGAGCCAGCCGCGGAGCGTGACGCAGCGGCCGGTACGCGAATCGCTCGATCACGACTCCCACCACGCCCATCACGACCATGCTGACCGTGAAGGTGAGGAGCAGGACGCCGGCGAGCTCGAGAGGGTTGCTGATGGGCCCGTTGAAGCCCAGCGTCACCAGGAGCCAGAACGACACGAACGAGCCGACCATGAAGACGTCGCCGTGCGCGAAATTGATCAGCTCGATGATGCCGTAGACCATCGTGTAGCCCAGCGCGATGAGGGCATAGATCGCGCCGATGGTCAGCGCGTTCACCAGCTGCTGGACGAAGGTCGCGATATCCACGCGCTACTCCCGTGGCCCTTCGGTCGTGGGGGACGTGGGTCTGGCCGGGAGGCGGACGCGCCACCCCCCGGCCAGATCGATCGGTCCGATTGACGGACTAGCTGCCGGCGGGTGCCGGGCTGCTGGTGCTGCCGCCGCCTCCGAAGTCCTTCTGCGCGAAGAACTTCCAGTCCTTGGTGGTCGGGTCGAACTTGTACTCGCTGATGATGTGCTGGGTCGTGTCACCGTTCGCGTCGAACCCGAACGAGCCGAGCACGGTGGTGTAGGTGTGGCTGGTGTCGGTCACGTAGGCGCGCACCTTCTCGCGATCGGGGCCGACCTTGCCCAGGGGCCTCGAGGAGGATCTGCGTGCACGCGTAGGCCGAGGCGCTGTACGCGCCGGGCTCGGTGTTGAACATGGCCTTGTAGTCGGACGCGAACTTGGTCGGGTTCGGGATGTCGTGGATGGCCGCGACCGTCATGTACGTGTTCTGGTCGCCCTGGTCCCCGGCGAGGTTGAGGAACGAGCTGGCGGTGGCCGCCGACCCGTCGGAGATGCCGTCACCGCCGCCGAAGGGGATGTTGCCCATGCCGTTGGCGACCATCTGCTTGCGCAGCAGCCCGCCGCCGGTCGCGGTGACGCCGCCGAAGTAGACGTACTGGGGGTTGAGGGCCTTGGCCTTCGTGAGCAGGCTCGTGTAGTCGGTGACGCTCTTGCCGGCACCGTCGCGGGCGACGATCGTGCCGCCGAGCTTCTGGAACGCGGCGACGAACTGATCTGCGAGGGCCTTGCCGTACGTCTCGGTGTCGTCGACGACGTACGCCGTCTTCGCGCCGGCCACGTTGTAGGCGATGTCAGCGCCCGCGGCGCCCTGGATGTCATCGGTGGTCGCGTCGCGCACGTACGCGATCTTGGTCGGGTTCGTCTTGCGCAGGTCGAGCGCGCCGAACTGGGGCTTGGTCAGGCTGATGGCCGTGTTGGCCGGGCTGCACTGCAGCAGGCCCGCCGCGTTCGAGACCGGGATCTCGGCCTGGGCGACGTTGGAGTTGAAGGGCCCGACGACGCCGAACACCGACGAGTCGTTCACGAGCGTCGTGATGTTCTTGGCGCCCTGCTGCGGGTCGTGCACGCCGTTGACGGCGTCGTCCTGCTTGTTGACGGTGACCGTGTAGCCCGGGACCTTGATCTGGGCAAGCGCGAGCAGCACGCCGTTGAGCGTGGGCCCGCCGTTGGGTGCCTCGCCGCCGCTCAGCGGCAGGTCGACACCGATCTTCACCGCCTGGCCGCCCCCTCCTCCACTGGCCGGGGCCTGCGTCGCTGCCGAACTGCACGCGGTCGCGACCAGCAGGGCCGTGACGGCGAGCACGCCGATTTCGTCGGGTTTGCATAGAAGTGCAGTCTCCTCCTCAAAAGCTGCCGCTTCCGACTCGTACACCCATCGGCCGGGGAACGATGCGAGACGGATTAACCTTCGCCTGGATCGCTGGAACGCGGGACGGCCACGGCCGGGTCGCGAGCTGCCCCCCGCATCTCGTGTCACGACCGACCCGCCTGGGCATTGCTGCCATGCGCCGATGGGTTAGCGTATGATAGGTGGAGGCGTCTCAAATGCAAGCACGAGCGCCCCGGGCGTGTGCGGCCGGCCGTCAGGCACGACCCCACCCGGTGCGGCGCGCTCGTGCAAAGAGGATCGACTCTGCAGCGGCCGACGGCTCAGGCCGCCGCCGCAGACGCCGGCGCGACTTCACTCGAGGTATCGCTCGCCATCGTGCAGTACCAGGTCCGCACAGCCCGGATCACGGACGTTGACCGCATCGTCGCGATGCTTGACGCCGTGACCCGACGGCCGGACGACAGCGCGTCGCTCGGGTCCGCCGATCTGCTCCGGCAGCTCGTCGGCCTGCCCCACGCCGTCGTGCTGGTCGCCGAATCGGGGCGCCGGCTCGCCGGCGCGGGCGTCCTGGCACTGCGACCCAGCGTGTCGCTCGGTGGCTTCGTGGGCACCGTCGATGTGCTGGTCGTCGATCCGGCATCGCCGCCACAGGCCGTCCGGGAGGCGCTCCTCGAGGAGCTGCTCAGATCCGGCCGGAACAAGGGCTGCGTCGCCGTCGAGGCGGCACCCACGAACGACCCGGCGGAGCGGGAGCGCTGGGTGGAGAACGGCTTCGTCGAAGCCGGTACCCGCATGGTCCGGAGCCTCGCGCCCATCGGCGCGCATCCGGCATGATCCGTCCACCGGCGCCCGCGGGCGCCGGCACCCGAGCCCGCGGGAGCGGGACCGGAATCGAACAGGAGACTTGCGTGAGCAAGAACGTCGCCGTCTTCGTCGACGTGGCGAACATCTTCTACGCGGCCAAGGCGGCAGGCGTGGACATCGATTACGTCACGCTGCTCAAGGCGGCCAGCGCCGGGCGGGATCTCGTCCGCGCCTATGCCTACACGGGGCTCGACCCCGAGAACGAGAACCAGCGCCAGTTCCACGCCTTCCTGGCGCGCAACGGCTACAAGGTCGTCAGCAAGGACATCCGCAAGTACGGCGACGGCAAGGTCAAGGCCAATCTCGACATCGAGCTCGTGGTCGACCTCATGCGAACGGCCCGCAACCTGGACATCGCCGTCGTGGTGTCCGGCGACGGCGACTTCGCGCCCGCGATCCGTGCGGTGCAGCAGACCGGCATCCGCGTCGAGGTCATCAGCTTCCGCGGCAATACCAGTTCGGACCTGATCGAGGTCGCGGACGTCTTCACCGACATCACGCAGATCGCCCGGGTCGAGCGCTCGTCCCGCAGCGGCCGGCGAGTCGCCGCGGAGGAAGAGGACCTGTCCATGACCGAGGTCCCCGACAAGGAGACCGAGGGGGCCTCGCGGCGACGGCGCGGCCGGCATGGCGAGGGACGCGACGAGGTCCGGCGCGACGAGCGGCGGGGCGAGCGACGCGACCGCGTCTACGCGGCTCCGCAGCCCGCCGCCGGTGGCGCGCCGCTCGTGGCACTGCCCGGCGAGAAACTGAGCAGAGTGGCCGCGGTCCCGGCCGGCGCCGCGGCGCCCGAGGACGAGATCCCGGCCGCCCTGGCTCCCGAAGGGGCAGAGCTCCCGGAGGGCCTCGTCGAGGAGGGAGCCGGGGAGCAGGGACAGGAGGCCGGTCACCGGCGCCGCCGGCGCCGCGGTGGTCGTGGCCGGGGCCGTGGCCGGGGCCAGGAAGCCGGCGTCGCCGAGGTCGGTGTCGCCGGAGACGAGGCGGAGCCCGAGGAGGAGATCGAACTCGACGCTCCCCGGGTCCCCCAGCACTCCACCTTCGGGTCCGTCTGGGACAGCCAGCTGGGGATGCCAACCGCGCCGGTGGGCGCTCCATCCGACCTCGACGAGGAGGAGCTGGAAGAGCCCGAGATCCCCGAGTACCTCCTCTCGGAGCGCCGCCAGCGCGGTGTCCCCCGGGGAGGCCGGCCGCCCATGGGCGCACGGGGCGGACGAGGGCGTGGTGGTGCCTACCAGCAGGCCGTGGAGCGCGAGCGGTACGGCCGCGGTGCACCGGCGCCTGCTCGCGGGCCGCGTGGCCCGGAGCGCGGGCCACGACCGCAGTTCGACCGGCCGGATCGCAGCAGGCCGCCGCGCGAGCCACAGGCGGAGGAGCGGCAACCGTCCGGCTCCGAGCCCTGGAGCGAGGTGCCCCCGGAGGTCGCCGAGCTGCTGCGCGCGGAGATGGCCCGCCGCGGCGGGCCACGGCCGGAGCAGCCGGCACGGGCGAACGCGCCCGCCGGCCGGCCGCAGGAGACCACCGCCGGCACGGGCCAGGCTTCGCCTGCCGGTTCCGAGCCGGGAGAGGCACCGGCCGCCGCCGGTCCATCTCGCGGCGCTCGAGGCCGAGGTGGACGGGGCCGCATCCCCGGTGCATCCGCGCCGGCTGTCGAGACCCCCTCACCGACGCCGGTCGGTGCCGAACCGGCCGCTGCCGGCACCCGGGAGGCCGCGTCGACGCCCGCGAGCGGCGACGCCCGTTCCCGGACCCGCCGGCCGCGGACCACCACCGCGGCGCCCGTGGAGGTTCCCGGTGTGGGGGCCGCCACGGTCGAACCCGCCGCGGCCGCCCCGGCCCGCCGTCGAGGCCGCGCCGCATCGGCGACCGTGCCTTCGGGCGAGCCCTCGCCGGCCGTGGATGCCGTGACCTCGGCCGCCGTCGAGGCCGCACCGTCCCGAGCCCGGGGCCGACGCTCGCCCGCGGCGGGCGCGGCACCGGCTCCCGCCGCCGCCACGCCGGCCGTGCCGGCAGCGGATGACGCGGCGGCGCCGCGGAGGCGCACGCGGCGCACGGAGACCGCCTCCGTGGACGTCGCACCCGTCGCCGAGGAGGCGAAGGTTCCCGCGCCACGCAGGACCAGGCGGGCCCCGGCGGTGCCGGAAGCCTGATCCCGGTCATGGGCGGCTGGCGGACGCGGGGGCAACCCGCAGCGGTCGCGGCTATCGCGAGGATGGCGTCCACGGACGCCATCCCGCACGCCCTCCTGCTCGCCGGGCCGCCGGGGAGCGGCAAGACCACGCTCGCACTGGACCTGGCTGCGGCGCTGCTCTGCGAAGCGGCGGACGCAACCGACCGTCCCTGCCGTTCCTGCGGCTCGTGCCGGAGGGTCGACCATGGCAACCACCCGGACCTGCACCGGCTGGCTCCGTCCGGCGCCGGCCGGCAGATCCGCATCGGCGAACGGGCCGCCCCCGAACCCGGCACCGTCCGGTCGCTGACTCGCGAGCTGGCGCTCGCCTCGATGGAGGGAGCCTGGCGCATCGCCGTCGTGGAGGACGCCGAGCGCATGAACGAGGACGCCCAGAACGCGCTCCTCAAGCTCCTCGAGGAACCGCCGCCCCGCACGGCGCTCGTGCTCTGCGCAGGCGACGAGGAGGCGCTCCTCCCCACCGTTCGCTCGAGATGCGTGAAGGTCCGCCTCGGCCCCGTGCCGGCCGGCGAGATCGCCGCGATGCTCGAGGACGAGAACCTCGCCGACGCGTCCGGGGCGGCCGGGCTCGCGCGCCTCTCCCGGGGACGGCCCGGCCTCGCCCGCGCACTGGCGGCCTCCCCCGACGCCGTGCGCCTCCACGAACAGTTGCTGCGCGAGCTGCTCGACCTCGTCCGTCGAGGCCGCGCGGAGCGCCTCGCGGCGGCGTCCGGCCTCCTCGCGTCCGCGGAACAACTCGATGTCCTGCTCGGGTCGGCCGGGTCGGCACCCGCCGGCGCGGTCGGGACACCGCCGGCCGCCACGGCGGCGGCCGCGGGGGGCGGCGACGGAAGCGCCGGGATCGGCAGTGCGCCGTCGCCGCCTGCGCGGGGCCGGAAGTCCCGTGTGCGGGACGAACCGGACGGCGCCGGGAGCGAGGGCCGCCGGGATCGTCAGTCACCGGCGGCCCGGCGCCGGGCGCTTCTCACCCTCGGGACCACGTGGCGCGATCTGGCACGGGACCTCGCCGTTGCCGGGCGCGGAGGCAGGGCGGAGTTGCGGCACGTCGATCTCCTCGAGGAACTGGTGGCGTCCGCTTCGGCACTCCCGGCGGATGCCGCCGAGACGTTCATGGCGCGCCTGGAGGTCGTGCTCGGAGCGGCCGAGCAGAATGCCAACCCGGAGCTTGCCCTCGACGCGCTGCTCCTGGCCTGGCCATCGGCGGGTGCCGCGTGATGGGTGTCCGGGCCGTCGAGGTGACCGTGCGAGGGATCGTGCAGGGGGTCGGGTTCCGCTGGTTCGCGTCGCGTGAGGCCGGTCGGTCGGGCCTGGCGGGCTGGGTGGTCAACCAGGCGGACGGGTCGGTCTTCGTCGTCGCCCAGGGGGAGGCCGGAGCAGTCGCCCGCTTCGTCGATGCGCTGCGCGACGGACCACCGGGGGCGTCCGTGACGGCCGTCGAGGTCGCCGAGCGCGCCGTGACCGATACGAGCGGCCGATTCGAGATTCGTTCCGGGGCACACCGGGGCGACTAGGCGGCGCCGTGCCGACGGGCGACCGTCGACACGGAGCCCCGCGCAACGTCCGGAACCGGCTCGCGCCAGCCCCTGCAACGTTCTCCGGCTACCATGCGATGCCGGAGGTGACACACGGACGCCCTCGCTCGCAGCTGGTGGCTGCTCGTGCTTCGCGGCATGGTCGGGATCGTCTTCGGCGTGGCGGCGATCGTGTGGCCCGGCCTCACCCTGATCGTGCTGGTGACCCTGTTCGGCGTCTACGCGATCGTCGACGGCGCGGTGGCCATCCTCTCCGTGGTCAGCCACAGCGAGCGCGGCCGGTGGTGGGCGGTCCTGCTCGAGGGCATCCTCGGGATCGGCGCGGGCCTGGCTGCGCTCGTGATTCCCGGCATCACGGCCGTCATGCTCGTCCTCGTGATCGGGGCCTGGGCGATCCTGACCGGCGTCATGGAAATGATCGCGGCCTTCCGTCTCCGTCGCGAGATGGAGGACGAGTGGCTGCTCGGGCTGGCGGGGATCCTGTCGCTCGTGTTCGGACTGGTGATCGTGGCCTTTCCCGGCGCGGGCGCGCTCGCGCTGGTGACGCTCATCGGCGCCTACGCGATCGTCTTCGGGCTGGCCATGGTGCTGCTCGGGTTGCGCATGCGGAACTCGACGGCCATGCCGGGACGAGGGCTCCGGCTGCCGGTCTGATCTCAGCGGGGCCGTCGGTAGCGCCACCGGTACCGGCGCCCCGGTCCCTGCCCGCCCTTGCCGGATACGACGCTGATGGATCCGTCCTGTTCCAGCACCGCCAGTTCCACGTCCTCGACTCGATCCACGCCGTGCTCGCGGAGCGCCGCGGCCAGGTCCGTATCGTCGAGACCCTCGCGCTCCACTGCCGACCGGATCCACGCGCCGTCACGGGCCAGGACGGTCGGCTCGGCCTCCAGGAGGCGGCGCACCAGCGGCACGTGCTCGCGCAGCTGCGAGACGCCGAGGTTGGTCAGGAACATGGTGGCGACGATGATCACGGCGCCGGTCAGGGAGTTGTCGGGACCCGTGATCGCGGGCTGGAGCGCGTTCGCCGCGAGCAGGATCAGCGCGAGATCGAACAGGGTGAACTGGCCGACCTCGCGCTTGCCGAACACGCGCAGGGCGACGACGAACAGGACGTAGACGATGACGGTTCGGAGGATCAGCTCGAGAGGCGGCGTGCCGAGTTGCCACATGTCGCACCGACGGGGAGTGTCGCGAACGGGATGGAACTGGCGCGCCCGGCGGGACTCGAACCCACGGCCTTCTGCTCCGGAGGCAGACGCTCTATCCGCTGAGCTACGGGCGCGTTGCGCGCAGCCGCCATCGTACAGGATGACCGGCGAGAGCCGTCACCGGCCGGCTCACGGCCGCCCGGACAACGCCCGGACAACGCGAGAGGCCCCTCCGAAGAGGAGCCTCTCGACACTGTCCCGGTGAAGTCCCCGATCACCTTGCGATGACACGGAGCTTCTGCCACGCTGCAAGGGCATCTATCACGCCGGCTGCACCGGCTACCCTAACCCGACCTACCCATGACCCTGCTGCTGGGGCAGTTGCTGACGAGCAGCAAGGCGGAGTCTACGCGGCGGCCCCGGCCGGCTCAAGGGTTTCACCTAGCAGGCTGGTTAATATTCCGTAACCTGGCGACCGTTTCTCAATTCGCCGGCATTGCGGCCCGCATCGGCCGCGCAACACGGGCGGGATCGGCGTTCCCGGGCGCCGCGTGTCGCGCGGCCCGGACCGTTCAGCCGCCGGCGGCCGGCTCCTCGACGGTGACCTTGCTCATCTTGACGTCCTCCGCGGGACGGTCGCCGGGGCCCGTCCGGACCTTGCCGATCCGGTCCACCACGTCCGTGCCGTCGGTGACGCGCCCGAAGATGGAGTAGTTCTTCGGAAGACGGCCGCGCAGGTCGGCGAGGCACACGAACCACTGGCTGCCGTTCGTGTTCGGTCCGGCGTTCGCCATGGCGACCGTGTACTGGGCGTAGTCGAGGTTCGACCCGGGCAGCTCGTCCGCGAACGTGTAGCCGGGGCCGCCGCGGCCCGTGCCCGTGGGATCGCCGCCCTGGATCACGAAGCCCGGCACGACGCGGTGGAAGACGATGCCGTCGTAGTAGCCCTGCCGCGCCAGCTTCTCGAAATTGGCCACGGTGTTTGGCGCGGCATCGCGCTCGAACTCGATGCGAAAGGTGCCCAGCGTCGTCTCGACGGTCGCTGCCAAGTCGTTTCCCCCTGTGAGTCGGGAAACCCTAGCACAGGCCCGCGGAACGGGCCCCGGCGGGTGGGCGGGAGCCACGCGCCGTTCGTCTGGCCGCGTGCCGGCGAAACGAGCCCCGGGAGGGCTACGCGCCGGGCCCCGTCACCGACACCGTCACGATCCTGACCGGCTGCTGCGCCTGGTCGTCCTGGGGTCCGCCGCGGGGGCCGGACGCGATCTGCTGGGCCACCGCCAGGCCCGATGTGACCGTCCCGAAGATCGTGTACGCGTGCGGCAGCGAGGCGGCCTGAGCCCCCACCACGATGAAGAACTGCGACCCGTTCGTGTTCGGCCCGGCGTTGGCCATCGCCACCGTTCCCGGCGTGTACGAGCCGGCGAACGGCTCGTCCGGGAAGGAGTAGCCCGGGCCTCCCGAACCCGTCCCGGTCGGGTCACCGCCCTGGATCACGAAGCCCGGGATGATCCGGTGGAAGACGGTCCCGTCGTAGAAACCGGCGCGGGCCAGGTTCACGAAGTTCTGCGCCGCCACCGGTGCGCTCCGGTTGAAGATCGAGATCGCGATGTCGCCGTCCTGGGTGTGCAGGGTGACCGTGGTCCCGTCGCCCGACGGCTGGGAGGGTGCGGAGGCCAGCGGCGTGGCGGACGGCGGGCGGAGGGCGCCGGCCGAGGCGGAGCCAGTTCGGATCGTGAGCGTCGGCGCGGCCCCGGCGCACCCGGCGAGCGCGACCGCCAGCATGACGACCATGGAACCTCGGACCAGGAGCGACCATCCTGGCCGCGCGTGAGGACGGATGAACGACACGGTCAGCTCCCTGCGGCGGCCGCCACCGCGGCCTGGTACTCGATCCTGCCGGAAAGAAGCGCCTCCCCGAGGATCACCTCGGCAATTCCGGCGCCGGCGAGCCTCCGGATCCCCTCCAGCGACGTGATCCCGCCGGCGACGGCGAACTCCGCGTCGGCCGCGGACAGGACCGACGCGAGCAGGGCCGGGTCGGGCTCCGAGCCGGCGTGCGAGAGCACGAAGCGCTGCACGCCCGCGTCGGCGAGCCGTGCCACGAGCCCGGGGACGGTGGGGACGGGTCTCTCGTGCCAGGGATATTCGCGCAGCCGTTCCGGCCGCGGATCCAGGCCCACGGCCAGCCAGCTGCCGGCGACTTCCAGGCACGCACCCAGCGTGCCGGGGTCCTCGGCGACGGCCAGGAGTGGCATCACGACGCGGGTGGCACCCGCAGCGAACAGCAGGCGGATCTGCTCCGCGCCATCGGCGCCTCCCGCGACCTGCAGCGGCACGGCGACATCCGCTGCGATCCGGCCCACCGCCTCGAGCGCGACCGGTCTGCCGGCGCGCGCGCCGTCGAGGTCGACCACGTGGATGGCCGGTGCGCCGAGCTCGACGAAGTGCCGGGCAATGCGCTCCGGGCGATCCGTGGGTGTGCCCGTGCCGCTCGACGCACCGGGCCAGAACACCAGCCGCGAGCGTCCTTCTGCGACATCGATGCTGGGAACGACCAGCATCAGGAGGCGGCGACGGCGACGCCCGATGGATCGGGCGGTGGCAGTGTCGGCCCACCGCCCTCGCCCCGCCAGCAGCCGGCGGTGAAAGCTGATCGGGATGCTGCCCGGAGTACAGCAGCGCGTCGTGGAAGCGGCGCAGCGAGAACTCCGCGCCGAGCCGGCGCTCGCTCGTCCTCGCGGAGCCGGAGCAGCATCACCTTGCCCGAGCAGGTAGCTCAGCTGGTACGTCGGCGTGTACGTGTAGCGGTGGACCTCGGCCGTGCGCGTTCGGTCGCTCGAACCCCGTCTGCTCGACCAGGAAGTCGATCGCCTCGGTCCACCGTGATCTCGCCGCGGTGCAGCCGGACGTCGAGGATGATCCGGCAGGAACGCCAGATCGCGTCCGTGTACATGCTCACGCGGTGCGCGGGGTCCGCGTCGAAGCCCGTGCTCGCGCATCATCTGCTCGCAGTACATGCCCCAGCCCTCGACGAACTCGGGCGCGTCGACCGAGGCGCGGACAGGCTCGGGTGCGCGTTCGCCGCCGACAGCTGGAGGTGGTGGCCCGGGTACGCCTCGTGGATGCTGGTGTTGCTGATCGACGCCCAGTTGTGCTCCAGCATGGCCCGCGGATCGCCGTCGACCGACGGCGTCACGATGTAGATCCCGCCGGCGTCGGCGTCGAACTCGGGCGGCTGGAAGTACGCCGCGAACGGCATCACGTTGCGCAGGTACTCGGGCGTCGGCGATCACCGTCAGCGTCTCGCCGGCGGGCAGCGTGGCCAGGTCGTGGTCGATCGATGTGCTCGCGGGCCCGCAACATCGCGTTCCGGTACCCCTCCAGCGCCTCGCTCGAACGTCGCCGGGTGGTCCTTCTTGATGCGCGCGAGCACCTCCGCCTCGGTGGCGTCGGCGTCGACCTCGCGGGCCGCCGCCGCGCCGCGCCTCGCGGTTCGCCGCCAGCTGCTGCAAGCCGATCTCGAAGATGTCGTCGCGTCGAGGCCGTCGAGGGCCCGCAGCCGCACGAGGTGCTCGTAGCCTTCCGGCCCGAGCGCGAAGTCGTCGGTGGCATCCGCCAGCCGCCCTGCAGCCAGCCGGCGTACTCGTCCAGGCCGCCTCGCCCGCCCGACCGCGGCCTCCAGGCGGCGCTTCGCGGGGCCTCCGTGGCGGCCACTCGTGCGCCGCCAGCCGGCGAGGATCTCGGCGAAGAACGAGGGCAGCGGCGGTCGGATTTCGAGTTCCATCTCGTTCCACAGCCGGACGGGCTCGGCGCCGAGCCGGTCGCGGGCCTGCGCGAGCGATGCCGGGGCCGCCTCCAGCCGCGCCGGCGATCGAGGCCAGCCGCTCGGCGAGCGGCGCGAACTCGCGGGCGAAGAGGAGAACAGCCCGTCGCCGATCTCATCGCTCGCCGACGCGCGGCGCTCCCAGACCCGCTGCTCCTCGTCGTCGAACACTCGAGCGCCGGGCCGCGGAGCGCGAGCTCGCGCTCGAACCGGAACGGGCGACAGGCCGCCGGGTCGAGCGCCTCGACGTCCGGATACGAACCGGCGTTCCGCCTCGATCTGAGCGAGCTTCGGCTCGCGACTGAGGTCGGCCAGCCGCCCGTCCTGGGCGTGGATGCCGAGGAACGTCGCGAGAACGGGCATGGCCCGACCAGCTCCCGAATTGGGCCTCAACGAGCGCATCGAGAACGCGCGTCCAGTTGATCGGTCATCTCACTCCGTTTCGTTCGCGCCGTGTGCGATCTGCGTGCGTTCCGACGCCGGAGGGCGCCGGCCGCCATGGCCGCGCCCATGGGCGTCGCGGCCACGTCCGTGCGTGGTCGCCGTGCCTCCTCGATGAATGCCGCACCCGCGCCTTGACCCGGGTCACGTCCGGGCGGGCCGCCCGCATCGCGTGTGAACCCCCGGCGCTTCTCGTGGCGCCCGTCAGGCGACGGGCATCGCCCGGGGTGCGGCGCCGATCGCCGAGAGCGCCGCCCGGCAGGTCGCGACGAGCGTCCGCTCATGTCCGCCGCCTCCATGCCGTAGTGCGTCACGGCGCGGACCTGGCCATGCGGGTACGCGACCATCAGCACGCCTTCGGCGGGCAGCGCCTCGAGGAAGGCGCCGCGCAGCGTCCCGCGCGGCAGCGGCCGCCCGGCGCCTCCGTCGACCTCACGCGGAACACGACGAAGTTCGTGCGCACGCGAGCCGGGTCCAGGCCCCGCGATGCCGGGCATCTACGGCGAGCCGTCGGCGAGGCGCCGGGCGGTCACGTGGTCGTCCGCCAGCCGCTCGATCATCCCGGCCGGCCCGTCTCGGAGCGCGATCAGTCCGGCCGCGGCGAGCACGCCCACCTGTCGCATTCCGCCGCCCAGCAGCTTGCGGGCGCGACGCGCACGCCAGATGAACTCCCGGTCGCCGACGACCACCGAGCCGACCGGGCAGGCGAGCCCCTTCGACAGGCAGAAGGTCGCCGAGTCGGCCGGGCCGAGCAGTTCCCGTGCCGGCGTGCCCAGCGCCACGGCCGCGTTGAACAGCCGCGCCCCGTCGACGTGGAGGGGCACGCCACCGCCGTGCGCCACGGCCGCGATCTCCGCCGTGTAGGCGGCCGAGAGCGGCTGGCCCATGGAGTGGGCGTGCGTGTTTTCGAGGCATGACGAGTGCGGTGATCGGCTCGTGCGCGTCACGCGGATCGCGGAAGGCGGCGCGGACCGCCTCGGGGTCCATGGTGCCGTCGTCGCGCGTGGGGATCGGCCGCGTCGAGGCGCCGACCACGACCCGCGTGGCCGGCCGCCTCGTCCATGATCGTGTGCGATCGTCGGGCCGCGATGATCTCGCCACCCCGCGGCACGTGTGCCATCAGGCACACGAGGTTGCCCATGGTGCCGCTGGCGACGAACAGCCCCGCCTCCTTGCCGGTCACCTCGGCCGCGCGCTCCTCGAGCGCGTTGACGGTGGGGTCGTCGCCGAAGACGTCGTCGCCGAGCTCGGCCTCGGCCATCGCGCGGCGCATCTCCGGGGTGGGGTGGGTGACGGTGTCCGAGCGAAGGTCGATCGGTGGGTCATGACGGTCGAGGATAGCGCGCCCGGGCGGAGTGCCACGCTGCGTGATAGACTCGGCCCTCGCCGCCACGGACCCGTGGTGTAGCGGCCAAACATGCCAGCCTGTCACGCTGGAGATCGCCGGTTCGAATCCGGTCGGGTCCGCCATCCTCCCCCGGACGACGACAGTCCACCAGCCCATCCCGTCCCGCCTGCGAGCAGACGTGCGGGTTGCGCCGGCCGGCGTCGATGCCCTCCGTACCGGGCCGCCACCGCGCCCGGGTCCCCCTTCGTCACCGTGCCCTTCTGCGCGTCGCGCTCGACGCGAACGGCTCCACGTCCCATCCCGGCCGCAGCACACCGCGGTCCGGGCCTCGCCGTGGCACTCTCGGGTAGGATGCCGACTCGCGCGAACCCACCGCACGAGGTGTGAGCATCATGGCGTCCCGTCGCGAGCCCCCCGATGAGGAGCTGCGCACCGACCGGCGCATCGTGGCGTACGGGGTCGGCCTGATCCTGCTGCTCGGCACACTGGTCCTGCTTCCCAACCTCGTGCCGGCCTCGACCCACGAGGTTGTCTCGGACCTGGTCCACGCCCGCATCGTCTCGGTGGACCATGGGCAGAGTGGGGCCGAGCCGACGGCTACCGTGGTGGTCCTGGACGGGGCGCAGGCCGGGACGCGCCTGACGGCCGACCTGCAGGGACCGAGCAGTCAGCTCCAGCTGCCCGATTACCGGCCCGGGGACGAGGTCGTCGTGTCGATCGACCAGCATCCCGGCTCACCAACGACCTACACCGTGATCGACCGCTGGCGGCTTCCCTTGCTCGGCGTGCTCGCCGGCGCATTCGTGGTGGCCGCCGCGGCGATCGCGGGATGGCGCGGCCTCCGGGCCGTCGTGTCACTCGTCCTGACCCTCGGCTTCACCATCCGCCTCCTGATCCCGCTCCTGCTCCTCGGCTGGAGCCCGGTGCCGCTGGCCGTGGTGTTCGGGATCGCCGTGACCAGCCTCAGCTTCCTGCTCACGCAGGGAGCTTCGCGCACGACCGCGTCGGCGATCGTCGGGACGAGTGCCGGCCTCCTGGTGTCGGGCGTGCTGGCTGCGGCAGTCACCGCCGCGGCGAGATTCACCGCCGCTCAGGGCTCGGATCAGGTGGTGACCCTCGGACAGCTGGTGGGCAACCGCATCGACTTGAGCGGGCTGCTGCTCGCCGCCGTGATCTTCGGCGGCCTCGGCGTGCTGAACGACGTGGCGATGAGCCAGGCGGCGACGGTCGAGGAACTGGCGGCACTCGACCCCGGATTGCGGGCTCGCGACCTCTTCGGACGCGCGATGAACGTGGGCGTCGCACACCTGGCGGCGACGATCAACACCCTGGTGTTCGCCTACCTCGGGACCGCGCTTCCTCTCCTCGTGATCCTGGCTCTCCAGGTCGGCTCATTCGGGGATGCCATCGACCAGGAGGTGATCGCCGTCGAGGTCGTGCGGACTCTCGTCGGCAGCCTCGGCATCCTCGCCGCGGTCCCTCTGACGACGGCCGTGGCAGCGGCGTGGCAGGGACGGGCGGCCAGGGCGCGTCCGCCGGCCCTGGCGTCGACGGGCCACGCCGGATAGCGATCAGGGGCCGCCGCCGCCGTTCGCGCCGGACGCGGCGCCCTCGGTCGCCGGGAGGCGGCGTCCTTGCTCGGCCGGCGCGCGGCCGGCGAACCACCGGCCCGGCGCCGGACGCAGGACGACCGCGATCCACGCCACCAGCAGCACGCCGAGCGCCAGCGTCTGGCCGAGCGCGACCGCAATCACCACCGGCTCGCCCGCGGCTCCGGCGGCCCTCATCCGATCACCGCCGCGGAGCAGTCGTAGAGCGAGCTGCTGCCCGAGCCCGCGTAGTCGATGACCGTGCACGTGCTGGTCACCCAGGACTGCACGGAGCTCGTGTCGCTGCTGCCGGCACCCCCGAAGCCCCCACCGCCGCGTCCGCCGCCGACGAGCACGTAGCGGAGCTGCCCCGATGCCACGTATGCCTTCAGCTGGGCGAGCGTGGGCGCCGGGTCCGAGCCGGTGAAGCCGCCCATGCCCATCACCGGCAGGCCGGTCTGGAGCTCGATCGAGGCAGCCTCCTGGGCGGATGTGACCGCGACGATCCACGTCGCGCTGCCCTGGTGCGATTCGAGATAGCTGACCAGCGTGGTGTCGACGGAACTGCCGCCCGGTCCTCCCGAGGGCTGGCTCCCGCCCGTTGGCGGGAGGCCGGACGAGGGGGCGGCGGGCAGCGTGGCGGAGGACGTGCCACCGATCCCCGGGCCCGCGAACCCGCCGCGCCACCGGGAGCGCCACCGAACGCGGTTCCGGTCGACGGGCCCGGGTGCGGATCGGCGCCCGTGATCGAGCTCTGGACGGTGTCGAGCGCGTACGCGCCGGGGGCGAGCAGGGCCGCGCACAGGCCGAGCGCCGCGGCGATGCCCGCCGCGCGTCCGACGTTCCCGCGGAGCCGCGGGACCGAGGCGAGCAGGAGAGCTGTGGCCGCCACGGCCGCGAGGCCAACGGCCACCGGGCCGAGCGCGGGCAGGAAGCCCGGCGTGCGAGCCAGCAGCTGCCAGCCCCACCAGGCGGTGCCCACGAAGGCGGCGCCGAGCAGCAGCGCGCCGATCCAGCTCCTCGATCGCAGCCGCCACATGTCGACGATCCCGGCGCCCACGAGCGCGCCGATGGCCGGTGCGAGCGTGACCACGTAGTAGGAGTGGATCGTCCCCGACATGAAGCTGAACACCACCGCCTGTACGACGAACCAGCTGCCCCACAGCAGGTACCCGGCGAGGCCGCGGTCGGTCGGGACCGCCCGTCGCCGGAGCCACAGGCCCAGGACGAGGCTGGCGAGCGCGAGCGGGATCAGCCAGGCAATCTGCCCGAAGAAGTCGGAGTTGAAGAGGCGCAGGAGGCCTGCCTCGCCGCCGAAGTTGGCGCCGCCACCGCCGCCGGGACCCGTTGCGCCGAAGATCCGCCCCAGCCCGTCGTACCCCAGGATCAGGTCCAGGGGGAACCCGGTGGTGCTGCCGCCGATGAAGGGCCGGCTCCCGAGCGGGATCGCCTGGACGATGGCGACCCACCATCCGCTCGTGACGACGACGGTCGCGGCAGCCACGAGGAGACCGGTGATCCGCCGCCTGAGGGAGGCGTTGGCGGAGAAGCCGTAGACGAGGGCGAATCCCGGGAGGACCAGGTATGCCTCGAGGTACTTCGAGAGGAACGCCAGGCCGATGGACGACGCGGCGACGGCCACCCAGCGGAAGCTGCCGTGATCGAGTGCACGGAGCAGCGCCCACGCACCCGCCACCATCAGCAGGGTCAGCAATGCGTCGGGATTGTTGAAGCGGAAGATCAGGACGGCCGCGGGCGTGAGGGCCGTGACCGTGCCGGCGATGATCGCGGCAACCGACCCGAACGATCGGCGGACCGTCGCGAGTACGAGGCCGACGGTGGCGATCCCGGCCAGCGCCTGTGGCAGCAGGATGCTGAGCGAGCTCAGGCCGAACAGGCGCACCGAGAGGCCCATGAGCATCGTCGACAGGGGGGGCTTGTCGACCGTGATGAAGTTGCCCGCATCGAGGGACCCGAAGAACCAGGCCGCCCAGCTCTTCGAGGCGGCGAGCGCGGCTGCCGAGTAGTACTCGTTCGCGTATCCGTTCGCGGTGAGGTTCCACAGGTAGAGGACGGCCGCGAGGGCGAGCACGGCGACGAATGCCGGGCGGACCCAGGCCGCCTCGTCGGCGCGGCTGCGCGCGAACGCGCGCAGCCGGCTGGAGACGTGCTCATCGCCCCCGTCTCGGAGGTGGCCGGCCGGGTGGACGCCCGTGCCCCCCGGTTCGCGAGTGATGGCGGTCATTGCCGGGTCCTTTCCGGGTGTGAGGATGAGCGCACCGGCTCTTCCGTGGACGGGTGGGCGCGCCGCGTGTCGAGCGCGCCGCGCAGCAGGAGGAATCGCACCAGGGTCGCGGCCGCGTTGGCCGTCACGAGGACGCCGAGCTCCACCGCGCGCCCCGCGTGAGGCGCGAGCACGTCGAGGAGGGCGAGCGACGCGGACGTGATGGCGAGCGCCACGCCGAGGGCCAGGAGTCCGGTCGCGTGGTCGCGCGCGAGCCCCTCGGGGCCGCGCACCTGGAACGTCAGCCGCCGGTTCGCGGCCGTGTTGCCGATCGCCGTGACCACCAGGGCCAGCGCGTTCGCGACCGGAGCGGGAGCAAGGCCCCGCAGCACGGCATAGAGGGCGACGTAGGCGAGGGTGCTGAACACGCCGATGACCGCGAACGACCCGACCTGGCGAAGCGCGCGGCGCCGTCCAGGCCGGACGTCGATGGCCGGGAGGCTTACTGCCGAGGATCGGACGCGGAGCACGCTGCCTGCTGACATGCCGGCAGTGTCGCGGGCCCACTCTTTCGATCAGGTTACGTGCGTGCGCCCGCCCCCGCGACCGCCGGCCGAGCCCACGATCGAGCCCGCGCGGCCCGCGGTCAGGGTCCCTCCTGCTCCTCGCAGGACTGGCCCGGCGCCGTGGCAGGGGCCCGGCTACTCCTCGCGGCCGGCCTGCCAGGTCCCCATCACCTGGCGGAGGATCGCGAACTCGCCGATGTGGTACGCGTTGTGATCACCGACCAGCCGGACCTCGCGGAGGACCGTGTGCCCGGGCGTGCCGGGGATCGGCGCCAGCAGGTCGGTCGCCGGGTCGGACACCAGGTCGTGCAGGGCCGCGCGGTCCGCCTTGAAGGCCGCCACCGTCGCCGCGAACTGCTCGGGTGTCGCGGTCGCGTCACGGGCGGGCCAGTACTCCTCCGGCCAGTTGGGGGCGATGTACGCGCGGTTCCGCATGTAGTCGAGGATGTCCCACTGGGCGATGCGGATGTGCTCCAGCAGGTGCCACGGCGTGTACGGCACGTTCGGCGGCCGGCGGTTGATCGCCTCGGCCGGGAAGTCGGCCACGGCGGCGTCGAACGGCATATGGGCTCCGCGCCCGTCCACCAGCTCCAGGAGCTGCTGCCGCAGGATGTCCGTGTCGGTCATCGTCTCCTCCCTGTCGTCGCGACGATGGTACGGCCGGCCGACCACCGGTCCGTGTCACCGGCGCACGGGGTGGAGCCGGACACGTCCGGCGGCAGTCTTGCCCGTGGCCGGTACCCTGCGTTGATCATGACGTCCCAGCGGCCCGACCGGCTCGATCCCCGCCTGCGCGCCCTCATCTGCGACGGCGACCCGCGCGCGGTCGGGGCGATCGCCCATGCGCTCGGCGAGGCGGGCCTGGAGGTGATCACGCTCTACCGGGCCGACGCGGCCGTGAGCCGCCTGCTGGAGGAGCGTCCCGACGTCGTGATCCTCGGTCCGAGCCGGGAGACCGATCCGCTGGCCCTGATCCCGAGACTGCTCGGCCGGGCGGCGGTCCCGATCCTCGCCATCTCGTTCGCGCGCGACGAGGCGTCCATCGTGGCGATCCTCGAGGCCGGCGCGGACGACGTGCTCGACTCGGCGTTCCGCCCTCTCGAGCTCGTGGCACGGGTCCGTGCCCTGCTGCGGCGCCGCAGTGCCGCCCCGGCTCCGCCCGAGGCGGCACTGCCCGACGGGTTGCGGATCGATGCCGGCCGGCGAGAGGCCAGCGTCGACGGACGGCGCGTGGACCTGACGCCGATCGAGTTCGAGCTGCTCTGCGTGATCGGGTCCCGGCGGGGGGACGTGGTGGACCATCGGACGCTGCTGCGGGCGGGCTGGCCGGGACGGTCCGACGTGGATCCCGACCTGCTCCGGACCCACCTGACGCATGTGAACGGCAAGCTCGTCGCGGCCGGCCATCCCGGCCTGCGGAACGTCCGCTCGATCGGCTATGCCCTGCGGGTCGAGGGGGGCATCTCCCCCGCCTGACCGGGCCGGCGCCGTTCCGGTCGAGGGGGCGCCGCGGCGGCCTGACCCGGCCGTCCAGGAATCGTCACCGTCCCGCAACCGGGCCTCCACGGAACCTCCCTTCGCCCCCGCATGCCCGGCACATAGCGTGCGGTGGTGGCGGAGGCGGCACGGGGCCGTCCTCCCGGCACCTGGCGGTGCCGGCGGACACCTCGCGGGCACCCGTGGGCATCGGGCCGGCCGCGCCTCCATCGACACGGCGACATCCGTCGCCATCGCCGGCGCCCGCCGGGCGGCGCCCCCGACGACGAAGGAGGACAGGCATGGCAGGGACCACCGAAGACGGCATGAAGCGGACCCTCAGCCTCACGGGGCTGACGATCAACGCGATGGCGCTCATCGCACCCGGTGCGTTCCTCTGGACGACCTTCCAGTCGCAGGCGCTCCAGGCGAACGGCGGCCAGACCACCGCATTCGACATGGTGCCCTGGCCTGCTCTTCGCGCTCCTGCTCGCGTTCCTGACCGCGTGGTCGTACTCGGAACTCTCCGACCTGTACCCGGACGCCGGCGCAGGTTCCTCCTACTACTTCGCCGAGGCGGCCTTCCTCGAGCGCGAGGAGGCGTTCCACTACAAGTTCGCCCGGCTCGCCAAGTTCGTCGTCGGGTGGATCTCGCACCTGTACTACTGGATCTACCCGGGGATCATGGTCGCGTTCACCGGCACGCTCGTGGTCTACATCCTCGGCCTGTTCGGGATCACGCTCGCCACGCCGTTCGAGATCGCCGCAGTCGTCGTCTGTTCGCGATCCTCACCGGCCTGCATCGCGTTCCGCGGGATCGCCGGCTCGACGATGACGGCCATCGTCATCAACGTGATCCAGCTCACGGCGCTGGTCGCGTTCAGCGTGCTGGCGATCGCTTCCGCCTCACGCACCCGGAGCTCGCGTACGCGCACCACGACGTGGCGGTCCGTCGTCCTCCCGCACAACATGACGAACGTCCTCTTCCAGGGCACCATCGCGATCCTGCTGCTCGTGGGCTTCGAGTCCGTCACCGCGCTCGGAGCGGAGGCCGTGCAACCCGAAGCGCGACATCCGCCGCGCCGTGCTGCTGTCGCTGGCGATCCAGGGCGCGGTCGCCTACATCCTCGAGTACGTCTCGGCCAACTTCTTCGTGAACTACGGCATCACGGCGCAGGTCACGAGCGCCGGGCGGCAAGGTGTCGACGGTCAGCGGCTACGCGGCCGCCGCCGCCTCCGGCGCCCCGATCGGCGACATGGTCAGGTTCATCGGCGACACGATGCTCGGCGGCACCGGCCTCGTCCTGAGCCCTGATCCTCGCCGCCACGGTGCTCGTGGCTCTCATCGGTACGACGCTCGCGTGCCTCAACACCGGCGTGCGGATCACGTACGTCATGGGACGCGACCGGGAGGTGCCGGGCATCCTCGGGCTGCTCCACGGCCGGTACGCGACGCCGCACTACGGGATCCTGGCGCTCGCCGCCGTCTCCGCCATGCTCGGCGCGTATGGCGTGCTCAGCGCCGACAACCTGCTGCAGATCATCCTCGCCTCGAACGCCGGCACGTTCCTCGTCTACGGCATGACGAACTTCGATCGTGATCGTCGCCTTCTGGCACCGGGCCGAGCGCAACGCGCTGAAGCACGTCGTCGTCCCCGGGCTCGGGTTGCTCGCCAACGTCGCCATGCTCGCGGCCGTCATCTTCATGAGCTTCTCCGCCGGCGGCTCGACGCAGTCCGACACGCTCGATCGCACTCGGGATCGTCGTGGCCTGGATCGGCGTCGGTGCGGCGTGGCTGCTGGCCAACTCCCGCTCGAGTCGCCGCACCCTGCTCGTCAGGTCGGACCGCGCGGTCCCGGACCGCAGAGCCGAGGCCTGAGTGAACGCGCGCCCTCGACCGCGATGACCGGGCCGGGCGCGGAGGGTACCGGGTGTCGCAGGCGGTGACGGCTTCGTCAGTGGATCGGCGCGGCCGGCAGATCCGCCTGCGACCCTGGCCCGAGCAGCCTGACACGTCCGACGAGCCGGCCGGCGTCCGCGTGGAGCTGGCCGGCCTGTCGGTGACCGGCCCCGTCCGGGGGCGCAACGAGGACCGTGTCGGCTGGGCGGTGCCGGGCGACCGCGTGTGGGTGCCCGGGCGTGCGGGGGACGAGCGCCTGCCGATGGCGCGTCTCTCCGGTCCGATCGTCGTGGCGGCCATCGCCGACGGCCTGGGTGGCCACGCCGACGGCGACGTGGCAAGCCGCTTCGCGATCACGACGCTCCTCGAGCGGATGGCCCCGCCCGGTGCACTCGGGCGGATGGCGGACGTCCTGCGGGGGACGTTCGACGAGGTGAACGGACGCCTGCTCACCGGCGACATGTGGGAAGGCAGGGACCCGCCGAGCGGGCGTGAGGCCACGACTTCCCGGGGCACGGTCGCTCCCGACGGGCGTGAGGTCGTGGACGGCTCCCACCGGCGTGCCGGCGACGAGGCCGGCCCGGGCGCCCGGGCGGTCGCGGGCGGCAACGGAGCCGCGCCGCAGCCGGTGCGACGGCGACGGGGCTCCCAGACGACACTGACGGCCGTGGCGCTCACGGCCACGTCCGCGTGGATTGCCCACGTGGGGGACTGCCGCGTCTACCGGCTGCGCGACCAGACGCTGGAACTCCTGACCACCGATCACTCGCAGGCGATGGAGCTGCTGCGGATGCGGCTGATCCGGCCCGACCAGGCGGCGACCCATCCCGGACGCCACCTGCTCACCCGGTCTCTCGGCGGCGACATCACCGTGCGGGTGGACGTGCGGTCCGGCGAGATCCGCGACGACGACGTCTTCCTGCTCTGCACGGATGGCGCATGGAGCGGCATCACGTCGGGCGAGATGATCGGGGCGATGGAAGGCGACCTCGAGCACGGGGTGCGCGATCTCGTCGATCGTTCGATCGCGAGAGGCGCCGACGATAATGCGAGCGTGATCGCGCTGCGCATCCTGCGGACCGGGGCGATCGACTCGTCCGACGAAGCGACGGGCCGGCGACCGCTGTGGCGCCGCATGCTCGGCACGTGACCCGGCCCGCGACGTGAGCGCCGAGCTCAAGCCCGGCGACACCCTGGACCGGTTCCGCATCGTGGAGGCGATCGGGCACGGCGCGTTCAGCGACGTCTACCTCGCCACGGATCCCTCGGACCGCCGGGTGGTGCTGAAGTGCCCGCACGAGTCGCTGATGGGCGACGTGTCCGCCTTCGATCGCTTCCGGCGGGAGCTCGAGATCGTGAAGCGCCTGGACCATCCCGGCATCCAGCGCTCGTTCGACCTGGGGGAGGATCGCAGCCGGCCCTACCTGGTGATGGAGTACGTCGAGGGCGAGACGCTGCGCGCCCGGCTCAGGCGGGTCGGCCGCCTGCCCATCGCCGAGGCGGTCGACGTCGCCGAGCAACTCGCCCGGGCCATGGCGTCGGCGCACGCACTCGGCATCTACCACCGGGACCTGAAGCCGGAGAACGTCCTGGTCACGCCGGACGGCCGCGTGGTGATCACCGACTTCGGCATCGCCCTGATGACGGGGGCACGAAGGCTCACCTGGCGCTGGTTGACGTCGACCATCGGGACCCCGGACTACATGGCCCCCGAACAGGTCCAGGGCAAGCGCGGGGACGCCCGAACCGACGTCTACGCGCTGGGAGTGATGCTGTTCGAGACGCTGGCCGGGCGGGTGCCATGGGAGGGCGACAATCCGCTGGCGGTCATGAGCCAGCACGTGAATGCGCCCGTGCCATCGCTGCGCGAGATCGACCCGGCCATCCCGCCGCCGCTCGAGGCCATCGTCCGGAAGGCCCTTCGGAAGGATCCGGAGGAGCGGTACGAGGACGCGGGCGCGATGCTGCGGGACCTGGAGTCGTGGCAGGACCTCGACCTCTCGGCGTTCGTCTTCGGCGAGGAACGTCCGGTGGCCGTGGACTCGCGTCGCGGGTTGTGGCTGCTGGTGGCGGGCATCAGCGTCGGCTTCCTGGCGGCATGCACGATCTTCGTCGTCGCCGTGTACCTGCTGCAGCACGTGCACTGACGATCGGATGTCCGCCCTCCGGGGTCCGCCGGCGCATGGCGTGCCACGCCGGACGTCGTGCCCGGAGGAGCGGGGCTAGCGCAGACCGGCGAACAGGTCGTCCTCGGGGATGCGCGTCGGCACGACCCACGACTCGCGCAGCGTGAACTCCTCGGTCCCTGCGAACTGGCGCCAGTCCTCGGGCCCGAGCGCGATGAACGGGTTGTCCGCGGACATCTGGGTCACGTGCTCCTTGAGCGCCGCGTGCTTGGCGGCGAGGAAGTCGCCGACATCGACGCGCGTCGTCCTGGGGCCGGTGGCCGCGGCCATCCGCGCCATGTACGCCTCGCGCTCCTTCCGCTGCTCGTCGGTCTCGTCGGGATCGGCCGCCCACCAGGAGCGGATTCCGCGCTCCTCGAGCAGGCGGGCCATCTCGTCCCGGCGTTCGATGTCGAACACCAATTCGTAGAGCTTGAGCGGGCGCCAGGGCTCGACGGCGTCCGGGCCCTCCAGCTGCTCGGGGTACCAGACCGGATCGGCGGCGCGGGCGAAGGCTCCCTTCGCGACGAGGGCGGCACGGATGTGGTCCGGGTGGCCGTACCCGCCGAAATCGTTGTACGAGGCGATGACGTGCGGCCGGTCCTGCCGGACGAGCCGCACGAGGCGGCCGATCGCCTCGTCCATGTCGGCCTGCCAGAAGGCACGCGGATCGTCGTTCTCCGGGGTCCCCATCATCCCCGAGTCGCGGTAACCCAGCCAGCGGTGCTCGATGGGGCCGAGATGCGCGAGCGCGCGAGCCAGCTCGACCTGCCGGATCTCCCCCAGCCGCGCGTGGTTCTCCGGCGTGTCCAGCTCGGGAACGACGATCTCGCCGTTCTCGCCCTGGTTGGACGTGACGCACACCACTCGCACGCCCTCGGCGGCGTACTTCGCCATGACGCCGCCGGTCGTGATGGTCTCGTCGTCGGGATGGGCATGGACGGTCATCAGGGTCAGGCGTGCGGTCATGGCGCGCATGGTATCCGCGAACCGGCGCGGGGTCCGCCTGCGAGTCCATGACGCGGTTCGTCCCCGCCGCGGGGCCGCCCCGCGCTCCCCGTACCGAGCGCAGTGCACGATCGGCCACCTCGGCGCCGCTCGCCCACCGCCGGCCCGGAGGGATCGGCCGGCGCCATGGCCGGCGCTGGCCCGGAGGCATCGGCCCGCGCCATGGTCCGCGCCGGCCCGACCAGTCGGTTCAGCGGCCTGCCAGGACGGCCGCGAACCACTCCCAGGCAGTGCCGACGAAGCCGTTCACCTGGATGAGCTGCGGACCTCGAGGATCTGCCGGGTGCTGCCAGGCGCCATCCCCGTGACTGCCATGCAGGCCCAGCTCAGGCCGGGGATCGTGTCGAGGCGGACCGCGCCGCTCGCCGCGACCGATCCGGCCGGCCAGGCCGATACCCCCGCCGTGGCGGGGTCCGGCACCGGGTAGCCGAACGAGCCTCCCGCCGAAGCGACGGCTGGCGCGACGCGGACGGCGCCGACCGCGAGGGGAGCGACAGCTCCGGGATCCACGCACTGCGCCCCGATCGCGGTCGAGCCGTCGACGCCCTGCCATGCCTCGACCCGAAGGTCGCGCCAGCCCCGGAGCGCCGCCGCATCCCCGAACACGGCCCACGCCCAGGTCCGCCCGTCGCCCAGGGCCGTGCCCGTTCCGCTGGCGATCGTCGCGGAGGCCAGCCCACCCGGGGCCGGCAGTCCAATTCGATCGTTTGCCGACCGGTCGGCGCTGTAGACCGCGACCGGCTCGGCACGCGCCGAGCCCTGGGTGTTCATCCCGATCCAGGACACGAGACTCGCCCCGGCGACCAGCACGGCCATCGCCGTGATCCCGGCGGCGATCCAGCCACGCGCCCGGAACTCGATCGCGGTCCCGCTCCACGCCCCCGTCGCGTACCACGCCGGCAACGCGACCAGGGTCGCCACCGAGACCCAGCTCAGGTGGCCCCTCCAGCCCACCATGGCGTACACGAGCAGCAGCAGCACGCCGCCGGCCGTGGTCCAGCGCCGGGCCGTCCGGATACGGTATCCGCCCCGCGCTGCAAGCGCAGGCGTCAGTGTCCGCCCGATCGCATACACCGCGGATCCGAGCGCGATGAGCGTGACCGCCGAGTTCGCGCCGGCGTCGAAATCCCGACCAGTGGATACCCAGGGGCTGCGCGAGGAGCGGCCCCACGACCGACACGATGATCGCGCCAAGCATCGCGAGGGCGGACCCCACGAACAGGCCGTAGAGGCCGCCGGTCGCCGCGGCCCACGTCCCGGCGCCCGCCGCGGCCAGGAGGCGGCGGGGTGTCCGTCGCGCCTTCGTCAGCTCCCGTGCCAGCAGCTCGGGCCGTCCCAGCCGGTCGATCGCCTCCCGTTCGGCCAGGTCGTTCCCGGCGCCACCGGCGCGCAGGCGAGCGATGGAGTCGTCGAGGTGTCCGTTCAGCTCCTCGACGATCGCGGCCCGCTCGTGCTCTTCGAACCCGAGCTCCGCGGCGACACGCGCCAGGTAGTCGTCACGTGGCCCTGGCGCTCGCCGGGCCCGGGCATCCGACTCGCCGGATCCGCCCGCGGCCTGCTCGTCGGGCATGGCCGGCGGCTCAGGCATCGGCCGGCCCCCGGCGCGTGATCAGCTGGACGGTTCGGGAGAACTCGCGCCACTCCGAGGCATGCTCCTCGAGCACGCCCAGACCACGCTGCGTGATGCGGTAATAGCGACGGCGTGGCCGATGTCGCTGTCACGCCACGTGGCCTCGAGCGAGCCATCTGCCTCGAGCCGGTGCAGGGCCGGGTAGAGCCAGCCCTCGCCGGCATCGATCAGGGACCCGCTGCGCTCCCGGATGCGCTGCGCGATCTCGTACCCGTAGAGCTCGCCGTCCCGGAGCACGGACAGCACCAGCAGCGTCGTCGTGCCCTTCAGTAGCTGCGCTTTCACCATGCCCGGTACCTCGCGATGCGATATAGCAGGATGCGACGCAGCGGAGCCGGTTGTCAAGGTCGCACCGACCTTGACGCCGGCCGCACCGGCTCCGCCGGTGTGCCAGATGCGGCCGGCCCGTCCGATCGACCGGCCGCTGGTGACAGGAGGGGGCATGGCGAGCGCCGAGACGACATCAGCCGGCCCGCTCTCCGGCCTCCTCGTCTGCGACCTCTCGACGGTCCTGGCCGGGCCGTACTGCACGATGCTGCTCGCGCGACCTCGGCGCGGACGTCATCAAGGTCGAGCCACCGGACGGCGACCCGACCCGGCGCTACGGCCCGCCCTACGCGGGCGCCCCGGAGGCCGGCGTCTACGCCGCTGGCGACCCGCGGCCGACCCGGATACCTCGGCGAAGCCGGGTACTACCTCTCGATCAACCGCAACAAGCGCGGGCATCCGGCTGGACCTGCGGACCGAGGCCGGGCGCGAGGTCGTGCGCCGCCTGATCGCCGGCAGCGACGTGCTGGTCGAGAACTTCCGCGCCGGCGGCTTCGAGGCCATGGGGTTCGACGACGCCGCGCTCGAGATCGATCAACCCGCGGCTCATCCACCTCGCGATCACCGGCTACGGCCGGACGGACCCGACGCCGACCGGCCCGGGTTCGACTTCATCATCCAGGCCGTCTCCGGGCTCATGTCGATCACCGGCCAGCCCGACGCCGGCGGCGGCGCGCCGACCAAGGTCGGGGTCGCGATCGCCGACGTCGCGACGGGCATGCTCGGCGCCGTGTCGATCCTGGCCGCCCTGCTGCGCCGCGATCGGCGGATCGCCGGCGGCGGGGCGCGGCCAGCGCATCGACCTCAGCCTCCTCGACTCGACGGTCGCGTGGCTGATCAACCAGGCGGCCAACTACCTCGTGGGCGGGGTCGTGCCCGGGCGGGTGGGAAACCGGCACCCGAACATCACGCCGTACGAGACGTTCACCTCGCCGACGGGGAGATCGCGGTGGCGGTCGGCAGCGACCGCCAGTGGCCGCGCTTCTGCCGGGCCCTGGACATGCCCGAGCTGGCCATCGACCCGAAGTTCTCGTCCAACGCGAGGCGCGTGATCACCGTGGCGAGCTGCGGGCGACCCTGTCGTCCCGGTTCGTCACGCGCACGTCCGCCGACTGGGCCGCGCGCCTGCTCGCGGCGGACGTCCCGAGCGGGCCGATCAACGACCTGGCCGCCGTCTTCGCCGACCCGCAGGCGCATGCCCGCCGCATGGTGGAGTCGGTGGCCCATCCGACGGCGGGGCAGCTGCGCATGACCGGCATCCCGTTCAAGCTGTCGCTCACGCCGGGGTCGGTGCGAAGCGCCCCGCCCCTGCTGGGCCAGCACACGGACGAGGTGCTCGCCGAGCTCGGTTTCACCCCGGATGACGTGGCCCGGATGCGGGTCGCGGGGACAGTCTGAGGTCTCCGGCGGGAGCCGCCGCAGCGGGGCCGTGACCCGGACCTCACCCGCGCGTGACCCGGACTCGCCTGCACGTGGCCCGGGCCTCGGCCGCGGAACCCGACCCCGCCTCCCCGGGGCCCGGAGGCGGGCTCACGTCGTGTCCGATCGTGGGCCCGATCGCGCCTCGGTCTCGCCTCCCGATCCCGCATCGGCGTCGCTGCTAGACTCCGGCGCGATCGAGGAGTGGAGGAGCACGCGGTGGCGGACGAACGCGAGCGGTGGGCGCTGATCCTGGGCGCCAGCAGCGGTTTCGGGGAGGCAGCCGCGCTGGCCCTCGCCGAGGACGGCTACCACATCGCGGGCGTGCACCTGGACAGGCGCGCCGGCATGGCCCACGTGGACGAGATCAGGGGCCGTATCGAGTCGCTCGGGCGCGAGGCGCACTTCTTCAACATCAACGCGGCCGACGACGAGCAGCGCGGCCCACGTCCTCGCGGCGCTGCGCGAGCGCTTCGAACGGGGCGAGGCCGGGGGCACGCATTCGTACGTGCGGGTCCTCATGCACTCGCTGGCGTTTGGCACGCTCAAGCCCTTCCTGGCGCCCGATCCGGCGGAGGGCCATCAACCGGAAGAACATGGAGATGACGCTCGACGTCATGGCCCACAGCCTCGTGTACTGGACGCAGGACCTCGTGCGTGGCGGATTATCGAGGCCGGGTCGAGGATCTACGCGATGACCAGCGAGGGTTCGACGCGGGTCGTCGGCAGCTACGGGGCCGTGAGCGCGGCCAAGTCGGCGCTGAATCGCACTGCCGTCAGCTGGCGATGGAGCTGGGCCGGCGGGGCATCGGCGCCACCTGCAACGCGATACGGGCGGGCGTCACCATGACGCATGCGCTGCTGCAAATTCCGGAGAGGGACGAGCTCGTGGACGTCGCCCGCCGGCGAAACCCGGGCGGGCGCATGACGACCACCGAGGACGTGGCGCGCGCGATCGTGACGCTCTCCCGCGAAGGCACCGAATGGATGACGGGCAACGTGCTCGGCATCGACGGCGGGGAGTTCGTCACCGGATGACCGGTGCTGGGTCGGCCGACGGGCGAGGTTGCGCCGTCGTCGTCCTCGGCGCGATCAACGTGGACATGGTGGTCAGCGGAGCGCCACTGCCCGCGCCGGGTGAGACCGTCGTGGGCGGGACGTTCACCATGCACCCTGGTGGCAAGGGCGGGAACCAGGCGGTCGCTGTCGCCCGCGCGCTCAGGGGCGGGCCGCGCGAGGGGTCGGTCGCCATCGTCGCGGCTGTCGGCGACGACGCGTTCGGCCGGCAGGCCGTGGAGTCCCTCGCCGGAGAAGGCGTGAGCTGCAATTCCGTCCTCGTCCGACCGGGCATCGCCACGGGGACGGCGCTCATCGCCGTCGACGGCGCCGGCGAGAACCAGATCGCCGTCGCTCCCGGCGCGAACCAGACACTGACGGCCACCGAGGTCGAGGCCGCGCTGGCGCGGCTGCTCGGCCAGGGATCGGTCCTGCTGGCGAGCCTCGAGGTCCCGATCGACGCCGTGCTCGCCGCGGCCTTCGTCGCCCGGCAGGCCGGTGCCCGCTTCATCCTCAACCCGGCTCCCGCGCGTGACGTCCCTGCCTCGCTGCTGCGGATGGCGACCCACCTCACGCCCAACCAGGTCGAGCTCGACCGGCTGCTGCCGGCGCTCGCCGGCGATCCCGATCGCGCGGTCCGCCAGCTTGCCGCGGTCGACCGCGAACTGCGCGTCGCTGTGACCCTGGGTGCGCGAGGGGTGCTCGCGTTCGGCCCCGACGTGGACCGGACCTTCCGGGCACTCGAGATCGAGCCTGTCGACACGGTGGGCGCCGGTGACGCCTTCAACGGCGCCCTGGCGGCGGCGCTCGCCGAGGACCGGCCGTTCGTCGACGCGGTGCGGCGGGGCCGGACGGCCGGAGGGCTGGCCACCCTGCGGCACGGCGCTCGCGAGGGCATGCCGACGCGCGCGGAAATCGACAAGGCGCCGGAGCCTCGATGAAGCGGGCGATCCCTCGATTTCGCGCGCATCGATGATGCCCGCCGGGATTCCCGCCGGCCGGGACGGACACTCGTGCCGATGACGGGCGGGTCGGGCGGTCGTGATCCGGCCGCGGCCGGGCCCGGCATGCCCGACGGGGCGGTCACGCGCCTGGGCGAGGTGCCCGCCTTCGCCCTGGAGCGGTTCTTCGACCGCTTCGAATTCGATCTGCCGTACCAGCTGGGATCCTCCGACCCGGAGACGCTGTCGGTCGCCGACCTGCTCTCCCTCGCGGACCCGGAACAGCGCGAGCGGTGGGAGCGACTCCGGCTCGGTTACCGGACCGCCGCCGGCGACCCGGAGCTGCGCGCCGCGATCGCCGGCCTGTATCCGGGCCGGTCACCCAACGACGTCGTGGTCACGATCGGCGCGGCCGAGGCACTGATGCTCGCGTTCGCTGCCGCGCTCCGGCCCGGGGACCGCGCGGTCGCGCTCACACCCGCATACCAGTCGCTCCACGAGATGCCGCGTGCCATGGGCGCGCGCCCTCGAGCTGGTCCCCGTCGAGGAGGACGGCGACGCCTGGCGCTTCCCCTTCGAGCGGCTCATGGACGCATTGCGGCCCGGCATCGCGCTGCTCGTCCTGAACACGCCGCACAACCCGACCGGCGTTGCCGCGACGCCCGACCAGCTGCGCTCGATCATGGCCCGGTGCGAGGGCGCCGGGATCCGCGTCGTCGGGGACGAGGTGTACAGGGGCCTCGAGTGGGCGTCCGCCACCGCGCCGTCCGTGACGGAGCTGTCCCCCCGCGGCGTCGCCGTCGGCGTCACGTCCAAGGTGTACGGGCTCGCCGGATTGCGCATCGGCTGGCTCCTGACCGGCGATCCAGGCCTGCGGTCCCGGGCCGTGGCGATCAAGGACTACACCACGCTCTGCGCCGCCGGGCCCTCCGAGGTGCTCGCGACGATCGCGATTCGCGCGGATTCCACTCTCCGGGATCGCACGCGCGCGCGCTGCGAAGCCAACATGGCGCGGCTCGTGACGTTCGTGGCCGAACACCCCCACGTCGTTGCGTGGGAACGGCCCGCCGCGACGACGGTATCGGTCGGGCGGATCGTCCCCGCCCTGCTGGCCCGCCACGGGGGCGATCCCGAGGCGGTGCTGGCTCACTGGCGGGAGGCCGCCGGTGTCGTGGTCGCGCCGGGGTCCGCGTTCGGATGCCCGCCCGACCGCTTCCGCCTCGGGTTCGGCCGCGCAGACCTGCCGCAGGCGTTGGAGGCCCTCGCCGCCGTCAGCTGAACGCACCACGGCCGGCTGCGTGCGCTGGCCACCGGCGGCGGAGCGCCCGCGTCGTTCTCAGCTAGCGCGTCTCCGGCCCGCACGTCTCCAGCCGGCGCCTCTCCGGCCGGCGCCTCTCCGGCCGCCGCGTTTCCTGCAATTTCACGTTCCCTGAGCAACGTATGTCGGATGCGCGACCCATAGGCCCGCCGGGGGCCTCGCCGTGCCGCCCCCGGGATCGACCTGGTACCCCGGCTGGCTCGGGCCCGAGCACGGCGGCCGATCATTGGCTGCCGGGACGGACGTGCCACGCCCTCCGGCCGCGCCCGGTCGGCGCCCGAAACCGACATACGGTTCCGCACGAGGATCTTCTGCAGGATGCGGGCCCTGACACGCGTGGGCGCAGTGGCCGGCCTCAGGGCCGCCGCAACCGCCCGGCTCCACGCGGTGGCGGCCCCGGACCTCGTGCCTCAGTGGCCGGAACGCCACCCCTGGAACGTGGGCCAGCCCCAGCGCACGGATGCGAGCGCGATCACGGCACCGATCCCGAACATGGTGGGATGCAGGAAGCTGAACTCGTGGATGATCGCGAGCTCCACGACGATCCAGATCATCTGGGCGCAGCCGATGGCGAATGCCAGGAACGGCGCGACATGCCAGCTTCGCAGGCCCATGACCGCGACGGCCAGCGACCCGACACCGAACAAGCCTCCCAGGATCAGCCCGGGGAAGAAATAGTCGGCAAAGGGGCTTCCGGCCAGCAGGCTGAGGTCGAATTGCATCACGCTGCCGTCCGGCCTGGACACGAGGGCGATCCCTCCGGCGAGCGCGCCAACCCCGAGAACCAGCAGGCCGGCGATCGCGATCCTGCCCGCGACGCCGGTATGCGATGCGGGGACGGCGGGGGCGGACGAGTGGATGGTCGTTCCGGTTGCCATGACAGTGGTGGGCTCCAGTGCGCGGCTCATGACTCGGGACGCCGTCATCGTCCGGACCGTTCCCCGACGGCACCAGAGTCATCGGTCACGGCGAGGCATGGCATGGGTCCCGGTCCTGGCCTCCGGTCCCCCGCGAGGCCTGTATTCGACGCCGACGCCGGATCCGCCGCGGTCCCGGGCCTCCAGCTTCCGGTCCGCCCGAGCGCCGCGATCGGGCGGCTCCGGGCCGGCCTGACGGTCGCGTGACCCTCCCGGCGAGCCCACGCGGCCGCGGCCCCTCCTTCGGGTAGCGGCGGACTCGCGCCGGTACCCTCGTCCGGATAGCCCTCCATCCTGCTCGTCCGTGCGACGGGGTACCCTGTTCGAGGATGCAGACACACCGGCGCTGGCTCGCGGTGGTCGTGCCGATCGTCGTGGTCGGCCTGATCGAGGTGGCCAGTGACAGCGTCCTCGACCCGAAGCTCCCCTTCCCGCGCGACACGATCCTGGTGATGGTGGTCGTGTCGGTGCTGGCAATCGTCTACGGGCGCTACGCATTCGGCGAGATCGACCGACTGGCCGGCACGCTGCGACAGCGCAACTCGGAGCTCGAGGCGCGCCACGCCGAGGCCGCGGCACTGCACCGCGTGAGCGTGGCCATGACGGCGCTGCTCGACATCGACGAGATCCTGCGTGCGGTCGTCGAGAATGCGCGGACCCTGCTCGCGGCCGACGTGTCGGTGCTGGTGCTTGCCGGACCCGCGGGCGAGGCGCGGCTCGCGGCGTCGAGCGGGCCCCCGGAAGCCGTCGATCCGGGCGCCGGTCAGCCCGGGGAAGAGTTCCGCCGGTTCGTGCGGCCATCCCACCTCGTCGCCAACCTCGCCACGCCGCTTCGGCTCGCGGACCGCACGATCGGCACGCTGGCCGTCGGTGGGCGGGTCGCACGCGCATACGGCGTCGACGACGTCGAGACCCTGTCGTCGCTGGCCGGCCAGGCAGCCATCGCGCTCGAGAACGACCGACTCCAGCGGGAGCTTCGCGAGGTCGCCGTCCGGGGCGAGCGCGAGCGCATCGCGCGGGAGATGCACGACGGTCTCGCGCAGGTCCTGGGCTACGTCAACACGAAGTCACAGGCCGTCGCCGAGTTGCTCGTCGGCCGGGCGCACCGACGCGGCCAGGGTGCAGCTGTCGGAGCTGGCCGTCGCGGCGAGATCGGTCTACGTCGACGTGCGAGAGGCGATCCTCGGCCTGTCGAGCCCGATTCCGCCCGACCGGGGCCTCGTCGGCGCGCTCGAGGAGTACGCCGAGCGGTTCTCCGAGGCGTCCAAGCTGGTCACCCTGGTGGAGGCCCCGGATCCGATCCGGGAACTGGTGCTGGCGCCGGACGTCCAGGCCCAGGTCTTCCGGATCGTGCAGGAGGCACTGACGAACGTTCGCAAGCACGCATCGGCGCGTCGCGTCGTGATCTCGCTCGGCATGGAGGAGGGGGCACTCGTGGTGCAGGTCGAAGACGACGGTCGGGGAATGGCGGCGTCGGGCTCGCCGCCGCCGGATTGGCCGCACTACGGGCTCCACACCATGCAGGAACGCGCCGCCACGATCGGCGCCGAGCTGCAGTTCGATGCAGGTGATCCGCGAGGCACGCGCGTCGTGCTCCACGTCCCGACGCTGAACACGACCGGTAGGAGGGTCGCCTGATGCGGGTGCTGCTGGCCGACGACCACGCACTGTTCCGTGACGGCGTCGCGTCGCTCATCTCCGCGTGGGGCCACGAGGTGGTGGGGCAGGCGTCGAACGGAGAGGACGCGGTCGAGCTGGCCGATCGCCTGATCCCGGATCTCGTGCTGATGGACGTCCGCATGCCCGGGCTCTCCGGCCTCGCGGCCACGCAGCGGATACGAACCGACCATCCGGAGGTCGCCATCGTGATGCTCACGGTGAGCGAGGCCGAGGACGACCTGTTCACGGCGATCAAGGCCGGCGCCCAGGGCTACCTCCTGAAGAACCTCGAGAGCGCGCAGCTGCGCACGATGCTGGAGGCCGTGTCGCGGGGCGAGGCCGCCATCACGCCGGCCACCGCCGCCCGCATCATCGACGAGTTCCTGCGTCCCGACCGCCCCAGGCTTCCCGTCGACCCGGACCGTCTCACCGAGCGGGAGCTGGACGTGCTGCGGCTCGTCACGCAGGGCCTGCGCAACAAGGAGATCGCGTCCAGGCTCGGCATCACCGAGAACACGGCCAAGTTCCACCTCAAGAACATCCTGGAGAAGCTGCACGCCCAGAGCCGGACCGAGCTGGCCGCCCGGGCGGTGCGAGAGGGCCTCATCCCCGCCGACTGACGGCGCCCCCATGTGCCGGTGAGCGGGCCGCGCAGCGTGAGCGGGACGCCGGCGGGCTGGCGCGACCACCGCCGAATAGCGTGCCGCAGCGCGGACCACCGCCGAAGAACGTGCCGCAGCCGGGCGCACCGCAGCCGGGCTGCCCGCCCGAGGTTCCCCGGTCCGAACGGCCCGGGCCATCCGGCACCGGCCGCCCGCTCTGTCGAGAGCGAGCCCGCCCATCCCGTCGCGTGTGTGCCGCCGATCGCGGCCCCGCCATTCTCCGGGCACGACCTGTACCGGAGGCTGGCCCATGGGCTACCGCATCACGATCGAGAATCGGAACTGCATCAACTGCGGCGTGTGCATGGACGTGTGCCCCGTGCAGGCACTGGACATGACGCGCCCCGAGCACGGCGGCATCGAGACCGGCTCTCGAGTCGGCGGCCCCCCTGCGCTGGATGATGGAGTACCCGACGCAGGTCGGCGAGTGCATCGGCTGCGGGATCTGCGTGCGCGAGTGCCCGGTCCAGGTCGTGATGCTCGACACCGTCGCCGGCGACACGCCCCTGGCCGCGCGTCAGGGCCCGCTCACCGGCCGGTGCCTGCCGCCCAGTCGAGCGGGTGGATCCCGCTGTCCGAGGTCACGCGCGAGTCGCTCAAGCCGGATCATCCCGAGCCGTTCGCCCCGCTCTTCACGTGGCGCACCAGCGAGCGACCCCAGCCGTGGCAGGCGTGGCGCACCATGGTCGACGAGCGCCGCGATCCCCGCGCTCCCTGCCAGAACGCGTGCCCCGCCGGAACGGACGCGGGTCGATACGTCGGCCTGATCGCACAGGGTAGGTACGACGACGCGTACGCGGTGGCCGCCGAGGTCAACCCGTTCCCGTCGGTCTGCGGATGGATCTGCACGGCGCCGTGCGAATCGGCGTGCCGCCGGGGCACGCTCGACGAGCCGGTCGCGATCCGCTCGCTCAAGCGTTTCGCCGCGGAACATGGGAGGCTGCCCGCTATCCAGCCGCCGAAGACGCGCCGCCCGGAGCGGGTGGCGATCGTGGGCGGCGGACCGGCGGGAATGTCGGCCGCCTACTACCTGGCCCGCCTCGGGTACGGTGTCACCGTCTTCGAGGCGATGCCCGTGCCGGGCGGCATGATGGCCATCGGGATCCCCGCGTACCGCCTCCCGCGCGAGGCGCTGCGCGAGGAGATCGACAGGATCGTGGGCCTGGGCGTCGATCTGCGCCTCGACACCGCCATGGGCCGCGACTTCAGCCTGAGCGATCTCGAGGCGAGCGGGTACAAGGCCGTGTTCCTCTCGACGGGCGCCTCGAAGAGCCGCCGGCTCGGGGTTCCCGGCGACCAGCTCGGCGGCGTCGTTCCCGCCACGTTCTTCCTCAAGCAGGTCAACCTGGGCGAGGGGCCGCGTCTCGCGGGTCCGGCGGTCGTCGTCGGCGGCGGCAGCACCGCGATGGACGCCGCGCGCTCCGCACTCAGGAGCGGCGCCGACTCGGTGACCGTCCTGTACCGGCGCGGACGCGCCGAGATGCCGGCGCAGCGCGAGGAGGTCGATGCGGCCGAGCGCGAAGGCGTCACGATCCGCACCGGCATCGTCGTCGACGAAGTGCTGGGCAACGGGCGGGCCGGCTCGATCCGATGCCGCATCCAGCAGCCCTCCGGTCGCGTCGAATCCGGCCGCGCGGTCTGGGAGGCCGTGGCGGGGAGCGACTTCGAGCTCTCGTGCGCGACCATCCTGGTCGCGATCGGCGAGGAGCCCGATCCGTCGATCCTCCCGCAGGGCGCCGGCATCGAGGTCAGCTCGTGGGCCGGCATCATGGCCGACCCCCGCACCCTGTCGACGGGCCGTGCCGGCGTGTTCGCCGGTGGCGACGTCGTCTCGGGCCCCAAGACCGTCATCGACGCGGTCGCCAACGGGCGGCGGGCGGCCGCCTCCATTCACGAGTACCTCTCCGGCGCCCGTGATGGAGAAGCGGAGATCTTCGCCGCGGTGCGGTACCCCCGCGAGCGGGAGAAGTCACTTCGCCTCGACATCGCCGCACGGCCGCGGCAACACGTCGAGCACCCCGAGTACGTCGCGGGCTCCTTCGCCGCGAACGAGCCCGGGTTCGAGGAGTCCCAGGCGCGGGCGGAGGCGTCCCGATGCTTCCGTTGCGACGCCGTCTACAGCTGTGGAGTGGTGCAGGTCGTCTCGGGCCGCGGGCCGAAGGATGCCCGGCCCGTCGTCGTGCCGCCCACGATGCCCGGTCGCGCGCCAGCTCCGATCCCGACCACCCCAGGAGGTGACCGATGACTCCGGATCAGGTCTCGGCGTTCTTCGACGCCGGGGAGAGCTTCGTCGAGGGAACCATCGCGGCCGCGCTGGTCGCGCTGTGGCTCCTCGTCGTGGCGCTGCACCTTGCCCGCCCCTACATGCTCACGAACCTGCGCAAGTTCACGCTCCGCCTGGGCGCCGATCTCTGGTGGATCATCTACGTGGGCGCCCGCGACATCTTCCTCGTGCAGGTCTTCCTGGGCAGCTTCATCTTCTTCTATCCCGACGTGGTGAAGGGTCAGAATCTCCCGATCACGGGCGGGTTGGCCGCCGCGTGCGCGTTCGCGGTACTCGTGATCAAGCTGGTGACGAAGGGCGACGCGGACCGCAAGTGGTTCCAGGTCCAGACGCTGCTCCTCGGCCTCGGCGCGACCCTCTACATCGTGCCGTACCTCCTCGGGGTCCAGGTGACGCAGATCGGGTCGAGCAGCGGCAACACCCTGGCGTCGATCTTCGTGAGCTCGCAGAACACGAACTGGTCGCTTCCGCTCTGCTACATCTCGGCACTGATCGTTGGCGCGCTCGGGCTCGTCGCCGTCGCGTTCAACCTGCGCGAGACCGTCAGCCGCCCGCGCGGCAACGCCTAGGAGTCGTACGACATGACTGCTGACCAGCTGGCCACCGACCTCGTCAGCGGGAGCTCCACCTGGATGGTGTTCTCGCTCGCGGCCGTGCTGCCCATCCTCTGGGCCTTCACCCTGATCCTGCATTTCGCCCGCCCGTACGTGGTGCGGTTCCTGCAGGGCCTCACGCTCCGCTTCGGCGGTGACGTGTGGTGGCTCTCGTACGTGCTCATCCGGGACGGGCTGATGATCATCACGCTCGCACTGAGCATGATCTTCCTGATGCCGAACCTGTACATCGGGCTGGGCCTTCCGATCACGGCTCCGCTCGCCGCCGTGATCCTGTTCTGGGCGCTCGTCATCAAGCTCACCCGGGACGCGGACGACGACCCGGTCGCGTTCCGGTGGGTCAGCATCCTGCTCGTGATCGCGTCGGCGCTGTACGTCGTTCCGCAGATCTACGGCGTGGAGGCCGGCGACCAGGTCGATATCTGGAACAGCGTCGGCGGCTTCGGGTGGGTGTCCGGCGTCCTGACGGCGCAGAACTCCGACGCCGGCTGGATCAACCCGCTGGCCTGGCCGTTCCTCGACATTGCGCTGGTCCTCTTCGGCCTCACCGGAGGCTACCTCTTCGTCCGGTTCCTCTCGCGCCTCGGCAGCGACGATGTGCCGGGTGACGAGGCCGAGGCCCTGGCGATCCCCCACGAACTCTCATCCGCGCACCCGGGCACGGTCTCCTGACGACCGAATCCAGGACAGCGCATTCGGAAGGGATCGACGGGCGGCGGTAACGCCGCCCGTCGATCTTTGCGTTCCGGTCCGTCGCGGGCGCGTAGGCTCGGCGTCAGTCTCATGAGGCGCCGGTCCGAGATCCGGCCGGCGCGGACCGGGAGGCGGCCGCACGAGGCACCGACGGAGACCTCGATCGGGCGTGCACGCTGGTCGCCGACTGAATGACGGAGACGGGCGGCCTCTGGGCCCCCTGAGCAGACGGAACGCCGGCCGTCGCTGCGTCAGGGCACAGGCGGCGTCGTCGCGGCGGGCCCGGCCGTGCCCGACGGGCCGTAGCCGGTCAGCTCGACGTACGCCTCGCCGCCGAGCGGTCTGCCCGCCGCGCCGGGCGCGTCACCACCTGCGACCCTTCCCAGTAGACGACGCCCGTCGTCGCGCGGGTGTCGAGCTCCTGGTCCGCGACGGTCGGGCGCAGCGTGATGGTCGAGGTCCTGCGACGGCACGCGGATCGTCCAGCCGGCCGGGTAGTCGCGCCGGTCTGCGGACTCGTCCAGTGGTCGGTGACGGTCACCGTGAAGTCGCCGACCGGGCGAGGTGCTCGTACGTGCCGTCCGCGTGGACGAGCGTCCCGTAGACGAGCGGATAGCCGCCGGTCCGGTCGCGGACGAGCGACAGCGTCAGGTCGGTGCCGTCGGCCAGGTTCACCGCGAACCAGTCCCATCCGCCGCCGCCCACCGCGATGAAGTCGCCCCACTGGTGATCGAACCAGGCCTCACCGGTGACGGTCAGCTGCGTGCCCGCCGACGGTCAGCGTCCCCGGCGCCGCCATGCGTGTCCGGGAGTAGTAGTACGAGCCGCCGGCCGCGCCCGAAGTCGACCCAGCCGGCCTGTCGTGCAGGACCGGCGGGCGGCCGCCGGCGTCGAGCGCGAGGTCGAACCCGAAGCCGCCGCGCTCGCGCGCTGTCAGGTCGACGGCCGTCGATGCCGGCCATGAGCCACGGTGACCGCGACGAGGCGACCGGTCGCCCCCGACGCCGGTCCCGACACCGGGCGCCGCCACCGGTCGCCGCGGTCGCCGCCGCGGCACCGCGATCGACAGCCGGTGCCCCGCGGCGGGCCCGGAGCCGCCCGGCTGCGCCCGAGACCGCGCGCAGGAAGCCCGACCCCGGCCGATCCCCGCCGAGCGTCGAAGCCGCGAATCGGCGGCGCCCGTCCTCGGACCAGTGCCGCCGGAGCCTGCAGGTCGACCTGCGGACCGATCTCGGAGCGCTGGTCGTACAGGAAGGTCTGGCCCGCCTCGTCGGTCAGGGCCAGGTGCGACGCCCAGCGTCACCGGGAACGACGCCGCGTTCGGCCCGGAAGATCGACGAACTCGAACCCGAAGCGGCGGCCGTCGGCGGCCTGCAGGTGGCCCGGTGTAGTACCACCACTCCGTGAGGCGATCGTGCGGCGCCGTCGTCGCGCGGGAACGCGATCGGCTGCGGGTCGGGCGCGCCGCGAGGGCGGCGGGGGCGCTGCCGGCACCGCCGGCTGCGGGGTCGGGATCGGTGGCCGAGCACGCGGCCGCCCGGAGAGCACGCGGCCAGCACGAGCGCGGCCACCAGCATCAGGGCAACCACCTGGACGGATCGTCGCGCCCTCGATGAGCGGCAGGCGCGACTGCGACCCAGCGTGCGAGGCGGCGCGGGATCCACCAGTTCCAGTCGCCCAGGAGCCGCATCGTCGCGGGCACGAGCAGCGCGCGGACCACGGTCGCGTCGAGGGCCACGGCGATCGCGACGCCCAGGCCGAGCGCCTTGATCAGCACGATGTCGGCGAACGACGAACGACCCGGCCACGACCACGACGATGAGCGCGGCGCTCGTCACGATCCGGCCGCTCCGCTCCAGCCCGCGTGCGACCGCCTCGCGGTTGTCCCCGGTCCGGTCGTAGACCTCCTTCATGCGGCTCAGCAGGAACACCTCGTAGTCCATCGACAGGCCGAACAGGACGCAGAACAGGATCACGGGCTGGGTCGTCTCGACGAACCCGAGCGGCTGGAAGCCGAGCAGCGCCGAGAGGTTGCCGTCCTGGAAGATCCACACGAGCGCGCCGAAGCTGGCGACGATCGAGAGGCTGTTCATGACGAGCGCCTTGAGCGGCAGCACCACCGATCGCAGGAGCAGGAACAGCACGAGGTACGTGGTGATGAGGATGAACAGCGCCGTGCGCGGGAAGTCCGGCGCCGATCCGCGCCACCACGTCGGCCACCTCGGCCGCGCCGCCGGCCGACCTGGACCGTGATCCCGGCCGGCGGTGCCAGCGCCGAGGACGGGTTGCGCAGGTCGTCGACGAGGGCGCGGAACTGCGCGGCGGTTCGGGTCGTACGGCGTGGAGACCGTGAACGCTGGTCAGGTCGCCCGGGTCGTGGCCTGGAGCTGGGCGGCCGCGTAGCCGGTCGGGCGGGCCGCCGGGCGTCGACGTAGAGCAGCTGGTACTGCGCCGAGTCAGCCGCGGGTCCACGTCGACGATGCCCTGTCGACGCGCACCACGCGCGGATCGGCCGCGATGCGCCGCGACCAGTCGTACAGCTCGCCGACGTTCGCCGGGTCGGTGACCGGGCCCGTGGTGCGGATCGGCCAGCAGCGAGCGGGGCGAACTCGCCCTGCCCGAACTCGCGGACCAGCAGGTCGTAGGCCTGCCGCGAGGGGACGCTCGCCGGAGGATGCGTCGCGTCCGGGGCGTTGAAGCGGACGTGGAGGAACGGCACGCCGAACAGGACGCAGGAGGCGCGAGCGTCGGCACGAAGACGCGCACGGGCGCGCCATCACCCAGCGTGCGAGCCGCGCCCAGCCGCTCTCGCCCGCGTCCGGGTCGCGGCGGCGCAGCCGTGCGCACGCGCGAGCGCGTCGATCCGCGGGCCGAGGATCGTCAGCACGGCGCGGGCAGCAGCGTCAGGGCGGCGAGCACGGCCAGGCCCACGACGATCGCGCCCGCGGCCCCCGACCGAGCGCAGGATCATGAACTCGAAGAGGACGAGCCCGACCAGGCCGAGGAGGACCGTCAGGCCGCTGAAGAAGACGGCCCGGCCGGCCGTGCGACGGTGACCGCCGACGGCCGACTCCACCGCCTGCGCGGTCGATCCGCCCGTCGGGCAGGCGGCCATCCGCCGCCCGCGCCCAGCTCCTCGCGGAACCGGCTCGTCATCAGCAGCGAGTAGTCGACGCCCAGGCCCAGCCCCAGGAGCGTCGCCAGGTTCAGCACGAAGATGCTCATCGGGCGTGAGGCTGGCCAGCACGAAGATCGATCGCGAGCGACAGCGAGCACGGCCGTCCGCCCACGGCCAGCGGCACGGCCGCCGCCACGAGCGCCCCGAAGACGAGGAGCAGCGCGATCGCCGCCAGCGGCAGCGAGATCGAGCTCGCTGCGCCGCAGGTCCGACTCCGACACGGTCTGGATGTCGCCGTAGAAGGCGGGGCCCCCCGCGAGGTAGGTCCTGATGCCGGGCTGCGGAACCAGCGCGGCCTGTACCGGCACGAGCGCCTCGGGCGACTGGTCCGGCGGGAGGTCGAGCGAGACCACGTCGTAGACCACGCTGCCGTCGGCGCTCACCTGGTGCGGGTTGAGCGTGTGTGGAAGCACGCCCGTGACGTGCGCGGCGCGCGGCACGTTCGCGATCGCCTTCGCGGCCGCCGACTCGAACGCGGGGCTGCCGGCGCGCGCCGCCGTCTCCGACTGGATGACGATGACGAGCGCCGACGGGGGGAGCCCGAGTTGCTGCTCGAGGACCAGCTGGGCCTTCGACAATTCGAGGTGGCTGCTGGTGAAGCCGCCGGCGCTCAGGATCCCCGGCGCCCGGGGCGCCAGCGGAGCGGCGATGAGGATGAGGACGGCCCACGCTCCGACGACGGGCCACGGGTGGCGCGCGACCCACGCTCCGATGGCCCCGAAACGTCCAGGGGGCTGTGCTCCGGAGGGCGCCGGGACGGCGTCGCGCTGCGGCGGGAGGGGACTGCCCTGTGGCGGGACGGGGCTGCCCGGCGGCGGGACGGCGTCGCCCTGCGGCGGGAGGGGACTGCCCTGCGGCGGGACGGGGCTGCCCGGCGGCGGGACGGCGTCGCCCTGCTGAGGGATGGCGGTGCCCAGCGCTGGTTCGGGCGCGCGGGCGCCCCCGCGAACGCCGGGCCTCATCCCGCGCACGTCAGGCAATTCAGGCCTCCCGTTGCCCGGCGGCCACCGGCGCGCAGCCCTCGCCCGGCTCGCTTTCCTCGATCAACTCGATCTCGCTCTCCACGGTCGCCACCCCGCGGATCGTCGCGATCACCGAGCAGTACTTGTCCGTGCTCAGCCGGACGGCGCGCTCCACCGCGGCCGGGTCCATTCCGCGCCCGCACACGACGTAGGTGACGCGCACGCGGTTGAACGCCCAGGGCGCCTCGTCGAGCTGCTGGCCCTCGACGCGCAGCTGCACGCCGGTCACGGGCTGGCGCTGCTTGCGCAGGATCTCGACCACGTCCCACGCCGAGCACCCCCCGACCGCGGCGAGCAGGGTCTCGGACGGCGACATCGCATTGAGCGTGCGCTCCTCCGTGGGCGCGGACATCTCGATCGGTTGCCCGTCCCGTGCCCCGCGGGCCTGGAACGTGCCGCGCCCGGATCCCAGGTGACGGTGACGTGCTTCACGAAGTACCTCCGGCGCGCTCGGTGCATGGGCGCGACCGGGGACCTGGATCGCGCGGGCGATGGTTGCAGCATAGCCCGAAGTGCCGCCCGAAGGACAGGGCCCGAAGCTCGAATGCTGGGGTCCGAAGCCCCAAGGACAGGTCCGAAGCCCAAAGGACAGGGCCCGAAGCCCGTCAGGCGGTCCGAAGCCCCAAGGACAGGGTCCGAGGCCCGAAGGCCGTCAGGCGGTCCGGGTCTGTAACCGGGCCCGGTGGCCCCGGAGGAGTCTCAGCCTCCGATCACCGACCAGATGAAGCCCATGAACAGCAGCAGGCCGAGCAGCAGTCCCACGAACGCCAGTCCGCCGACCGTCAGGTACGAGAGCGACAGGAAGTTCATCGACCCCATCGCGACGGCCCACACGACGATGAGGATCAGGAACAGCCACCGGCTGTTCCGTCCCGTGATGGCATGGGACAGGGAGCTGTAGCGACCCTCCGGCACCAGCGCAGACCGCAGCAGCAGGCCGACCAGCACCCCCGCGACGGCGATGGCGATGATGTACGCGACCGGCTGCGCGAACGCGGCTTCGAATGCCTTGTCCATGGTTCGCGAACTATAGCAAACGGCCCGCATTGCGCAGGCCAGATGGCAGGGTTGCTTTCGGCGCCGGGTCGACGGCTCGCCGTTGTATGGCCGGCTCGCGGCAGGGGCTCCCGGTCGGCACCGCCCACCAAGCCCGCGCCACCAGGGCACGCCACCAGGCAGGAATGCGGGGCCTGGTATCCCGGGGTACGGACGCACCTGGCCGCCGCTCAGGAGTGCCGGGCCTGTAAGGCGACCGAGGCGCCACTGCCAGGCGGCAGCCGGGTCCTCGGGCCATGCTCCGGCCGGGCACGTCGTGCTCCAGCAAGGCGCACGCGGCCACTGGGCTGGCGTGCAAGTCCGGGTGCGGCGGGGCCCCCCCCGGGGGGGGGGGAGTGACGCCCAACAGGCTGCCCGTTCCTGTTCGGCGGGATGCGGGTTGAGTGACTGTCGGCGCCGTCACGTCTGCAGTACCATGGCAGCCCATGCAGTCTGCATAAGGAATATGCAGCGGAGCGGGAACCGGAAGCGGCGCGGCGGAACCGGAAGCGGCGCGGCGGGAACCGGAAGCAGCGCGGCGGGAACCGGAAGCGGCAAGCGGGAGGCCAAAGCGGCACGCGGGTCGCGGAAGGGCAACGCGGCACACGGCACACGAAGGCAAGCGGCTCGCCGAAGCGGCAGCGAGGTTCGGCAACCGGGCCGGAAGGCACCCTGAGGCCGCCGGGGAGCTCAGCGCAGTGGAGACGCGGGCCCGGAAGGGGCAGCAAAGCTCGCCGCAGACCCGCATCGCACGGGAAGCCGCGGATCGTCGTCGAGGTCGGAGGTTCGTCAGGGCAGTGGACAGCAGCGAGAACCGGGTCGCGCGCAACCAGTCGCCGGCCCCACGGACAGCCGGCGAGAGCGACGGCGCCGGGGTGGGGGAAGGCGCCGCGATGGGCGACGTCGCCGCGATGGGCGACGGCGCCGGCGAGAGCGGACGCGCTGCGGCGATCGGAGGCCCCGGGGTGAGCGGACGCGACGGCGAGACGGCCACGACGGCCGGCGTGGCGCACGCCCCCGCCGCTGGCAGCCGGGTGCTACAGGAGCAGCCGTTCGTCAACCAGCGCGACCTGGCCCGGCGGCTGGGCCCCGACGGCAGGCCCGCCGTCAGCCGGCGGGCGCCGATCTGGGCTGACGTGCCCGACGAGCAGTGGAACGACTGGCGCTGGCAGCTCTCGCACCGCATCAACAGCCTGGAGGAACTCGAGCAGGTCCTCTCGCTGACCGACGACGAGCGCGAGGGCCTCGGCGCACCCGACAAGTTCCGGGTGGACGTCACGCCCTATTTCGCCAGCCTGATCGACCCCGACGATCCCGACGACCCGATCCGCCGCCAGGTCATCCCCACCGGACGCGAGCTCCGCGCCTTCACCGGGATGATGGAGGACTCGCTCGCCGAGGACCGGCACTCGCCCGTGCCGGGCCTCGTGCACCGGTACCCGGACCGCGTCCTCATGCTGATCACGACCCAGTGCGCCAGCTACTGCCGGTACTGCACGCGGTCGCGCATCGTGGGCGACCCGAGCCAGAACTTCAACCGTCGCGAGCACGAGGCGCAGCTCGACTACATCCGCCGCACTCCCCAGATCCGGGACGTGCTGATCTCGGGCGGCGACGGGCTCACGCTCGCCCCGAAGCTGCTGGAGCAGGTGATACGCGGGCTCCGCGAGATCCCCCACGTCGAGATCATCCGCATCGGCAGCCGCGTGCCCGTCTTCCTGCCGCAGCGGATCGACGACGAGCTCTGCGACATGCTGGCGAAGTACCACCCGGTCTGGCTCAACATCCACGTGAACCACCCGAACGAGATCACGCCCGAGCTGGCCCGCGCCTGCGACCGGCTCGCCCGGGCGGGCGTGCCGCTCGGGAACCAGTCGGTGCTCCTGGCCGGCATCAACGACTGCGTGCACATCCAGCGCGACCTCGTGCAGAAGCTCGTCGAGATCCGCGTCCGCCCGTACTACCTGTACCAGTGCGACCTCGTCGAGGGTGCGGGGCATTTCCGCACGCCGGTCGGCAAGGGACTCGAGATCATGGAGGGCCTGCGCGGCCACACGTCCGGCTACGCCGTGCCCACCTACATGATCGACGCGCCCGGCGGTGGCGGGAAGATCCCGGTCATGCCCAACTACCTGATCAGCTACTCGGATCACAAGGTGGTGCTGCGCAACTACGAGGGCTACATCACCACGTACGAGGAGCCCGCGGAGTACACGCCGCACGACAAGTCGAAGTGCTGGTACTGCCAGCACCAGCGACCCGAGCCGGGGCAGAAGGGCGTGAGCGGGCTGCTGGACGGCGACGCCATGTGGATCGAACCCGCCGGCTTCGTGGATATCCACACGCGCGGGGCGACCGAGGGGCACCGTCTCAAGGACCCGTCGAAGTGGGTGCCGCTCGGCGTCGGGCCCATCGAGGGACGCCAGGCACGGCCCGCGCTCGGCGCGGGGTCTGGAGCGGGAGACGCGGCGGGCGCGGGCGGCGAATCGGGCGGGTACGGGCCCGGCGAGGAGCCGCGCCCGGCCCCGGGCCAGCCCAACGCGACGGCCAACCACGAACTGCTGTAGGGGCGGTGGCTGCACGCGGCTCGTCGCGCGCGGCTGCGCGGAGCCGGACTCTCGCTCACGTTCCGGCGCCCTCCGAAGATCGCGCGCGCAACCCGGACCTCGTCGTGGTCGGGAGCTTCCGGCAGCTCTTCCAGGTACCTGTCGAGGCCCCGCACCGCGTCCGTGAACCGGCCGCACCGGCCGTACAGCAGCGCCCGGTCCCGCCGCAACGCCGGGTCCGCCGGCTCCAGGATCACGAGAAGTTCGAGCGTCGCGAGCGCCTGGCCCCACTCGCGCCTCGAGAGGTAGATCCCGCGCAGGTTGCCCAGCACCCGGGCGATGATCTCCCGGCGCGTCGCCGGCCTGAGCATCGAGCGTCGGAACGTGACGGGACGGCCGAGGGCCTTGCGCATGACCCGCTCGCAGTCCCCCGGCGTCAGGGAGCGCCCGGCGTCGTACGGGTCGATCAGGCTGCCGTCCGGGGCGCCCAGGATGAAGTGGCCGGGCAGTCCGATCCCGAACAGCGGGAGTCCGAGCCGCCATCCCAACCTCGAGCTCCAGCACCCCGAGCGCGATCGGGAGGCCCTGGTGAAGACGGAGCACGTCGGCCAGGTAGGTGTGCCGTGGCTCCCACGCGTCGCGGGGCGCGCCGTGCAGCTCGAGTTCGCCGTACATCACCCGGTGCAGGCCCTCGAGGATCGTGGCGATCTCCTCCGGTGTCCGGATCCCCGTCTCCGGCCGGGCGGCGGAGCGGACCGTCGCGGGGAGCGTGCCGCGCACGTGCTCTGCCAGCGCGTCCAGCTGGTCGACCAGGCCGCGTGGCGAGGAGCTCGGGTCGGCCTCGGCGGCAATGCAGGCACACGCAGCAGCCAGGTCGATGAACGGATCGGGCCGCGCGACGAGCTCGGCAAAGGGCGCTCGCAGGGCCGTCGGTTCCGGCGTGGGGCGCCCTTCTCGTGGAGGCAGTTCGGGCATCTCCCGATGGTAGGGGAGGTGGCCGCATCTGTCGCGGTTCGGTGGCCGTGATAGCCTCGATCACGCCCATGGTCACGCTGCGCGACGTCTCCGGCCTGCCCGATCCCGACATCCCGCCACCGGTCGTGGCCGAGTCGGGTGACCCGTTCGCTGCCGTCAGGATCGTCCACCTGCTGGCACGGATTCCGCGCGGCGAGCCCGTCCGCCTCCGCGACATCGTGGACGCGCTCAACGCACGGTGGCTCGGGTGGTCGTTCGACCGCGGGGTGATCGCCGATGCGATCGTCCAGCTCCAGGCGAACTGGATGGCCGACTACCGGACCGTCGACGGGATCCGGCTCGAGCCGGATGCGTACGGCCAGACGGTCACGATCGAGGATTCGAGCCGGGTCGACCCGTGGATGACGCTCCAGGTGCGCGCCCTGGCCGACGCCTGCCACGAACGACTTCGTGCCTTCGCGCGCGACGAGGGTGGCCTCCCGTGATGGCACGGCGCGATCCGGACCGCGCTGCGGCTCCCGGCGCCGCAACCCCGACCGCGCCGGTCCCGGTCCGGTGAGCGCGCCGCCGCCGGCTCCGTGAGCATGCCGGCCCCGCCATCGGGTTCCCCGTCCCGCCACGTCTGGGCGAATGGCCGCCTCGTTCCGTCGCGTGCCCCGCTGCTCGCCGGCTCCGACCGGGGGTTCCAGGTCGGTGATGGAGTGTTCGAGACCGTGCGGGTCTGCGAGGGGCGCATCCTGGAGCTGCCGCTGCACGTGGCGCGGCTCGTGGCGTCGGCCTCGGCGCTCGAGATCCCGCTGGGGGACGACATCGCGGCGATGCTGCGCGCGGCCATCCTCGAGCTCCTGGCCGCCGACGAGCTGATCGCGCCGCGCGCCGAGGTGTCCGTGCGGATCACCGTCAGCCGGGGGCCGGTCGAGGGCAGGAACCTGCTTCCACCGCCGGAGGTCGAGCCGACGGTCCTCGTCCAGGCGTGGCCCGTCACGCCGCCTTCGCCGGAGCTGCTCGAGCGAGGGCTGCATCTCGCGATCTCCAGGATCCGTCGCGATCCGGGAAGCCCGCTCGCGAGAGTCAAGACGACCAGCCGCGCCGAGTTCGTGTATGCGCGGCTCGAGGCGCGTCGTGCGGGGGCGGATGATGCGCTGCTCCTCACCACGGACGGGCACATCGCCGAGGCCACGTCCGCCAGCCTGTTCCTCGTGCACTCGATCGAGCCCGCCGCCGACGTCGCCCGCGACGGCGCCGGTCTCCTCACGGGCGTGCGGCGTGCCGGGCTGCTCACGCCGGCCCTGGATTGCGGCATCCTGGCCGGGACGACCCGGGAATGGCTGCTGCACTGGGCGCCCGGTGTCGGCCTCGGGGCGCGCGAAGCCTGGCTGCTCCCCGAGGAGCTGTTCGCGGCGAGCGAGGCGTTCCTGGCCAGCTCGGTGGCCGGCGTGCTCCCGTGACCGCCGTGGACGGACGGGCCATCGGCGATGGACGGCCCGGGCCCTGGACGCTGCGGGCGCGTGCTGCCCGCGAGGCGTTCGCCTGCGACGAGAAGTAGCCGCGGCAGGGATCGCCGGCGCAGTCGGGCGGCCCTGAGGGATCCGCGTTGTGACGGGCGGCGTCTGGCTCCGGCCCCGCGTCTGGCTCCGGCCCCGCGTCTGGCTCCAGCCCGCGTCTGGCTCCGGCCCCTTCCGCATGACGCTCCCGGCCGACCGTGGCATGCTGCCGCGATGTGCCACGATGCCGACGCTCACCCGCCCGACCTGCCGCTCGACCTGCGCCCCGCCCTGATCGCTGGTGGCTCGGTCGACGCTCGCGACCTCGTCCTGACCGCCGCTGACGGAAACCGGTTCCGCGCGTTCGAGGCACGCGCCGCCGAGCCGAATGGCGGCGGGATCCTGATCTTCCCCGACTGGCGGGGACTCGGGACCTTCTATGAAGAGCTGGCGATGCGGTTCGCGGAGTCCGGGTACGACGCGGTCGCCTTCGACTACTTCGGGCGCACCGCCGGCACGGATCCGCACCCGCCGGACTTCGACCAGATGCCGCACATCGGTCGCACCAGCGCCCAGACCGTCTCCGCCGACGCCGCCGCGGCCGCCGGGCAGCTCCGGGCGGGCGGACGGGTGCGCGCGGTCGCCGCGCTCGGCTTCTGCTTCGGAGGCCGCAACGCCCTGCTGCAGGGACTTCGCGACTCGAGCGTCCAGCCCGCGGCCGTGGTCGCATTCTACGGTCAGCTCGGTCCGAATCGCGACGGCAGCCCTGGGCCGCTGGCCCTCGCCGACGGCATGCTGCGCCCCGTGCTCGGCAGCTACGGCGGCGCGGACGAGGGGATCCCGGTCGAGCAGGTGCACGAGCTCGATCGCATCCTGTCGGCTGCCGGAGTGGCACACGATCTGAAGGTCTATCCCCGCGCCACGCACTCGTTCTTCGACCGCCGGCAGGACGAGTTCAGCGCGGAGGCAGACGACGCCTGGCGACGCACGCTGTCGTTCCTGGAGCGTACGCTGACGCCTCCGGTCACCGACTGACCGTCCAGGGCGGTCGGGCGCCGCGACACCGCGGAGGGTCGGCTTGGAGCGTCACGTGGCGGCCGAACAGACCGCCCGGCTCATCGCGGAGGGCGAGCGGCTGGTGGAGTCGCCTTCGCTCGGCGGATTGCGCCTCTGGCTGCAGCTCTCCGACGATCTCCTCGGCACGGTGTGGGGAAGCATGGACCGGTATCACCTCTCGTGGCTCATGGTCGGCCGGCCGCAGGCGCCGCGCGGCCGGGCCATGACCGCGGACGAGGAGTCGACGTACGTGCGTGACGTCGCCGAGCAGAAGACGGCCGTCCTGCGCATGAGCCTCCGGGCCCTCGAGGACCAGGGCGTACCGTTCGTCGGCGAGACAGGCGCGTGACGGACCGCCAGCTCGTGCCCGCGGTGGGCGGTCGCGACGAGGTTCCGGCGCCCGACGAGGTCGCGCGGGACTACCTGCTGCTGGCGCTCCGGGTCGACCAGCACCTGCCCGGCCTGCTCGACGCGTATTACGGGCCACGCGATCTCAAGGCTCAGGTCGACATCGAGAACCTGACGCCGCCGGCGCGTCTCGCCGAGGATGCCCGGGTCCTGCGCCGGAGGGTGCTGTCGGAGATCAGGGAGCCCGACCGCCGGGACTGGCTCGACCGCCAGCTGGTGGCCCTCGAGACCCACGCGGCGCGCCTGGCCGGGCATGCCCTTCCCTACGTCGACGAAGTCACGCGGTTCCTGGACGCGCGTCCGCGACGGCTGCCTCCCGATCTGGCCGCCGGGTCCCGGGCCGCATTGTCCGATGTGCTCCCGGGCGCTGGTGCGCTGGCGGAGCGGCTTGTCGCGTGGGACGACAGGTTCGTGGTCCCGCATGAGCTCGTCCGACCGCTCGTCGATCTGCTCGGCCCGGCCATCCGGGGGGCGTCGATGGCGCGATTCCCGGCCCCGGACGGCGAGTCGCTGCGTGTGAGCCTCGTCACCGGCCAGCCGTGGTCCGGCTACAACTGGTACGACGGCGGCCTCCGCTCGCGGGTCGACCTGAACGTGGACCTGCCGATCCGGCCCGTCACGCTGATCGACGTCCTCACCCACGAGACGTACCCCGGCCACCACCTGGAGCACACCTGGAAGGAACGGCGGCTCGTGCGGGAGCTGGGGAGGCTCGAGGCCAGTGTGCAGCTGATCAACACACCCGAGTGCTACGTGAGCGAAGGGCTGGCCGACCTCGGCGGCACCTTCACCCTCGACCCGGCCACCCGGGCCGGTCTGCTGCGAGACGCGTGCCGTGCGGCTGGGCTCCCGGATTCGGACGACGACGTGGCCGCCCAGCTCGCGGTCCGGTCGGCCCTGCGCGAGCTGCGGGGCCTGGACGGAGACGCGGCACTCATGCTCCACGCGGATGGCCGGTCACGCGACGAGGTCGCCGCGTTCCTTCGCGACGAGGCACTGATGCCACCGGCCCGGGCGGACAAGCGCCTGGAGTTCATCGCCCACCCGATGTGGCGGACGTACGTGTTCAGCTACTCCGGAGGAGAGTCACTCCTTCGCGACTGGTGTGCGCGGGGGGGAGCAGGCGCCCCCGCCGACCCTGCCGCGGACGCCCCTGCCGATCCCGGCGCCCCCGCCGACCCTGCCGCGACCACTCCCGCCGACCTTGCCGGCCCCGGCGCAGCCGCACGCTTCATGCGGCTGCTCACCGAGCAGCTCACGCCGTCCGCCATCGCGGCCGAGCTCGACGCACCGGCCGAGCTCGGCGCACCGGCGGAGCTCGGCGCACCGGCGGAGCTCGGCGCACCTGCGCATACATAAGCCGCCGGTCGTCCCGCGGCCGGTCGTCCCGCGGCCGGTCGTCCCGCGCGCCCGCGGGTCCCGGCGGTCAGCGGGACGCGAACCAGGCCGCGCCTACGATCAGCAGCACCTCGATCACCTCGAGCGGCCCCGCGATTCCCCGAAGTAGTCCGTGAACGGAGTCGCGGCGATGCGCTCGCCGACGGTGAGCGCGGAGTCCGGCAGCGTGATTCGCGTCCAGAGATAGACCGCGACCTGGCCGCCCATCCAGGCGACGATCGCGAGTCCGACCGAGAGCAGCCGCGGCGACAGCGCGGGGACGTGTCGCTCGCCCCCCCACGCGCCCATCGCGACGGCCTGCCCCACGAGCCAGCCGCCCGCCAGTGCGACCACCGCGAGGCCCCAGTCGAGGCCGAGCGCGCCGCCCAGCGAGAGCCAGGCGACGACGACGACCAGGCCCGCCGCGAAGCCCGCGGCCAGTGCCCGGCCCATTCGGGCGTGCGCCACCGGCGCCGGCGGTTCCGGCACCGCGAGCCGCTCGCCGGGCGGCCGCTCCAGCGGCCGCGCGGTCCGTGGCCGCACGTCGCCGGGCAATGGACGGGCGTCGCCGGCCGTGCCCCCGACGGGGACGGGCCGCTCCCCCGTCGGCGGTGCCCCGGGGCGTGCAGCGGGCGACACCTCCCCTCCCGCCGCCTGGTCCGAGTCGGTCATGGCGGGACTGTAACGCGGGGCCGCGCGGCCGGCCTCGATCCCGACCGCGCCGGGCCGAGACGCTACACTTCCGGGCATGCAACCGGACCCGGCCGCCAGCACCTTCCCGCCCATGCCCGACGCGGCCACGCGGCTGCGCAACGGCCATGGCCGGCTCGGGGCCGAAGCACTCCGCGCGGCGGTCCGGCGCGACCCCTCCTTCGAGAGCCGCTACGACACCGTCCAGTTCCGCACGTTCCTGCGCGATTGCGACCGGCACGTGCTGCAGCTCGCGCAGGCCCTGGAGCGGGGCCTGCCGGGGCCGATGACCGAGTACGTGGATACCATCGTCCCGGTGTTCCGGCGACGCCGCGTGCCGCTGGAGGACCTGGGAACGATGCTGCTGGGGACCCTCGACGCGGCTCGCGCGGACCTCCCGCCGGCAGAAGGCGACGCCGCATCCCTCGTCGTCGAGGCGGCGCTGAACCAGCTCGAGCGTCCGCGGCACCTCCCCGGCGACAGGCCCCGCAATCCGATCCTGCAGCTCCTGTGGAAGGGCGCAGGGATCCTCGACTGAGGAGCGTCATGACCATCAAGTGGGTCCAGAGCGATCCGCTGATCATGAACGGCGAGCCGTTCTGCCATGCCACGCGGCTGACCGTGCGGAACATCCTGGAGATGCGGACCCACGGTCTGACCCCGGACGGGATGATCGCGGAGCACCCCGAGCTCCGGCGCGTGGGGATCGCGGAGGCGTTCCGGTATGCGGCAGCTCACAGGGAGCGCTACGCCGCGTTCTTCGAGTCGGACGGGTCCCTGCGCGGGCCCGGGTACACGCCGGAGCAGGCCGCCCGGTTCCCCGAGGACCTTCGCGAGCTGGTCGGCGTGGTGACGAGCCCCGCCGCGCCGCCCGCGTCCTGAGCAGACGCGCCCCTCGCGGCCGAACGGATCCCGCACAGCCGGCACGACCACGGCTATCCGACCACGCAGGTCGGAATTGGACTCGATCGGTGCTACGATTGCGGCCGAACCGCGCGCGTCCGCGTCCCCCGGCGCGGCCAGCGCTCACGAGGATTCCGAGCCGATCATGACCGACACCGCCCCGGACACTGCCCCCGACGCCCTTCGACCGCAGCCGGCACCCGGACAACCGTCGTCCGAGTCTCCCGCCGCGGCAGGCTTCGACGCCGAGCGCCGCGCCACCGAGCTGGCCATCCTGGATGCCCTCCGCACGGTCGTCGATCCCGAGATCGGGATGAACGTGGTCGAGCTCGCACTGATCAAGCAGATCGTCCTCGCCCCGGAGCGGACCGAGGTCAAGATGATCCTGACCACGCCGTTCTGCCCGTACGCCGGCTCGATGATCCAGCAGGTCAAGGACGTGACCGAGGAGGTCGTGCAGCACGACGTCAAGGTCACGCTGCTCGCCGAGCGCTGGGATCCCAAGGACGCGGGCCTGATGTGGTGACCGTCGGGCCTGACGTGGTGACCATCCGGAACGCGTGAGCAGACGGGAGTGACCGAGCGACGGCCTGCTATCCGGGACAGCGCCGTGGCCACGGGCCGTGGCGACGACGGAAGCACGGGACTCCTGTTCGGCGGCGCGCGCGTGTCGAAGGACGACGCGCGGACCGAGGCCTACGGCACGGTCGATGAGGCGGTCGCCGCGCTCGGGCTGGCACGCGCGGAGCTGGCCATGAAGCGCCAGTACGGCGTCCTCACACCGACCCTCGCCTCGCCTGGGCGAGCTCATTCTCCGGTTCCAGCGGGAACTGTTCGTCGTGGGTGCCGAGCTGGCAGCGAATCCCGAGGCCACGGACAAGCTGCAGGACGGCGTGAGCCGCGTGACCGAGCGGATGGTGGCGGGCGTCGAGGCGGTGCTCGCCGACCTCGAGGCCCACGTCACCCTCCCGACGGAGTTCGTCGTGCCCGGCGAGAGCCGCGTCTCCGCGTCGCTGGAGCTGGCCCGCACCGTCGTCCGGCGTGCCGAGCGCCGGGTGGTCGCATTGCGGCGCGATGGGCTCGCCGGCGAGTGGACGGTGCCGTACCTCAACCGCCTCGCCGATCTGCTCTGGGTCCTTGCCCGCGCCGCGGAGGGTGCCGAGTCGCGCCAGGCCCGGCCCGCCAGGACGGGCACGCGGGGCCGGCGGGCGCGCCCAGGCGACGTTCCGCCCGAGGGTTGAGCCGCCTCGGATCGCTCCTGCTCGACCTCGAACCGCTGAGGAAGGACCGCGACTTCCGGCTGCTGTGGGCCGGCCAGGTCATCAGCTCGGTCGGCCGCCAGGTGACCGTCGTCACGCTCCCGTACCAGCTCTTCCTGGCGACTGGGTCGGCACTGTCGATCGGCGCGCTCGCGCTTGTCCAGCTGGTGCCCCTGCTCGCCTTCTCGCTGTACGGTGGTGCCGTCGCGGACGCGGTCGACCGGCGCAGGCTGCTGCTCGTCACGCAATCGGTGCTCGCCATGACGAGCGTCGCGCTGGCCGTGCTCGCGCTCACGCCCCACGTGTCGATCGTGCTCGTCTACGTCGTCGCGTTCGTCGCCGCCACGGTGTCGGCCGTGGACCAGCCGGCGCGGACCTCCTCCGTCCCGCGGCTCGTGCCACGCGAGCGGCTCACGATGGCCATCGCGCTCAACCAGGCCGGGTTCCAGACGGCCGGAGTCGTCGGGCCGGCCATCGGCGGCCTGCTCATCGCGACCGCCGGGCCCGGCGGCGCCTACCTCGTCGACGCCGTGACGTACGGCGCCTCGCTCGCCGCGCTGGCGGTCATCGCCCCGATCCCGCCCCTCAGGGGCGCCATCCGGCCGGGCCTCGCCGCCGTCGCCGAGGGGCTCCGGTTCGCGCGAAGCCGCCCGGCGATCCTGGGCACGTTCATCGTCGATCTCGACGCGATGATCTTCGGGATGCCGAGCGCGCTCTTCCCGATCCTTGCGCTGACCGTGTTCCACGCGGGCGCGCAGGGCTACGGCCTCCTTGCCGCGGCGCCTGCCGCCGGTGCGCTGGTCGGAGCGCTCCTGACCGGGTGGGTATCCCGGATCCGGCTGCAGGGCAGGGCGGTGTACATCGCCGTCGCGATATGGGGTGTCGCGATCACGGGGTTCGGACTCGCGACCTTCTCGCTGCCGCTGGCGCTCGTCCTGCTGGCCGTGGCCGGCGGCGCGGACGTGGTCAGCGCGGTCTTCCGCGCCACGATCCTGCAACTCAGCACGCCCGACGAGCTACGGGGCCGGCTCTCCGCGCTCCACATCATGGTGGTGACCTCAGGTCCGCGGTTCGGTGACATGGAGGCAACGGCCGTTGCGGCCGCCGTGTCGGCGCAGTTCTCGGTGGTGACCGGCGGGCTGGCCTGCCTGGTCGGCCTTGCGCTGATCGCGTGGCGGCTGCCCGAGCTGGGTCGCTACAATTCTGTCCACTCGCGCCCGATCGCCCTCGAGCCGGCCGCGGCCACCGACTGATCCCGGCGCGACGCGAAGGCGGCTCAGCCGGGTGCGCCCCAGGTGGCGGTGGCTCCTGAAGGGCGCATAGTTGGACTGCTGGCGCCCGGCACGCATCGGCGCCTTCACCGAGTCTTCACCGTGCCTTGACGCGTAAGGCATACACTCTGGATCGGCCTGACGGCCAGGACCAAGGAGACACGTTCCGTGTTCAACACGAACCACAACGACCCATCTCGATACGAGACCCCGGATGCAACCGACGCGCGGCCCGGTCAGGCCGGCTACGGCTGGGACCCCCGCGCGCTGACCGCCCGCCCGGTAGCCACCGTGCACGAAGGCTTCCTGACGGCCAGCTTCGTCTGGATGTTCCTGGCGCTGCTGGTCAGCTCGGCCACGGCGTTCATGACGCTCGCCAACCAGGGCGCCCTGCAGACGGTCGCCAACAACTTCTTCCTGCTGGTGATCGGCGAGTTCGCCATGGTCATCGGGCTCAGCGCGGCGATCAACAAGCTGAGCTCGTCCGTCGCCGTCCTGATGCTGTTCGTGTACGCGGCACTGAACGGCGCGACGTTCGCGATCATCCTCGCGATGTACAACATCGGATCGGTCACGTCGGCGTTCGTGGGCGCCGCCGGGATCTTCGGTGCCGCCGCACTGTACGGCTACGTGACGGGCCGCGACCTCACCAGCATCGGCGGCATCCTGTTCGCCGGGCTGATCGGGATCGTGGTTGCATCGGTCGCCAACATCTTCGTCGGCGGCTCCGGGCTCAGCTTCGTCATCGGCATCGTCGGGACGCTGCTGTTCACGGGCCTCACCGCCTTCGATGTGCAGCGCATCAAGAACGGCCGCATGGCATGGGTCCAGAACCGCGAGAACGCCTCCGTCCTCGGGGCGCTGTCCCTCTACCTGGACTTCGTGAACCTGTTCCTGATGCTCCTGCGCGTCACCGGAGGCGCGCGCAACTAGGCCGCGCCCCCGCCGGAACGCGCGCCCGAAACCACGGACGCGCCCGAACACCAGGGATGCGCCCGAAACGGGGACCGTCGGCGCCGCGGCGCCAGGCCTCGGCCGCCGTCCTCGATCGCAACCGACCCCGGGCCTCGAACCCGGGGTCGTTCCGTGCAGGCCAGCCCGTGCCGCGTCGGCCAGGCCGTGCTCGCAGGCCAGCCCGTGCCGCGTCGGCCGGCGTCCGGGACCGCGGCCCGCCTGCCGCTACCATGGGCCGGTCGGAAGGTGTGCCTGGAGGACCGCATGGAGCGTGTCGGGTTCGTCGGCCTGGGGACGATGGGGGCCGCGATGGCCGCAAACCTGGGACGGGCCGGGTTCCCGCTGCAGGTCTGGAACCGGACGCCCGGGAAGGCCGGCCCGCTGGTGGACATCGGGGCGACCGAGGCGAAGTCGCCGCGAGAGCTCGCGGCTGCCGTCGACATCGTCGTCATGCTGCGTCTCCGACACGCCCGACGTTGAGGCGGTCCTCTTCGGTCCGGACGGGATCGCAGACGGCGCCCACGATGGCCTGCTCGTCGTCGACTGCTCGACGATCAGCCCCGCCGCAACACGCGACGTTCGCGAAACGCCTCGGCGAGCGCGCCGTGGCGATGGTCGATGCCCCGGTCTCCGGCGGCTCCGAGGGCGCGATCCATGCGACCCTCACGATCATGGTCGGCGGCGAAGCGGCGGACGTCGAGCGCGGCCACGCGGTGCTGGCCGGCGATGGGCCGCACCGTGACCCACATGGGGCCGATCGGCGCCGGCCAGGCGACCAAGGCCGTCAACCAGGTGATCATCAGCGGGACCTACCTCGGCGTGGCGGAGGGGCTCGTGCTGGCCATGAGGGCGGGGCTCGACCCGGACGCCGTGGTGACCGCGCTGAGCAGCGGCGCCGCCCAGTCGTGGGTCCTCGCCAACAGGAGCGGCAGGATGGTCGAGGATCGCTACCCGCTCGGGTTCAAGGTCGCGTTGCACCGGAAGGACCTGGCGATCGCGCTGGACCTCGCGCGCGAGGCTGGTGTCGCGCTGCCGGTTGCCGCCATCGCGGCCCAGCTCGAGAACGGCCTCGTGGCGAACGGACACGGAGACGAGGACATGTCGGCGCTGGCTCGCGCCATCCGGGACCTGTCCGGTATGTGACGTCGGCGCCAACCTGTCCGGCATGTGACGTGGCCGCCCGGCCACCGCTGCCGCGCTACGGCACCGACACCGACTTCCAGGGTCCCCACAAGCCCGTCACGTCCCTGCCCCGCACCTCGGCCGTGATGCGCGCCGAGTGGGACGTGCCGATCCGGACGGTCGTGCCGGTGGCGGTCCGCGACAGGTACTTCCACGACCCGGCGCCGATGCGGTAGCGGAACTGGTAGCCCGCAACGCCCGAGAGGTCCGTCGCGCGGAACCTCGAGACCCACCTGGACGTCGACGACGACCAGGCGAGCGTCAGCGTCGTCACCGCCGGCCCGTGACGGTCCAGGACGACGTCGACCGGGCGGACGGTCGAGACCGCCCCGGAGGAGTCGCGCACCTGCACGTAGACCGTGCGCATCGCGTCGCTTCCCGACGTCAGGGTCCACGCCAGGTTCGCCGCCGGTCGCCTCCAGCCCGTCCAGGTCGTGCCGTTGTTCGACAGTCGGACGCCGGTGATGGGGTGGCCCGCCGACTTCCAGCCGATCCTCACGGTCACCGACAGCGAGTGGGTCCTGAACGGCGTGATCGCGATGTGCGACAGCTCGAGCCCCCGGTGGAGCGACGCGAGCACGGGCCAGTATCCAGGCAGCCCGCGGTCGTATCCCAGTGCCCACAGGCCGACGCCGGCCAACCCGCGCCGCAGTGCCAGCTGTGCCTTCGGCGCAAGCGCGGCCGGGTCGTCGTAGTAGACCTGCGTCCACGTGGACGACGTCGCGTCCCACCCGGTGAGGACGGCCGACTGCTCGACGGCGTCGTACCCGACCGACATGCCCTTTGCCTCCGCGGCGACGTCCTTCGCGAACACGGGCACGCCGCCCCCGTACGTGGCGGCAGGCTGACGGGCGCTCCACACGGCCGAGGTCGTCGTGGGCCACCGGCGACCGTACAGCGGCAGCCCCAGGATCAGGTGCCCGGCGGGCACGCCGTTGGCGGCGTAGGTGTCGAGGCTCCACGTCAGGCTCTGCCCACCGGAGGCCATGACCAGCGGGTCGATGCTCCCCACGGTCGGGCTGCCCGCGGAGCGGTAGCCATAGCCCATGAGGAAGATCCGGTCGATGCCGTTCGTGGATGCGGCCGCGGCCATCTGCGCGCCGCTGAGCGCCCCGTTCGTCGCCACGCTGACCTGCGCGGCGGGGTCGTATGCCATGACCGCCTCACGCACCGCGCCCGCGAACTGGCCGTACTGGGGGAACCAGGTGCGCGAGAGCCCCTCGATGTCGATGCTGAGCCCGTCAGCGCCGATCCGCCTGAGCAGGGCGATGGCGTTGGCGATGAAGGTGCTCTGCGCCTTCGGGTCCGACAGGAACTGCGCGTTGTGATCGGCGTTGAACGATTCGAACGTCATGACGACGCGCACGCCGGCGGCGTGAGCGTGGCGGATGACGGTCGCGGCCGTGCTTCCCGTCACGATCCGGTAGCTCGAATCAGTGGTGTTGAAGCTGCCGTCGGCCCGGAAGGCCACGCCGAACAGGGCGATCGTGCTCAGGACGCCATATCGCAGGTAGGAATTGACGGTCGAGTTGATCTCCCAGTACGGCAGGTACCCGAACACCTCCACGGATCGCCGGGCGACCTGCGTGGTCTGCAGCGGCACGTTGGACTGCCCCAGGGCCTGCCGGGGTGCCGTCGTCGGCCCGATCTGGCCGGCGAGCATGACGATCGCCAGGGCGGCGGCGACGAGCGGGCTGCGGGCGGACATGGCCCTCGCTCGGGTGGTTTCCGGACGCCGGCACGCCGGCTGCGCCGTCAGGATTCTCAGGCTTCCTCCCGAATGCTCGGCCGATGCGGTCGTGGTTCGCCCGCTCCTCTGCGTTCAGCGGCTCCGTGTGACCCGGGCGGCCACAGCGCCTCTCGGCGGCTGCGATAACACGCGGCTGCGTCTGGCCCCGTGGCTCCAAATTGCCCGAGCGGCCTCTGCCCCCAGCGGCGGCTGCGATGTCGCTCGATGGCCCCTGCCCCCGGCGGCTTCGGTGTGGCCCGAGCAGTCCCCTCCGACCCACTGCCCACAGCCTATCGGCCCCGTCATCACGCATTCGGACCAGCATGCGCCGCCGCATCGACGATCGAGCGGCGGCGCCCCTCCGCATGAGGTTCAGCGCCGCCGCCTGTCGTCCGGACAGAGCGCGACGGCGCTGGCCGTCGCGGCATCGGTCAGTCGATCGCGTACGTGATGTCCACCTCGACCGTGACCTCGAACGATCCGGGCACGATGGTCAGGGACTTGTCGAGGGCCGCCCCGGCCGCCATCGCCGGCATCGGCGTGGGGCTCGGCGCGCTCGTCTCCGAGATCGAGATGGGCGACCCGAGCGTGACGCCAGCTGCCGTGGCCAGCGCCTGGGCCCGGGCCTTTGCGTCGGCGACTGCCGCCGTGCGTGCCTGTGCGGCGGCGCTGTCGGGGTTGGCAACCGTGAGGGACACGCCCTGCACCTGAGTCGCACCGGCCGCGACCGCATCGTCGATCAGCGATCCCGTGTCCGACAGGTTGCGAACCTTGACCGACAGCGACTGGTTGGCGTCCCAGCCGACGAGCTTCTGGGAGTTGTTGTTGTAGTCGTAGACGGGGCCGAGTGAGACGCTCACGGTGGCCATGTCCGCTGCGGCGACGTTGTGCTTCCTGACAGCCGCAATCACCGCGTTCATCGCAGCCGATGCCCCGGCCTGGGCCGCCTTCGCGGACGACTGGCGAGAGTCGACGCCGAGGACCACGCTGGCCATGTCCGGCGTGAGTGTGACCGTGCCGGTGCCGTGGACCGTGATCGAGGGCTGGCTGGAGGAGCTGTCGTTGACTGCCGGCACGAGTCCGGCTCCCTGGGGTGCCGGTTGCGCTCGTCCCGCCAGCGCGGGGGACGCGACGGCGACGGCGGCGAGGGCCAGGGCGGCGAGGGCGAGGACCGTCGACGTGGTCACAGATGAGCGTCGCATGAGTTGGACCTCCGAGGGACCGGCCATCGTGCCGGTGGCGACCCCGTGACGCCGCAGCACCGCCTGCGGTTCCGAGGGAGCGTCCCTGCTCGGTGACCGGGCCGCCGACCCACGCGGGTTCGCGGTCGAGAGCCTCGTTCAGGTGGCGTGCCACCGGAACGCTGTGGTCCAGCCTGCCGGCGAGCCCCCCCGAGCCGAGTGGCCCGCCCGAGCCGAGCGGCACGGCCGAGCCGAGCGGCACGCCCGAGCCTCGCGGCCCGCCCGAGCCTCGCGGCCCGCCCGAGCCGAGCGGCACGCCACGCGCCGGGTGCCCGCCCGGGGCGAGCAGCCCGCCCGAGCCTCGCGGCGCCTTCCTGCAGAATGCGGCCGTGCGGACCGCTATGTCCGGTGGGTCAGGGAGCCTCGGCAAGTCCTGGCTCTTCGGCCTGCGATATTCGAATCCCGGGCGCGTGCCGATTGCGCAAGTCGTGGACTCTTAGGCCCAGCACCGCGGTGGCGGGCGCTGCACTGGACGTAGCGTTCCGCAGGAGATGTTCTTGCAGGTTTTGGGCGGATGCAGCGAGGAGCCATGCCGGGGCGGATGCAGCGGAGGGACCGTGCCGGGGCGGCACCGGGCCGCCCCTGGGCCCTGCCGCGACTTGGGCGGGGAGACCACCATCACGGGTCACGGCAAGAGCGGGGCGATGATCTCCGGGCCGGGTGGCGAGTGGCCGGGTGGCGAGTGGCCGGGTGGCGAGTGGCCGGGTGGCGAGTGGCCGGGTGGCGAGTGGCCGGGTGGCGAGTGGGTTGGCCGGGTGGCGAGTGGCCGGGTGGCGAGTGGCCGGGTGGCGAGTGGCCGGTGGCCGTCGTGGATCGCCGGCCGACCCTATCGTTGGGCCCTGCGGGAGACTCCCACTCGGACCTGCCGGACACGCCGGCGGGGCAGTATCGTGGGCGAGCGTCCGCCGGAGGGGCCAATGCCGGACCTGGCACAGCAGCTCGACAAACTGGGGCAGCTTCTGCCGCTGATCGCGCCGCTGCTCCTGCTGCAGCTGGCCCTGCTGGTGCTCGCCGCGATCGACCTGTTCCGCGACGAACGTCAGGTTCGGTGGGTGAGCAAGCCCGTCTGGGCCCTGATCATCTTCTTCGCGAACATCATCGGGCCGCTTGCGTACTTCTTCGTCGGCCGGGAAGACGCGTGACGACGCTCGAAGGGATATGCCCGTGACGTCGAGGGACGCCATGAGCAGCACCCCGCCCCACGACCCCGGCAAGGAGGCTGCGAGCGGCACGCCGGCCCGCGAGCCCAGCCCCGGGGCTGTGAGCGGTACGCCGGCCCGCGAGCCCAGCGCGGCAGCACGTGCCGGCACGCCGGCTCCTGAGCCCAGCGCGGCAGCAGGCGCCGCCAGCCTGGCTCGGGACCCGGACTCGGCAGCGCCGGCCATCCGGACCATCGGACTGGGCAAGCAGTTCGGGTCGGTGAACGCGCTCCGAGGGCTCGATCTCGAAGTGCCCGCCGGCAGCATTTTCGGCTTCCTCGGCCCCAACGGCGCAGGCAAGACCACGACCCTGCGGCTGCTCACCGGGCTCGCCCGCGCCACGCGGGGCACGGGGACGGTGGACGGCATCACCCTGGGGGCCACCGACGGGAAGCTTCAGCGCCGGATCGGCTACCTGGACCAGGATCCGCGCTTCTACGGCTGGATGCGCGGCGGCGAGTTGCTCGAGATGGTCGCGCGGTTCCACGGCCTGTCCGGGCCTGCCGTGCGCGGACGCGTCGCGGAAGTGCTGGAGATCGTCGGTCTCGCGGACGTGGCACGGCGGCGCATCGGGACGTACTCCGGCGGAATGCGCCAGCGGCTCGGCATCGGGCAGGCGATCATCAACAGCCCGTCCGTCCTGTTCCTTGACGAGCCGGTCAGCTCGCTCGACCCGGAAGGTCGGCGGGATGTCCTCGACATCATCGAACGGCTGCGCGGCACGACCACCGTCGTGCTCTCCACGCACATCCTCACCGACGTCGAGCGTGTATGCGACCGCGTCGCGATCCTCAACTACGGCCGGCTCGTCATCGAGGCGCCGATCGACGAGCTGCTCGAGCGGCACGCCCTGCCCGTCTACCACATCGATCCCGAGCCCGGCCAGCCGGACGCGATGGCGCGGCTCTCGGATGCGCTTCGAGACCAGCCGTGGGTTCGCGAGCTTCGCGTCGAGCACGGCATCCTGCGAGTGTTCGTGCGCGACCCGGTCGTCGCCGGTCCGGCCCTCCTGCCGATCCTGGCCGCCACCGGAGTCACGCTCGCATCGTTCGAGCGGGCCCGTCCATCGCTGGAGGACGTGTTCCTCCATCTCGTCGCGAGCGGGGACCAACCGGTCGGCGACACGCCGTCGTCCTGGCCGGAGCGGCCCCCGACGGCACGCCGACCCGACCGGCCGGAGACGCGCCGTCCCCCGGATGGAATGCCGTCGCCTACGGGGACTCCGCCGGACGTGCCGCCGTCGCAACCCAGGGTCCCGTCGTCGTGGCCCGAGCCACCAACGCGATGAGGGCAACCACGTGAGCGGCTTCGGCCTTCTGCTCCGCAAGGAACTGCTCGAGCAGACCCGCACGATGCGGCTGTACGTCGTGGCGATCGTGTTCGCCCTGTTCGCGATCGTGTCGCCGCTGACGGCCAGATACCTGCCCGAGATCGTCAAGGCACTGGCGGGCGACCAGGTCTCGCTGGTCGGCCTCATCCCGACCCCCACGGTCGGGGACGCGGTCGACCAGTTCCTCAAGAACCTCACCCAGTTCGGGGCGCTCATCGCGATCCTGCTCGCGATGGGCACGGTTGCCACCGAGAAGGACCGCGGCACGGCCGCCTTCATCCTGACGAAGCCCGTGTCGCGTGCCGCGTTCCTGGCCGCCAAGCTGGTCGCCATCGGCGGCACGCTGCTCGTGGCGACGGTCGCAGCCGGAATCCTCGGCTACTACTACACGGCAGTGCTCTTCGAGGCACTGCCCGTGGGCGGATACGCGGCGATGTGCGCGCTGCTCTGGCTGAGCCTGGTCGTCTTTGCCGCGTTGACCTTCCTCGGCAGCACGCTGACGAGTTCGTCCGCCGCCGGGGCCGGTATCGGGGTCGTGTTCCTGGTGGTGACCGGCATCATCGGAGCGCTCCCCAACGTCGGACGGTACATGCCCGAGATGCTGGCCGGTCCAGCCCGGGCGCTGGCTCTGGGCCAGGGGGCCCACGACCTGGCCGGGCCGGTGGCCGTGAACGTGGCGATCGTGATCGTCGCGGGCTTGCTGGCGTGGATCGCCTTCCGTCGACAGGAACTCTGAGAGTCGCTGTCCCGGGCACATCTTCGCGCCATACGTGGTGTGGCACGTGCGAGACGTGCCGCTCCAGGTACCGAAACCGCGGCCGCTTGGGCCCGGCCGACCACACGCCGTACCGCCCCGTGCCCCCTCGAGTGGGCCGGATCTGCCGATCGGGTATCCTCCGGGGACCCCGCAGCTCTGCAGGAGACGCCCATGAAGTCCCTCGCCCGTGTCGTCACGCTGTGCGTCCTCGTCGCGACCTTCGCGCTGATCGCCTCTCCGGCCGACGCCGCGCAGGCCCGGCGTATCTGGCGCGCCAGCATCGGGGGCGGCAGCGTCAGCGGCACGGCCACGCTGATCGCCTACACGACTGGCACGGGGACCGTGACGATCACGGCACACGGGCTCAGGCCCTCGACGACGTACCAGGTCATGGTGTATCGAGGCACGTGCGCCAGGCCGATCGCCGTGGTCAAGCTGCCCGGGATCCGCGCGGATGCGACCGGCCACGCGACGGGCTCGCTGGCCTTGAACGCCGGACAGCAGGCAACCGTCTGGCGGGCATCCTGGATAGGGGCGATCGCCGCACGGATCGCGACCGGCTCGGACGCCCACTGCGGGGTGCTCACGTATGTCGTGGCCACACGGGTCGCCATGCCGGCGCTCGGGATCGACCTGCCCGTCGTACTGCAGAAGGGGAGCGCCTTCCCCTGGTGCAACGTGGCCATGTACCTGCCGCAGTTCTCGCAGCCCGGCGAGGGGGGCGCCACGTTCATCTACGCGCACGCCCGGACCGGGATGTTCCTGCCGCTGCTGAACGCATCGCTGGTGAACAACGGCGCCCGGATGATCGGCATGAAGATCTACGCGTGGACCAGCGACAGCCACGTCTACACGTACCGGGTCGTCAGGGTGTTGCGCCACGTCTACTCGATTCCGGCGGCACTGGCGCGCACGACCAGCCAGGAGATCTGGCTGCAGACCTCCGAAGGCCCGTACGGGACCTACAACAAGCTCTTCGTGGAGGCCCGCCGGATCGCGGGGACCACGGCGACCTACGCCGCGTCCCATCCCGCGGCGCACCCGAAGGTCTGCCCGCTCTACTGACCCCGGCGCGCCGGAGGACGTACCGTCCCGGCAGCACGGCTTCCGCAAGCACCCGGCGCCCGGCGCGACTGCCCGGGCACGCTATCGGCCATTGGCCCGGCTTCGGTTGCGGATCTCTCACCGGGGGACCGGAGTGCGGCCGGGGGCGGCGTTCAGCCTGGTGCGAGACACCCGGCCCGACGTTTGGGCATCGGCGAGCCGCAGGTCCGAGCTCGGATCCCGCACGGACTGGCGGCCGGCGGCAGGCTCGAGGCTCCGGCAAGCCTCTCGCGCGTCATGGAGCGCCGCAATGCGCGACATATCGTTCCATGGATGACCGTTCCGCGGACGCTCATCGCAGGAGGTCGAGGGTTCCAGCCCCGCATCTCGCGAGTGCGCGATACTCGGGACATGAACGCCTTGCCCACCCTCCTCGCGTCGGCGCAGACCCTCCTTCCCGAAATCGTCGCGGCTCGCCGCACGCTCCACAGACGCCCCGAGGTGGGGCTGCAGTTGCCTGGAACCCAGGCGTTCGTGGTGGCGGAGCTCGAGAGGATGGGGCTGACGCCTCGTCGCGGCAAATCGGTCGGGTCCGTGACGGCGGTCATCGAGGGCACGAAGGGGAGCGCAAAGGGCACTGACGATGGCGCCGCCGAAAGCGCCCACGGGAGCGCTGCGGGGGCGAGCGCCGAGGGCACGAAGGGCACGAACAGCGCGGGCACGAACCGTGCCGCCGCAAGCACGAACGCCAGTGATGCCGGGCATCCCGGACCCACCATCCTGCTTCGCGGCGACATGGACGGCCTGCCCCTCCACGAGGACACCGGGCTCGAGTTCGCGTCGGAGACCGGCGACACGATGCACGCCTGCGGCCACGACACGCACATGGCCATGCTGCTCGGTGCGGCGCGCCTTCTGCTCGACCGCCGCGACCAGTTCCGCGGCCACGTGCTGCTGATGTTCCAGCCCGGCGAGGAGGGCTGGCACGGGGCCAGGTACATGATCGAGGACGGGCTGCTGGAGTCGGCCCCGAGCCCAGTCGAGGCGGCTTTCGCGATCCACATCACGAACCGCTACCCGTCCGGCCAGGTCCGCCTGCGGCCCGGGCCGATGTACGCGGCGGCCGACAGGATCCGGATCACGGTTCGTGGGCGCGGGGGCCACGCGTCGGCGCCGCACCTCACGCTCGACCCGATCCCGTCGGCGGCGGAGATCGTCCTGGCGCTCCAGATGCTGGTCACCCGAACGGTCGACGTCTTCGACCCGACCGTGATCACGATCGCCCACCTCCTGGCCGGAACGCGTGACAACATCGTCCCCGAGACGGCACTGATCGAGGGCACCATCCGGACGGTGTCGGAGGCCACGCGAGCGCGGATGCGCGACGGCGTCCGGCGGATCGCGAACGGGATCTGCGCGGCGCATGGGACGACGGCCGAGGTCGAGATCGAACCGGGCTACCCGGTGACCATGAACGACCCGTCCTTCACCGGCCTGGTCGTGGACGTGGCAGGCGAACTGCTCGGCGCAGGATCGGTGGCCGCCGAGCCCGTGCCCGACATGGGAGCCGAGGACTTCTCCTACGTCCTGCAGCGGGTCCCGGGCGCCATGGCCCGCCTGGGTGGTCGACCGGCCGACGTCGACGAGGCGACGGCTCCCCAGAACCACTCCAACCGCGTCGTGTTCGACGAGCCGGCGATGGCGGTCGGCGCAGCGTTGCACGCGGCGGTCGCGCTGCGGTACCTGGGCGGGGCGTAGCAGCGCAGACGCACACACCGGTGCCACAGGTCAACACGTCCTGCTGGACGGCCTGCCGGTCAGTCCGAACGGCCCATTGCCCTGGCGGCACCACCGAGCATGGTGGCGGCCACGGGGGGTGTTGACGGCCGTCGTCTCCATCGACAGCACTCAGCAGAAGTCTCGTCGAGCGTTGCTCACTGGCGCGGCCGCGGGTGCCGCCGTCCTGGCGGCCGGCCAACTGGCGCGCCCGCTCGCGGCCACGCGGGCGGCGATGGTGAACCCGTGCTGCTCGGCCAGTATCAGGACTCGACGAGCGTCACGAGCATCCAGGGTGGTGGTCTCCGCATCGAAGGTGGACAGCTACCCACCTCGCTGATTGTCCACGGCGTCAACGATGGTGCTGCGTTCCTGGCCAGCAGCGTGCACGAGGCGTTCGTTACGCCGGAGAGCACATTGGGTGCCGGCGACGCGATCCACGGCGAAACGGGCATTGGCATCGGCGTCCAGGGCAAGAGCGCGCTCGGCACTGGCGTCTGGGGCGCCAGCGCGTCAGCCAACGGTGTCCGCGGCGACACGCAAGGGCTTGGCGGTGCCGGCGTCCACGGGCGGTCCCTGGACGGCGACTCAGAGGCGCTGGGCACGGTACCCGGCGTCCTCGGGGAGAGCGGCACCGGGCCGGGTGTGGTCGGCCAGGGGTCGCCGGGAGTCGCGGGCGAGACGCGCGGCGAGGCGGGCCAATGGCGGAAGGGCGTCGAGGGACGCGGGTATCTCAACGGCGACGGCATCTACGGCGCCAGCTACGACGGCGAGAACCCTGGAGCGCCCCCAGGTTCAGGCATCGGGGTGCAGGGGAACAGTGGGTCGTCCTTCGGCGTCCTGGGCAGGAGCGACACCCATGTCGGTGTGTGCGGCGAAGTGCACGGGTCGATGCCGGCCGTCCTCGGGCACGGCTTCAACAGTGCCGCAGGCGTCGTCGGAAGGTCGCTGGCCGGTGACACCTTCGAAGCCGGGGGCGGGACCGGAGTAACGGGCGAGAGCGGGACGGGGGACGGAGTACTCGGGCGGAGCGAATTCGGGGACAGGGCGTCCACGCCATGAGCGAAACGGGCCCGGCGCTCGATGTCAGCGGACGGGCCGTGTTCAGCAGCGCCGGGCGGGCGCTCGTCGCCGCCGGTTCTGACCGCGTCGCCGTGGCATCCCCGGTGCCGGTGTCGGACGCCTCGGTCATCCTCGTCACGCTGCTCGGCAACCCGAAGGGAACGGGCAGGAAGGCCGTGGCCGTGTACGTCAGCCACGTGGAGATCACGGGCACGGACGCGTTCGACATCGTGCTGACCGGTCCGGCGGGAAAGGACGTCTCGGCGAGTTACCTCGTCGTCGAGATGCCGGCTGGATAGACGGTCCGGGTGAGCGCGCGGGCCGGCGGCCCAGCCTTCAGCGGCCCGACTTGAACGGGTAGACCACCCAGGCATCGGTCGCGACGACATGGTGGTCGGGCACCGAGGCCACCCGGGATCGCCCGGGCTTGTAGTGGAGCACCGCGGTCGTCGGATGGCCGCCGGCCAGCCGGACCCGATCGATCACCGCCTGGATGGTCGTGCCCGTGTCCCACACCTCGTCGACGATGAGCACGCGCCGGTCGTGGAGCAGCGGGTCCGACGGGAACTGGAGGAACGAGGGCTGGTCCGCCGGCCTTCCCTCGTCGTCGTAGAACGCGACCGCGGCCACCACGATGTTCCGGAGGCCCAGGCGGTACGCCAGCATCCCCGCCGGGACGAGTGCGCCGCGGGTGATCGCCAGCATCACGTCGTACTCGCCGCGGACCTGCTCGGCCAGCTCTCCGACGAGCCGGTCAAGGTCGTCCCAGGTCACGATCAGCTTCTGCGTCTCCGCCATCCTGCACAGCCTACGTCGGGCGCGCCCGGCACGACGCCGTCGGGCCTATCGTGGCCCCGCGTGCCTGCCGCGGTGCGTTCCGGCACCGTTCGGGACCATTGTCGCCGCGGTCCGGTCCGAACGTTCATCTTCCCTGCGCGGCGCCGTGCAACTACGGTTTGCCCGTGAACGCCATCGAACCGCTCAACACGATCAGGACCCAGCTCGAGGCGCGGGATACCGAGCTGACGAGTTCACTCGAATCGATCGAGCGCGAGCGCGAGATCGTCCGGAAGCAGCTCGGCCTGATCCAGGAGCTGGCGTCGCTCGAGGAGCAGCGCGCGGCCACGGGCACGCCGGCGGCGAGCGCGAAGACGGTGGCTCCAGCCGATGCCGCGCGGACCGCGTCGCAGCCGGCAGCGGCCGCCGGGTCCGCGGGTGACACGAGCGAGACCGCGGGGACCCACGCCGAAGTCGCGAAGGCGGAGCCGGCCAAGTCCGATACCGCCCGGCCGGAACTCGCCAAGGCCGAGCCCGTTCAACCGGACGCGGCCAAGCCCGAGCCCGCCAAGCCGGGCCTTGAGGCGCCGGCGAAGGACGAGCCTGCCGCCGCCCCGTTCGGGCGCGGCCCGAGCCCGTGGCCCCGGTCCGCCGGCGAGCCCGACACGGAGCTGCTGCGCCGAATCCGCGCAAGCTGAGGCGAAGGGACCGTCCGCTCCGGCGCCTGCCGGTCCGGTGGCTGAGTTGCGTCGAAGGACCGGAGTCGAAACCGCACGGACCGTCCGGCCCGCGGCCTCTCAGGATCCCGGCTCGAGCCTCTGAAGCACGCCGACGAGACCCTGCGGCGTCGTCGACGGGCTGACGCGGACGCGCGGGACCGCGAACCGGTTCGCCGCGCTCTCCCACGCGCCCGACCCCTCGATGACCGCCATCCCGAACCCGTCTGCCTGGACCTCCTCCTCCGCGGCGAGGTCGTACCGGCCGGACGGATAGGCGAACGTCGCGGGGCGCTTCCCGACGAAGCCGGCGAGCAGGTCCGCCGAGGTCGCGACCTGCACGTGCATCGCGGCCGCCGACAGGTAGGGCAGGCCGACGTGGTCCAGCGTGTGATCCCCGATCTCCATGCCGGCGGCGGCGAGGGCCTGCAGCTCGGCCGGCGTCAGCACGTTCCTCCACGTTCCGACCCTGCCCGCGATCACGTAGTACGTCGCGACGAACCCGTGCCGCTGGAGGAGCGGGAGGGCGTACGTGTAGCCGTCGTCCCATCCGTCGTCGATCGAGATCGCGAACGTCCGGGGCGGCAGCGCTTCTCCCAGCTGGAGCGCCTGGCTGATCTGCGCCACCGTGACGGTATGCCACCCGGCAGCCTGCAGGGCCGCCAGTTGCGCGTCGAACAGCTCGGGCGACACGACCAGGCCGGGCAGCGAGTCGCCGGCGAGCCCCTCCGGCACGATCCGGTGATACATCAGGATCGGGATCTGGAGCACGAACGAGGGGCTCGGTTCGAGGCCGACGACGGGGCTCGGCCAGCTGGGAGGGCTGGGGGACGGGCTGGGCGCGGGAGCCTGGGTGGCGATGGTCGGTGTCGACGGGGCCGGGTAGGACGCAGCGGGTTGCGACACCCCCGGCTGGATCGATGGCGAGCGAGATGCGGCGACGGCCGGGGACGGCTGCGACCGGGCGACGCCGCCTTCCGCGCCCTTCACCGCGGCGCCTTCGGCGCCGGGTGCGACGGCCGTGCAGCCCGCGAGAACGAGGGCGGCAAGGAACGTGAGGAGGAAGGGAGCCTGGGACCGATGGGATCGCACAGGGGGAGTCTGCAGCCGGATCGGCGAGGACGCAACAGGGCCCCGAGGGGAACCCTACGCTCTATGCCTGGGCGACGATTCCGCTCTCACGCGCGTTGGCACGAGATCTCATGGCCGAAGCTCGAGCGAGGCGACGTGCGAGGGACGCACGGCCCGGAAATGACGCTGATCGAGCGTAGCCAGCTTCGGTTCGTCGAGCCGCTCCGCCAGGGCCAGCACGCTCGCGTCGACCACTCCCAGGGCAAGATCCCGGTACGTCGCCTGCAGGTCTCGGCAGCGAGCCAGATCAGCCGGGGTCGGTGGCTCGATGCGATAGGCGCCGGCCAGGACGTCGTCGAGGAAGATGAGCCATGCATCAGGCGAGAGCCGGCGGGCGCACCAGTAGTCGAGCTCGGCCAGCACCAGCGCCGGCACGACGAGGTCCTCGGCGCTGTCCGTGAGCAGCGCAGCGCACCGCCTGTGGTCGGGATCCGCGGCGTCGAGGGCTGCGAGCAGAGGGCCCGTGTCGAGGATGAGCGCCACTCAGCGCGGCGCTTCCGCAACGGGGTCGGTCGTGAGTTCCGCGGCGCTGGCCCCGTCGGTCGAGCGCCCCACGCCGACCCGTGGCCGCCGACCCGCGCGCAGCGTTCGCGCCTTCTCCTCGACAGCCTCGCGAAGCAGAGCCGAAACCGGCACACCTCGCCGGTCTGCCTCGGCCTCGAGCGTCCCCAGCGCAGCGCTGGACGCGCTGACCGTCGTTCGTCTCATCTTCATCATGATGCGTGATGCTAGCACCTCGCATCACGGGGAGCGGAGCGTCGGCCTCCTGCGCCGACTATCCGGCGTCCTTGACGGCCTCGCGCATCACCTCGAACGCGCGCTGGTGCTCGCCTGCGTTGGCGAGCAGTTCGGCCCACTCGGCGAGGACCTCGCGCAGCCGGGCGGAGGGCCCGGCGGCCCGCGTCGTGGCGGTGGCCCGTTCGTACAACGTGAAGGCGGCCTCGCGGTCGCCACCGGCCACCTCGGCGCGCGCCAGCGTCACGAGCGCGTCGATCTCGGCGGAGGTATTCGAGGTCCGTTCGGCCAGCCCGAGCGCCTCGTTCGCCAGCCGGACTCCCTCCGCCTGCTCGTTGCGCGCGAGCGCGACGCGGGCCTGCGTGTCCAGCACCTGCGCCAGGGAGTGGTCGTCCCCGAGGCGCTCGAACCGGGACCGCGCGTCATCCGCCAGGTCGGCGGCCCGTTCGGCATGGCCCAGGGCGAGGTTCGACAGGGCCAGCTCGTTCTCGAGTTCCGCGATCTGGAAATCGGACTCGGCCGCCCGGTACAGGGTGAGGCTGGCCATGCCCGCGGAGATGGCCGCGTCGACGTCGCCGGAGTTGCGGTGCGTGCAGGCGATCTCGCGGTAATAGGCAGCCCGGCGATGATCGTCCAGGCCCGCGGCCATGCTGCTGATCTCGTCGAACAGCCCCACGGCTCCGACGTGCTCTCCGGCCCGCGCGGCCACGGTGGCCTGGGCCATGACCAGGCGCAGATGGAAGTCCGGCGCGACTCGAAGGCCGCCACGGACCAGCACCAGGAGCTCGTCGAGGAGCCCGCCGGCCTCGGAGAAATTGCCCTGCTCGCGGAGTGAAACCGCCTGCCAGTACCGGGCCAGCGCAGCCTCGCCGTCGCGCCCGAGCGTCCTGAACGCGCGCGCAGCCTCGTCCGCGGCCACGCCCGAGTCCACCGGCTGGCCGATCCCGGCAAGGGCCTCGGCGAGTCCGAGCTGCAGCTCGGCCCGCTGTGCGCGGGCAGTCGCCGCCTCGAGCAGCGCCTGGTATCCGTCGACAGCCTCCGGCCAGCGGTGAGACGCCAGCGCGAGATCGGCGTCGAGCCTCGACCAGACCGCCGGCGCGTTGCCGATGAACCGCTCGGCAGGAAGGCCCAGGCGCCCGGCGAGGAACGTCAGTGCCGTCATCGACGGCCTCGAGAGGCCGTTCTCGAGGGCGCTGACGTACGCCTTCGTGTACAGCGGGGAGGCAAGCTGCTGCTGGGTCAACCCGGCTGCAAGCCTGGCGGCCCGTAGCCGGGTGCCGATCTGTTGGGCCAGATCGGAATGGTCGCCATTGGGCCGGCGACCGCGTGCCCGCGATCCAGTCACGCCACGATTGTAACGGATGCCAGCACCCGCGTTAGTCAATATTGCTTATTCGGGGCGGCCAGAGGTCCCGTTCACGGCCCGGTACCCGACCGAACTTCACACCGCGGCCGCGAACCGGCAGTCGATGCGGAACCGGGGCCGCCCGCCCGTGACCCGCACGAGCACCGGCACCGCCATGTCCTGGGGGACACCATCGGCGTCCCCGTCATTCCCGCCGCCCGCGCGCAGCTCGTCGCCCCCGTCGCCCGCGCCCGGCCCGGGTTGCCCGGCGTCGATCTCCGGGCCTCCGCCGCTGGACGGCCTCGAGGCCGTCCATTCGGCAACGCCGCGGGCGATCTCCCGTCCGATCGTGTACGAGAGATCAGCCACGGGGCCCGAGATCATCCGGTTCGCGAACCAGAAGGCCCCGATCACGCCCGCAAGCACGCCGGTCGCCAACCCCAGGCCCGCCGCATCCGGCTGCATCCGGATCGCCCCCAGTCCCTCGTCGGAGTGCCTCCGACGGCGAGATCGTGCGACTGTCAGCCGGGCTGGCGCAAGGGCCGGAGGCCCTGCCCGCCGAGTACCTGCGCTCACTCGGGATCGAGGTGTAACGGAGGTACCGAACGAGTACAGTTCGTTGACCTCGACGCGCCCCGTCCATACACTCCGCAGATGCACCACGCAGACGTCCCCGTCCGCCTCGGACACTGGTGCGCCTGTCCGGGCGCCGGCGCGACCTGAACCTCGTCCCTCGGGGTGCGCGCCGGCGATCGATCGCCAGGCCGACGCATCCGAGGTTCCTTCCGCGATGACCAGCATCCAGCCGGCACGTTCGCCGGCAGCACTCCCCGACGTGGCCGCGCATGCCGTGGCCCGTGCCGAACCGCCGCCGCAGCCGACATCCCGCACGGACGTCGCATCCGAGCCGGACATGCCGGGCAGGCCGCCCGTGAAGGAAGGCGTCAGCATCGTCGTCTTCTCGGGTGATTTCGATCGCGTGCAGGCCGCGTTCAACATCGCCCTCGGCGCGGCATCGAGCGGCCAGCCCGTCACGATGTTCTTCACGTTCTGGGGGCTCGACGTCATCACGCGCCACGATGCGTCGCGCCTGCGCCGCGATCCGCTGCGCACCGCCTTCCGCTGGCTCAAGCCCGGAGGCGCGCGGCGCCTGCCCCTGACCCGCTTCAACTTCCTGGGCCTCGGGCCCGTGCTCATGCGGCGCCTGATGGGTCAGTTCCACATGCCGACCGTCGACGAGATGGTGGAGATGGCCCACTCCCTGGGCGTCCGATTGGTCGCCTGCACGGTCACGATGGGCGTGATGGGCCTGACCGAGGCCGACCTGCTTCCCATCGTCGACTCGTATGCGGGCGTCGCAACGTACCTCGCCGACGCCCGCGTGCGCGACGTCAACCTGTTCATCTGACCCAGAGGCCTGCGAACCATGAGCGTCAACCGACCCACCCCCTCCCTCCCGCGCGCCGACGTCGTGGTCGACGCATCGGGCTTCCTCTGCCCCATGCCCATCGTCAAGCTGGCCCAGGCCGTGAAGTCGGTGGCCGTCGGCCAGGTGGTCGAAGTGGTCGCCACCGACCCCGGGATCCTGGCCGACGCACCGGCGTGGGCGCAGATGACCCGCCAGGACATCATCGGCGCGTGGTCCGAGGGTGATCGCCACCACTTCTGGTTCCGCAAGCTGCACGACTAGCCGGCGATCGGCCGGGTGCGCCGTCGTGGTCCGTGGGCGCAGGATCCCGATGACGCTCGCCCGGCTTCCCGCGAACGGTCGCTCGGCCCTCTCGATCCTTCGCATGCGCGCCAGATCGTGGTAGCGTGGCCGGCCCATGCGGGATTCGGACGTTCCCGAGCTCCGTCCGGTCGTGCGGCCCCGGCGCATCCAGCCGGCGGTACTCGCGACGGCCGTCGTCGCCGTGCTCGTGGGGGTCGCGATCTGGAAACCCTGGCGCGCAGGCGACCCCGGAGCACAAGCGGTGATCGAGGTCCCCACCCCGGCCGCCACCAGCGCGCCGGTCGCGGTCGGATCCGGCCCCCCGCAGCCCACGGGCGGGCGCGTCGGGATTGCCGCTTCCGGCGCGAGCGCGCGGCCGCGACCCCTCGGCGTGGAGGTCAGCGTGCCCGTGACGCTCGGGCTCAACTGGAGCAACGGCACGCAGGACGAGCACGCCGGCTGGGGTATCTCGGTGGCCTACCTGCCGTTCGGCCAGCTCGACGATGCACTGCTCATGCGCCGTTCGGCGATCGTGCCGTCGGTGAGCTGGCTCGCCGTCGACCCCGTGCATGCGGGCGCGCCGACGGGCGGATCCGGCGGTGCCGTGGCGGGCGTCGGGGGACAGCCCGTCGTGGCACTCGCGGTCACGTGGCCGTCGGGCGTGAAGGCCACCGGCGAGCGGTTGACCTACCTTGGACCGCTGCCGGGCGTGTCGCGTCCACGCGGCTCGGCCTTCCCTCGCCCACTCTCGCTGGCCGAATCCGTGCCCGTGCTCCTGCATCGCGCGGCCCCGGGCTCTGCCGAGCGCGACCCGGCGTCCGGCACGTTCGTCCTGCCGCCCGAGACGTCCGCGCGAGGCGTGGTGGACTGGCTGGCCGACGGGTGGATCCCGGGCCGCTACGAGTTCGAGGTGCGCGCCGCCTCCGTCGCATACGTGGTCAGGTTCCAGCTGGACAGCGGCGTCTGAGACGCGCGTCCCCGCGGTAGCGGGCCCATGGGCCGATTCCGTCGCGACGTCGCGTGGATCGGCGATCCTACGGGGCATGCCGCAGCTCGTGGGGCGCATCGGCGCATCGCTCGGGGCCTTCGGGCGGATCACGCGGAACGGCGCGCTGCTGCGGGCCACGGTCGCGTTCGCGATCTTCAACGCGGTCGAGATCGGCGAGTGGACGGCCATCCTCGTGTACGCGTATGCGGCCACCGGACCCGAGTCCGTGGGCGTGGTCGCGGTCCTCCAGCTCGTGCCGGCGGCGCTGCTCGCTCCCTTGCTGTCCGGCGTCGGGGACCGGTACCGCCGCGACCGTGCTCTCACGGGCACGTACCTGACCCAGGTCGTCCTCATCGGAGCGACCGGCCTGGCGATCCTGGCGAATGCGCCGGTGGCGGTCGTGTATGCGTTGGCGATCCTCGTGTCGATCTCCCAGAGCGTGCCCCGCCCGGTCCAGGCGGCGCTGCTCCCGGCCCTCGCTTCGACGCCGGACGAGCTCACCGCCTCGAACGCGCTCTCGAGCGTGGCGGAGGGCGTCGGCGCACTCGCAGGCCCGTTCGCCGTCGGCATCGTGCTCGCGCTCGCGTCCGTGGGAGTCGCGTTCATGGTCATGGCCGCCGGCCTCGTCGTGGCCGTGCTGCTCGTCCTCCGACTCGGCACCCGGGTGCCCGCGCTCCATGCCGTGGGGTCCGGCGGCGAGGGAGCGATCGGCACGGATCAGGCCGACGAATCCGACGACGGCTCCGGGGCACTCCTGGCGGGATTGCGCGCCGTCGCGCTGGATCGTGACCTGCTCCTCGTCATGGCGCTCCTCGCCGGACGGCTGCTCGTGTACGGTGGCCTCGAGGTCCTCCTCGTCCTCACCGCGATCGAGGTGCTCGGGACGGGCCAGTCCGGGGCGGGCTTCCTCGGGTCGGCGTTCGGAGCGGGGGTCGTCGTGGGAGGCGCATCCACGATCGCCCTCGCCGGGCACCGCAGCCTCGCGCCGTGGCTCGGCGTGGGGGCGCTCGTCGTCGGCATGCAGCTGTTCCTGGTGGGCGCGTTTCCCGCGCCGGGCTCGGCGCTCGTCCTGCTCGCCCTTGGGGGAGTCGGCATGGCCCTGGTCGACGTGGTTGGCCAGACGCTGCTGCAGCGCATCGCACCCGATGCCATCCGTGCCCGCGTCTTCGGGGTGCTCGAGGGCCTCCTGCTCGCCGCCGAGGCGCTCGGCTCGTTCCTCGTTGCGCCGGCCGTCCTGCTCCTCGGCGTGCGCGGAGCCCTGATCGTGTTCGGCGCGGCCCTGCCCGTGGTCGCGCTGGTCGCGGCGCCGCGGTTCGGACGGCTCGACCGGCGCGTCGTCATCCCCGTGCGCGAGATCGCGATCCTGCGACAGGTGTCGATGTTCGCCCCGGTGTCGGCCGCGGTGATCGAATTGGCGGCGCGCCGGCTGGTGCGCCTCGAGCTCCCCGCCGGGACCGCGGTGATCCGGGAGGGGGAGGCCGGGGACCGCTTCTACATCGTTGCCTCGGGTTCGCTGCGCGTGACCAGGAGCGGTGCCGTGCTCCGCGAGATGGGCCCGGGCGATTCGTTCGGCGAGATCGCCCTGCTGCGCGACGTCCCGAGGACGGCGACCGTCGTGGCGATCAGCGACGTCGAGCTGTTCGCCCTCGACCGGGAGCAGTTCCTGGCCGCGGTGACGGGCCAGCCCCGCGCCATCGCCGAGGCGCTTCGCGTGGCGAGCGCACGCCTGGCGGCCAACGCGTAGCGAATCGGTGTGCCGTCTGTGAACCGGCCCGCCTCCGTCTGCCGGCGGCGCTCCTGGACTTCGGCCATGTCCGCCCTGAACGACGCTCCGCACGTGCACGCCGACGACAGGGAGACGTGGCGCGGCTGGCTCGAGGCGAACCACGCGACGGCCCGTGGCGCCTGGCTCGTGACGTGGAGGCCGCGCACCGGACGGGCGACCCTGGACTACGAGGCGGCCGTGGAAGAGGCCCTGTGCTTCGGCTGGGTGGACAGCACCGGCGGCAGCTTCGACGAGGACCGCGGCAGGCTCTACTTCGCGCCGCGCACGTCCCGCAGCGTCTGGGCCGCGTCGAACAGGGCTCGCGTCGAGCGCCTCATCGCCGAAGGAAGGATGGCGCCGGCCGGGCTGGCGGCGGTCGAGCAGGCCAGGGCGAGCGGCGCGTGGGACGTCCTCGACGCCGCCGAGCGGCTGGTCGTGCCGGACGATCTCGCTGCCGCGCTCGAGATGCGGCCGCCGGCCGCGGCGAATTTCGCGGCGTTCACCCCCTCGGCGCGGAAGATGCTGCTGTCCTGGATCGCGGTCGCGCGACGACCGGAGACGCGTGCGAAGCGGGTCGCCGAGGTCGCCGAGGCGGCCGCGCGCAACGAACGGGCGCGCGGCTGAGAGGAGCCGGCCGGCACGAGATCGGTGTCAACAACGACATGTTGCCGCCGTCTTTTCGGTGCATACTCGGACCGCGGGGTGTCGGGCTCGATCGAACCCGACAGGGCATGCGCGGCCGGCTGGAGGATCGTCCAGTCGACGCTGCGCGGGCGACGGGTCGGAGGCGATGGGCACACCTGCGAGGATTCGGGCACGTCGTGCCCGGCACCGACTCTCCGTCCTGGTGGTGCTGCTGACCCTCGCGGGTTGCGGTGGAGCCGTGCCGGCGACGATCTCCCCGGGGCAGTCGGTCAGCCAGGCCGCGGCCTCCTCGTCCCAGCCGCCGACCAGCCCCGCAGCGGTGCCGCTCCCACCGGCATCGGCCGTGACCGTGCCAACGTCGACCCCCTCGGTATCGACCGCGACGCCTCCGGCACCGACGTCGAAGGCGTCCGGGACTCCCACGCCCAGGCCCGGCTCGTCGCCGAGTCCCGGCGGGCCGGCCGCTGGTGGGAGCGCGTCCCTTCCCGGTGAACCTGATCCGGCCCTCACGCCCGGAGCCACGAATCCGGCCGTCACCCAGGCCACGATCGGCCGCACGATCTGCGTATCCGGCTGGACGGCGACGGTGCGGCCCCCCTCCAGCTACACCACCGGGCTCAAGCGCACCCAGATCGTCGACTACGGCTACGCCGACACGAGCCTGGCCGACTACGAAGAGGACCACCTCATCCCGCTCGAGATCGGCGGTGCGCCCAGTGCCGCCGCCAACCTCTGGCCCGAGCCCTACACGGTCAGCCTGCCCGACGGCACCGCGGTCGGGGCGAGGGTGAAGGATCGCCTGGAGAACGCGCTCCACGCCCTTGTCTGCAAGGGCAGCATGTCGCTCGCGCGGGCCCAGCAGCTCATCCGCGTGCACTGGATCGCCGCGTGGCGGACGTACGTCGTGGGCGGTGCGGCCGTGGTGCCGGTACCCGCGCCGACGCCGACCACGACGCTCTCACCGCGCCCGACGGCGACGGCCGCGACCGGTACGACGGCAGGCGTGACGATCGTCAGCCTCACCTCCCCGGTCAGCCGGGGTTCCACCGCCACCCTGGTCGCCCGGGCCCGGCCCAGTGCCGCGTGCACCATCACCGTGACGTACAAGTCGGGCCCGTCGAAGGCATCGGGCCTGGTCCCGAGGACCGCGAGCTCGGCTGGTTCGGCCTCGTGGAGCTGGAAGATCGGCACGAGTACCACCCTGGGCACGTGGCCCGCGAAGGTGACCTGCACGGCGAACGGCGTCACGTCGTCGGCGACGAAGTCGTTCGTGGTCCGGTGAGCGTCGAGGACGCGGCGGTGGCGGCGCTCCGGGAGCAGGGATCCATCAGCGACGAGGAATTCGTGTTGGCGAAGGAGCGGGTGCTCCAGTAGGCTCCGCGCATCGATCAGCCGCCGGACGGCACCCGGCCCGACGTGCTACAGGCGCCCGTTCATCCACCCCGAGCGCCGTCGCGGGGCGCGACCAGCTGGAGACCCGGCATGAGAACGATCGCCCGCTCCGTCGCGGCGTCCACGGTCATGGCTGTCGTGGTCCTGGCAGGCGCCGCCCTGCCCGCGCTCGCGAAGTCCGGTCCCCCGTCGAAGACCCAGGCGGTCACGACCGGCAACGACATCTCCTGGCCACAGTGTGGCAAGTCCTATCCGTCCGGGCAGGCGTTCGGCCTCGTGGGCGTGAACGGCGGCCTGGCGAACGACCCGAACCAGTGCTTTGCGAGCGAGCTCGCGTGGGCGTGGACCTCCTCCGGCAAGTCGGCGCCGGGCGTGCAGCCGAAGGCATCGCTCGTGGTGAACACCGCCGATCCCGGGCAGGTGACCCCGACGGTCGGTGACTGGCCGGTGAACAACACGGACCCGAACCACACCGCTGTCGCCGACCCGCTCGGGACGTGCTCGGGCGCCGATGACGCGGCGTGCGCCTGGCAGTACGGATGGAACCGGGCGATCCAGGACATGCTGTGGCTTGCCGGAACGCCGCCCTCGGCCGGCTCGACCTCGCCCGCGACCTACCCCTGGTGGCTCGACGTCGAGACCGGCAACACGTGGGAGACCGGCTCGCTCGGGCTCGCGAACAACGTGGCGGATCTCCAGGGCATGGTCGCAGCGTTCACGAACACGAGCGAGCGCACCCCGTCAGGCGCTCTGCTCGGCGGTGCGATCACCGTCGGCGTCTACTCGACGTCCAGCCAGTGGGGCCAGATCGCGGGTACCGGAGCCAGCCTCGGATCCCTCGGCGGGCTGCCCGACTGGATCCCGGGCGCCCGCGGCGCGTCGAGTGCGCAGGCCAACTGCTCGCTGACCGGATTCACGGGCCACGTGTCGATCACACAGTGGTTCGGCCGGCCATACGACGGCGACTACGCCTGTCCCTGATGGCGACCGTGCCGGCGTCGTGATGGCGACCGTGCCGCCGTCGTTCTCGACGCCGCCGGTCACCGTGGTCGCGCAGGTCGGGAGGGTCCGCGTAGTCGACGGCAGCCGTCGGAAGGCTCCTGAAGCGAGCCGGCTATGCCTTCGCGGCGGACGTGCCCGCTGCCTCGGCGGGTTTCTTGGGCGCGGACTTGCCGGCGGCCTCCGGCTTCTTCTCGTCGACCTCGCTGCCGTCGCGGCCGCGGCCCAGGTCGCCACGAACGGCGTTGGCACCGTGGATGGCGGACCAGGCAGTCACCGCGCGAAGGAGGGCTGCCGAGTCCGGACGGACGGCCAGCCGGTCGTTCGTCCCGCGGATCCCGACACCCAGCTCCGCGAGCTGGCCACGGTAGGCGGGCCTGTCGCCGTTGGAGCGATCGGCCAGGGGGTAGACGTCGAAGTAGCCGTCGCTGCAGACGACGACGGTCGCCTCGGCCGACAGGAATGGCATGCGGGACATGGTGCGGTCCGATCCGTCGCGCGCAGCGAGCCAACGGAATGGGGACCCGGCGCCTGCGATCTGTAGCCCCACCATGGGGCCGCCGGCCGCTCCCGTCAAGCGCAGCCCACCTGGTGCACGCGGCTGATCCCGAACCGCCGGTGATGCCGCGGGCCCGCGAACCGGTCCTGCGACAACCCCTGTTCAGACGGTCGAGGCGTCCCGCGGGCCTGCAACCGGCCCCGCCTCCCCGGACGGGCGCCTCGGCGCGGGCGACTCGCGTTGCCCAGCCCGCTGCCTCCCGGCGGCCGCCTCCAGTCGCTCGAGGAACGGCTTGGCTCCGAGTCGGGCAAGGATCTCGCGCGCGGCCTCGACCGCCGCCGCGACCTCAGGGATCGCCGGATCGAGGAGGGTGGCCATCTCGATCCCGGTGAACGCCTCGTCGAGTGGTACGCCGCTTTCGCGGAAGCGGCGGACCGCATCCCGGTACAGGGAGAGGGCGTCGGTCGTGCGGCCGTCCAGGGCGGCGAGCCCCGCACGGATCGAGACCCGCCGCGCCTCGATGGTGGGCCCGTGGATGCCGGTGGCCTCGAGGGACTGGAGATCGGACACCGCCGCAGCCCGGTCTCCGTCGAGGAGCGCCGCACGCGCGGCGAGCGCGTACGCGCTGGGCGCGTTGAGCGCCGACAGGCCGGCCATCCGCCGAGAGGCATCCCTGGTGCGCGCGAACTCGCCGAGCGCGAAGTCGCGTTCCCCTCGAGCCCCTTCGACGCTGGCTGCGACCGCCGGTTCCGGGGCAGGGCCGGCGAGCTGCTCGATCTCGTCGAGGAGATCGTTGCCTGCCTCGCCCCGCCAGCAGCGAACCCGGTAGAGCGATCCGAGGACCTGGATCCGGTCTTCACGCTCGAGGTCGCCGGCGAGCAGATTCTCCAGCTCGGGGGTCGCCCAGTCCCATTCGCCGGTCCAGGTGGAGTCCTCCGCCGCGTTCGCGACGAACAGCAGCACGGACGTGCGACGGCCCAGCCTGCGCGCATCTGCGATGCCGGCTCGGGAGCTCTCCAGGGACGCTCGCCGGTCGCTCTGGCTCTGGAATGCCCCGAGGTTCAGGCGTGCGCGGAGCGCGACGACGGCGAGACCGTGCTGATCGGCGAGTCGCAGGCCACCCTCGATCTCGGCGAGACCCTCGTACGCGCGGCCCAGGCTTGCCAGCGATGCCCCCTTCGTCACCATCGTGTCGGCGACTGCGGCGACGAGATCGGCGCGCTCGGCCATGGCGAGCACGCGGTCGGCCACGGTCACGGCGCGTCCGTGCTCCTCGTGGAACATGTACCCGCGCGCAAGCTGGCCCAGCAACTCCACGAAGCCGGCATCGGCATCGAGATCGGCGAACTCCTCGGCGGCGGGTTCGAGAATGGCGAGGGCCTGCTCGGTCCTGGATCCCTGGAGGCACGCTCGGCCGAGTGCCGCCGCGGCGCGCATGACCGACGCGCGGTCCCCGCGCTCACGATGGCGCTCGATCGCCCGTCGCAGCAGCTGGTCCGCCTCGTCGTGGTGGGCCGCCGAGGATGCCGCCTCGCCGGCCCGCTCCAGGAGCTCGGCCTCCTCCTTCGGATCGGTCGCGATCGTCAGCGCCTGCCGGAGGAAGCCGACCGCCTGCTCGGGCGAGCCGAGGCCGGTAGCCCGTTCGGCCGCGGCCCTGAGCGCGATACGGGCCTGGGCGGCCAGCGCATCGGCTTCCGGGCCGGTCTCCGCGTTCTGCTGTGCGGCTGAGGTAGTGGCCGGCCAGGGCCCCCGCCAGTTCGTCCGACCCCATCGACTCGAAGAACCGCGCGGCCGCGAGATGGCGCCCCTTCCGGTCGGCGCGTGCCAGCGTGTTGTAGGCGACCTCGCGGATGAGCGCCTGCACGAACGCGTACTGTCCGACCTCGGGCGAGCGGGGATCGACCTCGAGCGTCAACAGCTCGCGGCGCACGAGCGCCCGCAAACGCGGCTCGAGTGTCGGCCTCGTTGATCCCGGAGACCGCCGCCAGGCCGGCCAGGCTGAACGATTGGCCCACGACCGCGGCGTCGGAGACGAGGCCGTTCATCGGCGGCCAGACCGTCGAGGCGGGACGCGATGAGGGCGGTGAGTGTCTCGGGGACGGCGAGGCTCGTGAGGTCGCCGACCGGCCGGTAGACCTCGCCCTCGCGCGCCAGCCTGCCGTTCGCGAGGAGCATGCGGACGGTCTCGACCGCATACAGGGGCACGCCGTCGGCCCGCGCAACGATGGCGTGCACGGCCGCCTCGGGCAGGCCCGGCACGAGTCCGGCCAGCAGTTCCCGCATGGCCGTCTCGCTCAGCGGCTCGAGATAGAGCGACACGAAGTTGCGCTTGCCGGCGCCCCAGGTCGGCCGCCGCTCCAGCAGCTCGGGTCGGGCGAGCGTGACCACGTAGATCGGGGACGTGCGGCTCCACTCGAGGAGGTGGTCGACGAAGTCCAGCAGGCCCGAATCCGCGAAATGGAGGTCCTCGAAGACCATGACGACCGGCGCCGATGCGGCGAGCGCTCGAAGAACGTGCGCCAGGCGGCGAACAGCTGATCGGGGCCGGCACCGTTCGATTCGACGCCCAGGAGCGTCAGGATGGCCGGCTCGATCCAGCGCCGTTCGGCGTCGTCCGGCACGTGCCTGGCCAGCGCCGCGGCCACCCTTGCCCTCGTCGTCGACTCGTCATCGGACTCGAGGAGGCCACACCGCCCGCGCACCATCTCGCCGAGCGCCCAGAAGCTGATGCCCTCGCCGTAGGCAGGGCTAGCGTCCGTCGTGCCACTAGATCGTCTCGATCAGGCCGTCGATGTACTTGAGGAACTCCCACGCCAGGCGACTCTTGCCGATGCCGGCCGGGCCCACGACGGACACCAGCCGCGCCCGGTGGTCGCGGCCGGTGGCGTGAAAGAGGTCCTTGAGCAGGCGCATCTCGTCGTCCCGTCCGACGAACGGGCGCCTCGAGCGCGTCGCTCGGTTGCGCCCGCCACGCGCGGCCACCACCCGCAGCGCCCGCCAGGCCGGCACCGGGCCGCCCTGCCCTTGAGCAGCTGCTCGCCGACCTCCTCGAAGGCGATGGCCGCGGCACGCAGCGCGCTGCGTCGCCTCGCCCACCAGGACGGTGCCCGGCGGGCCACAGACTGCAGGCGGCTGGCCGTGTTGACCAGATCGCCCGCGACCATGCCCTGGTTGGTGGCCCCGAGGGTCACGGCGGCCTCGCCGGTCAGCACTCCGGCGCGGGCCTGGATGGCCGAGCCCAGGGATCGCGACGGCATCGACCAGCTCCAGCGCCGCACGGACGGCGCGCTCGGCGTCGTCCTCGTGTGCGGTCGGCGCGCCCCACACGGCCATCACGGCATCG
>CAVZXW010000003.1:0-53576 GCA_963779375.1 uncultured Chloroflexia bacterium | reverse complement strand
CCGTCATGGAATCCAGCTCGCTCCGCTCCCGGTTCCGGGAAGCGGCCGAAGCCGGCCGCGCCGTCGCGATCCCCGATATCGGCCGGGACCACCTGATGTCCGCGTCCGAGCGATCCGCATCGATCGACGAGGGCTTCACCGGCGTCGCGGTCGCGCCGCTGACCGCCGGCGGCGTGACGTTCGGGGGACTGGTCCTCTATCACGACGTGCCCCGGGCATACAGCCTTGCGCAGCTGGAGGCGCTGCAGGAGCTTTCGGCGAGGGCCGGCGTCGCGATCCGGAACGCACGGGACTACGCGCGGATGGCCACCTGGGCGGCGCAGCTCCGCTCGATCCAGCAGCTCGGCGTGCGGCTCAGCCGGCTCGGCACGGTGCGCGAAGTGGGCGCGGCCATCGCCACGGAACTGCAGGACCTCATCGAGTACCACAACGTGCGCGTCTACCGGCTGGTCGGCCGCACGGACCTCATCGCCGTCGCCATGCGCGGACGCGTGGGCGAATACGTCGACGAGACCTCCGAACAGCTCGGCACGACGATCGGGGTGGGCCTCACCGGCTGGGTCGCCGAGCACCGGCAGGCGCTGCTCGTACACGATGCCTCGGCCGATCCCCGGGCCGACACGATCCCGGGCACGGAGCCCGACCTCGACGAGTCGATGCTGCTCGCGCCGATGCTCTTCGAGGACGAGGTGCTGGGCGTCCTCGTGCTCTCCAAGCTGGGGCTCCGGCAGTTCACCGACGATGACCTGCGCCTGCTCGAGATCTACGCGAGTTTCGCCGCCCAGGCGATGGCGAACGTGGATGCGACCGAGCGTCTCCGCGACCAGTACGCGCAGATGGCGCGCTGGGCCGCCCAGCTGCGCTCGATCCAGCAGCTCGGCGTCCGGCTGGGCCGCCTGGCCAGCGTGCGGGAGATCGGCCTCGCGATCGCCACCGAGCTGCGCCAGCTGATCGACTACCACAACGTCCGCGTCTACCGGCTGCAGGACGAGGGATACCTCGTGGCCGTGGCCATGCGCGGGCAGATCGGCGAGTACGTGGACGAAACCCCGGAGCAGCTGCGCATCAGGGTCGGCCTGGGGATCACGGGGTGGGTCGCCGAGCACGGTCGCGCCCAGCTCATCGACGATGCCGCGCACGATCCGCGCTCGCAGACGGTCCCTGGGACCGAGCCCGACCTCGACGAATCGATGCTTCTCGCGCCCATGACGTACGAGGACGAGGTGCTCGGGGTCCTGTCGCTCTCCAAGCTCGGCCTGCGCCAGTTCAGCCTGGACGACCTGCGCCTGCTCGAGATCTACGCGTGCTTCGCCGCCCAGGCCATGGCCAGCGCCGACGCGACCGAACGCCTGCGCGAGGGATCCGCCGCGCTCGCCCGACAGCTGCGCAGCCAGCAGATCCTGCTGCAGATCACCGAGTCGATCCTGACCACGCTCGACCCGCGGCGCGTGCTCGACCAGATCGCCGAGGGCATCGCGGCGCTCGTCCGCTACGACAACCTGGCGATCGCCGAAGTCGATGCCTCCACGGGCAGGCTGCGCACCATCGTCTCGCTGGGGGACCACGCGGCCCAGTTCACGGCGGACGCGATGCCTGGCGGCGCGGGCATCGCGGCCTGGGTCGTCAAGGCGAACGAGCCCCAGCTCGTCGTCGACACGCGACGGGACCCGCGCGTCACGAGCCTGCCCGGCCTCGAGCCGGCGGACAGCAGCCTGATCGCCGTCCCCCTCCGGGGACGCAGTGGCCCCACCGGTGTGCTCACGCTGGAGCGGCTGGGCTCGCTCGCGAGGTTCGCGCCGGAGGAGTTCGAGCTGGTGAAGCTCTTCGCGGCGCAGGTCTCCATCGCCCTGCAGAACGCCGAGGAGCATCGGGCAGTCGAGATCCGGGCCGAGACGGACGCATTGACCGGCCTGCGCAACAAGGGGACCTTCGACCGGCAGCTGGCCCAGGCGGTCGCCCACGGTGACCGGTTCGGCCTGCTGATGCTCGACCTGGACGACTTCAAGGTGGTCAACGACGCCCGCGGGCACCAGGCCGGCGACGACGTGCTGCGCGGCATCGCGCGGGCGCTGCGGGCCGCCGTGCGGGACACCGACGTGGTCTTCCGCTATGGCGGCGACGAGTTCGCGCTGATGCTTCCCGGAACCGACGCGCACGGCGCGCATGCCGTGGCGGAGAAGGCGATCCAGGCGATCCGCGCCGTCGGCGCGCACGATCCCGGCCTGCGCGTCAGCTGCTCCATCGGGATCGCGGCACATCCCGACGACGGTCGGGACCCGGAGACGATCCTCCTGGCAGCCGACCGCGCCTGCTACGCGTCGAAGCGGTCGGGGCGCGGGCAGATCTCGTCGGCGACCGACGGGCTGGCGCTCGCGAGCGAGTTCCGGCGCGCGGCGCGGACGCCGGTCGACGAGCCGGTCGTGCTTCCCGCCTGACCCGGGCGGCCCGGGCATCGGATCGGTACCATCCCGGCATGGCGAGCAGCGCGGCACCGTCGATCCTCGTCACGCTCGGGGATCCGGATCGGTCACACGACCCGGCTGCAGCCCGTGTGAAGAACGAGCTGTACCTCGAGGCTGTCCGCCGCGCCGGTGGCGAGCCGACCGGCATCGACGAGTCGGCCGCCGGCGACCTGGCCGCGGGGGCGCTGGCCGGCATGGCGGGCCTCCTCCTGAGCGGCGGCACCGACCTCGATCCGTCGCTGTACGGGGCCCTCCCGGACGGGTCCGTCGGGATCCGGCGGGAACGGGACCGCCTCGACCTGGCGGCGTGGACGGCGGCGGCGTCCCGGCGCCTGCCGGTGCTGGGCATCTGCCGGGGCCTCCAGGCCATCAACGTCTTCCACGGCGGCCGGCTCGCCCAGCACGTGGACGGCCACCAGGGCGCGAGCTATGGCGAGGGACTCCCGGTCACCCACCCGCTGAGGCTCGTCCCGGGCACGCGCGTCCACGGCATCGTGGCCGGGGACGGGCAGGCGGCGGCGCTCGTGCCACCGCTCATCGTGAACTCGTTTCACCACCAGGCGGTGCGGCCCGTCGACCTCGCGCCGGGACTCCGGGCGGCCGGCTTCTCGGCCATCGGCGACGGCGGGGAGCTCGTCGAGGCGCTCGAGGCGATGGATGGCCGGTGGGTCGTGGCCGTCCAGTTCCATCCCGAGCGGACGGACTCGACGCCGCCCGAGTTCGAGCGCCTCTTCGCGGCCTTCGTGGAGGAGGCGCGGCGCACAGGCTGAAGCCAGCGCGCGCCACGGGCGCCGGGCGTGGACGGCGCCTCCACCCGCACGGCGCATCCGCGGCCGGACGACGCGTCGGGCATGCACGAGCCGCGAGCCGCGAGCCGCGAGCCGCGAGCCGCGAGCCGCGAGCCGCGAGCCGCGAGGCTACATCCGGCCCGCCTCCACGATCCGCTGCAGGAACTGCTGTGTCCGCGGCTCACGGGGATGGCTGAAGATCTCGGCCGGCGGGCCCTGCTCGAGGATCACGCCGGCGTCCAGGAAGCAGACCCGGCTCGCGATGTCCCGGGCGAAGCCCATCTCGTGCGTTGCGATCAGCATGGTCATCCCGCCCCCCGCCAGCTCCCTGATCACGTTCAGGACCTCCGCGACGAGCTCCGGGTCCAGCGCGCTGGTGATCTCGTCGAGCAGCAGCAGGCCCGGATCGCATGGCGAGGGCTCGCACGATCGCGACGCGCTGCTGCTGGCCGCCCGACAACCGGTCGGGGTAGTCGTCGCGCTTGTCGGCCAGCCCGAACCGGTCGAGCAGGACGACGGCAGCGTCGCGCGCCGCACGTTCCGACAGGCCGAGCACCTTGCGCGGCGCGAGCGTGACGTTCGCCAGCACGGTCATGTGCGGGAACAGGTTGAACGACTGGAACACGATGCCGATGCGCCGGCGGACGCGATTCACGTCGACGCCGCGGCCCGTGATCTCGGCGCCCCCGACGAAGATCCGCCCGGCGTCCACCGGCTCCAGGAGGTTGACGCACCGCAGGAGGGTGGACTTGCCGGAGCCGGAGGCGCCGATGAGGCAGACGACGTCGTGGTCGGCCAGCTCGAGGTCGATCCCGCGCAGGACCTGCGTGCCGCCGAACGACTTCCAGACCCGTTCCACGCCGAGAGCCCGGGCCTGGAGTTGCTCCGTCCCGGCCGTCATCGGGCGCCGGCGAGGAATCGGCGGCGATCCCGCGCGATCAGCACGTCCACGAACCTGGCGAGCGGGATCGTGATCACCAGGAACACGAGCGCGGTCACGAGGTACGGCGTGAAGTTGAACGCCGCGGCCTGGTCGATCTGGGACTGGCGGAAGATCTCGACCACGCCGATGTACGACACCAGGACGGTGTCCTTCTGCAGCCCGATGAAGTCGTTCAGGAGCGGCGGGATGACGCGCCGCACGGCCTGGGGAAGCACCACGTAGCGCAGCGCCTGGAACTGCGTGAGCCCGAGCGAGCGCGCGGCCGCCTCCTGGCTGGGGTGCACCGACTGGATGCCCGCCCGGTACACCTCGGACACGTAGGCGGAGTAGACGAGCGTCAGCGCGATCACCGCGTAGACGAACGGGTCCGTCGGGATACCGGCGATCTGGAGACCGGGGATGCCGAAGCCGAGCAGGTAGATGATCAGGACCCCGGGGATCGCCCGGAACACGTCGGCGTAGACCGTCGCAAGCAGGCGGAACGGAAAGAACACCGGGCCGGGCAGGCTGCGGAGCACCGCGAGCACCAGCGCGAGGACGAGGATCAGCACCTCGGCGATGCAGAACAGCTGGACATTGACCAGGAACGCCGGGACGATGTCGGGAACGCGACTGCGCCCACACCGCTCCGTCGAGGAACGAGCGCTGGACCTCGGGCCAGTTCGGGGCGTGGACGACGACCCAGCCGATCAGCCCGAAGAAGACAACCGTGCTGACCAGCGCGATGATCGTCGAGCGGACGGCGGATCGGTCGTAGCGCCGCGCGGAACGCGAAGGTCCGCTCGCGCCGAGCGACAGCAGGTCCCCTGACCCGAGCGGACCCCCGGCCAGCGAGCCGCTCACGCCGCGCGCGTCGTCGTGGAGATCAGGGCTGCAGGATGGGCGCGCTGGCCTTGTCCGCCAACCACTCCTTCGTGATCTGGTCCAGGGTGCCGTCCGCCTGCAGCGAGGCGATCGCCTGGTTCACGCACGTCGTCAGCGGACTCCCCTTGGCGAGGACGAGGCTGAAGTGCTCCGCGTCCGGCCCCGGGGTCACGGGAAGCTGCCCGACGATGACGCTGTTGTCGAGCTGCGCGGCAGTGATGTAGAAGGCCGTCGGCAGGTCCGTGACGATGCCGTCGATCTGCTTCGCCTTGACGGCCGCGATCGCGTCGTCGTTCGACGAGTACACGGACACGGTTGCCGTCGGCGCGATCACGTTCTTGATCGCGGCGTAGGCCGTCGTGCCCTGCATCGCTCCGAGCTTGTAGGTCTTGAGGTCGCCGATGGTCTTGGCGGAGGTGATCGGGTTGCCCTTGAGGGCGACGATCGACTGGGCGACGAAGTAGTACCCGTCCGACATGTCGACGGCGGTCGCGCGCTGGGGCGTGTACGAGACCTGGGCGAGGTAGAAGTCGAAGGACTTCTTGCCGGGGGCATACGAGTTGTCGAACGGCACCACCGTCCAGGCCACGTCGCTCGCGCCGAAGCCGAGCTTGCCCGCGACGGCGTATGCGACCGCGCTCTCGAATCCCTGCTGGTTCGTCGGGTCGCCGAGCTTCCAGGGCTTGGGGGCCGTGCTCGCGTCGGGCTGGAAGTACGGCGGGTACGCCGGGTTGTCCGTGCCGACGGTGAGCTTGCCGCTCGTGAGCGTCTGGACCTGGCCGTTCATGCACGTGGCCGCGATCGCGGCGGCGGACGGTGCCACGCTCGCCGGCTGGGCAGCACTCGGGGCCGCGCTCGCGGCGCTCGGCGCGGCAGACGGCGCCGTGACGCTGGCAGCAGGCGCGGGCGTGGACGGCGAACTCGGGGAAGGCGTCGCGCCGGCCCCGCACGCGGTCAGCAACAGCACGGCCGTCAGCGGGACGACGAGCAGCCTGATCCTGGTCTGCATTGGTGGCCTCCTCTCGCTCCCACGCGTCGCATGCGCCCCACGCGTTCACGGAGCGACCCTTGTCCCTGCAGTGTAGCCGCCGGGCAGGCGACGATCCCGGCCGCCGCGCCCGGGGTCAGCCGTGGTCGCAGCGCCCGTGCCGGACCGGCCGCGCGGATTCGGTGCCGCATGGCCCGCCCTCGCCGGCCGGCGAGGAGCCCCGACATGTCGTCAGCCGGTCGCCCGTGCGGAATCCCCGCCGGATCGTCAGCGAGTCGCCCGTGCGAAGCCCCAGCCGCGTGGCCGCGTCCCCCTGGTGGACCGCGACGCAGAGGCGGCCGTACGAGTCCTCGTACAGCAGCGGCTCGCCGGTCGGGACCGCACCGAACGTCAACTGCCACGTCAGCACGGCCGGCGCCGGCACGCGCAGGCCGATGCGATCGTCGTCGAGCGCGGGCTCGCGCGCCGGCGAGGCCACGCGCAGCGGGTCGCCGGGGGCCAGGGGGCCGAGTACCGCCTCGAGGTCCCCTCGCTCGCCCGCCAGCTTCACGTTGCCGAACGTGTCGACGTAGATCACGCTGGTGGCCAGGGCATCGTTGAGCGGCCGGGGCGCCGGCAGGTCGAGGTGTACCAGCGTCGCCGGGTCGAGCGCGGGTCCGAACGCCTCGAGCGGCACGCCGAGCGCGAGATGCGCGCCCGCCGGCGAGAACACGTCGCGGCCATGGAACGAGGCGCTGACCGAGGGCAGCTGGTAGTCGCGGTTCTCCAGGACGTGGGCGGCCAGGGCACCGCCGAGCCGCTCCGCGGCCGGCAGCAGGAGCCCGTTGTCGGGCCCCACGAGCACGTCGCCGCGCGCGACTCGAACGGCGATCGGCAGGCGCGACGTGCCCACCCCGGGATCCACGACGGCCACGTGGACGCCGACCGGGAGGTACGGCAGCGCGGCCCAGAGCAGCAGGGCCCCGTCGAGGATGGCGAACTTCGCAACCTCGTGACTCACGTCGAGGAGCCGGACGTCAGGCGCGATGCCCAGGATCACCCCGCGGCAGATGGCCGGCGAGGGGTCGCGCTCACCGAAGTCGGTCGTCAGGCTGACCAGGGGACGGTCGTCGGGCGGCCCCGCCGTTCGAACCTGCCGGTTCCGGGCGCGGGCGGCGGCGGGCGTCAGCACGGGGCGCGTGAATGTCTCGGGCATCACCCGATGGTAGCCGACCGTACACTGCCCACGTGCGTGTCCGCACGATCCGGCTCCGCCTGCTGGCTGCTGTGGCGACCCTCCTGTGGGGGGCCGCGGCGGCGGCCGTGCTCGTCGCCTACCGTCCGGGCGTGCTCGTCGCTCCGCTCGTTGCCGCCACGCCGATCATGGGCATGCTCGCGTCGCTGGCGGCGCTCGGCTGGCCACCGCTGGTGCGGGGCCGCCGGGCATCGGCGGTGGTCGCGTGGATCGGGATCCTGGAACTGCTGCTGCTGGCCCCGTCGCTGGGCGGGCTCGTGTCGGCGTTGCGGCAGCCGGGCACCTCGCCGTTCCTGCCGTCCGGTGAGGACGCGTACGCCTGGTTCGTCACCCTCGCCGCCGCGTCCCTGTTCGCGGGCATCGGGCTCTCGCGCCGCGTGCTCGGCGGCATGGCGCTCCGGCGCGCCCGCCTGTCGCTCGCCGGCCTGATCGCCGTGGCGATGCTCGCGGTGGGGTCGGGAGTCTCGGGCGTGGCGGCGCTCGGCACCGAGGTGGCCTACTCGTCCGGCGTCGCCGGAGCACCCGGGCCGTCGCCGGCCTCGTTGCCGCCGACCTGTTCGGCTGGACTGCTCCCGGCCGAGGACGCCGAGGTCACGCTCGCGGCGACGGCCCGGACGGACGGGAATGCCATCGGTTCCGTCGAGCTGGCCGGGGTGCGGGCCGGGGACCTCGAGCACTGGAGCGCCACCCTGTCAGGATGGCCCGTCGATTCCGGCGGGGAGCCGCGCACGCTCGAGTACGCGCGAACGGCCTCGGGCGCCTGGCTCAGGTCCGGCGGCGGGAACTGGACGTCCGCCCCGCTCCAGGAGCGGATCACGCCCTACGTCCCGATCGGGGCGACGCCTGCCCCGGTGATCGTCCAGGATCGCGAGACCCTCGATGCCGAGGTCGTCCGCGTCGCGCTGTCCGGGCCTGCTCGCCTCGCGGCCGAGGACGTCGGGATCGAGATCGTCGACGGGGCGGCCGCCCGGCACTGCCGGCTCCTCGCGGGAGGCTCGATCGCGCTCCAGGCGTTCCGTCCGCTCCGCTGGCTTCTCGGCGAGTCCCCGCTGTCCGACGAGAGCGCGATCGCCGACTGGCGGGGCAACCTCGACTGGTGGGTCCTGGACGATGGGACGCTGGCCATGGCACAGGTTGCCGTCGAGGGCCTGACCCCGGGCGGGTGGCCGGCGGGCCTGCAGGCGACGCTCCACGCGACGCTCACCGTTCACGCGCTGTCCGGGCCCCCGGCCATCCCGGCGCCGCTGCCGTGACGGCCGTGGACGGGCAGCCCCGCGACGACCGCGCCGGCGTCAAGTGGGACCGGGCCGCGCGGTACCTGAAGATCGCGCGCGTGCTGCACCAGCACCGCGACGGCATCTCGGCCGCGGCGATGGCGGACCTCGTGGGCGTGTCGAAGCGCACCGTCTACCGTGACCTTGCGGCGATGGAGCGTGACGCCGGGCTCCCGATCTGGCAGGACGGAGGACGCTACGGACTCGAGGCCGGCGCGTTCCTGCCGCCACTGGACCTGACGCTCCACGAGGCGATGACGCTGTTCCTCGCGGCGCGAGCCCTCGCCAGGGCCAGCGACGAGTACGACACGGAACTCATCGGGGCGTTCGTCAAGCTCGCGGCCGTGCTGCCCACGGTGCTTGCCGATCACGTCCAGGCGACCGCGGACATCGTGGCGTCCCGCCCGCCGGACCATCGCTTCACGCGGGTCTTCCGGACGTTGACCGAGGCCTGGGCACGCGGACGCGTGGTGGAGATCGACTACGACGCCGCCACGTACGATCCCTCCCGCGGCGTCCGGCATGCGCGCGTGCGGCCGTACGCGATCGAGCCGTCGGCGCTCACCCACGCCCTGTACCTCATCGGCCACGACGAGGCACGAGGCGGGCGGCGGACGTTCAAGGTGGAGCGGATCCGGGAGGCCTCGCTGACCGCCGACACGTTCGACCCGTCGGAGGGCGCCGGCGTCGCGGCCGACCTGGCCCGGGGCTGGGACGTCATCGCCGACCAGCCGCTCGAATCGATCGTGGTCCGGTTCTCGCCCGAGGTCGCCCGCCGCGTGTCCGAGACCCGCTGGCACGCCAGCCAGGAGCTCGAGCCGCGGCCGGACGGCTCGCTGATCTGGCGCGGACGGGTGGCAGGGCTCCACGAGATCCAGGTGTGGATCCTGGGCTGGGGGGCGGATGCCGAGGTCCTCGAGCCCCCGGCGCTCCGGTCGAGCGTGGCGGATCAGCTGCGGAGGGCAGCAGCGCCGTACGCGGAGTCCCGCTGAGCCGCGACGACCAGCCGCCCGAACCAGTGGCGCCACAGCGCCGCATGGAGCTCGAGCTGCCCGCCGGCCGGGAGGCCGACGTGGCGCAGCGTCAGGTGGGTCGCCTCCCCGTGGTCGATCGCGTCGAGCGCGACGACGGTCGGCCGGCCGATGGGGTCGCCCTCCCAGTCGAACGTGAACGAGACGTGCTGCGGCGGGTCGATGGCCAGCAGCGATCCGACCGCGACCGCGTCGCGCATCCGGAGGCGGATCGCCCCGCCCACGTCCGACGGGAACTCCGCGGCGTCCAGCCATCGGCCGAGGCCGACGGCCGTCGACAGGAGCGGCCAGACCACATCACGGGACGCGTGAACCTCGGCCTGGAGCTCGACGCTGCGCCGCTCGTCCATCCGGCACAGGATAGCCGTGCGCGCCGTGCGCGCCCGGCTATCAGAGCGCCTTGACCGCGGAGATGAGCTGCGTCAGGACGTCCTTGGCGTCGCCGAAGAGCATGCCGGTCTTCGGCTCCGTGTACAGCAGGTTGTCGATGCCCGCGTACCCGGGCCGCATCGACCGCTTGACGACGATGATGCTGGCCGCCTTGTCCACGTCGAGGATCGGCATCCCGTAGATCGGGCTGGATGGGTCCGATCGCGCGGCCGGGTTGGTGACATCGTTCGCGCCCAGGACCAGGGCGACGTCCGCCCGCTGGAACTCCGGGTTGATGTCCTCCATCTCCATGAGCTGCGGATACGGCACGTTCGCCTCGGCGAGCAGCACGTTCATGTGGCCCGGCATGCGGCCGGCCACGGGGTGGATGGCGTACTTGACGTCCACGCCCCGATCCTCGAGGAGGGCGGCCAGCTCGGCCGTGGCGTGCTGGGCCTGGGCGACCGCGAGCCCGTAGCCGGGCACGACGATCACGTGCTGGGCGTACGTCAGCTGGATCGCTGCGTCGTCGATCGTGAGCTCCCGGACGGACGCGCCCTCGGCTCCGGCGGCAGCCCCGGCCCCCGCCGCGACCTCGCCGGTTCCGAATCCGCCGATGATGATGTTCAGGATCGAGCGGTTCATGGCATCGGCCATGAGCTTGGTCAGGATGCCGCCGGATGCTCCCACCAGGGCTCCCGCGATGATCAGCACGGGGTTGTCGATCACGAACCCCGCCATGGCCACCGCCGTGCCCGTGAACGCGTTGAGGAGCGAGATGACGACCGGCATGTCGGCCCCGCCGATCGGCAGGACCATCGTGACGCCGAAGACCAGGGCGGCCGCGAGGAGCAGCACGAGCACCAGCAGCACCTGTCCGACGAGGATCAGGTAGAGCGCCGTCGCGAGCGCGACCACGGCGAGCACCAGGTTGATGCCCTGCCCGAACGGCAGCTTGACGGGCCGCCCGGTGATGATCCCCTGGAGCTTGCCCGCGGCGATCAGCGAACCCGTGAACGTGACGGAGCCGATGACGACGTCGAGCACGGTGGCAACGACCTCGGCGGTGCCCAGGGTGTGGGCCCCGATCCCGGCCGCGCGCACGAACTCGTCGATCGCGACGAGCGCGGCCGCGCCGCCGCCCATCGCGTTGAAGATGCTCACGAGCTGTGGCATCGCGGTCATCTTCACGGTGCGCGCGCTGTACGCGCCGGCGCCGCCGCCGATCACGATGCCGACCACGATGATCGGCCAGATCAGCGTGCCGGAGGTGCTGACGTCGCCCGTGGCGATGAGCAGCAGCGTGCCGAGGACGGCAGCCGCCATGCCCACCGCGGAGAGCTGGTTGCCGCGCCGCGCCGTCGCGGGCGAGTTCATCAGGTGCAGGCCGAGCACGAAGCAGGCGGCGGCCGCGATGTAGACGAGGCGGATGAGCGTGTCGAGCGACATCTCGTCAGGCCTCGGCCTTGGGGGCCGGCTTCGCCGGCGTCGGCCGCTTCTTGAACATCTCGAGCATGCGGTCCGTCACGAGGTACCCGCCGACGACGTTCATGGTCGCGAACGCGACGGCCACGACGCTCAGCGCGATGCTGAGGGGGTTGTCCGCGATGGCGGCGATCAGCATGGCGCCGACGAGCACGATCCCGTGGATCGAGTTGGCGCCCGACATCAGCGGCGTGTGCAGGGTGGCGGGGACTTTGCTGATCACCTCGAAGCCGACCAGGATGGCCAGCACGAAGATGGTCAGCGAGGAGAGCAGCTGGTCGATGCTCATGCGGCGGAACCTCCGGTGGCCGAGCCGGTGGCGGGCTCGAGCAGCTTCTTCGTCGCTGCCTGGACCACCTGGCCGTCATTGGTGATGACGGTCGCCGCGTGCACCTCGTCCGTGGGGTCGATGGTGAGCCGTCCGTCCTTGATGAGGGTGAGCAGGAGCGCCGCGAGGTTGCGAGAGTAGAACAGGCTCGCGCTCCCGGGCATCGATGCGGGCAGGTTCGTGGGGGCGAGGATGGTCACCCCGTTGTCGGTCTCGACCGTCTCTCCCGCCTTCGAGAGCTCGCAGTTGCCGCCGAGGTCGCTGGCCGCCATGTCCACGATGACGGAGCCGGGCTTCATGCCGGCCACCGCGGCGGCTGTGACGAGCAGGGGCGGGCGCCGGCCGGGAACCTGGGCGGTCGTGATCACGATGTCCTGCGAGGCGATGTGGCCGTTGAGCTCGTCCTGCTGCGCCTTCTGCTCCTCGGGCGTCAGCGCGCGCGCGTAGCCCCCCTCCCCGGTCGCGTCGGCCACCGACTTGAGCTCGATGAACTGGGCCCCGACGCTCTGCGCCTGCTCCTTCGTCTCCTTGCGCACGTCGTAGGCTTTCACGACGGCACCGAGCCGCCGGGCGGTCGCGATGGCCTGGAGGCCGGCGACGCCGATGCCCAGCACGAGCACGTTCGCGGGCTTCGCGGTACCGGCGGCCGTCGTGAGCATGGGGAGATAGCGGCCGTACGCCTCGGCGGCCATGATCACGGCCTTGTACCCGCCGACGTTGGCCTGTGACGACAGCGCGTCCATGGTCTGGGCCCGGCTGAGCGTGCGCGGGATCGCATCGAGGCTGATCTCGATCACGCCTTTCGCGGCCAGCTCTGCTGCGAGCCTGGGGTCGAGCAGCGGCTGCATGAACCCGACGACGGCCTGGCCGCTGCGAAGCCTCGCGGCCTCGGCCGCGGAAGGCTTCTGCACGCGAGGCCACCAGGTCGGCCTGGGCGTACAGCTCGTCGGTGGAGACGATGGTCGCTCCGGCGGCCGCGTATGCGCTGTCGGGGAAATGGGACCCCAGGCCCGCGTCGCGCTCGACGATGACCTCGGCGCCCGCCTTCTGGATCCTGCCCAGCGTCTCGGGCACGAGCGCCACCCGACGCTCGCCCGGCGCTGTCTCCCTGGCGACACCAACCTTCATGTACGGACACCCTTGTGCGGTGGCGGGATGGCCCCGTTATGCCACGAGAATTGGCCTGCGACCCGAGCACCGTGCGGACGCGCACGGGCTGTTCCCTCGTCGAGGCCACCGCACATGGTACGGGAATGCGCCTGATCGGGCGGAGGCGCGGTCGCCGGCGGTCGGCCCGACCGCCCCGTGCCGGGCGAACGAAAGCGGGGGCGCCGTCCGGCACCCCCGCCTCGGGATATCGGTCGATCACCCGGGTCGTTCGGCCCGGCGTGGCCCGAGCGTGCGGCGCGAGCGGCGAAGAAGGCGGTGCCAGCGGGCTACACTTCGGCCATGCCGCACCCCCAGTTCGAGGCGGTCAACCTCATCAGCGACCCCGTCCACGGGTACATCGAGCTGACGAAGCGGCTGACGCCCGAGCAGTCGGCCCGCGCCGCGCTCCCCCCCGAGACCGTCGCCGAGGAGGACCTGCTCGACACCCAGTGGCTGCAGCGCATGCGGCGGATCAGCCAGCTGCAGAGCGCGCGGTGGGTATTCCCCAGTGCCGAGCATTCCCGATTCGTCCACGCGCTCGGCGTCATGCACGAGGCCGGGCTCTGGGGCGCCTCCCTCTATCCGACCCTGCGAGACGTGCTCCACGACGGCACGCGCTCGGAGGGAGAGGCGTCCGAGCACCCGATCCCCTCCGAGGCGCTCGTGGTCGAGACGCTGCGGATCGCCGGGCTGCTGCACGACGTTGGCCACGGCCCCTTTGCCCACTTCTTCGACGAGCACGTCCTGTCGCGCTGGCCCGCGCCGCCGCATCCCAGCCGCGATCCCGGCAAGCGGCTCACGCACGAGGACCTGAGCCAGGCCATCGTGGAGAGGGAGCTGGCGCCCCTGATCGAGGGCCTCCGCCGCGCGCCGTCCGTGGACCCGGAGCGGGCGGCATTCGACGTGGGCGAGCGGATCGACCCGCGCTGGATCGGATTCCTCGTGTCGAAGCCGCCTCTCGCCGATCCCGGCATGCCCTTCTGGGTGCGGCGCCTCCAGCCCCTCTTCTCGGGCATCTTCACCGTCGACAACCTGGACTACGTGCGCCGCGACGCGCTCATCACGGGCGTCGCGAGCGGGCCGGTTGATGCCGACCGCCTGCGCCGCTACGCGTTCATGTCCGAGCGCGGGCTGGCGCTCTACGAGCCGGGGCTCGGTGCCCTCGAGATGTTCCTGACCGCCCGGCTGTTCATGTACAACACGGTCTACTTCCACCGCGCCGTCCGCGCCATCGACCTGGACCTGTCGGAGGCGTTCGGGCCGGCGTTCGAGGCGGTTTTCGGGGACCGGAACCCGCTCGAGGCCCTCGACGACTACGCCACCCTCGACGAATACGCGCTGCTGCACCAGGCCGCGCTCTGGGCACGCGGCGAACACGTGGACGAGCACCCGGTTCCCGGCTCCGGCTGCGTGACGCCGCGGGTCGCCGAGCTGTGGCGCGGGATCCTGCTGCGCCGCCCCACCTGGCGCGCGGTCCGGGAGATCCGGCACGACTCCCGCTCCGGGGCGGCACGGGAGCGCGTGGAACGCGAGCTGCGCGCCGAGCTCGGCCCGTTGCTCGACGCGGAGCCCGGCCGCTACCGCTTCGACCTCGCCGACGCCGACGCGCGGCCCCAGAACCCGCTGCTCGCCGAGGGACGCCTCGTCGTGGCACGACGGGACGGTTCCCTCGACGCCGCGCCGCTGGGCGAGCTGCTGGAGCGGCTTCCCGCGGTGGTGACGGTCGGCCGGGCCTACGAGCGCGTGGGCTGAGGAGCGAGCGTCGCGATCCCCGCCATCGATCTCCGGTGGCCGGTGGACAGTCGCCCGCCCTCATCGATCAGCGCCTCCGAGGCCCACGCACGGATCCGCGCGAGCGCTTCCGGCCGGCCCGCGACCAGCAGGCTCTCCGCCAGCACCGTCTCCGCCTCGTCGAGGTCGACGTAGCTCCACGTCGTCTCGGTCTCGTAGGTCGACGATTCGAATGACAGCCCCTGCTGCAGCAGCACCGCGCACAGGTCGGCGAACCCGGGCTGTGGCACGCGATCCTCGCCGTGAAGCTCCCGGAACAGCTCGGCCGGCGCCTGCTCGATGCCGGCAAGCCGGAGCGTGATCAGTAATCCGCGCCGAGCCGAGGCAACGAGTGCCCTCACGAACGGGACCACGTCCTCGATCGGGTAGAGCACGTGGGAGCAGACGACCACATCGTGCTGCTCGCCCATGGGAGCCGCCAGCGGCCAGGGCTCCTGCACGACGCCGACGCGATCGGACACGCCCACCTCCGTCGCCCATTCGCGGAGCAGCTCCACCATCGACGGGTGTGGCTCGACCACGGTCACGCGACGGCCGCTCAGTGCGACGGGCACTGCGACTGCTCCGAACCCTCCGCCCACGTCCAGCACCGTGGCCGGCGGTGGCTCCGCCCCTGTCGCCCAGCGCGCACCCTGCGACTCCGCCTCGCGGCATGCATCGAGCACGGCGCGCACGAACGGGTCCGGCCCGGTACGCCCCCGCACGGCCGCGTAGTAGTTCCTCGAACGGGTGCGCCAATACGCGCCCGGGTCCGCCGGCTCGACGCGCAACCGCTCGAACTGCTCCCGGCGGGCGCGGACCAGCGCCTGCCAGCGAGCGACCGCGTCCGTGAGCAGCGCGAGGTCGGCGGACAGGGCCGGATGGTGACCTTCCATTGGCTCATGATGCGCCTTGCGCCATCGTTCGAGCTGTCGGACCATGCCCTCATGCCCGAGCTGCCCGAAGTCCAGGCACTGGCGGCGTTCCTCGAGTCGAAGGCGCGCGGACGCCGCATCGCGCGCGTCGAGATGCTGTCGTTCGCGGCGCTCAAGACCGCGGCCCCACCCGCGTCCATCCTCGTGGGCAGGACCATCCTGGGCTGCGGCCGCCGCGGCAAGTTCCTCCTGGTCGAGACGTCCGAGAACGGCGGGGATGCGGCGTCTTCCGGGGCCCCGCTCTGGCTCGCCGTCCACTTCGCGAGAGCCGGATGGCTGCGCTGGCGCGACGCGCCGGACGGGGCGGCGCCGGCTGGGCGCGCCGGCCGGGCCGTCGGGCGCCGCCGTCACGGGCTCGGGCGGCGTGGGGAGGGATCTGCGGGCCGTCCCGCGTGGTGCCGCCCTGCGCCCCAGCCTTCGTGGCGGTCCGTTGGCGGCACGCGTGACGCTCGACGACGGATCCGGGTTCGACCTGACCGAGGCGGGAACGCAGAAGCGGCTCGCGATCTACGTCGTCCGGGCGCCGGAAGACGTGCCGGGCATCTCGCGGCTGGGGATCGACCCCCTCGACCCCGCGTTCGACGTCACGGCACTCACCGGCCTCCTGGATGGCCGGACCGGGCAGCTCAAGCACCTGATCGCCGACCAGGCGCTCATCGCGGGCGTCGGCAATGCGTACTCGGACGAGGCGCTGCACGCGGCGCGCCTGTCGCCTTTCCGGCCCGCGGGAAAGCTGACGGCAGACGAGATCGCGCGCCTGCATGGCTGCCCTCCGGAAGGTGCTCGAGGAGGCCCTCGCCCGGAACCGGGGCGTCCCGGCCTCGGGCCTCAAGGACGAGAAGCGGTCCGCGATGCGCGTGCATGGCCGGACCGGGCTGCCGTGCCCGGTCTGCGGCGACACGATCCGGGAAGTGGCATTCGCGGACCGCTCGCTGCAGTACTGCCCGACCTGCCAGACGGCCGGCAAGCCACTCGCCGACCGCCGGCTCTCCCGGCTGCTCCGCTAGACCCGGACTCGATCCCTGGTGGCCTCAGCGCCCGGCGCCGCTCCGCGCCGGGTCCCGGCCGGGAATGAGCACGAACGCGCCCTCGACCCTCCCCTCCTTCACGCCGACGAGCGCGTCGTTGCCGGCCGCGAGCGGCAATGGCTCGACGGCGGTGCGGATCGGGATCCCGGACGCGAGCTCGAGGAACTCCCGTGCATCGGCCCGCGTGAAGTTGGCAACGCTGCGGAGCGAGCGTTCCCACCACAGCAGGTCGTAGGAGAACTCGGGCACCCGGTCGAGATGGATCGCGTTCACCGCGACGGTCCCGCCGCGATCGAGCGCGCGCAGGGCGGCGATCACGACGTCGCCTGCGGGGGCGAACGTCACGGCGGCCTGCAGCGGCACCGGTGGGCGGTCCTCGTACCCACCCGTCCACGTGGCCCCGAGGGCCGACGCGCGTCGTCTCTCCCGCTCCGAGCGCGTGCAGACGTACACCTCGCAGCCCCAGTGGACGGCGACCTGGATCGCCAGCGAGGCGGACGCCCCGAAGCCGTAGAGCCCGAGGCGTCCTCCCGGCCGGATCCCGGACACCCGGAGCGCCCGGTAGCCGATCACACCCCCGCAGAGCAGCGGGGCGCACGCCAGGTCCTCGAACGACTCCGGGAGCCGCAGCGAGAAGTCGGCTCGTGCGGTCATCCGCTCCGCGTATCCACCGTCGCGATCCCAGCCCGTGAAGACGGCGTCCGGGCAGAGGTTCTCCCGCCCGCCCACGCAGAACTCGCAGCGACCACACGCGCCACCGAGCCATGCAACGCCCGCCCGGTCCCCGACACGCCAGCCGTCGACCTCGGGCCCGAGCGCTTCGACGATGCCGACGACCTGGTGCCCCGGGACGATGGGCAGGCGACGGGCCGGCACATCTCCCTCGGCGAGCTGCAGATCGGTGCGGCACACGCCGCACGCGCTCACCCTCAGTAGCAGCTCCCCCGGCCCGGGCACGGGATCCGCCAGCTCAGCGGCCCTGAGGGGATGCTCGGACGCGGGGCCCGGCGCGTCGACGACGAGTGCTCGCATGTCGCTGACTATCCGCCTCCCTGCCAGCGGCCGCAAGCACGACGGCCGTCGTCCGGCAGCCAGCCCTCCCGCACGCGGCGGCGGGATCCCTCCGGGGTGGGTATCGCCGGCGCCCGACGGCAGGGAACTCCGAGAGACCCCGTGGCGTCCTGTCGTCCATGAAGACGCACCTCGCTTCCTGTGCCCTCGTCGTCCTCGTGGCTGCCGCCTGCAGTGGCGCGCCCGGCACCGGCGGGAGTCCTGGTGAGCCATCGGGTCCGGGCGGATCGAGCGGTGGATCCCCGGCCCCCTCGGCGTCCCTCGGGGTCGCGCACCCTTCCGGCGGCATTGACCTGGTGCTGCGCATCTCGACGGACGGTGGCTTCGTCGCGCCCGGCCAGGTCCTGACCCGCATCCCGGAGTTCTCGCTGTTCGGCGACGGCACGGTGGTCACGGTCGGGCCACAGATCGCCATCTACCCGGCGCCGGCCCTGCCGAACCTCCAGCGCCAGATGGTCTCCGAGGCAGGGGTGCAGCGCATCCTCGAGGCGGCACGCGAGGCGGGCATGTTCGGGGTGGACCGGCAGATCGATTTCCCGGGCATCATGGACGCCCCCTGGACGACCTTCACGCTCGTCGCGGACGGCGCCACGCACGTGACGCGGGTCTACGCGATGGGCGCCGGCGAGGGCGCGCCCGGGTCCAGCGCCGGGGCGGATATCGCGCGGCAGGCACTCGCCGACCTTCGCGCGAAGCTCACCGGGCTCGACGCGTGGCTCGCGCCCGACCTGCTCGGGCCCCAGTCCTCGTTCCCGGTCACGCGGCTGCGGGTGTACGTCGATGCCTACCAGCCCCAGACCGGCGGCTCGGAACCATCACCCGGCTATGTCGAGTGGCCCGGGGCCCAGCCCCTTGCCACGCTCGGCACGACGGTCGCCGGCCTCCCCGCCACGAGATGCGCCGTCCTCGACGGTGGCGCCCTCGCGGCGATCCTGCCGGCGCTGCAGCAGTCGAACGGCCTCACGGGATGGAAGAGCGGCGGCCAGACCTGGGCGCTCCGGCTCCGCCCGATGCTGCCCGACGAGTCCGGCTGCGCGGGTCCCGCACAGGGTTGACGGGCAGCGCCGCCGCGAGGCTTCAGGAAGCCTCGTCGGAGCCCCGCGCCACGACGACGAGCAGGAGGAACGTCGTCTCGACGACGTCCACGCCCGCGACGATCAGCGCCAGCACGACGGGAACCGCCTGACCCACGAGCCACCCGAACGCGGCGGCGAACGCCGCCACCGCGAGGAACACGAGGCGGACGGCGCGGATCAGCACGGCCGGATGGGGCGTGCCCGGACGGGATGCAGGCTCAGGGTCCGGCCCGCCCTGGCCGGCCGGTGGCGGAGCCGAGAGGCGGCCGAGTGCCTGCGCGAGCCAGGCGAAACCCAGCAGGAACGCCGCCGCCGCCAGCATCACCCGCACGAGCGGAGCCGGGGAGAGCACGGCGTTCGCGAACGACCCGGACCAGCCGGCGACCGTCCCCAGGACGAGTGCCGCGAAGCCGACGGCCAGCGTCGCGCCGTTCGAACGCAGGACGTCACGGGCAGACATGTTGGCAGTGTGGCATGGGCGGCGTTCGGGGCGGCCGGCCAGGGCCGAACGGGCCTGTCCTCCGTGTAACAGATACGCATACTGTTGCCGAGTACGCCCGACGCACATCGCGCCGCCGTCCCGCGTTCGTGGCCGGAGCGACTGGGAGGATCATGCCACGTGGCGATCGACCGACGGTTCCTGAACTGGGGCATCTTCTTCATCTCGCTGGGCGCGCTGCCCCTGCTCGTCCAGCAGGGCATCGTGAGCCATGCGACCGCCGGGGATGCGTGGCGGCTCTGGCCGCTGGTCATCGTCGGACTCGGTGTAGGCATCCTGCTCCGTCGCACCCCGGCCGCCTTCGCCGGCGGGCTGGTCGTGGCCGCCACCTTCGGCCTCGTCTTCGGCGGGTTCCTCGCCACGGGGCCGGATTTCGGGAACGTCGCCGGGTGCGGCGATCCGAATGCCGGTGGCGCGACCGTGGGCAGCCAGGGGAGCGGAACCTTCGGGGCTTCCGGAACGGCGCGCATCGAGATGAACTGCGGCGTCCTGAACGTGACGACGCAGGCGGGCAGCGGCTGGTCATTCCAGGGCCGCGATCCCGAGAACGGCGCCGCCGCGGTCACGCAGGGTCCCTCGTCATTCGACCTGAGCGCTCCGGACCAGTCCGGCGCCTTCTGGGACGTCGGCGGGACGCACAACCGGACCTGGAACGTGAGCGTGCCGGCCGACCCGATGGTGGACCTGACGGTCGGCGTCAATGCCGGATCCGGCAGGCTCGACCTGTCGGGGACGCACCTGTCGCGGCTGGACACGCAGTTCAACGCGGCGGACGTGCGCCTGGACCTCTCGAACGCCTCGGTGGCCGAGCTGCACGTGGACGTCAACGCGGGCTCGGGCCGGGTCGTGCTCCCCGCATCCGGCACGACGGGATCGCTCGCCGTCAACGCCGGCTCGCTCGACCTGTGCGCGCCGGCGTCGAGCGGAATCCGCATCCACGTCACCGGCGCGCTCGCCTCCGCCGATTTCGGATCGGCTGGATTGACCCATGACGGCGACACGTGGACCAGCCCGAATTTCGCGAGCGCCGCCTCGCGTGTCGACCTCCAACTGGACGCGAACCTCGCGTCCGTCAACCTCAACCCGGCAGGGGGATGCGAGTGAACGATCGGCTGTACCGGTCCACCACGGACCGGGTCTTCTCGGGCCTCTGCGGGGGAATGGCGGAGCACTTCGATCTCGACCCAGCCCTCGTACGCCTGGCGTGGGTGGTGCTCGACGTGCTGACGGGCATCTTCCCGCTGCTCGTCGTCTACATCGTGATGGTGATGGTCGTGCCGGAGGAGCCGCCGGTGGGGGCGCCGGGGTCATGGCCCGGGTGGAGCGGCCCACAGTGGGGCCCGGGAGCTCCCGGGACTTCGCCACAGGGGGCCTGGACCGCAACCGCCGGAGCGAGTGCCGACGCGGCGACGGGAGCCGACACGACCGCAGGCGCCGACGCGACAGCAGGCGCGGCGAGTCCCGCGGGCGGCGGCCCGGCCACGGGTGACCAGGCGGGCGGAGCGTGGGGCGGATGGGGAACGCCGCCGCCTGTCGGTTCGGACTGGCGCTCCGTGCGTGCATACGCGCGGGCGCAGCGCCGGGCGGAGCGCGCGTACCGGCGGCAGCAGCGCTGGGGAGGCGACTCGAGCACCGCTGGCCTCGTGTTCGGCGTGATCCTCGTGCTCATCGGAGGCCTGTTCCTGCTCCAGCAGACGCTGCCGGGATTCGACTCGGCACTGATCTGGCCCGTCGGGCTCATCGTCCTGGGAGCGCTGCTCCTCGCCGGAGCCTTCCGACGCTGACGCCGGTCCCGGGCGCTTCCGCGCATCGTCCGGACCCGTCATTCGTCTTTACCTGTTCCTGACCGCGCGCAGGCAGCATCGGATGTGTCGGCGGCGGCGAGCCGCCGACACGGTGGGCCGGCACAGGACGCCGGCGCCGCCGACACGACTGCACGCGGAGGAACACGATGATCTCCAGGACCCGCTCCATCGCCATTGCCGTCGCCGTCGCCGGGATCGCGGGCGCCACGCTTGCGGCCCCGGTGTTCGCGGCCGATTCGGCCGGCGCGACCACCACAGCGCCGACGCCGGTGTCGACCTCGGCCACCTCCTCCCCCGCCCACTGGGAGGCGGTCGCGGGTAATTTCGCACGCGTCGAAGATGCCCGCGAGCTGCGCGTCCGTCTCGCGGCCGCGGGCCTGGCCGGGTTCCGCGTCGAGGTGGACCATCGCGACGCCCACACGTGGTTCCAGGTCGAGCGGCCCTATGCCGTCCGGGCCAACGGTGCCGCGGAGGTGCGCAGCCTGCACGCTCGCGGGTTCCGCGGCTGGCTGGAGTACGACGCCGCAGCCGTCCGCTAGACGGCGCCTTGCAGCCCCTCTCGCTAGAGGGCAGCGTCCAGCGCGCGGGTCAGCTCCTCCGGCGTGAGCCGGATGGGGTTGGCCCGCATGCTGCTGGCGACCGAGGCGGCGGCGACCAGGTCCGGGACGTCCTCCGACGCCGAGGCCGTACGCCGAGAGGCGAGGCACGCCGAGGGCGTCGACCAGCCGGGCGAGCCACGGGACGAGATCGTCCGCCGTGGCGTCGGGCCGGAATGTGAGCGTCCTCGCCACCTCGTCGTACCGGGCCAGGGCAGGCGAACCGGGCTCCCGCTCCCGGAGCGCGGCGACGTTGACGGCCACGACGGACGGCAGCAGGCGGCCGCAGACGGCGCCATGGGGCGCGTCGAACCGGCCGCCGATCGGCCCGGCGAACCCGTGGGCGGCACCCAGACCCGCGTTGGCGAGCGCCAGTCCCCCGAGCAGGGCGGCCATGGACATGTCCTCGCGGGCATCGGGCGCGGCGGTGCCGGCCCCGGCCGAGTCGAATGCCACCCGGAGGGACCGGGCCACGCGTGTCATGCCCTCCCGGCAGAACGCGTCGGTGAACGGGTTGGCCCGTGACGACGTGAACGGCTCCACCAGCTGGACCAGCGCGTCGAGCCCGGAGCTCGCCGTGACGGCGGGCGGCAGCGTGTACGTCAGGCTCGGATCGACGAGGGCGACGCGCGCCAGCATCGACGGGCTCCGAAGGCTCACCTTGACCCGGTGCCGGGGCGAAGCGAGGACCGCGTTCCGCGTGACCTCGCTGCCGGTACCGGCCGTCGTCGGGATCGCGATCCACGGGACCGAAGGCCGCTCGAGCGGCCGCCCCGCACCGATGACCTCGAGATGGTCGAACAGCTCGCCTCCGTTGCCGAGCATGGCCGCGATCGCCTTGGCTCCGTCGATCGCGCTTCCCCCGCCGAACCCGACGACCACGTCCGATCCCGCGGCGAGTGCCAGCGCCACGCCGTCGCGGACGACGTCGACGGTGGGCTCCCCGCGGACCGTCACGACCTCGTGCCGGAGCCCGGCGGCATCGAGTCGTTCCACGACCGGCGCGGCACGATCGGCGGACGTCCCCGTGACCAGGAGGACGCGCGACCCGAACGCTGCGGCGAGGTCGCCCGCCTGCTCGAGCGTGCCCGGCCCGAACACGATGCGGGAGGCGGTCGCGAACTCGAACTGCACGAGCCGAGGGTAGCTCCCGCGCCGCGGTGGTGCCGCCCGGCGGTGCGTCAGAGCGAGACGATCACACCCTCGTCGGGACCGAGCTCGAGTGGGACCAGCGACACGGGACCGGCCGCGCGATCAGGGCGCGTGGACAGGCGCAGGCTCCCGGATCCCGGCAGGCCGAGCGAGGGCACGTCGAGCGCCGCGGGCACGCCACGGAAGTTGAGGGCGACCAGGACGCGCTCTCCGTCAGCCTCCCGCAGGTACGAGAAGACCCCGCCTGCCTCGCCCGCGGGCCGGTACGACCCGCTGCGGAGCGCCGCCGACCCCTTCCTGAACCAGGCGAGGTTCCGGTAGAGCGACAGGAGGGACCGCGGGTCGCCGCGCTGGGCGGCGACGTTGACGACCTGCGCCTCCGATCCGATGGGAAGCCAGGGCTTCCCGGTGGTGAAGCCGGTCCCGGCCGTCCCGTCCCACTGCATGGGTGTTCGCTCCGGGTCCCGTCCGTGAACGTCGACGACCAGATCGGGAGGCACCTCGCCGTCCGCCTGGCCGATCTCCTCGCCGTAGTACAGGAACGGCGTGCCGCGCAGCGTGAGCAGCATCATCGCGGCGACTCGGGCGCGGCGCATCCCCACCGTCTCGCCCGATCCCGTCCCGCCGGCGCCAGCCCGCGCCACGTGCAAGCCGGGCCCGTCGGGCGGAACGGCGTCGGGAGTCTCCTCGTATCGGGACCGGGCCCTCGGGTTGTCGTGGTTCGCCAGGGTGTACACCGGCCAGGCTCCGGGCGGCAGCAGCCGCTCGTATCGGTCGACCGAATCACGGAAGGCCTCGGCCCGCCAGGGCTGCTCGAGGAACGAGAAGTTGAACACCAGGTGCAGCTCGTCGAGCGCATCCCCGAAGTACGCGACGAGGCGCCCAGGATCGTACACGGCCACTTCGCCGATGGCCATCCGGTCGTCGCAGGTGTCCAGGAGCTGCCGGAACTCGCGAAGGATGGTGTGGACTTCCGGCCAGTCCTCGTCCCGGCGGACGCCGGCGGGCGCCCGCCCGTCCAGCGCCTCTGCCGGGTTGTCCCGCAGGTCCGGGTCGCGGGACATCTTGTGCGCCACGTCGATCCGGAAGCCGTCGACGCCTCGGTCCAGCCAGAACCGCAGGACGTCGTGCATGGCCGCGCGCACGTCCGGATTCCACCAGTTCAGGTCCGGCTGCTGCGGGAGGAACGAGTGCAGGTAGTACTGGCCGGACGCGGGATCCAGCGTCCACGCCGCGCCCACCGCGGGGAAGACGCTGCGCCAGTTGTTCGGCGGGCCACCGTCGGGCCCGGGGTCACGCCAGACGTACCAGTCGCGGTGTGGATCGGTGCGGCTGGAGCGGGCCGCCTCGAACCACGGATGGCGGTCGGACGTGTGGTTGGGAACGAAGTCGACGAGGACGCGGATCCCTCGCGCGTGCGCCTCGCGGAGCATCTCGTCGAAGTCGGCCAGCGTGCCGTACTCGGGATGGACGTCGCAATAGTCGGCCACGTCGTACCCGTAGTCCGCCATGGGCGAGGGGTAGAACGGTGACAGCCAGATGGCGTCGATGCCGAGCGAGCCGGGGGTCCCGTCGTTGAGGTGGTCGAGCCGGCCGGTCACGCCCGGCAGGTCGCCGATGCCGTCCCCGTCCGTGTCCTGGAAGCTGCGCGGGTAGACCTGGTACATCACGCCCTGCCGCCACCAGTCGCCGCGCGCCATGCATCGCTCCTTTCCGATCGACGTCGGGATTGTCGCGCGATCACGCCGGTTCTCTCGCCGCGGACGACGACGGCTCGCACGCGGACGCGAGGACCTCAGCCGGCGTCTTCGAGCGGCAGGCGCCGGAAGACCGCAAGGATCGGGGGGAGGCGCGGAGGCACCGCGGCAGCCTCGCGGATCGGTATCCGCAACCACGCGTCCCCCGCCGGGCCCGACCGATGGGCCGCGTCCATGCGATAGGCGGAGAGCGAGGCGAAGCCCAGGTTCGCGGCGGCCGTGGCGAGCATGTGGCCCTCGCCCGGGTACCCCCGGCTCGTCGTGCACCAGTCGGTCGCGTCGAGGAGGCCCGCCAGTCGCTCGCGGCGGACCCGGAACGGCGCGCGCGTGACCGCTCGCCCGGACGCGCGGAGCAGGTCGGTGGCGATGAATGCCGCGCGGCCGGCACGGCGGCCCGCGCCCAGCAGGCGACGGCGCAGGAGGTCACGATCGGGCCGCCCCGACCCGTCGAGGACGAGCACCACCCCGTCCAGCACGGCGGTACGCGCACCGACATGGCGCGGCAGGTCGGCGAGCTCGGGGAAGGTGCCGAGCACGTCGGCGAGCTCGGCCGCCTGCAGGCGCAGCGTCCCGTCCTCGATGAAGGCGATGACGCGGGTCCCCGGCCACCACGGCTCGAAGAGATACGCCGGGTCGTCGAACGGGGCCGGTGCATCCGACGCGATCATCGGCCGGACCCGGAGGGGGAGGCCGGAGACGCGAGGCGGCTCCTCGAGACCCAGCCCGGGCCTCGGTCCCGGGCCGGTCCCCGGGCCGGGTGCACCACGACGTCGCCGGGCCATCCGGTCGTCCAGCCGGGCGGGATCGGCCCCGGATGACGGGCCGGCCGGGATCGTGGCGCCGGTCGCGGCGTTGGCGGGCCCTGGCCGGGGCAGGTTCCCCGGATTCGGCGCGCGGTTCAGGCCGTCTTTCGTCGGCGCGCCCCCGCAGTGCCGGCCGCGTCCGCCGTCCTGGCGGCCGCCGCCTTCGATCGTCGGCGAGCCGCGGGCAGCTCGGCCGTCTCGCCCACGGGTGCCAGGGACGCCGCACGCTCGGCCGCCGCGGCGGCGTCCTCGATCGCCCCCGGCTTCGCCTCGCCGGCAGCCGTCGTCGCCCGTGCCCTCGATCGCCACGGGCCGCTCGCTCCTCGCCGCCCGGGCCGCGGCGACGCTCGCCTCGAGCGCGGCCATGAGGTCGATCACGGTGCCGCCCTCCGCGGGCGCCTGCGGTGCGACGGTCTCCTGGCCGGCGGCCTTGGCCTCGATGATCGCCAGGAGGGCGTCGCGATACTCGTCGCGGTACGCGGCGGCATCGAAGGACTCTGTCATCGCGGCCACGAGCTGGTCTGCCATCGCGCGCTCCGCGGGTCGCACCTGCGCGGCATCCTCGGCGGGCAGGTCGAGCTCGGCGGGCGACCGGATCTCGTCGGGCCAGTAGAGGGTCGACAGCAGCATGGTGCTGCCGAACGGGTCGAGCGCGGCGAGGTGCTCCCGGTTGGTGATCACGACCTTGCAGATCGCGACGAGCCCGCGCTCCGCGAGGACGTCACGCAGGAGCGAGAACGCCTTCCGACCCAGTGCCTCGGGCTCGAGGTAGTACGCCTGCTTGACGAACCGCATGGCGGCGAGGTCGGATGCCGGCACGAACCGGTCGATCTCGATGGCACGCACCGTCTTCAACGGAACGGCTTCCAGGTCCGCATCGGTCACGACGACGTACTGGCCCGGCGCGTATTCGTAGCCCTTGACCGTCTCCGAGCGCGGCACCGCGCGCTCGTGCACCGGGCACCAGGTCCGCATCTGCACGCGGCTCAGGCACTCCGCGTGGAGCATGTTGAAGCTGACGCCCTTGCTCTCGGTCGCGAGAAACAGGCGCAGGGGGATGGTCACCAGACCGAACTGGATGGCCCCTCGCCACATCGAGCGCGGCATCGGACTCCTCGCTGCGATCGGCCGTCCCACGTGGACGATCGGACCGCGAGGATACCGCGCCCCGCAAGTCGTCCATCCTGCCGGGTCGTCCGGGACGCCTCCCACGCGGGCGCACGGCCCGCTCGCTCCGAACACGGCGACCGGGTGCGGACCGGCGGGCGGTGGGCACGCGAGGTTCGACACGTGGTCACGCCGGGCGGGTTGGGCCCGTTCGCCGGGCGGGTTGGGGCCGTTCGCCGGGCGGGTGGGCCCGTTGCGTCCGGGCGTTCCGTGCGAGTATCAGGTCCGACGCATGCCGGCGGCCTGCCTGCGCGCCACTGGCGAGGAACCGACCGTGACGGCGAGCCCGGACCCGGTGCACACGTCCCCCGAACCACTCGACGTGCTGCTCGAGGATGCCGGGGGGCAGGGCGAGCTGCGCGGCGGAAGCGTCCCCGACCGGATCGCCCTGTCGTACGGCGGCCCGCTGGCGATCCGCCTGAGGCCGGACCGCCCGACCATCGTCGCGAACTTCGTCGAGAGCCTCGACGGCGTCGTCGCGCTCGGAACCGGTCCGCGCGGCGGCGGCTCCGACATCAGCGGCGCGTCGCAGGCGGACCGGTTCGTCATGGGCCTCCTGCGGAGCGTCGCGGACGGCGTCGTGGTCGGCGCCGGGACGATGAGGTCGGCGCCGCGGCACGAGTGGACGCCGCGCGCGATCGCGCCGGGCTGGGCGGCCGACTTCGCGGCGTGGCGGGCGTCACTCGGACTCGCCGCGCAACCCACGACGGTGGTGGTGACGTCCGCGGGCGACATCCCGGACGGCCACCCGGCCCTCATGCGGGACGACGTCCCCGTCGTCATCGCCACCACGTCGCGCGGCGCGGACCGGCTGGCGGGCCTTGCCGAACGGCTCGCCGGCGGCGTAACGGCGCGGCGCGTGCGCGTCGAGGTGCTGGCGGACGCGGGGACCGTGGCGCCGGAGGCGCTCGCGGCGCTGCTGACGCGCCTGGGCATCCGGCTTGCCGTCTGCGAGGGCGGCCCGCACCTCCTGGCCGGCCTGCTGGACGCGGGCCGAGTGGACGAGCTCTTCCTGACGGTCGCCCCGCAGGTGCTCGGCCGGGCTCCCGGCGCCGCCCGGTTGAGCTTCGCGGAGGGACACGCCTGGGACCCGGTCGACGCGGCGTGGGGAGAGCTGCGCTCGGTGCGGCGATCCGGATCCCACCTGTTCCTGCGCTACGCGTTCCGCCCGCGCTGACGAAGCCGGATGCCGGTCAGCGAACGCCTCGCGATCCCTGGAATCATGGGCGCGCGGAGGCCGCCCCACCCTACCCCGAAGAGGGGCTGGACGGCCATGGAACCACTGTTATGATGACCTGTAACGTCCGCTCGGCGGACCAAACATCAGCCCGGATCCGGCAACACGACACTCCTCTCTCGGTTCTCGCGAGACGGTCGCGGGGGCCGGACGAGAAGGAGTGTTTTCGTTGTACCAGGACAAGACTCTCACGTGCGCAGATTGCGGGCAGGAGTTCGCGTTCTCCTCGAGCGAGCAGCAGTTCTACTCTGATCGTCAGTTCAGCGAGCCCCGCCGTTGCCCCACGTGCCGTGCGAGCCGTAAGGCGAGTCGCGGGGGCGGCTCTTCGTCCTACAGTGGTGGCGGGTCCTACAGCGGTGGCGGCTACTCGGGCGGGTCCATCGGCTCGTACGGTGGCGGCTCCAGCTATGCCGGTGGCTCCGGCTCCGGCTCCGGCTACTCCGGCGGCTCTCGCGCGCCGCGCGAGATGTTCACGGCCACGTGCTCGAGCTGCGGTCGCGAGGCGAAGGTCCCCTTCCGCCCGACGTCCGGCAAGCCCGTGTACTGCAACGACTGCTTCGCGAACCGCCGCGGCTAGTCGTTCCTGAGCGGCGGCCGCACAGGTGGTCATCGAGCGGCGCCACGCCTGAACAGGCGCCGATGCCGAGCCCGACGAGCGATCGCCGGGCTCGTCGATTCCGGGGGCATCCGCGGCCCGGGCGTGCGGGCGCGTCGCGTAACCGGCCGTCTCGCGCGATAGGCTGACGAAGGTCCTGGCCGGGAGCCGTCCCGGCGGACCCATGCCACCCGGACACGACAGACGGTCGTCGGTGGGAGGTGGCCGGGAGGAACGACATGCCGACTGTCGCGCCGTACGGGTCGTGGCGCTCGCCGATCTCGGCCCAGCAGGTCGCCCGCTCCGGGGTCGGCCTTGGCGAGGTCCGGATCGACGCGGATGACATCTACTGGACGGAGAGCCGACCCGTCGACGCGGGCCGCGTGGTGATCGTGCGGCGGACGCCGGACGGCCGCACGGCCGACGTGACGCCGCCCGGGACCAACGTGCGAAGTCGCGTCCACGAGTACGGCGGAGGCGCCTATGCGGTCCGGGACGGCATCGTCGTGTTCGCCGAGTTCGCCGACGGCCGTCTCTGGCGCCTGGACGTGGCGGCCGGTCGCGAGGGGGATCCACGCCCGCTGACGCCGGCAGCGCCCGACGCCGGGCTCCGGCACGCCGATCCTGTCATCGACCGCGCCCGGCAGCGGATCGTGTGCGTACAGGAGGACCACCGGGGCGGCGGCGAGGCCCGCAACCGGATCGTCGAGGTCGCGCTCGACCCGGCCGACGGGGTGCCCCTGTCCGAGCCGCGCGTCCTGGTGACGGGCCACGACTTCTTCTCGAACGCTCGCCTGGACCCGGACGGGCGCCGGGCCTGCTGGCTCGCCTGGGACCACCCCCACATGCCCTGGGACGGGACGGAGCTGTGGGTTGCCGACGTCTCCGCGGACGGCTCGTTCGAGAACGCCCGACGGGTGGCCGGCGGCGATGGCGAGTCGATCTTCCAGCCGGAGTGGTCACCGTCGGGAGCCCTGTACTTCGTGTCGGACCGGACCGACTGGTGGAACCTCTACCGGCTCGACGATGTATCCGCGGCCACGCCGGAGGGTCGGGAGGGCCGCCCGCTCGCGCCGATGGACGCGGAGTTCGGCCAGCCGCAGTGGCAGTTCGCCATGGTCACGTATGCCTTCGTGGGTCTCGACCAGGTCCTGTGCCGCTTCACGCGCGAGGGCACCTGGCAGCTTGCGACCCTGGACGGGGACACGGGTGCCATGCGACCGCTGGACCTCGGCGGAACGGCGTACGGGTCCATCGCGGGTGGGGCGCACGGGCGTGCCGTGCTGACGGCCGCCTCGCCGACCCAAGGGAGTGCAGTCGTCCTGGTCGATACCGGGTCCGGCACGTCCGTCGTCCTCAGGCGAGCGTCCGACGAGGAGCCGGACGAGCGGTTCGTCTCCCTTCCCGAGCCCGTCGAGTTTCCTACCGAGGACGGTCTGACGGCGCATGCCCTCTTCTACGCCCCGACGAACCCCGACTTCGTGGCCCCGGCCGGCGAGTTGCCGCCGCTCCTGGTCAAGGTCCACGGCGGCCCCACCGCGATGGCCAGCTCGGCGCTGAACCCGGAGCTCCAGTTCTGGACGAGCCGGGGCATCGCCGTGATCGACGTGAACTACGGCGGCAGCAGCGGGTACGGGCGACGGTATCGCGACAGGCTGTCCGGCGCCTGGGGCGTGGTGGACCTGCACGACGTCGTGAGCGCGGCGCGGCACATGGCCGCGCTCGGGCGCGCGGACCAGTCCCGCTTCATCATCCACGGCGGCAGCGCCGGCGGATACACCACGCTCTGCGCCCTCACGTTCACGGATGCGTTCCAGGCCGGAGGCAGCTACTTCGGCATCGGCGATCTCGAGATCTTCACGCGCGAGACGCACAAGTTCGAGTCGCGCTACATGGACGGCCTGGTGGGTCCGTACCCCGCGATGGCGAACGTCTACCGGGAGCGCTCGCCGATCCACTACTGCGAGCGGATCTCGTGCCCGGTCATCCTGCTGCAGGGCCTCGACGACCGCATCGTGCCCCCGGACCAGGCCGAGCTCATGTTCGAGGCTCTCCGCAGTCGCGGCGTCCCCGTCGCCTACCTCCCGTTCGAGGGAGAGGGGCACGGGTTCCGCAAGGCCGAGAACACGGTGCGGTCCCTCGAGGCCGAGCTGACGTTCTACGGGCGCATGCTGGGCTTCGAGCCGGCCGACGAGCTGCCGGCGCTCCGCATCGAGAACGCGTAGGGCGGGGAGCCGATAGCCCGCGACGGCGTGACACGCAAGGTGGCACGGGGACCCGACACCATGCCACCCATGCAGACCGCCGTGACGCTCGCCGCAGACCGCCTGATCGTCGAGCGCCTCGAGTTGACGGACCCGGACCTGGTCCGGTTCGTGGCCGAGCGTGCCGAGCCGGACCGGCCGGAGCTGGTCGATCGCGCACTGCGGATCGGCCTGCTCGCCGTGCGGGACGCCGGCCTGACCGTGAACGTCGACGTCATCGAGAAGGAGTTCAGTCGCCTCATCCAGCAGGTCGACGAGCGCAACGAACGCGCCAGCCAGGCGCTTGCCCAGGCACTCCGCGATTCTGTTCGCCGAGGACGGGGGACGGCTGCCGCGAACGCTCGAGAAGTTCCTGGGCGACCAGGGCGCGCTCCGGCGCCTCGTGGCCGACCTGTTCGACGAGACCCGCCGGGATTCGGCCATCGGCCGCCTGAACGACCTGATGGGCCGCTACTTCGACGGTGACGGCAGCCGGCTCGCGCAGCTGCTGGATCCCACCCGCCTGGGCTCCCCCCTCTACCAGTTCCGGAGCGAGATCTCGAAGGGGTTCGAGGACCTCGCCGGACGGATCCAGGCGCTGGAGAAGGCGACGGATGTGCGTGCGACGGAACGGGCGAAGTCGGCGGCCAAGGGCATCGACATGGAGGACGTCCTGGAAGGCCTGCTCGGAGAGATCTCGGGCGGGCTGGGCGACGCGATCGAGCGGACGGGGACGCTTCCGGGCGAGACGATCAAGGGCAAGAAGGGGGACTTCGTCCTCACCGTGGACCCCAGCCGGACGCGCGGCGCGGACCTGCGGGTCGTGATCGAGTCGAAGGACCGGGTCATGAGCACCCGGCAGGTGATCGAGGAGCTGGCCGCGGCGCGCCAGAACCGGTCCGCGCAGGCAGCCGTGATCGTGTTCACGCCGCAGCACGCCCCCGCGAATGTGGATCCCCTGGCCATCGTCGGGCGGGACGTGTGGTGCGTGATGGATCCGGCCGCACCGGACCGGCTGCCGCTCGAGTGCGCGGTGAGGCTGGCGCGCATCTTCGCGCTCGACGCTCTCCGTGACAGGCCCGTCGAGGTGGACGTCGCGGCCGTGGACCATGCGCTCGACGGCATCCGCAACCAGCTCTCGGCCATCCAGGGGATGAAGGCGAGCCTGACGTCGATCAACACGGTCACCGGCAAGGTCGCCGCGGACCTCGACGGCCTGCGGGTCGGCATCCTGCGGAGCGTGGCGCTGGTCGAGGAGGAACTCAGGGCGGCGGCGGAGGCCCACGGACCCGAGCGCGTGACAGCGTAGCCGCGCCGGGCGGCCGGGCACCGGGCCCGCCGGTCAGGCGTTCCGCAGGGCTCCGACGACGTCCTCCCACAGCCGCGCGTTCGGAACCGATCCGGCGGCGTCCGGCTCGAACGGCAGGAGCGGGAGCACGCGGTCGGCATGGCCCGTCACCCGCGACGCCAGCGCTTCGGGGATCCCGTCGGTGGGTGCGACGACCGCCACGGCGGCCAGCAGTTCGTCGTCGACGAGACCGGCCATCTCGTCCCAGCGTCCGGCGACCGCGAGCCGGCCCAGCCGCTCCCCGACGTGCGCGCGCCCGTGGATCTCCAGGACGCCGCGATAGCTCGGCGTCGACGCGTAGAACGCGATGCGGGATCGCACCTCCCGAAGCAGCGCGGGATCATCGGACGGGGCCACGAAGACGGGCACGATCCGCTCGACGCGGCGCGACAGCCCGGACGACCGGCGGGCCTCGCCCTCCGCGAGCGCGGGCTCGAGCACCTCCGCCAGGTACCGGGCGGTGTGGAGCGGGTGCACCTGGAATCCATCCGCGACGCGGCCGCCCAGGCGTGCCAGGCCCGGGCCCACGCCGGCGATCGAGACGGGGATCCGCGGAGAGCCGTCCGGGGCCGGGAACGCCAGCGGCGGCGGGCTGAAGAACCCGGGCATGAGCGACAGATCGAGGTGCTCGGAGCGGACGCGAAACGGGACGCCGTCCTGCCACGTCGCCCAGGCGGCACGCACCGCCGCGATCCACTCCTCGAGCCGCGGGCCCGGTGCGGACCACGGCGCCCCGAAACGGCGCTCGACGTGGGCCCGCACCTGGGTCCCCAGGCCGAGGCGGAACCGGCCGCCGGAGAGCGCTGCCAGGTCGAACGCGGCCTGCGCGAGCACGACGGGACTGCGCGCGAATGCGACGGCGATGCCCGTCCCCACGGCGAGCCTGGTGGAGGCCGCCAGCGCGAGGGCCGCGCCGACGAACGGCTCGTGCTCCGTCTCCGCCAGCCAGAGCGCGTCGAACCCGAACGACTCCACGGCCCGAGCCAGGCCCGCCACGGAGGCAGGCGGCGGGCTCCCCGCCGCGAGGTCGACGTTCACGTCCCGGAGTCGGCCGGCAGCGGGCGCGTCCACGGGATCATGCGGCGTCGATCACCTCGAGCCGGATGCGCTTGTTGATGCGTCCCTTCGATTCGTATCCCGTGACCCGGATGCGGCCGACTTCGGTCGTGTTGGCCACGTGGGTGCCTCCGTCGGCCTGCAGGTCCAGCCCCACGATCTCGACCGTGCGCACCTCCGCGATGCCGGCCGGCAGCAGGTTCACCTTCGTCCGGATCAGGTCCGGAATGGCAAAGGCCTCGTCGCGCGGGAGCACGCGCACGCGCACCTCGCGACCCGCGGCCAGTTCGGCGTTCACCTTCGCCTCGATCTCGCCCACGAGGTCCCCGGACATGCGCTCGAACTCGAAGTCCATCCGGCCACCACCGGGCTCCATGTTTCCCCCGGTGACCTGCGCACCGTAGTCACGCCACACGACGCCGCACAGGGTGTGCAGGGCCGTGTGCGTGCGCATCAGGAGGTGCCGCCGCTCCCATTCGATGTCCACCCGGACCCGCACGCCGGGCTCGGGTGCGTCGTCCGGGGTCACGCCGGCCAGGACATGTGCGATGGATTCGCCCGTCCGCCTGGCCGACGCAACCTGCCAGCGCTGCCCGCCCCACACAGGGTCGAGCGCGAGCAGGGTGCCCGAATCAGCCGGCTGGCCTCCGCCTCCCGGGTAGAACACCGTGCGATCGAGCGTCACCACGACGTCGCCACCGGATGCATCGACCGACTGCACGGTGGCCTCGCAGGATCGAGCGTACGCGTCGCGGTAGCAGATCGCGTCAGTCATCGTGCCCTCCCGCCGGCCGCGCCTCCGGTTCCGTCGCCCCCGGATCGGCCCGGCGACCTGCCGGCTCCGTCGCCGCCGGGACTGCCCGGCGGACCCGGCGTCACTGGACGGTGAACGTCCCCTTCATGCCGGCCTGGTAGTGACCGGGGACCATGCACCCGAAGCCGAGCGGCGCGCTCGTGTCGGTGAACGTGTAGTCGAACTCCCTGGTACCGGACGAGAAGTCGCCGGTGCCGGTGAGGCTGCCGATCGTCCCGGCATCCAGGTCGCTGACCTTGCCGACGTAGAAGTTGTGCACGAAGCCGGCCGTGTTCGTGATCTTGAAGTGATAGGTCTGGCCCTTGGTGACCGTGATGGAGGTGACCGGCTGGCCTGCCGGGTTCGTGATCTGCAGGGAAGCCGTCTCGACGAGGTCGATCTCGTTTGCGGCCCCGCCTGCGGCGCCCGAGGCCGACGGTGCACCGGAGGACGACGCGGAACCCGACGCGGCGGGCGCGGCGGACGACGCGGCGACGCTCGCGGCAGGTGCCGCGCTGGCACCCGGCGACGCGCCGGGTGCACCCGATGCGGCGGCGCTCGACTGCGGCGTCTGCGCGGGCGGCACGTATGTCCAGCCCGGACCCGCCGATGCTGCGCAGGCACCGAGGACGAGGGCGGCGGCGAGGGGCACGATGGCGAGGCCGAGCAGCGGCCGAGCACGTTTCTCCATGTCTGCATTCTCCCTGAAAGCGCGCGTGCACGCCGCAGATCGGACCCAGGGCGAGATCACCGGCGGCGGACGAGTTCCTTCGGCCCCGCCACGAGGCCCAGGCGGAGGGCCACGGTCGCCGCCTCGACACGGCCCGCCACGCCCAGTTTCGCGAGGATGTTGCCGACGTGCACGGCCACGGTCCGCTCGCTGATGAAGAGCCGCTGGGCGATCTCGCGATTGGAGCGGCCCTCGGCGAGCACTGCGAGCACCTCCGTCTCCCGGGGGCTCAGGCCGAACGGGTCGGCCGACGGCGATTCGGGCGGACCGGCGAGGCGCATGGCCAGACCGCCGCCCCGGTCCTGCCCGTTCCCGTCGCCACGGGCCACGACCTGCAACGGCCCCGCCTGCCCAACGGTTCCGGCGGTGCCGTGCCCGTCCTCGTCCGGAAGCGCGATGCGGGCTCGCGCGGCCAGTCGCTCGAGTCTCACGACGCAACGGCCGGGCACCAAGCTTCCCGGCGATGTACCACGCCTCGATCAGGGCGCGCCTGGCATGGGCCCGGTCGACGCGCCCCCCGGGTGCCTCCGGCCTGGACCGCAGGATGGCCTCGGCCTCCCGCCACCGGGCGTGCGCGGCGCGATACGGGTTCGGGAGCGCAGCCCACCGCTCGGCGAGGTCCGCCCATGCCGCCGGATCCGGCTCACCCGTGATCCGTGTCAGGTGGGCTCGCGCCGTGGCGAGGTGCAACTCCGCCTCGATCCGGGCGCCGAGAGCCGGGGGCATGCCTCCCGCGTCCACCCTGCGGCGCGCGTCGGCAAGGACGCCGTCCGCCCACGTCTTCGCCTCGTCGAGCGCGTGAAGGTCGCGGCGCTCCCGGGCGTCCTCGGCGACGGCGGCGGCGGCCTCGACCGTCGTGGACGCCGCGAGGGCGACCTGCGACCAGTCGTCGTTGCGGAGAACCCTCGACCAGCCTCGTTCCGCCGCGCGCCGCGCGTCCTGCACGTCGTCTCGCCAGAGCGCGAAGCTGACCGTCGCCCGCTGCACCTCCGCGATCCACTGGGAATCGGGAACCGATTCCTGCTGGAGCAGGACCTGTCCCAGGAGGCGCCCCGCTTCCTCGTCGGAGGCCGTCTCGACGCGGACGTTGGTCAGCCCGACGAGGGGGTTGAAGCGCGAGATGCCCGACGGGCTCCACTCGAGCGCCTGCCGGCACATCGCCTCCGACTCGGTCCAGCGCCCCAGGGCGAACAGCGTACCGCCGCCGTCGCCGCGCAGGAGCGCGCCGTACGCGGCCTCCTGCCCCCATCGCCGTGCCTCGGCGATGCCCGCGTCCACGATCGCGAGCGCCTCGACACGCCTCGAGTCGAGCTCGAGCAGCGTCGTGTGGTTCGCATACGTCCGCATCAGGTCGTCCACGCGGCCCGCGCGACGCGCGATGGTGGCGGCCTCCCGAACGAGCGCGAGGCCCGCGTCGAGATCACCCAGGTACGCGAGGTCCACACCGAGCGTGCACGTGACGTGGCCGAGCTCTGCCAGCGCGTCCTCGCCCACCTCGCGTGCCGTCGCGATCGCGTCCCTGGCCCACTCGGAGCTCTCGTCGAACCGCCCCTCGAGGATCAGGGCCTGGGCGAGGGCGCCGAGGACCCGTGCGCGCACCGGCGACGGAACGGCCGGCACGGACTGGGCCCCGGTGGTGAACGCCGACAATGCCTTCTCGATCTCGCCGGCACCCCACCGGTAGCGGCCCAGGCGTTCGTACAGCGACCCGAGCTCGCGCGCGCGGAGATCCCTGGCTTCGCGTCCGAGCCCGACGACGCCTGACAGGGCCGAGGGATCCGACCACGCATCGATGGCCCGCACCGCCAGGGCCGCGGCCTGCCGGAACGAACCGTGCACGAACGCCGCTTCCGCCGCACGCGCGAGGAGGGCCGGGCGATCGAGACGTGCCCGGCCGGAGCGTGCCTCCGCCCCGGCGGACGCAACCGCGCCGGGCAGGGCGTCGGCATGCGGCGGCGCCGCGTCCGGGTTGACGACGGGCGCGAGCGCGTCCAGCTCGAGCGCCCTGCCGTAGTGCGCGAGCGCACTCCCACCGGGATCCAGCGCCTCGGCGGCGAGCCCGGCCTCGACGTGGGCGTCGCGTGCCAGGTCGAAGCGCAGCGCGCGCTCCCAGTGCCAGGCACGTTCGTCCGGCGGCCCCGGCAGCCACGTCGCGATCGCGGCGTGGATCGCCTGCCTGCCGAGCGGGTCGAGCAGCGCCTCGATCGTATCGGCGTACAGCTCCTGTGCGATGGCGACCCCGCCGGCCAGACGCGTGACGAGCCCGCTCTCGACCGCCTCCTCGACCGCGTTCTCGGCGAGGATCCCGTCGCCCGTGTCGAGGCCCGCGAACGCGCCCGGGTCGATGGGACGGCGGAGCGCCGCGAGCGCGCGGACCCACCGGGCGGCTCCCGCTCCGAGCAGGGCAAGCCGCGCCTCGACGAGCTCGTCGAACGAATCGGACAGGCGGGCGCCTGGAATGGACCGCCGCGCGGCCAGGATCTGGCCCGCCAGCAGTGGATTGCCCGAGGACCGCTCCACGATCGCGGCGAGGAGGCCGGCCGGAGGCCGCTCCCCTGTCTCGGCCTCGATGAACCGCGCCAGCTCGTCGGCCCGGAAGGGTTCGAGCTCGATCCTGTCGACACGGGATTCGGCGGCCAGGGTGGCGGCCACCCTGCCGAACGGGTGCCGCCTGTCGACCTCGTCGGAGTGGTACGAGACCACGAGGCAGACCGGGAGCGCCACGTCGAGGCCCACCACGAACTCGACGAACGCCCGGGTCCCGGGGTCGGCCCAGTGGAGGTCGTCGAGCACCAGCAGCACGCCCCCGCTGCCCGCCAGCCTGCCCAGCACGCCCAGCACGGCTTCGACGAAGCGTCCGCGGCGCTGTTCCGGCCCCGACTGCATCGTGTCCTCGGTCGGGCACGCGGCGCGTATCCGGGCCGCCTGGGAAGGGAGGAGCAGCGCGATCTCGCCGGCCGCCGGACCCAGCACCTCGGGAAGCTGCGCGTCCGGGAGCGCGGCGATGGGATTCTCCAGGGCCGCGGACAGGGCCGCATACGGGTGGCCGGAGAGCGGCTCGACCGCGGCCCCCCTGGCCACCAGGACCCCGGGCTCGCCCGCCAGTCGTCGCTCCAGCTCGGACAGGAGCGTCGTCACGCCGCCACCGGTGACACCGGTGACGACCACGCGCGACAGGCTGCCGGCGGCCGCACGCTCGAGCGCTATTCCGAGCCGACCGAGCTCGCGCTCCCTCCCGACCACGTGCATGGCGACAGGATACGGGGCCGCGTGCAGAGCGGCCGACGAGAGGTGCCGCTGCGCTACTCTGGCCCGGTGACCTCCCTCTTCCGGCTGGGCCCCTTCGGCGCGTTTCGCGAACTCCGACACGAGTTCGACCGCGCCGTTCTCGTGCTGGCGGTTGGTGACCTCGTCGCGAGCTTCGGATTCAGCCTCGTCTTCCCGTTCCTGACGATCTACCTCACGACCGTGGTGGGCGCCTCGGCCACGGAGTCCGGCCTGGTGCTCGGGCTGTACTCGATCACGTCGATCGGCTCGAACGCCGCGGGAGGCTGGCTGGCCGACCGGTTCGGGCGTCGCAGGGTCATGATCGGGTCGATCGCACTGACATCGCTGGTGATCATGGCCATGGGGCAGGCTCGCGACCTGACCGGGGTCGCGGTGCTGACGCTCGCGCTCGGGATCGTCGATCCGGCGTTCGTCCCGGCGGCGCGGGCCGCCGTCGCCGACGTCGTGCCCGAGCAGCGCCGCCCCCGCGCGTACGGGCTCCTCGGGGTCGCCGCCAGCGTCGGGTGGATCGCCGGACCCTCGATCGGTGCGGGGCTGGCGACGTTCGGGTATCCGCTGCTGTTCACGATCTCCGGCGCGGTCCTGCTGGCATACACGGCGATCCTCGTAGTCGCTCTCCCGGAGACCCGGCCCGTCGCGTTGACGCGGGCGGCGACAGAGCCGGGGCACCCGGTGGACGTCGTGCACGGCGGGGCCCTGCACGAAGGGCTGAGTGCGCTCGATCTGCACCATGCGCCCGACGGGACGACCGACGCCCGGCGGCTGGCTGCCTCGCCGCTCGATGGCTCGGGGCTGGATGGCCCCGCTGCCCGGGGTGCGCGCGCCCAGTTCCTGGCCTTCCTGGCGATCGCCGTGGTCATCCATGCGACGACGTTCCAGTGGGTGGCCACGCTGCCGATCCACGCGACCCGCGATCTGGGCGTGTCCACCTCGACATGGGGCCTGCTCTTCGCGCTGAACGGCCTCCTGATCGTCCTGTTCCAGCTGCGCGTCACGACCCTCTCCGAGCGATGGGCCAAGCCGGGAACGATGGCCCTCGGGATGGGCGTCTATGCCCTCGCATACCTGGCGGTGGGGGTGGCGGGCATACCCGGGCTTGCGACCGTGGCCCTGGCGGGAGTCGTCATGCTGGCAACCACCGGGGAGATGCTCGTGTTCCCCGTCGAGCCAGCGTACGTCTCGGATCTCTCGCCCGTGTCGCTGCGTGGCCGCTACCAGGGTGCGTTCGGGGCCGCGGCGGGGCTCGGTTCGGGGATCGGGCCGCCGCTCGGCGGACTGGCACTGGACGTGCTGCCCGATCCGCTGCCATGGGTGCTCGTCGCGGGGGGCGGTCTCGTGTCGGCCGCGGCGCTGCTGTGGCTCTCGCGACGGGCACGTCCGGGAATTCGCGCCGCTCGTTCCTGCGGGGGCCGCGGGATGAGCGGGCCGCATCCGGCCAACGACCTCAACGAGCTGTCCGGCGAGGAGTGGCTCTACTTCACCAAGTCGCTGTGGACGACGGCCTACCCGTCCGAGCTCGGGCACGCGGAGCGGAAGGCGCACGGGGCCAACAAGCCGCCGCGCCTCATGGCGCGCCTCATCGAGTTCTTCACGAAGGGTGGCGAGCTCGTCCTCGATCCGTTCGCGGGCGTGGGCGGCACGCTGCTGGGGGCGGCGATCTGCCGGACGCCACGGCGGGCACTCGGGATCGAGCTCGACGCGCGCTGGGCATCCATCTACGAATCGGTCGTTCGCTCCCTGGCGGCCGAACGGGACGGCCTCGGGCCCGAGCTCGCTGACCTCGGCCCATCGGATCCGGGCGGACGGCGGCGGTTCGATCCGTCGGGGTGCCGGATGGAGGTCGGCGACGCCGTCGACCGGCTGGAGAAGGTGGCCGCCTCGACCGTCGACTTCGTCGTCACCGATCCGCCCTACAACCCGCAGCTGCGCCTGACCATGTCCGGGGGCCCGCTGAGCGCCGAGCATGCCAACCGCCGCACGGACTACGCCATGGTCAGCACGTCCGATGCCGACATCGCCAACAGCGGGTCGTACGGCGAGTACCTGGACCGGATGGAGCTGGTCCTGGCCGGGCTGCGACGCGTGCTCCGCGAGCGGCGGTACGCCGTCGTGATCGTCCGTGACGCCTACCAGGAGGGTCGCTACCGGTTCACGGCGTCGGATCTCGCGGCCCGCGCGGAGCGCCGTGGCTTCGTGACCAAGGGCGACATCGTGTGGTACCAGGCGGGAACGCGGCTGCGCCCGTACGGCTATCCGCGCGCGTTCGTCCCGAACATCGTCCACCAGCACATGCTGGTCCTGCGGGCAGAATGACCGCGGACATGGACCATCGAGGCCCCGGGTGTCGGACGGGGAACCGGCAGCCGGCTCGCGGCGTCTGCGGCCCATGACACCGGCACCCCGCCGGCCCGGGATAGCCCATGCGGCCGGTCTCGCCGTCCTCGTCGCGCTCGTCGTCGCATGCTCGGTCCCGGGATCCTCCGGCGGGACGGCGTCCCCGGTCGCGTCCGGACCCTCGGGCGGGACGACGCCCTCGGTTGCCGGCGGGCCCTCGTCGATCGCGGGCACGGTGACGGCCGGTCCCGTGTGCCCCGTGGAGCACAACCCACCGGCGTCCGGGTGCGCCCCGCGCGCCGTCGGCGGCGCGACGATCGTCGTCAGCGACTCGAGCGGAACCCGGATCGCGTCCACCACGACCGGTCCCGACGGTTCGTACCTCGTCCCGGTCGGCCGGGCGGGCAGCTTCACCGTCTCGGGTGAGCCGGTGACAGGGTTGATGGGTCTTCCCAGGCCGGTGTCGGTCACCCTGTCCTCGGCGGCCGGCACGATCGCGAGGGCCGATCTCGAGTACGACACCGGCATCCGCTGAGGGCTTCCGCGCCCTAGAATCCGTTCCGGTCCGTTCGCCGGCAGGTCGCCGGGCGGAGCGAGCGGCGGAGGGCGCCATGGCTCAGCAGTTCATCGTCCAGCTCCGGAACGAGCCGGGTGCGCTGGCGACGCTCGCCGAGGCGCTCGCGGCTCGCGACGTCGACCTGAGGGCCATCGGTGGAGGTGGCCTCGGGGGCGCCGGCCACGTGATCCTCACCACTGCCGACGATGACACCGCGCGCCGAGTCCTGGACGAGGGCGGGTACACCTACTTCGAAGGCGAATCGCTCATCGCCGAGGTGGACGACCGCCCGGGCGGCATGGCCCGCATCGCGCGGCGCCTGGCGGACGCCGGGGTCAACGTCCACGGGCACCTGTTCATCGGCCGGTGGGGGGACCGGGCGATGTTCGCGTTCGTCGTCGACGATCCGGAAAAGGCTCGGCCCATCCTGGAGGGCTGACCGGAGGGAGATCCGATGCACGTGATCGTCCGCGAGCCATCGCCGGCGCTCCGGCAGGCGCTGTCGAGCCACCCCGAGCACGACCGGATCGAGCCGGAGCTGGCCGTCGCCCAGCATCGCCGGTTCGTCGCCGCGCTGTCGGCAGCCGGGCTCCACGTGGTCGCCCTTCCCCCGGAGCCCGAGCTTCCCGACGCGACCTTCGTCTCGGACACCCTGATCGCACTTCCGCGGGCGGACGACCCGGGCGGGCCTGCCGCCGTGCTCGTCGTCTCCAGGCCCGGAGCCATCTCGCGCCGTGGCGAGGTCGCGTCGGTGGTGGCGCGGGCGCAGCTGCTCGCCCCTGACGCCACCGTCGTCGAGATGGAAGAGCCGGCCACACTCGACGGCGGCGACGTCATCGTGTACGGCGACCGGATCGCCATCGGCGTGTCGGGGCGGACCAACGTGTGCGGCGCCGGCCAGCTCGCCCTGGCGGTGGGCCCCCTCGGCTATCGTGCGTTCCTCTGCCCCGTGACCGACCGGCTCCATCTCGCGACCGCCGTGACGCCGCTCGGACCGCGGCGCCTCCTCGGCACGGCCGCAGGCTTCGCCTCGCTCGACAGGACCCCGGGCTCTGCGCCGGAGCCGGAGGTGGAGCGGATCCTGGTCCCGGACGCGGAGGCGGGGGCCGCGAACGTGCTCGCGATCGGCGGGCGGGTCTTCATGGCGAGCGGGCACCCGCGGACCGGCGAGTTGCTCCGAGACGCCGGCGAATTGGTCGTCGAGCTCGACCTTGACGAGTTCGCACGCGCCGACGGCGGCCCGACCTGCCTGGTGGCGATCGTCCCGTAGCGGCGCGTCCCCCGAGCTCGGACGCGCGGGCAACCGTCTGCCCCCGCAAGGCTGACTGCCGTCTGCCCCGGCAAGGCTGACTGCGCGCCGGCTACTCGGCGCCAGGCGGCGCCGCGCGGCGGCGGGGCGATGTGGCCCAAGCGGCGGGTATCAACGCGGCGGCGGCGATATGGGCCGAGCGGTGCGGCAAGGCGGACCAGGGCCCGTGCTGCGTGGCGCCGCCGCCCGGTACGGCCGGCAGGAAGTCCCGCGAGGTCGGAGCGTTGCCGCCGCCGGAGCGCCCTACGGCTCTTGCGCCGCACGCGGCCACGGCTCTTGCGCCGCACGCGGCCACGGGCCATTTCATGCAGTTCGGGCTCCTGCAGAACCGTATGTCTGTTGCGAGCGCGATCGAGGCCGCGCGGCCATACGCTGCCGCGGTCGAGACCCGCGACCTCGTGCTCGGCCACGCTCGGACTGGACCGCGAATCACGACGCGCGGGACGTCCGGACCCGCCACGGACCGCTTCGACCCGACATACGTGTCCCCTCGGGCGCGAACTGCAGGAAAGGGCCGTGAATCCAGGCCGGACGGCCGGCAGCAGCCGCTCAACGCCAGCGGCTCGCAACGGCCAGCTCGGGGACCGGCGGGCGCGGTCGCAGCAACGGCCGGCCCGGCAACCCGCCGCTCAGCAACCCGCGGCTCGGCAACGGCCGGCTCGGCAACCCGCCGCTCAGCAACCCGCGGCGCAGCAACGGCCGGCCCGGCAACCCGCCGCTCAGCAACCCGCGGCGCAGCAACGGCCGGCCCGGCAACCCGCCGCTCAGCAACCCGCGGCTCGGCAACGGCCGGCTCGACGCAAAAGGCTCGGCCCAGTGCCGGCGCGACCGGGGCGTTCGCGTCGGGTCGAGGCGCACGTCAGGCCCCCATCCACCACGTCGGCCGAAGATCCGCCGCGCGTACACTCGTCGAGGCCGATCGTGCTCTCGACCGCGCCACGAGCAACCGGACGGCGGCGGCCGGATTCGCGCCAGCGGCGGCCGGATCCCCGCCAGCGGCACGTCCGGCGAAAGGCGGTACATCGCATGCAGGACGCAGCCGGCATGTCACGGAACCCCGGCGGACCGCTCTCCGACGATGAACTCCGCCTGATCGACGCCTACTGGCGGGCGGCCAACTACCTGTCCGTCGGACAGATCTACCTGATGGACAACCCGCTGCTCCGCGAGCCCCTGCAGGCCGAGCAGGTCAAGCCGCGCCTGCTCGGCCACTGGGGCACGACGCCGGGCCTCAACCTGATCTACGCGCACATGAACCGCGCGATCCGGAGCTGGGGCCTCGACGCGATCTACATCATCGGTCCGGGCCACGGCGGGCCCGGAATCGTCGCCAACGCCTACCTGGAGGGCACCTACTCGGAGGTCTACCCGAGCATCACCCAGGACGAGGACGGGATGCGGAGGCTGTTCCGCCAGTTCTCGTTCCCCGGCGGCATCCCGAGCCACGTCGCCCCGGAGACACCCGGCTCGATCCACGAGGGGGGCGAGCTCGGCTACGCCATCTCGCACGCGTTCGGCGCCGCCTTCGACAACCCGGACCTGGTCGTGTGCTGCGTCGTCGGCGACGGCGAGGCGGAGACCGGGCCGCTCTCGGGCAGCTGGCAGAGCAACAAGTTCCTGGATCCGGTCACCGACGGCGCGGTCCTGCCGATCCTTCACCTCAACGGGTACAAGATCGCCAATCCGACCGTGCTCGCGCGCATCCCGCACGACGAGCTCCAGAAGCTGTTCGAAGGGCACGGCTACCACCCGTACTTCGTCGAGGGCGACGATCCGGCGACCGTCCACCAGCGGCTCGCCTCGGTCCTGGACGACTGCGTGCGCGAGATCCACGACATCCAGCGCGGCGCCCGCGAGCGCGGCGAGACCGCGCGCCCCACCTGGCCGATGATCGTGCTCCGGACGCCGAAGGGCTGGACCGGACCGAAGGAGGTGGACGGCAAGCAGACCGAGGGGTCCTGGCGCTCGCACCAGGTGCCCATGAGCGAGGTCCGCGGCAACCCGGAGCACACGGCGCTGCTCGAGCGCTGGATGAAGAGCTACCGGCCGGAGGAGCTGTTCGACGAGAGGGGCACCCTCGTGCCGGAGCTGCAGGCGCTTCCGCCGCGGAGCTGGCAGCGGATGAGCGCGAACCCGCACGCGAACGGCGGCCTGCTCCTCCGCGACCTCTCGCTGCCGGACTTCCGCGGCTACGCCGTGGCCATGGACCGGCCCGGCACGACCCGCGCCGAACCCACGCGCGTCCTCGGCACGTTCCTGCGGGACGTGATCAGGCAGAACCAGGAGACGTTCCGGCTCTTCGGACCCGACGAGACCGCCTCGAACCGGCTGGGCGCGGTGTTCGAGGTCACGGACCGTGCGTTCGACGGCGAGATCCTGCCCACGGACGACCACGTCGCCCCGCGCGGCCGGGTCATGGAAGTCCTGTCCGAGCATCTGTGCCAGGGCTGGCTGGAGGGCTACCTCCTGACCGGGCGCCACGGTCTCTTCGACTGCTACGAAGCGTTCATCCACATCATCGATTCGATGTTCAACCAGCACGCGAAGTGGCTGGAGACGACGAACCGGATCCCCTGGCGCCGGCCCATCGCGTCGCTCAACTACCTGCTCAGCTCGCACGTCTGGCGCCAGGACCACAACGGGTTCAGCCACCAGGATCCTGGGTTCATCGACTACGTCGTCAACAAGAAAGCCGAGGTCGTCCGGGTGTACCTGCCGCCCGACGCGAACTGCCTCCTGTCGGTCGCGGACCACTGCCTGCGCAGCCGCCAGTACGTGAACGTGATCGTCGCAGGCAAGCAGCCCTCTCTGAACTGGCTCTCGATGGACCAGGCCATCCTCCACTGCACGCGGGGGATCGGGATCTGGGACTTCGCCAGCAACGACCAGGGCGGCGAGCCCGACGTGGTGATGGCCTGCTGCGGCGACGTCCCCACGCTCGAGACCCTGGCCGCGGTGGACCTGATCCGCCAGCACCTGCCCGACCTCAAGGTGCGCGTCGTCAACGTCGTGGACCTGATGCGCCTCGAGCCGTCCACGGAGCACCCGCACGGCCTGTCCGACGGCGAGTTCGACTCGCTCTTCACCATCGACCGGCCCGTGGTGTTCGCGCACCACGGCTACCCGTGGCTGATCCACCGGCTCACGTACCGCCGGCGGAACCACGCCAACATCCACGTGCGCGGGTACAAGGAAGAGGGCACGACCACCACGCCGTTCGACATGGTCATGCTCAACGATCTCGACCGGTTCCACCTGGTCATGGACGTGATCGACCGCGTGCCCGGACTGGCGTCGCGGGGCGGCCACGTGCGCCAGCTGATGGCCGACCGGCGGCTGCAGGCGCGTGCGTACACGCGCGTGGAGGGCGAGGACAGTCCCGAGGTCAGGGACTGGACCTGGCCGTACTGAGCGAGGGATCGCCGTGCGCGTGCTCGTCGTCAACGCCGGCTCCAGCAGCCTCAAGCTCCGTCTCCTGGACGCCGACGACAGGGTCGCCGGCACGGCCGACCTGCCTGCCCCGCGCGGGCACGCGGACGAGACGGCCGTGTCGCCGGCGATCGACTCGTTCGGGCAGGTCGACGCCGTCGGCCACCGCATCGTCCACGGCGGACGGCTCTACTCCGCAGCCCGTCCGCATCGACGCGGTCCGTGCGCGCCCGCCTGCAGGCGCTGACCGGACCTCGCGCCGCTCCACCAGCCCAAGTCGCTGGCCGCACTGGACGTCGTCAGCCGCGCGCTGCCCGGCGTCCCCGCGGTCGCCTGCTTCGACACCGCGTTCCACGCCGGGCTCCCGCCGGAGGCGGCCACGTACGCGCTGCCGGCGGAGTGGCGCGAGCGATGGGACCTGCGCCGCTACGGCTTCCACGGCCTGTCCCACGCCTGGGCCTCGCGCCGGGCCGCGGACATCATCGGGCGGCCGCTCGAGGGTCTGCGCATCGTGACCTGCCACCTCGGCGCCGGCGCCTCCCTGGCCGCCGTCCAGGCGGCCACTCCGTCGACACCACCATGGGGTTCACGCCGCTCGAGGGCCTGGTCATGGCCACACGCTCGGGGTCCGTGGATCCGGGGCTGGTCCTGTGGCTCGAGGAGCACGTTGGCCTGCCGCCGGCCGAGCTCGCGGCGGCCCTCGAGCACCGCTCCGGGCTGCTCGGGCTGACCGGCACCGCGGACATGCGGGAGATCCTGCAGCGGGCAGGGTCCGGGGACGAGGAGGCGTCGGTCGCCCTGGGCGTCTACCTGCACCGGCTCCGGGGAGCCATCGCCTCCATGGCCGCGGCGATGGACGGGCTCGACGCCCTCGTGTTCACGGGAGGGGTGGGCGAGAACTCGCCGGCGATCCGGGAGCGCGCCGCATCGGGGCCTCGGGTTCCTGGGGGTCGCCGTGGACGCGGCCGCGAACGACATGTCGGGGGACCGCGACATCTCGGCGACGGGCGCCGCCGTCCGGACGCTCGTGATCGCCGCGCGCGAGGACCTGCAGATCGCCCACGAGGTGCGCGAGCTGCTCGGCGCCTCCGTCAGGCGCGCACCTCCTGGCGCATGAACACGACGTAGGCGGCACCGAAGCACACGACGGTCAGCGCCACGAGGGCGACGGCCTGCGGCCACCCCAGGAGCAGGCTCTGCTCGACGGGGAGGATCGTCGGAAGCGCGGCGGACTGCTGGGACGGCAGGATGATGCCCACGCTCTGCACCGTGGGATCCAGCAGGTAGGCTGTCGCCTCGCTGTACAGCTCGCCCGGCGAGATCCGCGACAGGTCGAGCTGGAGCTGGGCATTGGCCACCTGCTGGTCGAGTGTCGGGTTCGCGGGCACCGGTGACAGCGCATCGGCGGCGATCCCGGTGAGCAGCGACGCGAAGAGCGTCAGGACAAGCCAGACCGAGATGGCGGTCAGGGCGGAGGTCGCGGCGCGCCGCATCACGACCGAGCACAGCATGGCGAAGGCGAGCCAGAACCCGATGTAGATCACGGTCACCACGACCCACGCCACCACGCGCGCCACGTCGTCCGGCCCCGGGACGATCCCCAGCTCGAAGAACGCGAATCCCGAGACGAGGATTGCGATGGCGGAGAGAACGAGCGTGATCGCGGCGATGCCGGCCGCGAACTTGCCGTTGATGACGTCGTCGCGGTAGATCGGCTGCGAGACGAGGCGCGGCAGGGTCCTCTCCGACCGCTCGCCGTTGATCGCGTCGAAGCCGAATGCGATCCCGAGAAGCGGACCCAGCAGTCCCACCAGCGTCGCGAAGGCGGGGATCTGCGACGAGGGGGACTGCGCGCTGAACAGCAGCACGAAGAGGCCGGTGGAGCCGGCAGCCTGCTGCGCGTTCGTGCGGACGAAGGTCGTCGTGGAGTAGACGGCCGCGACCGCCGCGAGACCCATGAGCGCGATGAGGATGAACAGCCGAATGCTCAGGACGTGGTCAGCGAACTCCTTGTCGGCGATCACGCGCCATCCACCGCCCGGCATGCGCGCCGCCCTCACGGCCGAACCGGGACCGCCGGATCCCGCCCGCCGCATCCGGCGTCTCCGCGGGCGAGGCGGAGCCGGGGCGATCGACTCAGGCTGCGCGGCCATTGCCGGCCTCCTCCTTCGCGAAGTAGCGCATGTAGATCTCGTCCAGGTCGTCGCCCAGGCGGCGCAAATGCCACACTCCCATGCCGCGTGCCACGAGCGCGGCCGCGAGCCCGGCCTGGAGGCTGCGGGCGCCGGTCACGCGCCAGAGCCGCGGGTCGTGCTCGTCGCGCGAGACGTCGTGCACGCCCTCGACCGAGCGCAGGGCCCCCTCGACGTCGTCCGTGGGTCCGTCGAGCCCGACCTCGAGCTGCACCTTGTCGCCGGCCATCTGCTCGGCCAGGCGTCGCATCGTTCCCTGCGCCACGACCTTCCCGGAGACGAAGATGGCGACGCGGTCGCACACCTGCTGGACCTGGTGGAGGAGGTGGCTGGACAGGAGGACGGCGGCCCCTCGATCACGGGCGATCGAGCGGATCAGGTCGAGCACGTCCGCCACGCCCGCCGGGTCGATCGCCGTCGTCGGCTCGTCGAGCACGACCACGGAGGGGTCCTTCACGAGGGCATCGGCCAGGCCGAGCCGCTGCCGCATGCCGCGCGAGTACGTCTCCACGGCTCGATCCGCGACGTCCGCCAGGCCGACCTGGGCGAGCAGGCCGGACAGCCGGGGCTCGATCAGGGCCGGCTCGACGCGGTTCAGTCGGGCCGTGTAGCGAAGGTTCTGCCGGCCGGTCAGCCCGCCGTAGAACCCCACCTCGTCGGGCATGTAGCCCACCCTGCGCTTGACCTCCAGGGGTGAACGGGTCGGGTCGAAGCCGGCCACCTCGGCGTGCCCCTCGGTCGGTTCCGAGAGGCCCAGGAGCATCAGGATCGTCGTGGTCTTGCCCGCCCCGTTCGGCCCGAGCAGGCCGAAGACCTCACCGGCGCGGACGTCGAGGTTGAGGTGGTCGACCGCCACGATGTCGCCGTATCGCCTGGTGAGCGCGCGTGCACGGATGACGGACTCGTTCGCCCCGTGGGACGGCTAGCACGTAACTGAACCAGGTCAGCGGCGGCAATGCCGTTGTATCGCGTTCACCGGCGCGACCGGCGTCACCCTGATCGCACTCGGCGCCGTGCTGTATCCGGCGTTGCGCCAAGCGCATTACGAGGAACGCTTTTCGCTGGGCCTGCTCACCGCCGCCGGCAGCCTCGGATTGCTGCTGGTGCCCTCCATGCCGCTGATCCTGTATGGCGTCGTCGCCCAGCAATTTCACACCACGCCGCCGGTCAGCATCGACGCGCTGTTCAAGGCGGGCCTGTTGCCGTGCCTGCTCATGGTCGTGATGCTGGCGATCTACAGTGCGTGGAAGGCGCGCGACCTGCCGCGCCCGCCGCCATCGAGCGCACGCGAAGTCTGGGCCGCGCTCAAGGATGCGGCATGGGAATTGCCGCTTCCGTTCGTCATCCTGATCGGCATCTACACCGGCAAACTGGCTGCGTCCGAAGCCGCGGCGGCGACCGCGCTGTACGTGCTGATCGTGACCGTGCTGATCCGGCGCGAAATCAGATTCGGCGAGCTCCCGCGCGTGATCCGCGAGGCGATGCTGCTGGTCGGTGCCATCCTCATCGTGCTCGGCTTTTCGCTGGCGCTGACGAACTGGCTGATCGACGGTGATGTGCCTGAGAAATTGTTCGCGGCCCTGCAAGCAGGGATTTCCGGCAAGTTCGCCTTCTTGTTGCTGCTGAATGCCTTCCTGCTCGTGTTCGGCATGCTGCTGGAAGGATTCCCCGCCATCATCATCCTGGTACCGCTGATACTGCCGGTGGCAACGCACTACGGCATCGACCCGGTGCACCTGGGGATCATTTTCCTCGCCAACCTGCAAATCGGCATCTTCCTGCCGCCGGTCGGCATGAACATCTTCATCGCCAGCGCGCGCTTCAACCAGCCGGCCACGCGCATCGTGCGCGCGAGCCTGCCGTTCTACGCGATCCTGCTGGCGGCGGTGCTGATCATCACCTACGTGCCCGAACTGTCCTTGTGGCTGGCGCGCTGAAATCGTCCCGAAAACCCAGGCGAGTGGCAGGAGCGGCGCGCACCCTGTAAAATAGGGCATGCGCATACTTACCGAAGCTCTCACCTTCGACGACGTCTCGCTCGTCCCCGCCTACTCGAACGTACTGCCGCGCGACGTCAGCCTGGCCACGCAACTCACGCGCCACATCCGCCTGAACATGCCGGTCGTCTCGGCCGCGATGGATACGGTGACCGAAGCGCGCCTCGCTATCACCATGGCGCAGTCTGGCGGCATCGGCATCATCCACAAGAACATGTCCATCGAACAGCAGGCCGCCGAAGTGCGCCTGGTCAAGAAATTCGAAGCCGGCGTGATTCGCGATCCGATCACGGTCGGCCCGGAAACCTCGATCGGCGAGGTGATGCAGATCGTGCGTGCGCACGACATCTCCGGCGTGCCGGTCGTCGACGGCGAGAATCTTGTCGGCATCGTCACCAGCCGCGATCTGCGCTTCGAAACGAAACCCGAGGATCCGGTGCGCCACATCATGACGCGCAAGGAAAAACTCGTCACGGTGAAGGAAGGCGCGAACGAAGACGAGGTGCTGCGCCTGCTGCACAAGCACCGCATCGAAAAAGTGCTGGTGGTCAACGACGCGTTCCAGTTGCGCGGCCTGATCACGGTGAAGGACATCCAGAAGGCGCGCGACAATCCGCATTCGGCCAAGGACAGCCACGAACGCCTGCGCGTCGGCGCGGCGGTTGGCGTCGGCGGCGATACCGAGCAGCGCATCGCCGCGCTGGTGGAGGCGGGAGTCGACGTGCTCGTGATCGATACCGCGCATGGCCATTCGCAGGGGGTGGTCGACCGCGTGCGTTGGGTGCGCAAGCTCTTCCCGACGATGTCGGTGATCGGCGGCAATATCGTGACCGGTGACGCGGCCAAGGCGCTGATCGACGCCGGCGCGGATGCGGTCAAGGTCGGCGTGGGTCCCGGTTCGATCTGCACCACGCGCATCGTCGCCGGCGTTGGCGTGCCGCAGATTTCCGCGGTGAGCATGGTCGCCGAAGCGATCAAGGGCAGCGGCGCTTGTCTGATCGCCGACGGTGGCATCCGCTATTCCGGCGACATCGCCAAGGCGCTGGCCGCCGGCGCGAACTGCGTGATGATCGGCGGCATGTTCGCCGGCACCGAGGAGGCGCCCGGCGAAGTCGAGTTGTACCAGGGCCGTTCGTACAAGAGCTATCGTGGCATGGGCTCGCTCGGCGCGATGCAGAAGGGCTCGAAGGATCGTTATTTCCAGGACGAGGCCGACGCCGACAAGCTCGTGCCCGAAGGCATCGAGGGACGTGTGCCGTATCGCGGGCCGCTGCGCAACATCCTGCACCAGCTCTCCGGCGGACTGCGCGCGGCGATGGGTTATGTCGGCTGCGCGACGGTCGAAGAAATGCACACGAAGCCACAATTCGTGCGCGTTACCAGCGCCGGCATGCGCGAGTCGCACGTGCACGATGTGGCAATCACCAAGGAAGCGCCGAACTACCGGTTTGATTGATGCAAAACATCCATAGCGACAAGATCCTCATCCTCGATTTCGGCGCTCAGTACACGCAACTGATCGCGCGGCGTATCCGTGAAATCGGCGTTTACTGCGAAATCTGGGCCTGGGATCACGACCCGACCGAAATCGCGAAATTCGCGCCCAAGGGCATCATCTTTTCGGGCGGCCCCGAGTCCACGACGGCCGCAAACGCGCCGCGTGCGCCGCAGTCGGCATTCGATTCCGGCCTGCCGATCCTGGGTATCTGCTATGGCATGCAAACGCTCGCCGCGCAGCTCGGCGGCGCGACGGAAGCCGCGGATGCGCGCGAATTCGGCCACGCGCAAGTCGATGTGGTCGCACAAGATGCGTTGCTCGACGGCCTGAGCGACCACGCGGACGTGAAGCGGCTTGACGTCTGGATGAGTCACGGCGACCACGTGGCCAAGGCGCCGCCCGGATTCGTCGTCACCGCCACGACGCAGCGCATCCCCGTTGCCGTGATGGCGAACGAAAGCAGGCGCTGGTACGGCGTGCAGTTCCACCCCGAAGTCACGCATACGCGGCAGGGACTCGAAATCCTGCGCCGTTTCGTCATCGATGTCTGCGGCTGCGCGGCCCTGTGGACGCCGTCGAACATTATCGAGAATACCGTCGAAAAAATCCGCGCGCAGGTCGGCGGCGATCGCGTGCTGCTCGGCCTGTCCGGCGGCGTGGATTCCTCCGTCGTCGCCGCGCTGCTCAAGCGCGCGATCGGCGATCAGTTGACCTGTGTGTTCGTCGACACCGGTCTGTTGCGCTGGCACGAAGGCGACCAGGTCATGGCGACAATGGCCATGCACATGGGCGTCAATGTGATACGCGTCGATGCAGCAACGCGCTATTTCAAGGCGCTGACCGGCGTCGCCGATCCAGAAGCCAAGCGCAAGATCATCGGCAAGCTCTTCATCGAAGTATTCGACGAGGAAGCCGCCAAACTCAAGGGCATCCGTTGGCTCGCGCAGGGCACGATTTATCCGGATGTAATCGAATCGGCTGGAAGCAAGACCGGCAAGGCGCATGTGATCAAATCGCACCATAACGTCGGCGGCTTGCCCGAAGGCATGCGCTTCGAGCTGATCGAGCCGCTGCGCGAACTGTTCAAGGACGAAGTGCGCCGAATCGGCGTGGAACTCGGCCTGCCGCGCGAGATGGTTTACCGCCATCCATTCCCCGGACCCGGACTCGGCGTGCGCGTGCTCGGCGAAGTGAAGCCGGAATACGTCGAGTTGTTGCAACGCGCCGACGACATCTTCATTGGCGAACTGCGCGCGGCGGATCTTTACGACAAGGTCAGCCAGGCGTTTGCCGTGTTCCTGCCGGTGAAATCGGTGGGCGTGGTCGGCGATGCGCGCGCCTACGAATGGGTGATCGCGCTGCGCGCGGTCGAGACCATCGATTTCATGACCGCGCACTGGGCACACCTGCCGTACGACTTCCTCGGCAAGGTCTCGAACCGCATCATCAACGAGCTGCGTGGTATTTCGCGGGTCGTATACGACGTCAGCGGAAAGCCTCCTGCCACCATCGAGTGGGAATGAGCGCGTTCACGCCCGATGACGAGCGCTTCATGCGTCGCGCGCTGGAGCTTGCGCAACACGCCGCGGATGAGCATGCCGAGGTTCCGGTTGGCGCGGTACTTGTCCTCGACGGCGAAATCGTGGGCGAGGGCTGGAACCACAACATCGGCGGAAACGATCCGACCGCCCATGCGGAGATCCTCGCGTTGCGCGATGCGGGGCAGCGGCTCGGAAACTACCGTTTTCCCGGCGCTGCGCTGTACGCGACATTGGAGCCTTGCGTAATGTGCGCGGGCGCCATCGTGCATGCCCGCCTTGCGCGTGTGGTGTACGCGGCAAACGATCCGAAGACGGGCGCCGCCGGCAGCGTCTTCGATACGCTTTTGTCGGATCGGCACAATCACAAGGTGAACGTTTCCGGCGGGTTGCTGGCCGGGGAAGCGGGCGACTTGCTGCGCGGCTTCTTTGCCTCGCGTCGCTGAAGCCAGTCATGAATTTGGGTGGACTGCCACTTTTAAAACGCTCGGAAAGTAAAAGCGTTAGAAGACACCCTCCGCCCGAGACAGGACATGCTGGTCGCCTGCCTGTGGTCGCACTGTATGAAAGGCGCTCCTGAATTCTCATCACAGTCAGGTCGCGACTCGGACCGGCCGATCGCGAACGGCGGCTTCCGAGAAGCTCGTCGCTGCCGGTTCATCGCGAGCCGACGCAATTGGTCACGAACCAAAAATGCTGACTAAGCCGTACTCGGATGTTCATTGTATTGGACATAATATACAAAGGCATTGTATCGATATGGTCGAATAGCAGACAATAGAACATTCGGGGAGATGCCTATGTCCGTCAATTACGTGCTCAGCGTCCGCGCCAGCAGCGCTAATGTCTTATAAATCAA
>CAVZXW010000002.1:0-37609 GCA_963779375.1 uncultured Chloroflexia bacterium | reverse complement strand
TGTCGGTCGACACGCTGCGTCGTGCCCTGGAGGACCGCGTGAGCTGGCAGGCCGACAGGAAGAGGAGCCCGCGTGAGGCGGATGCGGTCACACCCGATGGGCACGCAGCCACGCGCGATGGTGCGAGTGCCGTCGCCGGCTGCCCGGTGAGGGCCGCTGCAGGTGTCGGCGGCGCCGGCCTGAGTCGCCGGCGTCCCGCCGCTCGCTTCCGCGATCCCGCGCCGCCCGTTCCGGGCGGTCCGTGCCCCCGCTTTCCTGGAGCCACCGTTCGATGACCAAGACATTCAATGAGCCGTCATGCGCGAGGCCCGCGCGCGTCAAATTCGAGAGGTGTGGCCGGATGAGGCCGCCCGCCTCGCCGCCGCAGGCGCCCGTATCGTCGACGTCCGTGAGCGCAACGAGTTCGACGAGGGGTACATCCCCGGCGCGCTGCATCTGAGCAAAGGGTTCATCGAGACGCGCATCGAGGACACGGTTCCCAGCACGATGCCCCGATCACGCTCTACTGCGCCGGCGGCGTGCGCTCGCTCCTCGCGGCGCGGGCCCTCCAGGAGCTCGGCTACACCGACGTGGCCTCGATGTCCGGTGGCTATACCGCGTGGAAGCAGGCCGGCTACGACTTCATCGTCCCCCGCGTGCTGACGGCGCAGCAGCAGCAGCGCTACAGCCGCCACCTGCTCATCCCCGAGATCGGCGCTGAGGGCCAGGCCAAGTTGCTCGATGCCCGGGTGCTGCTCATCGGCGCCGGCGGTCTCGGCAGCCCCGCGGCCCTCTACCTCGCGGCCGCCGGCGTCGGGACCATCGGGTTCGTCGATTTCGACACGGTGGACCGGAGCAACCTCCAGCGCCAGATCCTGCACACGACCGACGGGTCGGGCAGAAAAAGACGGACTCGGCGGCCCTGGCCGTCCACGCGCTGAACCCGGACATCGAGGTCATCGCGTACGACGAGATGCTGACCGAGGAGAACGTCGACCGCATCATCGCCCGGTACAACGTGATCCTCGACGGTACCGACACGTTCGAGACGCGCTACACGCTGAACGACGCGGCGGTTCGGGCGGGCATCCCGGTTGTCCACGCGAGCGTGTTCCGCTTCGAGGGACAGCTGACCGTCTTCCAGCCCTACGCCGGGCCGTGCTACCGCTGCCTGTACCCCACGCCGCCGCCGCCGGAGCTCGCGCCCGGCTGCTCCGTGGCCGGAGTGCTCGGCGTCGTGCCCGGGACCCTCGGCATCCTGCAGGCCACGGAAGCGATCAAGGTGCTGCTCGGCATCGGCGACCCGCCGTGGGCCGGCCACGATCTACGACGCGCTCGACATGTCGTTCCAGGAGCTGAAGCTGCGCCGCGACCCGCACTGCCCGGCATGCGGCGACGGTGCCTCGACGGCCGCAGGTCGGCCTCGCGGCCGCACCTTCGGCCTCGCAGGCCGCACCTTCGGGCTCGCAGGCCGCGTCTGCCGCCACCCCGCTGGTGGCCAGGCCGCTCGGCCGCGCCGATTGACGTCAACCACAACAGGGGGTTTCCAGATCACGTGAGCAAGGTGCGCATCCCGCCGGTCCTGCGGGCGCAGGTCGAGGGGAAAAGCAGATCGAGGTCGAGGGGCTCGACCGTGGGCGACATCCTCGAGGGCCTGGTGGCGAAGTTCCCGGGCCTCGGCGACCAGTTGCTCGGCGGGGACGGCTCGCTCAACCGGTTCGTGAACGTCTACCTGAACGACCAGGACATCCGGTACCTGCAGGAGCTGGGGACGCCGGTCAGCCCGACCGACACCGTCGTGATCCTGCCCGCGATGGCCGGGGGCGCGTAGCGAGATGCCTGTCGCGCGCGCCATGCGCCCGCACGCCCACGAGGGCGCCGGGCCGCACGGCGGTCGCTTCCCGTCGATCGTCGATGCCATCGGGAACACGCCGCTGGTCGAGATCCCGCGGATGTCGCCGAACGAGAACGTCCGGCTCTACGCGAAGCTCGAGTTCATGAACCCGACCGGGTCCGTGAAGGATCGCGTCGCGAAGTACCTGATGGAGGACCTCGAGCGGCGCGGCGTGCTGCACGCGGACTCGATCATCATCGAGCCGACCAGCGGCAATACCGGGATCGCGCTGGCCATGATCGCGCCGGCGGAAGGGCTACCGCGTCGCCGTGGTGATGCCCGACAACGTGACCAACGAGCGTCGCCAGCTGCTGGCGCTGTTCGGCGCCGAGATCATCGACTCCCCGGGCGAGAAGGGCTCCAACGGCGCCGTGGAGCTGGCCAAGTACCTCGTGTCGCGCGACGAGCGGTTCGTCATGCCCTACCAGTACGGCAACCCCGCGAACCCGCGCGCCCATTACGAGGGCACGGCCGAGGAGATCATCGCCGACTGCCCCGAAGTGGACGTGTTCATCGCCGGGCTCGGCACCGGCGGGACCCTGACCGGGGTGGGACGCCGGCTCCGCGAGCACAACCCGGAGGTGCGGATCATCGCCGCCGAGCCGATGCCCGGCGAGAACGTCCAGGGCCTGCGGTCGCTCGAGGAGGGCTTCGTGCCCGAGGTTTCGACCCCACGACCTCGACGGCGAAGTACCTCGTGTCGACGCCGACGCGATCGAGGCGCTGCGGGACCTGACCGAACGCGAGGGGATCTTCGCGGGGTCTCCTCGGGTGCGGCGCCGGTGGCGGCGGCTCGCGTGGCGCGGGACATGGAGCACGGCACGATCGTGGTCCTGCTCGCCGACGGCGGCTGGAAGTACCTCTCGGGCGGCATCTGGACGCGCGATCTGGGTGAGATGGAGAACGACCTCGAGTCGCGGAGCTGGTGGTGAGCGGAGAGCCCGGGCCGAGCGCTTCCTCGCCGTCGGGCGTGTCGGTCGCGCCGCCCTCGCCGTCGCCCGCCCGGCTGTCGCGCTCGCTGCATGACGAGCTCGTCGCGTGGGCCCGTCGCGGTTACCCCAACGAGGCCTGCGGCATCCTCTCGGCCGAACGGTCCCACGACGAGGGCGGTGCGGCGTCCGTGTTCCATGCGCTCACCAACGCCGCGGCATCGCCGTACCGGTACCTGATCGACCCGGCCGAGCAGCTCAGGCTCATGCTCGAGTCGACGATGCCGACAGGGTCGTGTGGGGCATCTTCCACTCCCACGTCCGGTCGCCCGCGGAACCATCCCCGACCGACATCGGCCTCGCGTTCTACCCCGAGTCGCTCTACCTGCTCTGTTCACTCGCCGACATGGACTCGCCGGTCGTTCGCGCCTGGCTGATCCGGGACGGCGCTGTCTCCGAGGTGCCGCTGCTCATCACGGAGTAGGAGCGGGCCGCGGGTCCTGTCCCACGAGGCGGACGCCCGACAGGGCCGCCGCAACATGCCCGTCGCCGTTGCGCCGAGCGCGCTCCAACTCGGCATCCGTGAGCACGAACGGCACCACGGCCCGACCCAACCGGCTCCCATCAGGACGAGTCGCGTGAGCAGTGCCGGGACGTCCCGGATCTCACCGACCAGGAGCAGATCCAGCTCGGTCCCCTTCGCCGCGCCACCCGGGCGCGCGAGAGGTCCGTAGGCGTAGGCAACCGAGATCCGCTCGTCGCCGAACGCGTCGGCCAGCGGGAGGTCCACCAGGGCAATGAGGTACGCCATCGGGTAGTACGGGCTGTCGGGGTTGGGTCCGTACCGCTCACGACCAGCCCGACTCACGCTCACGACCAGCCCGCGTCCGGTCAACGTGGCCAGTGCCGATTCCGCGGGTGTGTACGCCAGGCCGGCCGCGCGTGCGATGTCCGCCAGGGCGAGCGGCACCGCGGAGTGCAGCATCACGACCGTGTTGACGCGCGCCAGCGACCGAGGGAGCACAGGCACCACCCTTCGATTCCGACCGGATCCCGAGTCTCCGACCTGGTCCCTGCGCCTCCCGACCGGATCCCGCTCCGGAGCGGGCCGGGCACAGGGCAGGCCTCCCCCGGAGGCCAGTTTTCGGATGACATACAAAGTATGGCACAGGATCGTCCGACACGGACGGCGGGACACGTGGGGCTCGCACGGCGCTGGCTCGCGGTCGGCCCACAGCCTGGAGATGCGGTGCGTGGGGGCACCGAGCCCTACTCCGCTCGCTGCTCGCGTGCGTTCCCCCGCCGGTAGCCCGTTCCCCCGCCGGTAGCCCGTTCCGGACTGGCATATAAAGTATGGCACCCAGAAATGGCCATTCCCGGGGGGACCGGCCGGCGACGGGTGCACCTGGATGCGAAAGGGGGCCGGGCGAGGGGCCGGGGGCGGGGGGATCGGGAGGGGGGACGAGCTCTCAGGCGCGGAAGACCGACAGGAGCGCGACGCCGACGGCGATGGCGCCGACGCCCACGACCTGCACCCGGCTCAACCGTTCGTGGAACAGGATCCACGCGGCGACGGCGGCGAGGGCCGCGAATTCGGAGGCGAGCACGGAGGCGATGGCAATCCCGTGCTGCGATCCGACCGTGTAGACGGCGAATCCCACGACCTCCATCATGGCCGACAGCGCGACGAAGGGCGCCGCCTTGCGGGTGAGCCGCAGGTTCCTGGTGAGGAACAGCGGCAGGCCGACGAACACGAAGCCCACGAGCCGCGCGGGGAGCACGACCCAGGCGATCGGCAGGTCGGCGCTGACCTGCCCCGCCGAGAAGAGCACCGTGCCGAACGCGAGCGCCGCTCCGAGCCCGAACAGCGCGGGCACGAACCGCGCCGTTCGTTCGCCGCCGGCCGGTTTCGACGACGGGTCCAGGCCGGCCGCCAGCACGATCCCCCCGGCGATGAGCGCCAGCGAGCCGCCAACGGCCGGCGCGATCGCCTCGCCCGCAATCGCGGCGATCACGGCCGCGACCGCCCCCTCGGCCGACGCGATGGGCGCGACCACGCCGACCCGCCCCAATCGCATGCCCGCGTACTCCAGCAGCAGCCCGATGACGTTGCCGGCGCCGACGAGCAGGAGCCAGAACGCGGACCGCAGATCGATGGACGTCGGCTCGGTCGCGAGGAACGGCACCAGGATCACGAGCCCGATCGTCATGACCCAGGCCAGCGTCAGCCTTGCGCCGATCAGCCGGCTCGCCTCAGCCGACGACATCGTGGTGACCGTCCAGCAGATGGCGGCGCCGAACCCGGCGACGACGGCGATGGTCGTCCCGCCGTCAGACATCCCGTGAGCGTTCGCTCACCCGATCGGCTCGCTCCGGTCCCGCGACGGCACCGACCCCGGCTGCTCGCTCGGCAGGGTCCTTGCGCCCGTGCGTGATCGACAACTGCGACGACTTCTCCCCGGTCCAGCGCACTCCGGACACGGCCCAGTAGTCGGCGAGCACGCCGAGTCGTGCCGCGTACGTCCCGCGCGCCCGCTCGAAGGAACGCCACGCAACGTCGGCGTCCTCGAGCTCGTAGCCCGCATCGGCCAGTCGCGCGTACGCCTCGTCGAACGCGTCGCGGTCGACGCCGGAGCCGTCGACCGGATGGAAGCCCAGGAAGTTGGCGATGTCCTCGACGAAATGCGCTCCGACGCGCTTGGTCAGCTCGGCCTGGCCGCGCGGAATGCCGCGGATCGTGGTCAGGACGAAGCTGGCGGAGTCGAGCACGGCGCCGAGCGCGCTGACCCACGAGGCGTTGTCGTGGCTGGATCGGAAATACGCCAGCAGCGGATACGCGACGTGGGAGTCGAGCACCTCGGCGGACCACGTCTCCCAGTCCTCGAACAGATTGGGAAGCTGGTCCGTGATGCCGATGCGCGCGTAGGTCTCGAGCAGGGACACCGCCGACGGCGGAGCCCCGGCCCGGGCCCCCAGCCTGACCACGAGGATCTCCCGGCGCTGGAACGAGGCGAAGAGCGAGAACAGGTACGTGATCACGAGCGCCACCGTGCCGAGACCCGACGCAGCGGCCGTCAGCGTCACGATGCGGGCAACGCCGCCCACCGCCAGCACGTCGCCGAAGCCGAGCGTCAGGATCGAGGTGCCGGCGAAGTAGGTGGCCACCCCAAGGTCGGGAGGCGACGGAGACAGCTGGTCGCGCAGCGCGAAGAACACGAGCCCGTATCCGAGCACGAGCAGGACGATCCAGACGACCAGGAGGATCAGCACGAACGCCGGCGCGTAGATCCCGAGCAGCAGTTCGCGCCGGAGCCCGCTCCTCAGGCGCACGCAACCGGCGCGCCAGGCCCGCCAGGTGGCTGCCGTGAGGTGCTTCGCGATCCGGAACCGGCCCGGCGTGGGCCGCGGGACGACGATCGTCTCGAAGACGTCCCAGAACACGAGCCCGATGAGGACGATCCCGGCCACGAGGGCGATGAGGTCCATGAGCCGCGATCATCCCATGCCCGTCCCACCCCCGTCTGCAGCGACGTCTCGTGGCCTCGTGCGGCGACATTGCCGTTCATCTGGCGGTGGTCGGTCGCGGGCGGCGCGGGCGATACTGCCGGGCATGAGCCTGATGCCACCCACCGAGGTCATGTACCGTGCTGTGGCCGGCCGCGACACCTCGTTCGAGGGCGTCTTCTTCGTCGCGGTCCGCACCACGGGCGTCTTCTGTCGCCCCGGCTGTCCCGCGCGCACGCCGTTCGCCGCCAACGTGGAGTTCTACGCGAGCGTGGGCGAGTGCCTGCAGGCCGGTTACCGGCCGTGCCGTCGGTGCCGCCCGCTGCAGTCGGGGCATGACGTTCCTGCGTGGCTGCCCGCGGCGCTTGCCCTGGTGGAATCGCGCGTGGAGCGCCGTCTCACCGCCGAGGACCTGCGGTCTGCGGGGATCGACCCCGTCGCCGCCGCGCGGTACTTCAAACGCCGCTACGGCCTGACGTTCCAGGCGTTCCACCGGGCGCGTCGCATGGGGGTCGGTCTGCGCGAGATTCGCTCGGGAGCGACGCTCGGTGCTGCCACCGACACGACCGGCTACGCGTCCGAGAGCGGGTTTCGCAGCGCGTTCGTCTCCGTCTTCGGCGCGGCGCCATCGCGCCTGGGCGCACGTGGCGGCACGGTCGCCCATGCCACCTGGATCACGACGCCGCTCGGCCCGATGCTCGCGGTCGCGGTCGAGGACGGGCTGGTGCTGCTGGAGTTCGTGGATCGGCGCGGGTTGCCCCGCGAGCTCGAGCGGCTGACCCGGCGCCTCGGCGGCGTCGTCATCCCGGGGAGCAACGAGCACCTCGAGCGTGTCGAGCACTGGCTCGCGGCCTATTTCTCGGGACACGTCGCGGCACCCGACGTCCCGTTGCGTGCGGATGGAAGCCCGTTCCAGCGTGCCGTCTGGGCCGCGCTGCGGTCGATCCCGCCGGGGACGACCCGTGCGTACGGGGAGCTGGCCCGCGAGCTCGGCCGGCCCGACGCGGTACGGGCGGTCGCCCGTGCGAACGGCGCGAACCAGCTTGCCCTCGTCGTGCCGTGCCACCGCGTGGTCGGCGCAGACGGATCACCCACCGGGTACGGCGGCGGCCTGTGGCGGAAGCGATGGCTGCTCGAGCACGAGCAGCGAGTGCTGCGCGAGTCGGACGCGTCCGGGGCGGCCGTCGGCGGGTCCGTGGTCGCCGCTGGGCCCGGGGTCGCCGGTGGGTTTGGGGCGGCCGGCCCGCCGGAGGAGGACCCCGCTATTTCGTCGGCGGAACCGGTGGCCGCGTCCGCCTGAGCACCTCGAGCCGCTGCTCGAACTCGTCGGCCGGGATCTCACCGCGAGCGAAGCGGGCCCGCAGGATCTCCTCCGGGTCGTCCGGACGAGGCTGCTGCGTCCAGTAGCGATCGCCCCGGCGCGGACCCGTGACGAGCCTCACGATGACGAAGACGAACAGCGCGATGATCGCCAGCCACACGAGCCAGCCGACGACGGCGGGCAGCCAGCCGGTCGGGCCCACGTGCCAGCCCCAGTACATCATGTCGATCTCACCAGCCGATGTTGCGATGGTCCCGGCCATCCGGCCGGTTCGAGGCTCATTGTCCCGCCGATCCCTGAAGGACGGCTGAAGTGCAGATTCGTCGCGCCGCGACGCGCGAAACTGCCCGGCCCACGGCTTCCGCCACGGGGCTGGATGGTGACGCCCTGTCGCAGCGTCAGTGGCCCGACTGCCTCTCGGCCACCGCAGCGCCAACCAGGTTCACCAGGTCGCGCGTCGCGAGCGGCTTGCTCGCGAACAGGGCCCCGCGGCCGATGAGCTCCTCGATCTCCGCGGTCTCGGCGGCGTAGCCCGACAGCAGCACGATCCCGACCCCGGGGCGCTGGTCGAGACAGCGTCGCGCGAGCTCGGCGCCCGACAGGTCGGGCATCACGACGTCGGTCAGGAGGACGTCGATCCGGGCTCCCGTCTCGATCAGGGCAAGCGCCTCCCGGGCGTCCGCCATCGCCATGACCGTGTAGCCTGCCCGCTCCAGCACGCGGCGCGAGATGTCCCGGACCGCCGGCTCGTCCTCGACCAGCAGCACGGTCCCCGTCCGCTGGTGCGCGCGCGGGGGCGGTGGTCACGGCCGGGGCCTCCGGCACCCCTCCCACCCTGGGGAAGTAGAGCTTGAACGTGGTGCCGTGTCCCGGCTCCGAGTACAGCCAGATGTGGCCCCCCGCCTGCCGCACGACGCCGTAGATGGTGGCGAGCCCCAGGCCCGTGCCCTTGCCGGGGTCCTTCGTCGTGAAGAACGGCTCGAACATGTGCAGCCTGGTTTCCCGGTCCATGCCGTGGCCGGTGTCGCTCAGCGCCAGCATCACGTACGCGCCGGGCTCCACCTGGAAGTGCTCGACCGCGTAGGCTTCGTCGAACACGACGTTGCCGGTCTCGACCGTGATCGTGCCCCCCTGCGGCATCGCGTCGCGCGCGTTGACCGCGAGGTTGATGAGGATCTGGTCGAGCTGTCCCGGGTCGGCTCGTACCAGCCCGGTCCCGGGGTCGAGGGCCAGCACGAGCCGGATCTGCTCGCCGATGACGCGACGGACCATGGGCTCGAGTTCGGAGACCGACTCGCGCAGGTCGACCGTGACCGGCCTGACGACCTGCCGGCGACTGAACGCGAGCAGCTGCGCCGTGAGCGCAGTGGCCCGCTCGACGGCCGTCCCGATCGCGGTCACGCTGGGCCGGACCGCGTCGACGTCGATCGCGCTCCCGGCGGAATCCAGGTCCTCGAGGAGCATGTCCACGTAGCCCCGGATGGCGAACAGCATGTTGTTGAAGTCGTGCGCGATGCCGCCGGCCAGCCGGCCGACCGATTCCATCTTCTGGGCCTGCAGCAGCTGGTCTTCGAGGGCCTTGCGGGTGGTGATGTCGACGATCGTCGCGTACACGAGCAGCCCGTCGGGCGTGCGGACGGGCGCGAGGCTGATCTCGACCGGGAACTCCGTGCCGTCCCGCCGCCTTCCCGCCAGGTCGAGACCGATTCCCATGGGCCGGGCGGTGGCATGCGCGAAGAAGGCCGTCCGGTGGGCGACGTGCCGGTCCCCGAATCGAGCGGGAATGATCAGCTCGACCGGCTTGCCCGACAACTCCCGGGCCGTCCACCCGAATGCCTTCTCGGCCCGCGCGTTCGCGAAGACGATCCGGCCGTCTCGGTCGACACCCAGGACGGGGTTGGGGCTCGCCTGCAGGACGAGCTGTGCCCCCACGTCGGGGTGTGCCTGCGTGGACTGCGGGGTTCGATCTGACACGGTGAAACAGGCCTCGGCGGGGAGCGGCCGGCGGCCTTCAGCGTATGGGTCGAGGTCAAGTGCCGCGCGCGGCACTCGCTCAGGCGCGCTGCTTCCGGGTCTCCGCCAGGTGCGCCTTCCAGCCAGCCGGGTCGCCTTCGAGACTGCTGCCCTGCCAGCCGCACGTGCAGGTCACCTGCCGGAGCCGGTGCCTGTACTCCTCGATCACGTGCTTGACGGGCTCGGGCGTGCCGTCCGCGCGGTCCTCGCGATGGCTCAATCCGGAACGTTGCCAGTGCATGATGCCGGGTTCCCCGGATCAGTCTTCCACGGCGCGGACGTTCACGGCACGCGGGCCCCTCGGGCTCGCCTCGACCTCGAACGCGACGCGCTCTCCGCCCATGAGGCGGTCGAAGTCGAGAGACGCGCTCACCGAGCTGCGGTGGAAGAAGTAGTCCTTGCCGTCCTCGGCGGTGATAAATCCGAAGCCCCGGTCCGCCACGACCTTCTTGACTGTCCCGGACATGTCGCCCCCTGTCTCCGCTTCCCGAAGTGAGAATTGCAGGCGCAAGGTCCGAGAAGGGGGGACCAGGCGTACGCTTCGCCGACAGCCGGCGAACTCGTAGTCTAGCCCGTCGGGGAAGTGGACGCCTCGGGGCCGGTGCCGGGTTCGCGAATCCTCGCGCGCGATCGTCGGCTGGCGGCTGCCGCACGACGTCATGCAGCGCCCGTGTCCTACCGTTCCGGCGCCTCGCGGACCAGGTCGGCGTACTGGGGATGGCGCCGCACGTACGCCGCGATGAACGGGCACTTGGGCGTCATCCCGAGCCCGCGGGCGCGCACGTCATCGAGGGCACCGGCCGCCAGCCGGCTCCCCACGCCGCGGCCCTCGAACTCGGGCAGCACCTCGGTGTGGATGAACACGATTCGTCCCGGCACCGCCCGGTACTCGGCGAAGCCGGCGAGCCTGTCACCCACGTGCGCCTCGTATCGCCGTTCCGCGGCGTTGTCGGCGATCCGGATCTCGTCGTCCACGCTGATCTCCTTCGCGGTCATCCGTCGTTGCGTGCCTGATCACCCGTATGCGCGAGTCACCGGCCGGGGCCGGCCGTCCCGGGAGTCGGTGTGCGGTCTCGTGACCCGTCACCCGCTGCGTCGCGTGCTGCGAGAGCACGGACGAGGCCGGCCTCCGTGGCGGTGCCGGCAAGCCCGAGGCGTGCGCCCACCCGCGCCGCCAGCGTCGGCTCGAGGTACGTCGACGCCAGCACCGGCCAGTTCGGCTCGGCGAACACGTCCTCGGGTGCTCCGTCGAGGACGATCCGTCCGGCCCGCATCACGACGACGCGCCGCGCCATCTCCGCCACGAAGCGCATGTCATGGCTGATCGTGATGACGGTCCGTCCCTCGGCCGCGAGGTCCGCTCGATGATCGACCGCACGCGCGCGGTCGCCGCGGGCGTCCTGTCCGGTCGTCGGCTCGTCGAGCACGACGACCGGCGTCTCCATCGCGAGGATCGAGGCGATGCGCCAGGAGCTTGCGCCGCGAGTACCCAGGTCGTACGGGTTCGAGTCGCGCGTGCCCGACAGGCCCACCGCGTCGAGCGCCTCGTCCACCGGCGTCTCCAGGTCCGTCCCCGGCGACCGAGGTTCCGCGGCCCGAACGCCACCTCGGCCCGCACGCGCCCGGCGAAGATCTGCCGGTCCGGGTTCTGGAAGACGAGTCCGACCTTCGCGGCAAGCTGCGCGACGTGGCGGCTCGCTGCGTCGACACCGTTCCGACGAGCACGCGGCCCTCGGCCGGCCGCAACAGGCCGTTCAGGTGCCGGACCAGCGTCGACTTGCCGGACCCGTTCTGGCCCGACGATCGCGACTCGTTCGCCCGGCTCGATCCGCAGGTCGATCCCCTCGACAGCGCGCGGGTCCCGTCGGGGTAGACGAACCCGACTCGATTCGACGGCGATCGGGATGCTCAGGCGCCCGGCCGATCCCGTTCGCCCGTCTCGCCGCCGCCCGGACCCTCCCGGCGGGGTGCCCGACCGCCGTCGGCGTCCCGGCCGGCGCATCTGGTCTGCCCGCTCGACGCCACGACCGCGACAGCGCCGGCCCGGTTCGATCGCCACGTCGGCGCCCGCGATCGCCCGCCGCAGCCTGACGGCGGCGGGTGGCTCCACGCCGAGCTCGGCAGGCCCGCGTCCCCCAGCACGTCGGTCGGCCGGTCCGGACGCCGCGACCCGGCCCGCGTCGAGCACCACGACCCGTCGCGCCATCGCGGCGAGGAGCTCGGTCTTGTGCTCTGCGATCGAGGATGCCCGTGTCCGTCTCGCCGCGCCAGCCTGGTCAGCGCCTCCCCGACGAGTCGCGTGCCCTGCGGGATCGAGCTGGCTCGTCGGCTCGTCGAGGACGAGGAACGCGGGCCGCAGGACCAGCACGGACGCAAGTGCGACCAGCTGGGCCTGCCCGCCCGACAGCCGCGCGGGTCCTTCGCGCGAGCGCGCCGATCCCGAGCGCGTCGAGCGCCCACTCGACCCGCGCACGACCTCGCCGATCGGCAGACCGAGGTTCCGCGGCCCGAACGCGACCTCCTCGAAGACCGTGACCGCCGTCCCCGAGAGCTGCGTGGTCGGGTTCTGGAACAGGACCCCGCACCGCTGCGCGACTCGTGCGGTTTCATCGACCGGGTCTCGGCGCCATCGATCCGGTCACGACCCCTCGAGCCGCCCACCGATCGACGCGGGGGCGAGGCCGGACGCCACGAGGCACACCGTGCTCTTGCCCGATTCGTTCGCCCCGACGAGCCCCGTCGACGCGGCCCGGCTCCGACGAGCAGGTCCACGCCGTCGGAGCACGTCGCGTGCGCGTGCCCGCGTACCGATTCCGCCGGCGCCGGCGAGCGCGACCGCGTCACGGGAGGCGGCCAGCACGCCGGCGTTCTCGGCGGCTAGGGCCGCGAGCGCGCCAGCGGAACAGCGATCCAGCGCGCGGCCCGCTGCGGCGCCCCCGCGCAGTCGGGGAGGATCCGGCAGCACGCGTCCGCCGGCGCCGGCGCCGAGAAGGCGCGCGCCTCGAGGGCCATGGACTGCTCCTCCACCTCGGTCAGCGCGCCGAAGATCATCGGCCCCGCGAGCGGGATGACGCCGCGCACCCTTCGCAGCACGCCGCCCTCCGTGTCCATGCCGCGCGCGCGCTGCGCATCGACGATCTCGCCGGCGCGCTCCCCCATGCGCGGCACCATCCGGATCGCGGATCCGATCACGAAGCGTCCCGCGACGGCCGAGGCCGCGCCGCTCGAGGTCGGAGAGCAGGTCGTCCGTCGGCGTCGTCAGCCCGAGGACCGCCGCCGACAGCGCGAACGCGACGACGCGGAGCGTGGCCTGGAGCGGCGGCCGCGAGCCCGCGTCCACGTCGGGTGCGAGCGGCCCGATCCGGGCGATGACATCGGTCGCGCCGGGTACAGCAACGTGTTGACGAGCAGGATCGAGATCACGAGCGGGATGGTCGCGAGCGCGAACGGCACGCATGCGCCGCGGCCGACCCCGGCCACGAACGCCGTCGAGCGCGACGACGGCAGAGCACCGCGATCGGCCCGGTCCAGCCGCGGACCCCGAAGGCAACCGCGGCCTCCACGAAGGCGATGACGAGCTTGGTCGTGGGGTTGAGCGCGTGGTAGGGGCCGCGCGGGCCGGCCGGCGAGCACGTAGTCCGGCAGCCGCACGTGGTCCGGCAGCCGCCCTGCCGGTGCGTCGACGCTGCTCAGTGTTCCCTCCCGGGACCAGTGCCGCGGCGTTCACCGGCGCCGGGGCCGGCGGGCAGCCGCCTGTCCGAGGCCACGGTCGGGCCGGCCGGCGCCTCACGCGAGGCTGTGGGCCCGATCTCCCACGGTGCGCTCGCCGAGCGGGAACCGCGCGATCACGCGCGGCGAGATGCTCATCAGCACGATGAACACCACGAAGCTCGTGATCGTCTTGTCGATCGGGTCCGAGAAGAGCCCCTGGCCCAGTGACGCGTTGTAGACATCCGCCCCGCCCTGGCGGAGCGCGGCCACGATGAGGTCCGTGCCGGAGCCCGTCACGCCGCCGAACGCGATCGCCGAGATCGGTGCGGACACGATCGCCGCGACGATGCCCGTCAGCGCGCCAGCGACCGCGACCCATGCCCCGGCGCTGTCCCGCCGGACCAGGATGAACCCCGCGACTCCGACGCTCGCGACGATCGCGATCCCGATCACGGCCGTGAAAACCCACGCCGGGTAGCCCCCGACGTTCGGGTCGGTGTAGGCGGGGTTGTCGTAGATCCGCGACGCGAGGAAGAGGATGATCACGACTCCGACAAGCGCGGACAGGTACAGCCTGCTCCCCGTGGCCGGCCGCGAGCGGTAGACGCCCAGGTACCCCCAGAGTCCGGCAAGGAGCCCGATGACGGCCGCGGTGATGGCGAACGGGCCGATGGTCCCCCCGCCGATGCCGGGCGCGTACTGCCAGATGAGGTTGGACAGGGCCCCGGTGGCGAGCCCGGCGAGCGGTCCGGCGAGCACTCCGACGAGGATCGTCCCGATCGAGTCGAGGTAGATCGGGCAGCTTGAGGACCGACTGGACCGTGTACCCCAGCACGATGTTGATCGCGATCGCCACCGGCATCAGCACGATGACCCGCGTCGGGAACTGGCGCGAGATCCAGTCCATGGTCGCCCCTGCTCCCTCCGTGCGGTCCCGTGGCCGGGCGGCGAGCGCCGGCCGGAACGCTCGGTTCAGCTTGCCACTCGAAGCGCACCGGGACAAGGCGGCCGCGCGACGGCCTGGCGCGGCGGGCGTGCCTACCCGACCCTTGCCGCCAGCGCCCCGAGCCGCTCGACCAGTCGCTCCAGGAACAGCGGCGCGTCGCCCTCGATGGCGACATCGGCGTTCGCCGCACGTCCCCACAGCCCCCGCCAGTCGGCGACGGTCTGCCCGGTGGTGATCCTGCCGGCCAGTTCGACGTCCACGGCCAGCGCCTGGGACCGGGCCAGCGTCGCGTCCAGGGCGATCGCCACCGCGAACGGGTCGTGCATGAACGCGCCGTAGAAGCCGTCGTAGCGGCTCGTGGAACTCCATGTAGAAGCGCAGCGCGTCGGCCACGAAGCGCAGACGGCATCCGGGTGACGGAGCTTCGGCCGACCGGGCCCGCGCCTCGACCGCCGCGCCCTCGGTGCCGTCCGGCCGTCGGTGCCGGCGCCGACGCCCAGCCGGGCCAGGTGTCCGGGCAGGAGCTTCGCCTGTTCGGTGACGTCCAGGCCGAGCGCGAGAGGCAGGACGACGCCGGCGTCCCGCTCGACGGCCTCGGCCCACGCCGAGAACACGGCGCGCGCCGCCTCCGGGTCGACGTGCACGTTCCACTCGCTCACCGGCGTGGTGTTGCCCGGGGACGCGGTACGCGCCGCCCATGATCACGAGCGCCGCAGCAGGCGCGGCAGCTCGGGTTCGCGAATGACGGCGAGCGCCACGTTCGTCAGCGGCGCAAGGGCCACGAGCACGATCTCGCCCGGCCGGCGGCGCGCCTCCTCGACGATCAGGTCGGCCGAATGCCGTGGCGACACGAACGCGCCAGGAGTGGGCAGCTCGGCCCAGCCGATCCCGCGGGGGCCGTGCGTCTCGGGCGTGGTCACGAGGTCGCGCTCCAGCGGCGTCTCGCGTCCCAGCGCCACCTCGATGTCGGACCGGCCCGCCAGTTCGAGCACGGCCAGCGTGTTCTCGGCCACCTGCCGTGCGTCCATGTTGCCCGCCGAGCACGTCACGGCGATGAGCTCGGCCTCCGCGGACGCGCAGGCGTAGAGGAGGGCGAGGCTGTCGTCGATGCCGGTGTCGACGTCGAGGATCAACGGGATGGTGGTTGGCGGCACCCGGCGATCGTATCGCCCGCCGCCCCTGCCAGCGTGCTCGTCAGGCCACGGGCTCGTCAGGCCACGGGTTCGTCAGGCCACGGGTTCGTCAGGCTCCCGCGCTGTCGCGGCCCTGCCCAGGCCCCGGCTTCCGCGCGCGGATGATCGCCGCGAACATGCCGTCGGCAACCTGGTGCGTCGTCTCCACCTCGACCGACTCCAGGCCGGCGGCGTGCAGCCCGGCCTCGTATTCGTCGAACGACAGGGCGCCGGCCACGCACTCGGCGAACCCGCCACGCACGGCCCGCTCGTCGGGGCTCAGCTCGTTCGCGGCGACGATGTCGGAGACGCCGACCCGGCCGCCCGGCCGCAGCACGCGGGCGATCTCCCGGAAGACGGCGGGCTTGTCGGCCGCGAGGTTGATCACGCAATTCGAGATGACGACGTCGACCGACGCGTCCGGAAGCGGCACGGCCTCGATGGTGCCCTTCACGAACGTCACGTTCGTGGCGCCGGCCTCGGCCGCGTTGCGACGCGCCAGCTCGAGCATCTCGTCCGTCATGTCGAGGCCGATGGCTCGCCCGTCCGGCCCGACACGCCTGGCCGACAGCAGCACATCGATTCCGCCACCCGACCCGAGATCGAGCACGGTCTCGCCCGGGCGCAGTTCGGCGACCGCGATCGGGTTGCCACACCCGAGGCTCGCGAGCACCGCCGGACCCGGGAGCTCGGCGAGCTCGAGGGCGCCGTACAGGCCGGCCCCGAAGCCCTGCCCCGCGTCGTCCGCGCAGCAGTCGCCAGCGTCCCCGCAGCAGCCGGCGCCGGGGGTCGCGTCGGTGGCCGTCCCACCGGTCGTGGCGGCGAGCACCGCGCGAGCGGCTCCGGCGTAATGGTCGCGGACGATCTCGTGGATGGGGATGAGGTGCTGCGCCATCATCAGGATGCGCAGGTCGCGCCGCAATCCGCGCCCGCGGGACGGTGAGGCAACGCCGTTCCCGCGAACCTCGCGATTCGTTCGCGGAGGCCTTCGCGGAGGCCATCTTGCCGCGCGCTCGTGGCGCGACTCCACCAGCTCGTGGCTCTGCCGCCGGAAACGCATGTCGCGCTCTCGCTCCTGTATCTCCGCCATGGCGATCATCTGGGTGATGTCCATCGTTCCGACTCCTTGCCGGTGCTCTTCTCGACGTCCCCTACGATAGGACATGCATCGATAGTTGTCAATATAGACGCTGGCCGATATGAGGGGTACGATGCGCGCGTGAAACGTTCCATCGATCCGACCGTCCGCATGCTCCAGGCCCTTGGCGATCCGGTCCGCCTGTCGATCGTCCGGCAGCTGGCGTCCGACGGTGACGTCTGCGCCTGCGACCTGACGTGCTGCGGCGAGGTCTCCCAGCCGACGGTCTCGCATCACCTCCGCGTGCTGCGCGAGGCCGGCGTCGTGACGTCGGAGCGGCGCGGCACGTGGATCCATTACTCGCTCGTTCCGGAGGCGGTCGCCCGCCTCCGCGTCCTGGCCGTGAGCCTCGAGCCGGCAGGCCCCCGTCCGGCCTCGGAACTGGCCGGCCGCCGGCTCCGTGTCCTCCAGGGGACGGGTCCGCAGCAGGAGGCGTAGTCGGCGCGGTAACGGACGGGGACCAGGCCCCGAACCCGCGCGCCCGACTCCGTGCGGCGGTACGATTTGCGCTCGTCATCGGCGACGGCCCGCAAGGGCGGCCCGCATCGCCGCATCGTCGAGCATCAGGCGCCGCAAGGCCGGGCATCCGTCGGCCAGTCGCGTCCACGAGGAGAGCAGCCCGCATGGATCGAGAGTCCTCGAGGACCGTGGCCGGCCAGGGCCGCGCGATTCCGGTGACCGTCATCCCCGGCGACGGCGTCGGGCCGGAGATCGTGCGTTCGGCGCATGCGGATCATCGAGGCTGCGGGCGTGCCGATCGACTGGGAGGAGGCCGAGGCCGGCGCGGAGGTCTTCCGCCGCGGAGACAGCTCGGGCGTCCCGCAGGCCACCCGCGAGTCGATCGAGCGGACGCGCGTCGCGCTGAAGGGCCCCCTCGAGACTCCGGTCGGATTCGGCGAGAAGAGCGCCAACGTCACCCTGCGCAAGCTGTTCGAGACCTACGCCAACGTCCGGCCGGCCCGCGAGCTCCCGGGGGTGCCCACCCGCTACTCGGGCGAAGGCGTCGACATGATCATCGTCCGGGAGAACGTCGAGGACCTCTACGCCGGCATCGAGCACATGCAGACGCCGCGACGTCGCGCAGGGCCTCAAGATCATCACCCGCAAGGGCTCCGAGAAGATCATCCGGTACGCGTTCGAGCTTGCCCGACGCGAGGGCCGCTAGAAGGTCACCTGCGCCACCAAGGCCAACATCATGAAGCTGACCGAGGGCCTCTTCAAGCACGTCTTCGAGGAGATGGCCCCCGAGTACCCGGAGATCCGCGCCGAGCACCTGATCATCGACAACGTCGCGCACCAGATGGTGAAGAACCCGGCCCAGTTCGACGTGCTCGTCACGACCAACCTGAACGGCGACATCATCAGCGACCTGGCTTCGGGCCTGGTCGGCGGGCTCGGGTTCGCGTCCTCGGGCAACTACGGCGACGGCATCGCGATCTTCGAGGCGGTCCACGGCTCGGCGCCCAAGTACGCGGGCAAGAACGTCATCAACCCGACCGCGCTGATCCTCTCGTCGGTCATGATGCTGCGCCACCTCGGCCAGGGGGCAGCAGCGGCCGCGATCGAGGACGCGGTGCTCTTCACGCTCGAGGAAGGACGCGCCGTCACGCAGGACCTGGCACGGCAGACGGGCGGCGACGTCGAGCACGCGGCATCCACCACCGGCTTCACGGACCGTGTCATCGCGAACCTGGGGCGGCAGGCGACGACGGTCCCCGTTCGCGTACACGTGACGGACGACACCGTCGAGCCGCGGCCGGAGTGGTCGTACGGGCCGGAACGCTACGCGGCCATGTCGCGGTCGCTCGTGGGTGCCGACGTGATGGTCGAGAGCGACCTGGCGGTCGACGACCTCGGAGCCGACCTCGCCCGACTGGCCGGCGAGGCCTTCCGGCTGTCCATGCTCGAGAGCCGGGGAACCAAGGTCTACCCGCCGACCGGGCTCTCGGTCGACGGCGTCCGGTGGTTCCGGGGACGATTCGTCGCGGCGGACGGACGCGAACCATCCGAGACCGACCTGGTCGAGCTCCTGGGGCGGATCGCCGCGCGCCATCGCTGGACCGAGGTCCTGCGGCTGCAATCCTTCGAGTCCGAGCCCGGGTACACGAAGGCACAGGGCGAGTAGCGGGCCGGCCGATCACGAAGGGCCGCCCGGCGCCGGAACGACGGGAGCCGCCGGGGGGCGCGAGCGTCACGAGGGGGGTTCGACATGGCAGGGCCGCGCGTCGGGATACTCATGGGCAGCCGCTCCGACATGCCGGTGATGGAGAAGGCGTCCGCGCTGCTCACCGAGCTCGGCGTCGAGCACGAGGTGCGCGTCATGTCGGCCCACCGGACGCCTGCTCTGGTGGCGGGATATGCCACGGGGGCCGACGACCGCGGGCTGAGGGTCGTCATCGCCGCCGCAGGCGGCGCCGCGCACCTGGCCGGTGTCGTCGCCGCGCACACGCTGCTGCCCGTCATCGGGGTCCCGATCGCGACGCAGGTCGCCGGCGGCCTCGACTCGCTGCTGTCCACCGTGCAGATGCCGCGCGGCGTGCCGGTGGCAACGGTGTCCGTGGGTGGCGCCGAGAACGCGGCATTGCTCGCGGCGGAGATCCTGGCCCTCGGCGACGCGGACCTGGGATCCCGTCTCGTCGCATATCGCGAGCGTCAGGCCCGCGCGATCCTCGACGACGAGACCAACCGGGGCAGCTGAGGTCCCCGGTCGCCCGGGGCCGTCCCCGGGCCGTGTCCCGCCAGCCGTCGCCCGGCCTCGCCTCACCCGGGCCGTTCGTGGGCCGTGTCTCGCTCGCCGTCGCCCGGCCCCGCGCGGCGTCGCCATCTCCCCTGGAGGCCTGTTTCTGGCTGACATACTTTGTATGGCATTGCGAAATGAGCATCTGCGGGGGGAACGGCCGGTCGGCCCCGAGCCGCACGCTTGGCCCAACGGCCGGAGGCGGGCCGGACGGCGGAGGGCGGGTCGGACCACCAGGGGCTGGCCGGACGACCGGCGCTCGGGCCCGAGACGGCGCTCGCTCTGCGTGAGGACGGCCCGCTCGCGATCGAAGAGGTCATCAACCTTCATCCGGCGGCGCCCGAGCAGGAGTCGCGGCGGAACATACTGCAATACCCTCGGCGGACATACTCTGTATGGCGACAGGACGCGCGGCCGCGGCCGCGGCGCCTCCGGACCTCCGGACCTCCGGACCGGCGAGCCGCCGGGCGTGGCGAGCGGACGGCTGGTCCAGAGCCGGGTGGCACTCGTCGGCGGGCGTACACTCCAAGGGTGCAGGACGAGCGCTGGGCACCGGGCATGCCGGAGCTGCACCGCCAACCGGTGCAGCCGCCTGAGCACGGCCGCGAGTCACCCAGCCGCGTTCCCGAGACACGCCCGACCCCGCTGTATCACCACTACATCACGTTGTCCGCGATCGCCCTCGTGTGCGGCGTCGTGGCGATCAGCGCGCTCGAGCTCGGGATGTCGCCGGGCGCGCCCCCTCGTCAAGGCCTGTGTCGTGGTGGGCGCCCCGCTTTTGTTCGTGACCATGGCCGACGCGGCGCTGCGGATCTGGCGGTCGGCGTGGGCCTGGATGCCCGTGGACCGCGGGCGAGGCATGTTCCGCCTGACCTGGGTGCTGGCGGTCGCGATCCTCTACGTGCTGCTCGTGTTCGCGACGTACCTGGTGCTCACGGCATGAACGGCGACGAGAGCGGCCTGCCAGCCTGGCTTGCGGCGACCCTCAACTACTGCTCGCGCTGTGGCGCTCCGCTGCGGTTCGGCAGTGTCGAAGGGGAGGAGCGCGAGCGGCTGGCGTGCGAGGCGTGCGGGTACGTGGCGTACGTGAACCCGCGCATGGTCGTGACCACGCTGCCGATCACCGACACCGGTGAGCTCGTGCTCCTGCGCCGGGGGATCGAGCCGGGCTACGGGCTGTGGGCGCAGCCGGGCGGGTTCCTCGAGATCGACGAGACCGTCAACGAGGGCGCGGTGCGCGAGACGCTCGAGGAGATCGGCCTGATCATCGAGCCGGGCGAGATCGTGGGTCTCTACTCCAGGATCGAGGCAGCGGTGGTCGTGCTCGCGTTCGAGGCCCGCATCGCGGGCGGGGAGATCCACACGTCGCCGGAGGCCATCGAGGTGCGCGCGTTCCGGCCCGAGGCGATCCCCTGGAGGGAGATCGCGTTCCGGACGACCACGTGGGCCCTGCGTGACTGGATCGCGATGCGCCATCCCGAGCTCCATCCGGACATCGTGCACGGCGTGGAAGCCTGAGCGGCGACGCCCGAAGCCGGAGGAAGTCATGACCGTCGCAGTCGCCGGTGGGACCGGGTTCGTCGGCGGCGCCATCCTCGGGGAGCTCTCGCGGCGCGGCGAACGGGTGATCGCCCTGAGCCGTCGTCCGGAGGCCGCTCGTGCCCGGCTGCCGGGTGGGGCCGAGGCGCGCGAGGCTGACGTGAACGGCGACCCGGCCGGTCTGGACGCCGCCCTCGCGGGGGTCGATGCGCTGGCGATCGCGCTGGCGTTCCCCAACGCACCCATGGAGGACCCGGCGCGCGGTTGGACGTACGAGCGCGTGGATGCCGGGGGAACCGAAGCGCTCGTCGGAGCCGCCCGACGGTCCGGCGTCCGCCGCCTCGTGTACATCTCTGGCGCGGGCGCCGCTCCCGACGCGGACCGGCACTGGTTCCGCGCGAAGTGGCGCGCGGAGCAGGCCGTCAGGTCGAGCGGGATCACGTTCACGATCATTCGGCCCACCTGGATCTACGGCCCGGGCGACGTCTCCCTGAACCGGTTCCTGGGCTTCGCGCGGTGGTTGCCGTTCGTGCCCCTGACGGGGTCCGGGCGCCAGCTCCTGGCGCCGGTCTTCGTCGACGACGTGGCTGGCCTGGCGGCCGACTCACTCACGGATCCTGCGGCCGCCGACCGGACATTCGAGCTCGGCGGCCCGGCGACGTTCTCGATGCGGGAGATCGTGGGCATCGCCCTGCGCGTGGCCGGCAAGCGACGCCTGGTCCTGCCCGCACCGGCGAGCGCGCTCCGGCTCGGGGCGCACGTGCTCCAGCACCTGCCGGGCCGGATCCTGACTCCCGACGGGGTCGACTTCGTGAACCAGCCCGCCACGGTGGACATCGCGCCGCTGCTCGCGGTGATGCCGCGGCGCCTCACGCCGCTGGACGAGGGACTTGCCACGTACCTCGGCCCGCGCCGCCGTTCAGGCCAGCCGGGCGACTGACCGCGTCGGGGATCCCCCGGGCACCGCAGTCAGTACAGGCGGCGGACGTCTGCCGAGGCGTGCAGCGTGAAGATCTCGTCGCCGAGCGGCTCGTCCAGGGAGAGTGAGGTGACCTCGGCGCGGCGGGTCAGATCGTCGCCCACGTGCTCTTCGAGGAGCAGGATCAGGCCCGTCTCCCGGTCCGCCCCGACCAGGATCCACCGGTCCGGCCTGTCAACCAGGATCTTCGCGCTTCGCGGGTGATCGCAGCGGACGAGTGTCATCTCCCGGCCGCACGAACTCGTGGCGACGCCCGCCGTCGAGAGGGCGCCGGTCGCGAGGACGTTCCGGCAGAAGCCGTGCGGGTGGACGAACGTGTCGGCGAGGGACCCGGCCGGGAGGGCCGTCCGCGGAGCGTAGACGCGCCCGAATGTCGGCAGGTCCGCGTTCGAGTCGGCGCCGGCCGGCACCGACAGTCTCGGCCGCGAACGGATGACGTTGGCATCGGCTTCGTAGTGGGTGACGGTGTCGCCCGCGATGACCCAGGCCTGGTAGCCGCCACGCGCCGGCGCGTCGGAATCGCCGAGCACGACGCGGCTCGAGCCCGGGTGCCGCAGCCACACGTCGGTCCGCGCCACGGTGTCGCCACGTGCGCCGACATGGCGGTCGAGGATGGTCATGCGGAGCGTCTCGAAGCGCCGTTCCGCGTCCCGCATGAAGCGGAACAGGGGCGCGACCTCGGTGACATCGACGCGACGGACGGCTGGATCTGTGCCGGGAACGTACGGCGCGACGGCCGGGACGGGCAGCTCGCTCATGGCCGGGGATCGTAGCACGCGACTTCGGGTCCGCCGTGTCAAGGGCGAACTGTAAGCAATTCGGCCAGTTGTACGTCATCTCCAGACCGTGCTACAAGGGACGAGGCACCCGGTCTCCGGTTACAGAATCTGGCAAGACTCGATGGAGAGGAGAACATCGTCCATGCAACGTCGACCGCAGGGCCAGCCGTCCTCCAGGCATGTCGCAGCCCCTGGGCTCGCCGCGCTGATCGCCATGTCGGCGCTCCTCGGCGGGGCGCTAGCCCCATCGCTTGCTCAAGCGGCCGACGCCCCGAACGTGCTCGTTCCCCTGGGGCGCGGCGCGACCACGCAGATCACGGCGCAGCCCACGGGCTCAGGTGCCGAGGCGAGTCTGGCCACGGAAATCCCGAACACGGACGCCCTCGAGCGGTCGCCCAAGGTGGGTATCCGTGGTGCTGCCCCGCTGAATTCGGCCGCCACCACGCCGAACCCGGCGCCCCAGTCCGTCACGAGGTTCAACCCGGGGTTCTCCGGTTTCAACGGTCTCAGCCACTACGACTCGCGGACCGCGAGTGGCGGCAACCAGTTCAGCCTCGAACCACCGGACCAGGGGCTGTGCGTGGGCAACGGATTCGTCATGGAAACGATCAACGACGTCCTCGCGGTCTACGACACCCGTGGCCGCATGGTGGCGGGACCCGAGGCGCTCAATGCGTTCCTGGGGTATCCGCCGGCCGTGGATCGGACCAACGGCGGTTTCGGGCCGTTCGTCACGGACCCGAGGTGCCTGTACGACGCACAGACCAACCGCTGGATCCACACCGATCTCACGCTCGAGGTCGATCCCTCCACGGGTGCATTCACTGGCGTCACGCATGTCGATATCGCGGTCAGCCAGTCCGGCAACCCGACCGGGAAGTGGAGCATCTTCAGCCTCGACACGACGGACGATGGAGCGCACGGCGGCCCGAGCCATCCAGGTTGCCCCTGCCTGGGTGACCAGCCGCTGCTCGGTGCCGATACCAACGGGATCTACATCACGACGAACGAATTCCCGGTCTTTGCGAACGGCTTCAATGGCGCCCAGGTCTACGCCATCTCGAAGCGGGGCCTGACCTTCGCGGCCAACGGCGGACCTCTGCCGTCCGTCGCGATGATCGACGCCGGAGCGCTCGCCACGCCTGACGTGGGCGGCACCTGGTACTCGCTGCAGCCCGCGGTTTCGCCGGCAGGCAACCAGGGCGACGGCAGGGGCGGCTTCGGCCCCAGCTACGGGAACGGCCCGTTCGGTGGCCAGGGCACCGAGTACTTCCTGAGCGCCCTCGACTTCTTCGGCACCGCGGACGATCGGATCGCGGCATGGGCCCTGACCAACACGAGCTCGCTCGACCGCAGGTTCCCGAACGTCAGTCTCTCGAACATCGTGATCGCCAGCGAGCCGTATGCCTCGTCGCTGACCTGGGGCGTGACGCAGAAAGCCGGGCCGACCCCGCTCGGCACGTCGCTGGGCGAGGGCCTCGAGCAGCTCAATGCCAACGATGACCGCATGAACCAGGTTGTCTTCTCGAACGGCCGACTCTACTCGGGCGTCAACACGCTGGTGGGCGACGGGAGCCGGACGGGCATCGCCTACTTCGAGGTGAACCCCGGCTGGCAGCACGGCACCCTGACGGCGACGATGGCGGCGCAGGGTTACGTGTCGCTCCGAAATGACAGCGTCTTCTTCCCGTCGATCGGGGTGAACCAGAGCGGCGCCGCCGTCATGTCGTTCACGATCAGCGGGCCGGACTACTACCCGAGCGCCGGGTATGCGCGGATCCTCGGGCCGTCCGCGGGGCCGGTCCACGTGGCCGGCGTGGGCCAGGCACCGGAAGACGGCTTCACCGGGTACGCGGCCCACGGGGGCGCCGGAATCGCCCGCTGGGGCGACTACTCGGCTGCGGTGGCCGACCAGAACGGCAACGTCTGGGTCGCGGCCGAGTACATCCCCGGCGGCACCAGGACTGAACTGGCCAACTGGGGGACCTTCGTAGGCCACGTGAACGCGTTCGGAGGGTTCTAGCAGGAGACGGCTCGTCCAGTCCTTCCGCCTCCGCGCGGCGGGCGGCAGCGCCACGAGGAGGAGGCCGGCGGATCCGCCGGCCTCCTCCGCTTCTCCCGCATTCCCCCGCCCGGACTAGACTCGACCGGTCAGCTGGTCGTCCGCGGCACCAGGAGGCGCCGCACCGTCGCGTCCCGGAGGTTCGGTCCACATGCCCGACGCCGCTCCCACCCCTCGCCCCGGGTATCGCATGGAGCGCGATCCACTGGGCTGGCTGGAGGTCCCGGAGGACGCGTACTAGGGCGTCCAGACCGCAGCGCGCCATCCGGAACTTCCCGATCAGCGGCATGCGCCCCAACCCGGCGCTCGTCCGTGCGGCCGTCCAGGTCAAGAAGGCCGCCGCACGCGCGAACCACGCAGACCGGCCGGCTGCCCGACCACCTCTACGAGGCGATCATCCGCGCCGCCGACGAGCTCCTGCCTGCTGACACCCGAGCGCGACACCCCGGAGGCGCGGGCCCTCGCCGCGCGACGCTCGTCGACAGCTTCCGCGTCGACCCGTTCCAGGCCGGCGCCGGCGTCAGTCACAACATGAACACCAACGAGGTGCTCGCCAACCGGGCCATCGAGATCCTGCACGAGCGCGGGATCGGCAGCGGGCAGCGCGGCGACTACGCCGTCGTCAACCCGAACGACCACGTCAACATGGCGCAGTCGACCAACGACGTCTTCCCGACCACGATGCGCGTGGCCACGCTCGACCTCGTGCGCGACTTCCTGCCCGTCGCTCGACGAGCTGGTCGACGCGTTCGACCGAGCAGGGCCGCGAGTTCGACCACGTGCTCAAGTCGGGCCGCACGCACATGCAGGACGCCGTGCCCATCCGGCTCGGCCAGGAGTTCGCGGCCTACGCGCTGACGCTGCGCCGCGCGCAGGACCGCATCGAGCACGCCGCCGACGCGATCCGGCGAGCAGAACATCGGCGCGACGGCCGTCGGGACCGGCCTCAACGCCGAGCCCGAGTACATCGCGCGGGTCATCGGCTTCCTCTCCGAGCAGACCGGCCACGACCTTCGCACGCGCCGAGCACCTGGTGCAGGCCACCCAGTCGATGGCGCCCGATGCTCGAGGTGTCGGCGGCCATCCGCGGGCTGGCGGTCGACCTGCCTCAAGATCATGGAGGACCTGCTGCTGATGTCGTCGGGGCCCGCGCACCGGCTTCGGCGAGATCCGCCTGCCGGCGCAGCAGCCGGGATCGTCGATCATGCCCGGCAAGGTGAACCCGGTCATGGTCGAGAACCTCTCGATGATCTGCTACCACGTGATCGGCAACGACACGGCGTCGCGTGGGCGGCGTCGCGCGGCCAGCTCGAGCTCAACGTGATGATGCCGATCATCGCCCACGACGTGCTCGAGGCGCTGACGATCCTGACCACCGGCTGCCGGCAGTTCGCGTCGCGAGTGCGTGTGCGGGCATCGAGGCGGACGAGGCGCACTGCGCTGACCTGCTCGAGCAGTCGAGCGCGATGGCCACGCCGCTGGCGCCGTACATCGGCTATCGCGCTGGCGGCCGACATCGCGAAGGAGGCCGTCGCGGACGGGCAAGACGATCCGCGAGCTGGTCCTGGAGAAGGGCGTGTTCTCGAAGGCCGACCTGGACGCAGATCCTCGACCCGCACGAGCTGACCGAGCCCGGCGTGGCCGGCGGGTTCCGCTACACGCCGAACGATGCCCGAGGGCTACGAGCCGCCCACGGGCCCGGTCGGGGCGGGGGGCTAGCCGCGTGGGAGACGCGGGAGAGCTCGATCCGCATCGCTACCGCGAGGTCCTCGGGCGCTTCGCCACCGGCGTGACGGTGGTGACGACGTACTGCGGAGACGACGAGGGGCCGGGTGGGTGCGGACAGGTTCCGCACCCGGCGGGCCAGCACGCGTGGGGCACCACCGTGAACGCGTTCAGCTCGGTGTCGCTCGACCCGCCGCTCGTCCTCGTCTGCATCGGCCGGGAGCGCTCGATCCATCCCGTGATCGCCTCGGCCGGCAGGTTCGCCGTGAACATCCTGGGCGAGGGCAGCCAGCAGCTGTCGGACTGCTTCGCGGGCGCGCCGTCCGCGCTGCCCCGGTCCGCCTTCTGCGACGCGCCGTTCCACTCCGGCGAACACGGGACGCCCGTGCTCGACGCCGCGATCGCCCACATGGAGTGCGAGGTCGAGCGGTCGGTGGACGCCGGCGACCACACGATCTACATCGGGCGGGTGGTGTCGGCGACGGCGGACGACGATCATCGGCTGCCGCTGCTCTACTTCCGGGGGCGGTACCTCCGAATCGAGAGCGCGGCCACGTCCGACCTGCGCGGCAAGCCGGACGCCTGACGCCGGGGCGAGCGAGGGGGACGATGCCGACCGTTCGGGCCAACGGCCTCGACGTCCACTACACGGCCGAGGGCAACGGGCCTCCGCTCGTGATGCTCCACGGGGCCAGCTCCTCGTCGATCGAGGACTGGTCGGCCCAGCGGCCCCTGTTCCGCAAGGCATTCCGCCTGTACCTCGTCGACCTGCGCGGCCACGCGCGCACGCGCGGTGGCCTGGCGGGGCCGATCGATGGGGCGACTCTCGCCGCCGACCTGCTGTCGACGGTCGACGCGCTCGGCTTGCCGACCTTCCACCTGGCGGGCTTCAGCCTCGGCGGGCTCACGGCGCTGCAGTTCGCCGTGGATCATCCCGAGCGGTTGCGAACCCTCGTGCTCGTGGGCGTCGACCCGCAGCGGGAGCCGCGGGCGAGCGTCGCGCGCGTGCTCATGGACCCGGACCGGATCGAGCGACAGGAGCCGGCGTGGGCCGCCCAGCTCGAACGGCGACACGGCCCCGTCCAGGGTCCCGGGGCGTGGCGCGACCTGCTGCGCGCGATCCACGACGGGATCCGGGAAGAGCGCGTGCTCTCGCCGGCGGATCTGCGGCGCGTCCGCGTGCCGACGCTCGTCGTGGTCGGCGACCGGGACGTGTTCGTGCCCGCGGACCATGCCGTGTCCCTGTACCGGCAGCTGCCCGAGGCGCAGCTGTGCATCGTTCCCGACTGCGGCCACCAGGCGATGGTGCTGCGACCGACCCTGTTCGGCGAGGTGGCGGAGCGGTTCTACCGGTCGACGGAGGCGGTCGCGACGGAGCGGGCGACGGCCGCCCGCGGCACGCCCGGCCCCGGTCCGGGCCCCCGGCGCGCCCCCATGCCCGGCGCCATCCTGGCTCGCCCCGACCCGGAACCCCATGCGTCCAGCGCCGTCCTCGCGCGGCAGGACCCCGAACCCGACCCGTCCAGCGGAGGCATGCGATGAGCGACCGACCGGCGGCCGACGAACCCAGGGTGCGCGTGAGCCTTCCCGCCCCGGGACCAGCAGGCGAGGGCCACGGGGCGCCGCTGGAGGGCGTCGCGCTCGTCACGATCGACCGGCCGAGGGTGCTGAACGCGCTCGACGCGGCCACGATCGAGCAGCTCACGGACGCCTTCGACGACCTCGACGCCGATCCGGCGTGCCGATGCATCGTCCTGACCGGCGCCGGCGAGCGGGCCTTCGCCGCCGGTGGGGACATCCGCGAGATGGCACAGGAGACCGCCGCAGGGCTGCTCGCCTCCGACCGATTCGCGCGATGGGAACGCATCTCCCGGGTGCGCACGCCGACCATCGCGGCAGTGCGCGGGTACGCGCTGGGCGGCGGGTGCGAGCTGGCGATGTCGTGCGACATGCTCGTCGCGGCGGACGACGCGGTGTTCGGCCAGCCGGAGCTGCGTCTCGGCATCATCCCGGGGGCGGGCGGGACGCAGCGCCTGGCCCGGGCGATCGGCAAGGCCAGGGCGATGGAGATGATCCTGACCGGGCGCACCATGCCCGCCGCCGAGGCGGAGGCACACGGCCTGGTGAGCCGGCTGGTCCCCGCGGAGCGGGTCGTCCCCGAGGCGCTGGAGCTCGCGGCCACCGTCGCGTCCATGCCGCCGCTTGCCGTGGCGGCCGCACTCGAGGCCGTCCGCGCGTCGGACGAGCTGCCACTCCGCGAGGGGCTCGCGCTGGAGCGGCGCCTCTTCTACCTGCTGTTCGCCTCCGAGGACCAGAAGGAGGGGATGCGCGCCTTCCTCGAGAAGCGCGCACCGGCCTGGCAGGGCAGGTAGCCGGCCCGGAGCTTCCCGCCACGGGCCGTGGACGAGGCGATCGAGCTGCTGACGAGCGTGCCGGGGGGCACCCAGCTGCCGGACGGCGGCTGGCCGGAGGGGACGGTCAACGGGCTCGTGGCGCACAGGATCGAGGATCTCGCGGAGCGGGCGCGCGCGTTCCGCGACGGGGCCTAGAATTCGGCGGTGGCCCGCGATCCGCACCGCCCGCTCCGCGAAGCCGTGGATCGTCAGCGCCGTCCGCACGCCGATCGGCCGGTATGGCGGCGCCCTGAGGCCGTCCGTCCCGACGACCTGGCCGCGCTCGTGATCCGCGCCGCGGTCGAGCGCGCCGGGCATCCAGCCCTCGCAGGTCGAGGACGTCGTCCTGGGCTGTGCGAACCAGGCGGGCGAGGACAACCGGAACGTCGCGCGGATGGCGAGCCTGCTCGCCGGGCTTCCCGGTCGAGGTGGCCGGCCAGACCGTCAACCGGCTCTGCGGGTCGGGCCTGCAGGCGATCAACGCGGCCGCGCACGCGATCATGGTCGGCGACGGTGACGTCTTCGTCGCGGGCGGCGTCGAGTGCATGACGCGCTGCGCCCTACGTCATGGGCAAGCCGGAGGCCGGGTGGGAGCGCGGCTCGCACGAGCTGCAGGACACGCACGCTCGGCTGGCGCTTCGTCAACCCGCGGATGCCGCGCGAGTGGCACCACCTTCTCGCTGGGCGAGACCGCCGAGAGCGTCGCGGAGGGATGCGGGGTCAGCCGCTCGGAGCAGGACGCGTTCGGCCTGCGGAGCCAGCGGCGGGCCGTCGCAGCCATCGAGGCGGGCGCGTTCGACGACGCAGATGGTGCCCGTGTCCGTGCCCCAGGCGAAGGGCGACCCGATCGTCGTCGACCGCGACGAGCACCCGCGGGCCGACACGTCGGCCGAGGCGCTCGCGCGGCTCCGGCCCGGCCTTCCGCGAGGACGGCACGGTGACCGCCGGCAACAGCTCGGGGATCAACGACGGGGCCGCGCGCGCTCCTCCTCGTCGAGGCCGAGCGTGGCACGGAGCTCGGCCTCCGGCCGACTCGCCCGGATCGTGTCGACCGCGGTCGCCGGCGTGGACCCGCGGTCATGGGCCTCGGCCCGATCCCGGCGATCCGCAAGGCGCTGGACCGCGCCGGGCTCGCCGTCGGCGACATGGACCTGGTCGAGCTGAACGAGGCGTTCGCCAGCCAGTCGGTCGCGTGCATCCGCGAGCTGCGGCCTGGACCCGGAACGCGTGAACGTCAACGGCGGCGCCATCGCGCTGGGCCACCCGCTCGGGACGAGCGGCGCGCGGCTCATGACGATGCTCGTGCACGAGATGGGGCGACGGAAGGCCAGGTACGGCCTCGCGGCCATGTGCATCGGGGTCGGCCAGGGGATCGCGACGATCGTCGAGCGCGTCGAGGGCTGAGGAGTTCTGGCAGAACTCTTGTCTAAATCCACGATCACCACTACGATTGACGGACGAATTTTGATCGCCGTCCCGACGCACCATCCTCCCGGAGGGTTCACCCGCGATGCTGAACACCGAGTCCCAGCCCATTCCGCAGGCGACCCCGCTCCAGCCGGTCGTGCGCCTGACCGACGCCGCGGCGCAGAAGCTGCGCGAGCTGACCGCCGAAGAAGCCAATCCCACCGTGGGCCTGCGCGTCTACGTCTACAGCGGCGGCTGCTCGGGCTACCGCTACGGCATGATGCTGGAGGACCAGCCGACCGCCGAGGATCTCACGATCGAGGCGAGCGGGATCCGCGTGTACGTGGACGGCGAGAGCACGCAGTACCTGGCGGGCTCCGAGATCGACTACGTGGACACGCTGATGGGCGCCGGCTTCACGGTGAACAACCCGAACGCGGTCGCGGCATGCGGCTGCGGCAGCAGCTTCCGCACGGCCGACTCGGCCGGCAGCGCCCACTCCTGCTCCCACTGACACTCCGCCCCTGACGGGGCACTGACCGCCGGTTCGGGGTCGGACCGGATCGAACGCCACGAAGCCGCCGGCGCCTCCGGCGGCTTCGTTCGTCCGGCCTATCGCGTCGCCGGACGGCGCCCGGTCCAGGCCACGGCGGCTGCTCCCACGATGAGGGCGGCTCCCACGATTGCCCAGATGGCCTGGTTGCTCATCGGGCTTCCCCCGAGCAGGCCGGTTCCCTGGCCGAACCAGAGCAGCCCGACGAGCAGCATCACGATCGAGACCGCGAGCCGGACACGGTTCATTTTGGATCCTCCCGATGAAGGGCGCCGATGCCCGGCTCGCGTCCCGCCGTGCTCAGTGCCGGCGCGCGCGCAGGGGCAGCGTGCCGGCCACCACCATCGTGGCGGCGCCGACTGCGAGGAGCAGGAGCAGCAGGGGGAGGACGCCGCCCGGCCCGTTCCCCGAACCCGAGCTCGTGCTCGTCGGCGGGAGTGATGCGGGCGTGGTCGGCACGGCTGTCGCCGACGGGCTGCTGGTCGCGGCCGCGAGCGCTGCCGCGACGTGCCAGGTTCCGCCGAACGCCGCGATTCCTTCGCCGTTGGTCTGGCCCGCGGCGGTGTCGTGGACGAAGTAGTAGAGCGGACGGGAGTCGTGCGTGACCTGCACCGTGCCGTCGCTGCGCACGAACGAGCCGAACGATCCCGTGGCTCCGGCGGGGCCGGTCGTGGTGCCTCCGGGTGCGATCAGGAGGGGCGGCCAGTTCGACAGGCAGGCGCCCGAGCACTTCGTGCCGTTGTTCGGGTCGGACGACAGCGTGTAGAGGGTCATGCCGCCGGATCCGGTGAGGTAGGTGCCGAGGGTCGCGCCGGTGGCCGAGCCGAGCTGGATCGAGGACGGAGCACCGGAGAGGGCGGCCACGAGCCAGGTTCCCTCGAAGGCCTTGATCCCCTGGCCGTTCGTGTCGCCCGGGGCGGTGTCATGGGCGAAGTAGAAGAGCGGGCGGCCGTTGTAGGTCACCTGCGTCTGGCCGGTGTCGGCGCGGACGACCGTCGCGAAGGTCCCGGTGGCGCCAGACGGCCCGGCCACCGCGCCCCCCGGGGCGACGAGCAGCGGCGGCCAGTTGGCGAGGCAGCCGCCCGTGCACGTGCCCCCCGTGGACGTGTCGGACGAGAGGGTGTAGAGGGTCATGCCGTTCGGTCCGACCAGGAACGACCCGAGGGTTCCGGTGGAGCCCGACGTCAGCGTGAGCGAGGCCGGCACGCTTGACGTGGGCGACGCGGTCGCGGTGGCGACGACCGGCGTCGCCGTCGCGTACGGCACAGCCAGCGCGGGGCCGGCGGCAACGGCGGCGATCAACAGCGGGATCGACACGAAGAGGGCCGGCAATGCCAGGCGCCTCGTCCAGGCTGGGTGGCGCATCGGGACGTGACTCCTCCAGGCGTGGGGCGGCCAGGGACGCGTTCGCTGAAGCCGCCGTTGAAGCCTCCTACGCCGGCCGGTTCGCCGCGGTTTTCCGGCCTGCTCCCGGGGCCCGAGGCCCGGGGTCCGAGGCCTGCGCCCGAGGCCCGGCGCCCGCCGCCGCGGCGAGTCCGGGTCACCTAGGAGTCGCTGAAGCGCTCTTCCTGCCAGGGGTCGCCCTCGTTGTGGTAGCCGTAGCGCTCCCAGAACCCGGGCACGTCGTGGTCGAGGAACTGGAGGCCGCGGATCCACTTGGCGCTCTTCCAGAAGTAGCGCTTCGGCACCACGAGGCGAAGCGGGTAGCCGTGGTCCGGCTCGAGTGGCTCGCCGGCGTACGTGTCGGCCAGCAGCACGTCGTCGTCCCGGAGCACGTCGAGCGGCAGGTTCGCCGTATATCCCTGCTCGCAGTGCGCGAGCACGAAGCGCGCGGAGGATTTCGGCCGTACGAGGTCGAGGATCGCGGCCATCGACACGCCGGAGAACTCGGCGTCAAGCTTGCTCCACCGCGTGACGCAGTGGATGTCGCAGCGCGATCGTCGTGCGGGGCAGGGCCTGGAACGCTTCCCACGAGAGGTCCAGCGGGCTGCTCGACCTCGCCCCAGACCTTGAAGTCCCAGGTGGCGAGGTCCGTCCGCGGCACGGAGCCGTAATGGAGCACCGGCCACTTCTCGGTCAGGTACTGGCCCGGCGGGATGCGGCGACGCTGATCCTCGGAGGGGCTGGGACGTCCGACAGCCGGTCCATCGCCGCATCATACCGGCCGCGCGCCACCGCCCGGTGTCACATGCCGGTGCCGCGGATCACGGCGTCCGGCGCTGCCGCGGGTCAGGCCTCGTCGAGCCCGCGAACGATCGCCCGCAGGATGAAGCGCGACGCCTCGCCGCTCTTGCCGCCGAGCCGCTGGCCGTCCTCCTGGACGAGCGCCAGCCGCAGGTCGCCCACCGCCTGGTCGAGCAGGGGCGTCCGCTCGAGTTCGCCGGCCGCGAATGCCTCGTCCAGCCGGTCGAGCGCCAGCCGCGCGTTGTCGGTCGGGTGGCCCTTCGCCTCCGCGAGCGCGCGGATCTCGGCGCGCGCCCGCTCGGCCATCTCCCCCTGCGTCGTCATGCCGATCCCTACCGGCGGCCGTACCGGAGCGACGCCGCACGATTCCGAGGCCGGCCTCGCCGCGCCGTGGAGCGGCTGCGCCATTCGCTCTCGAGGATGCCCATGTGGATCTCGTCCCAGTAGCGAGCCGTCGCGCCAGACGGCCTCGCGCGGCCTGCCCTCGACCCGGAACCCGACCTTCTCGTACGCCCGGACGGCGCGCGTGTTGAACGCGAACACGCTCAGCCCGACGCGATGGATGCCCAGGGTTCGATGGCGTGGCCGCACCATGAGCGTCGTCGCCTCCGTGCCCAGCCCGCGCCCCCAGCAGTCGTGCTCGCCGATCGTGATGTGGAAGAGCACGCTGCCGTTCTCCGGGTCGAGCGCGCTGAGCGTGGTGGTGCCGATCAGGCGCTCGTCCTCCCCGAGGTGGATCGCGTAGGCGAAGGCGTCGTTCGGCGAGCAGCCGGGCCTGGAAGAACCGCCGCACCTCGTCGTCCGGGACCGGCCCCACCTGGAATCGCGTCAGGCGCGCGACCTCGGGGTCCCGGTACCAGCGGAGGATCGTCGGGTACTGGTCGGGGCGGTGTCGCCGGAGCACGACGCGGCGCCCGGCGAGGGTCTCGGGGTGCCAGCGCGGCGGGATCGACGTCGAGGGCCATCGCCAATCGATGCTATACCATCGGCCTCATGCGGCGGTGGGCTGAGACCGCGTCGTGACGTGGCGGCCACATCGCGGACGTCGGAGAAGACGTCATCCTTGCCGCGTACCTCCGTTCACTCGATCCGGACGCGCTGCCCGTGGCGTGTGTCTTCTTCACCGGCCGGCCGTTCCCCGCCTCGGACCCGAGGTCGGCGGGGGTGGGCTGGGCGGCCGTGCGCGAGGCCGTGGAGCGGTCGGCGGGCGCCGAGGCGGGGGCGTTCGGCCAGGCGTACGACCGCTACAGCGATCCGGGCCGGGCCGCCTTCGAGCTGCTGGCGGAGCGGGACGCCCGCCGTGCCACCGGAAGTACCGGGAGTGCCGGGAGCGTCGGGCACGCGGCCGATCCGGGGACGGCGCCACCGCCGGCGGCGCCGGCGAGCCGACCCTGCCGGAGGTCCGGGCCGCGTTCGCGGCGATCGTCGAGGCGCGTCGGCCGGCTGCCCGGATCGAGCTCCTGGCGCGGCTTCTCGACCGGCTCGACCCGCTCGCGCGCGATGTACGTCGTCAAGGTGCTCAGCGGCGATCTGCGGATCGGCCTGCGCGAGGGGCTCGTCGAATCGGCGATCGCGAGCGCCTTCGGCCGGCCCGTTGACGGCGGTGCAGCACGCCCGGATGCGACCGGCGACCTCGGCGAGACGGCGGGCTCGCGCGCGACGATCTGCTCGGCGAGGCAGAGCGGTCATGTTCCGGCCGCTGCAGCCGATGCTCGCGTCGCCGGCCCGCGGACGCGGACGAGATGCGTCAAGCGCCTCGGCCGCCGCTCTGGGCGAGGACAAGTACGACGGCATCCGGGCGCAGCTGCACAAGCTGGGCCGGTGTGCAGCTGTTCAGCCGCGATCTGCACGACATGAGCGCCAGCTCCCGGAGGTCGCCGAGGCGGCGTCCGGGCCTGCCGTGGGACGGCATCCTCGACGGCGAGGTGCTTGCCTTGACCGCGACGGCATGGCCTGCCGTTCGTCCGGCTCCAGCACCGGCTTGGGCGCAAAAACCCGAGCAGCGGCGATGCTCGAGGCCGGTGCCGGCCGGCTACGTCGCGTTCGACGCCATCGCGCTCGCACGATGTGCCGGCGGCGGCGCGCGGTCGTGCCGGCCGCTGACTCTCCCGCTCGCCGAACGCCGCGCGCTGCTCGACGCGCTGCGGCTGCCGGACGTACCGTGCATGGCCACCGCGAGCTTGCCGCATCGGCGCGCGGAGCTCGACCGGCGTCTTCGACCAGGCGCAGGCGCGCGGCAACGAGGGGCTGGTGGCCAAGGACCCGGCGACCGACTACACGCCCGGCCGCCGCGGCCTGGCTGGCTCAAGCTGAAGAGGCGCTCGCCACGCTCGACTGCGTGGTCGTGGGCGTCGAGGTCGGGCACGGCAAGCGCCACGGCGTGCTGTCCGACTACACCTTCGCCGTGCGCGACGACCGTCCCGGCCGGGAGGGGGCGCCTCGTCACGGTCGGGAAGGCCTACAGCGGCCTGACGGACGCGGAGATCGCGGAGATGACGGCGCTACTTCGAGGAGCACACGCTCGAGCAGATCGGGCGCTTCCATGTCGTCGAGCCCACCGTCGTGGTCGAGGTCGCGTTCGACGCGTCCATCGCTCCAACCGCCACGACGTCCGGCTTCGCCATGCGGTTCCCGCGCATCTCCCGCCTGCGGCCCGACAAGGCGGCCACCGATGCCGACACGCTTTCCACCGTTGCCGCCCTGGCAGGCTGACATGCACACCTTCACGCCGCACCCCGGGCATCGCATACTCTGACCATGGAGCACCTCGTCTTCCGCCGCGACGAGCCGCAGCCCCACGCCGACATCGACATGGGCGGCGGCAGGACGCGCCAGCTCGTGCTGTTCACCGACGCGCTGGTGATCCGAGGCACGCTGCACACCATTGCTCGCCGCCTGACCGACGCCCTGAACACCGCCGAGGAGGGCTTCCTCGTCCTCGAGGCCGTCGTGTTCCAGGAACATGGCAGCGGCGTCGCCCTGGAGCACGCGGGCTACGCGCAGGTGAACCTCGCGACGGTGCTCTTCGCGCACGAGCCGGGAGATGCGGACGCCACGCCTCCCGAGCTGCGGATGGTGAAGGTGGCGCAACCGGCGCTCGTCAGCCTGCCGCCCTTCCGTGTGGTCGGCGATATCCACGTGCTGCCCGAGCGTCCGCTGCGGCACGCTCTGCACGAGCTCGTGGGCCGCTTCGTCCCGATCACCGACGCGACGTACTGGTCCGACGGCCTCCACATTCCGCGGACCCAGGTGTCCATGCTCGCGTTCAACCACGAGCGATCGCAGATCCTGGCGCCGTACGGTGCGTCGGGCGCGGGCGACTCTGCCGCAGGCGACTCACCCGCAGGCGACTGACCCGCAGGCTCGCGGCGCGCGTCAGCGGTTGAGCGGCAGGTCCATGCGCGGCCCCCATTCCGCCCAGCCCGCGTCGTAGACGGCGACATCCGCGTAGCCGACGAGCGCGAGCGCGAGCGCGACCTTGCTCGCACCGATCCCGGTCGCGTCGTAGACGATCACACGCCGGCCGCGGGACAGCCCGGCGCGGGCGAAGATGGCCGCGAGCACGTCGGGCTGAAGGAAGTGCTGGCCATCCTCCGCGGTGACGACCGCGGCAGGTACGTTGACCGAGGCGGGCAGGCGTCCGAGCCGGGCGGTATCCCCCTGCTGGCCCGCGAAATCGGCCGGCCGCGCGCATCCACCAGGTCCACGTCACTCGACCCGACGAGCCCGCGCATGTCCGACGTCGACAGGCGGCGCCGCGGATCCAGGCGGGGCGTGAACGTGACCGGCTCGGGCGCGAGCTGGGCCGTGGTCGAGGGACGGCCGCTCCCGACCCAGGCGGGCCAGCCCCGTCAAGGACGCGTGCCGATGCGCAGCCGTACGTCTGCAGGCTCCACCACACGCGGCTGGCGTACAGCGATCCGGTGTCGTCGTAGCAGACGACCGAGGTTCCGTCGCCGACGCCGGCGCGCGACATGGCGGCGGCGAACCGCTCGGGTCCCGCCAGCTGGAGCGGCGTGGGGTCCTCCGGGTCGACCAGGTCGTTCATCCAGTCGAGGAACACGGCGCCGGGGATGTGCGCGTCGGCGAAGAGCCGGTGAGCGGTCGCGTCGGGCCGCCAGCGGCAATCCAGCACGCGCACCGACGCGCGCGGGATGTGCTCCGCGACCCAGTCGACGGAGGCGAGCAAGCTCCGGCCGGACGAAGGCTGGCGGCATGGCCGGTATCATACCGGGCGATGGACCGGCCGGGCCCCGAGGAACAGGCGAGGGTCGAGCAGGCGCGGGCGCAGCTTCCCGGCCCTGGAGTCCTCGATCTACCTGAACAGTGGCACGTCGGGGCCCATCCCGTCGGTCTCGGACGAGGCCATCCGCCAGCTGCTGGACTACGAGCTGCGGTACGGCCGCGGCGGCCAGGACGCGTACGAGGACCTCGTGGGGCGCATCGCGGAATGCCGCGCGGTGGTGGCGGCCGTGCTCCACGCATCGCCGGAATCCGTTGCGCTGACGCGGTCCACGACCGACGGCCTCAACGTCGCCGCCTGGAGCATCGACTGGCGGCCGGGCGACGAGGTCGTCACGACGAGCCTGAGCACGTCGGGCTGCTCGCGCCCCTCGCCGTGCTCGCCGATCGTGGCGTACAGGT
>CAVZXW010000001.1:0-141200 GCA_963779375.1 uncultured Chloroflexia bacterium | reverse complement strand
CGCATCCAGTCGCAACCTTGCCCAGGTAGATCCCGCCGACCTCGACCTCGCGGGTCAGGCCCTCGATCGTCTGGATCGCCCGGCGCAGGTTCTCGCCGTTGACCGCGGCGATCTCGACCGTGCCGTCGTCCTCGACGTTGATCTCGGCGCCCGTGTCCTCCTGGATCTTGCGGATCATCTGGCCACCCTTGCCGATGATGTCGCGGATCTTCTCGGGGTTGATCTTGATCGTGATGATGCGCGGCGCGTAGTCGCTCATCTCGGTCCGCGGGCTGCGGGATGACCTGCGAGCATCTTGTCGAGGATGAACAGGCGCGCGACGCGGGCCTTCTCGAGGCCGTCGCGGATGATCTCCTCGTTGATGCCCTTGACCTTGATGTCCATCTGCAGGGCGGTGATGCCGTCCGCGTGCCGGTGACCTTGAAGTCCATGTCGCCGAAGGCATCCTCCTTGCCCAGGATGTCGGTGAGCACCGCGAACCGGCCGTCCTCGCCGGTGACCAGGCCCATCGCGGCGCCGGCGACCGGCGCCTTGATCGGCACGCCGGCGTCCATCAGCGCGAGCGTCGAGCCACATGTCGAGGCCATCGACGTCGAGCCGTTCGAGGTCACGCACTCGCTGACACGAGCCGGATGACGTACGGGAACTCCTCGGCTGGCTGGGCAGGACCGGCAGCAGCGCCCGCTCGGCGAGCGCGCCGTGGCCGATCTCGCGCCGGCCGGGACCGCGCATCGGCTTGTTCTCGCCCGTGCTGTAGGGCGGCATGTTGTAGTGGTGGAGGTAGCGCTTGGACTCCTCCGGGCTGATCGTGTCGATGCGCTGGACGTCCGACGACGGCCCGAGCGTGGCGACCGTGAGCGCCTGGGTCTGGCCGCGCGTGAACAGCGCCGAGCCGTGGGCCCGCGGCAGCAGCCCGACCTCGACGGTGATCGGCCGGATCGTCGTCGAGCCCGCGGCCGTCCATGCGGATGCCCTCGTCGAGGACGAGCTGCGCGCACGGTCTTCTTGTGGAGCAGCGTGGCCAGGCTCTTCGAGAAGCGCGCGGCTGCGCGCCTCGCCGCTCGAGCGCCGCATCGCGCCTCGTCCGGGTCGCCCCCGTTCGCCCGCATCCGGATGGACTCGGCGACCGCGTCCTTGAACGCGTCGATGCGGCCGGGCAGATCGCTGCCGCAGATGCGATCAGCAGCTGCGGCGGTCGCCTCGGCGTCGGGCAGCGCACGGTGGTCGGGCTCGACGCGAGCCGAAGAAGCGCGCCAGGTCGGCGAGCTTGTAGACGTCCTGGTCCGGGTATGCCTCGCGGGCGAGGACGAGCGTGTCGAGGTAGCGCCCTGCTCGAAGCGTGGCCCCGTCGCCAGCGCCGCCTCGAGGAAGCCCGAGGTCGAAGCCGACGTTGTGGCCGACGAGCATGCGCGTCGCCGGCGAACGTCGAGGAACTGTCGCGACCGCCTCGGCGGCGCTGGGCGCGCCCTGCGACGTCGGCGTCGGTGATCCCGTGGAGCTGCTTGCCGACGATCGACGGCCGGGGTTCACGAGCGTGGACCAGCGGTCGTCGATCTCGCCGCCCTTGACCCTGACCGCGCCGATCTCGACGAGTCCGCCGAGCTTGCGCGTCGCGGCCGGTCGTCTCGACGTCGACGACGACGAAGGCCGTGTCGCCTGCGACGGCGTCGACGAAGTCGAGGACGCGAGTCGGTGCCGGGCTCGAGGTACGGCATGCGCTTGGGCTTGCCGACCTGCTCGCGGAGCTGGTCCTGCAGGTCGAGGATGGGCGCGAGCGACCGGTGGCCGAACATGATCGCCTCGGCCATGACGTCCTCGGACACGATCTTCGCCCCGCCTCGACCATCATGATCGCGTCGCGCGTGCCGGAGACGACCAGGTCGATCTCCGACTCCTCGAGCTGCGCGATCGTGGGGTTGAGGACGAACTCGCCGTCGATGCGCCCGACGCGGACGGCGGCGATCGGGCCCAGGAACGGGATCTCGCTGATCGTGAGCGCGGCGGACGCGGCGATCGTGCCGAGGATGTCCGGGTCGTTCTCCTGGTCCGTCGAGAGGACCGTGAGCACGACCTGGACGTCGTCCTTGTAGCCCTCGGGGAAGAGCGGCCGGATCGGCCGGTCCGTCAGGCGGGCGGCGAGGATCGCCGCCTCCGACGGGCGCGACTCGCGCTTGATGAAGCCGCCCGGGATCTTGCCCGGCGGCGTACATCCGCTCCTCGAAGTCGACCGTGAGCGGGAAGAAGTCGAGCCCGGGCCGCGGCTCGGACCGGTTCGCCGTCCCAGGACGACGGTGTCACCGTAGCGGACGGTGACGGAGCCGCCGGCGAGGCGGGCGAGCTTGCCGGTCTCGATCGTCAGCGTGCGACCACCGAACTCGGCGGTGAGACGTGTGACTGCCATCAGTCCTCCTCGTGCCGGAGGACGGACCGCGCGCTGGACGCGCCCGCCGGCGCATCGGCGAACGCCCAGGGCCGCGTGCCCGGGCGCGCGGTGCGAGCTCGCCTAGCGGCGGAGTCCGAGCCGTGCGATGACGGCGCGGTACCGGGCGTTGTCCTTGCGCACGAGGTACGCGAGGAGCCGGCGCCGCTGACCAACGAGCTTGAGGAGGCCGCGCCGCGAGTGATTGTCCTTCGGGAAGCGCCAGGTGCTCGGTCAGATCCCTTGATCCGCTCCGTCAGCAGCGCGATCTGGACCTCCGGCGAGCCGGTGTCGCCTCATTGGTGGCGTACCCGCGCGATGAGCTTTCCTTTGTTTCCCGCGCGAGCGGCACTCGGTCCTCCGAACCTTCATTCACAACTGTCAACCCGCGGAGTGTAGCAGGACCGGCGATGCGGCAAATGCCTGCCCGGGGCCGGCCGCGCGCGGTGTCAGGGGCCCGCCTCGCGCCGGACGGATCGCGCCGCCGGGCTCGCAGCCGCAGGATCGCCGGTCCGCCGGCTCGCGAGGCGCGACGATCCACCGCACGCGCCCGGCCGGGGGCCCGCAGCGAGCCCGCCGGCGCCGCCCGGCCGCCGAGGATCGCGCGGCCGGACGCGTCGCGCTCCATCTGGGCGATGACGCGGACCCGACGCGAACCTCCGTCCGCCCGCTGCCGGCGGACGAACGCCACGCGAAGCCGCTCGCCGTACAGGTCCTCCGCCACGTCGAACAGGTACGCCTCCAGCACCCGGCTGCCCGGCTCGAACGTCGGGCGGACGCCGAGCGACGCCACGCCGCCGGCCCTGCGCGCGGGATGCAGCGGATCGGGGCCGCCCCACCCGGCCTCCACCGCGTAGATGCCGTCGGACGGCAGCGCGACCCGATCGCGGAACGCGAGGTTGGCGGTCGGAAAGCCCAGCAGCCGGCCGCGGCCGTCACCGCGCACGACCGTCCCGACCACGGCGGGGTCGCGGCCGAGCATCCGGCGCGCCGTCGGGCACCCGGCCCTTCGCCAGCGCGTCGCGGATCCGGCTCGCGGAGATGGCGGCCCCGGACGCGATCGCGGGCTCGATGACGTCCACGGCGAACCCCTCGCGACTCCCGATCTCGCGCAGCCGCTCGGGGGTCCCGGCCCGGTCCCGTCCGATCGCCGACTCGGGGCTCATCACCAGGCCCGCGAGCTCGCGCCCGGCACGCAGCCGGCCGAGGAACTCGTCCGGCGTCTGGGACGCGAAGGCGCCGTCGAACCGTTGCAGCACGGCCTGCGTCACGCCGGCCTCCTCCAGCCACGCCAGCCGCTCGGCCGGATCGCACAGGAGCGGCGGCGGCGCTCCGCGCAGCACGGCGTCCGGGTGTGGCTCGAAGGTGATCACCGTCGGCTCCGCGTGCCAGCGGCGTGCCGACGCGCACCAGCTCGCCGATGAGCCGCATGTGGCCGCGGTGCATGCCGTCGAACACGCCGATCGTCGCCGCGAGGCGGACGCCCGCGGGCAGCCCCTCGATGTCGGCGTGGACCTGCATCCCCTCCCCCGGCTCAGACGAGGATGCCGGACAGCACCTTGTCGGGGTGCAGGCGTCCGTCGCGGACGTGCGCCATCGCGACGACCCCCCGGCCGCGCGCGACGACCCGCACGAGTCCGTCGGGCCCCGGCGTGATCTCGGGATCGGGCAGCCGCACGACCTGGCCGCGGGCGATCGCCTCGAGGTCCGACGGCGCGAGCACGACCTCCGGATACGCGTCGAGCCCTGCATCGGGCGGAAGCAGGCGACGGCCGATCTGGCCATCGGCGAGAAGCCTGCGGACCTCGTCGAGATCGACGGCGTCCTCGATCCGGAACGGCCCGCTGGCCGTGCGTGTCAGCGCCGCCAGGTACGCGCCGCATCCCAGCCGCTCGCCGAGGTCCCGGGCAAGCGAGCGCACGTACGTGCCGGCGGAGCACCGGATCTCGATCGTGGCGCACGGCGCCGACGCGGACTCGTCCCAGCTCGTCACCTGCAGCTCGTGGACGTCGACCTCGCGATCGCGCAGCTCGGGGCGCTCGCCTCGGCGCGCGAGCTCGTAGGCCCGGCGTCCGGCGATCTTCACCGCCGAATAGTCGGGCGGGCGCTGCACGATGTGCCCGCGGAAGGCGGCGCAGCGCCTCCTCGACGGCCTGTCGCGTGGGCATCGGGCCGTCCGAGCGGGTGAGCTCGCCCTGGATGTCGTCGGTCGTCGAGACGGCCCCGAAACAGGCGACGGCGCGGTACGCCTTCGCGTCGTGCAGGTGGTATTCCGCCATCCGGGTGGCGCTGCCCAGGAACACCGGGAGCACGCCCGATGCGAAGGGGTCGAGCGTCCCGCCGTGCCCGACCCGCCTGGCGCCGGAGAGCCGGCGGACGAGTGCGACGACGTCGTGCGAGGTGGGCCCGGCCGGCTTCGCGACCACGAGAACGCCGGGGGCGTGATCCCCACCAAGGTGCCGGAGCGGGCGCGGTCACGCCTCGGACCGCGGTCGCGCGGGCGGTGGGGCCGCCCTGCCGGCGATTCCGGCCCGCCGGGGCTCAGGGCCGGCTGCACCGGATCGTGGCCCGCCGTCGATCTGCGCCGGTCGCGCCCGCGGCCACCTCGCCGGCCGTGACGTCCCTGGCCGTGCCGTCCACATCCCCGCCGTCCGTCACGCCCGGGCCTCCGCTGGCTCGAGCATCTGCCGCGCCGCCGCGAGCACCTCGGGAATCGCGGTCGCCAGCGGACGCGGCACGGTCGCACCCGACGCGCGCGCGTGGCCGCCGCCGCCCCAGCGGGCCGCGAGGACCGTCGCGTCCGGGCCCCCATCACGGGTGCGGATGCTGACCCTGCGTCTCGTCCGCCTGCTCCTTGAAGAGCAGCGCGATCTCGCCCGCCTTGGCCTGCCCGAGCAGGTCGATGATTCCCTCCGAGAAGGCCGGCACGCCGCCCGTCGCGGCGAGGTCGTCGAGCGTCAGCGAGGACCAGACCAGCCGGCCGTCCACGTCCGACTCGAGCCGGGCCAGCACGCGCCCGAACAGCCGGAGCTGCGCGTCGGGCTTGGTGCGGTAGAGCAGCCGCGACGTGGCCGACAGCCCGGCGCCGGCCGCCACGAGCGACGCGCCGACGCGAAGGGTTCGTGGCGTCACGTTGGGGTGCTGGAACGTCGCCGTGTCCATGACAACGCCGGCCATCAGGCTGTCCGCCACCGCGCGCCCGGCCGTGTCGAGCGGCACGCCCATGTGCTCGAGGAGCAGCGTCACCATCTCGCACGTGGCCGCGGCCTGCGGATCGACCCAGTTCACCGTGCCGAAGCGCGGGTTGGACTTGTGGTGGTCGATGTTCACGATGGGCACGCGCCCGAACAGCTCCGCGTGCGTCTGCAGGACCGGCCCCACGCGTGCCAGGTCGCCGCAATCGAGCACGACGATCAGGTCGTAGTCGACCGCCGGGTCCGGCGCCGTGCGGAACCGATCGATGGCGGGCATGAAGGCGTAGAGCTCGGGGACCACGTCGGCGCACACGGGCGTGGCCAGGGTCCCGAGCGACTCGAGCGCGAGGGCCAGCGCGAGCGCCGATCCCAGGGCATCGGCCTCGGGGTTCTCGTGGCAGATCGTGAGCACCCGGCGCGCCATCCGCAGCCGGGATTCGACGGCCGCCGGGACGCCGTGCAGATCGGCCCGGGTGAGCGACGACTCCGTCATCGCCTGCCTGCCCTCCGGGCCGCCCGGGGACCGGACGATCGAGGGGTGAAGGGCCGCCGCCGGGCCGGCTTCGTGCCTGTGGCCGGGGCAGGTGTCCCGACGACCGGCTCGTCGAGGTGGGTGGGGCCCGGCGTGGGCAGGGTCTCGCCGGGTTCCGGCGGGTTCGGCTCGCGGCCCGCCGACGATGTCGTCGAGGATCTGCAGCACGCGCGCGCCCCGCTGGACGCTGTCGTCCAGCTCGAGGTGGAGCTCGGGGATCCTGCGGAGCCGCAGCACGCCCAACTCGTGGCGCACGAACGGCATGGCCCGGGCGAGCGCCCGGAACGTGGTCTTCCGCTCGTCCGGCTGGCCGATGATCGACACCCAGACCTTCGCGTGCCGGAGGTCCGGGGACGTCTCCACGCGCGTCACGGTGGCGAACCCGATGCGCGGATCCTGCACCTCGCGGGCGACGATTCGGCTGATCTCCTCCTGCAGCAGCTGGTCGACGCGAGCCGTGCGCTCGGTCATGGTGTCCCCTTCGCGATGCCGGTCCGACGGAGCGCCGGTCAGGCGCTCGTCGCCCGCGAGATCGTCTGCTGGGTGAAGCACTCGATGACGTCACCCTCCTGGAGGTCGTGGTGACCCGCCAGCCCGATGCCGCATTCGAAGCCGGCCGCCACTTCGCGCACGTCGTCGCGGAAGCGCCGCAGGGACTCGATCCTGTCGGTGGCCGCCACGCGACCGCTGCGGTACACCCGCGCTCCGCCCCGGACGATCCGGCCGTCCGTGACGTAGCAGCCGGCGATGACCTGCCCGCCCCGTCCGACCTTGAAGACCTGGCGGACCTCTGCGCGGCCCTCCACGACTTCCACGATCTCCGGCTCGAGCATGCCCTTGAGCGCGGCCTCGATGTCGTCGGTCAGCTTGTAGATGATGTCGTAGAGGCGCACGTCGACGCCTTCGGCCTCGGACGTCCGGCGCGCCTGGGGGTCGAGCTTCGTGTTGAAGCCCACCACGATCGCGTCCGACGCCGACGCCAGCAGGATGTCGTTGTCGGTGATGTCGCCCGTGCCCTCGTGGATCACGTTGATCCGGACTTCGTCGGTGGACACCTGGTCCAGCGCGTGCGTGATGGCCCCGAGCGAGCCCTGCACGTCTGCCTTGATCACGATCCGCAGCTCACGGGTCTGGCCGGCCTGGATCTGCCGGTACAGGTCCTCGAGCGTCGCCCTGGCGCCGCCCTCGGCGGACGGTCCGGCCTGCACGCGCCGCCGGTCGACGATCGCGCGTGCGGCACGCTCGTCGACGACGACCTGCATCGTGTCGCCCGCGGCCGGCACGTCGGCCAGCCCGAGCAGCACGACCGCGGACGAGGGCCCGGCCTTCGTGACGCGCGTCCCGGCGCTGTTCTCCATCGCCCGGACGCGGCCGAAGGTCGATCCGACGACGACCGTGTCGCCGATCTTCAGCGTGCCGGTCTGGATGAGCACGGTCGCGACCGGGCCACGGCCCTTGTCGAGCTCCGCCTCGACGACCGTGCCGATGGCCGCCCGCTTCGGGTTGGCCTTGAGCTCCTGGAGGTCCGCGACCAGCAGGATCATCTCGAGCAGCTCGTCGATGCCCGTGCGCTGCTTCGCGCTCACGGGGACGAGCGGCGTCTCGCCGCCGTACTCCTCGACGAGCACGCCGTGCTCGGACAGTTCGGTCTTGACGCGGTCCGGGTTCGCATCCGGCTTGTCGATCTTGTTGAGCGCCACGATGATCGGGACGCGGGCGGCCCGGGCGTGGTCGATGGCCTCGACGGTCTGGGGCATCACGCCGTCGTCCGCGGCCACGACGAGGATCGCGATGTCGGTCACCTTCGCGCCGCGAGCCCGCATGGCGGTGAACGCCTCGTGCCCCGGTGTGTCGAGGAACACGATCCGCTTGCCGTCCTTGACGGCCTCGCTGGCGCCGATGTGCTGCGTGATCCCGCCGCGTTCGCCGGCCGCGACGGTGGTCGCGCGGATGGCGTCGAGCAGGCTGGTCTTGCCGTGGTCGACGTGCCCCATGACGGTCACGATCGGGGCGCGCGGCACCAGCTTGGAGGGGTCCTCCTCCTCCCAGAGCTGCTCCTTCGTGGCCGCGGCGGGAGGCGCCTCGCCGGCGGCCTCTTCGGGGAGGCTGGGCGTCGCGGTGGCCTCCGCCACCTCGTAGCCGAGCTCCTCGGCGACCAGGCTGGCCGTGTCGCGGTCGATCGTCTGGTTGATCGTCGCGAAGATCCCGCTCTTGATCAGCTCCCGGATGACGTCGGCCGGGTTCACGCGGAGGAGCCCGGCGAGCTCCTGGACGGAGACCGTCGCCGGAATCTCGATGGCGCCGCGCTCGCTGGGCTCCAGGACCTGGACGCCCGATCCGGTCACCTGATCCGGACGGCGCGGGGGCTTTCGGGGTCCGCGGCGACCGCGGGTTCCACTGCGGCTTCGTGCCACGGGTGCCTCCTTGGTCAGTCGAGCGAGCCGGCGGACAGCCGGTCGCGCAGGGATTCGGGAATGGGCACGCCGAGCGCCCGTTCGAGCGCGTGGCGACGGACGGCGGCCACCGCGCAGGTGCCCGTGGCGCACACGTACGCGCCACGACCGGGAAGCCGTCCGGTGGGGTCGATCTCGACGCTTCCGGCCGGCGTGCGCACCACGCGCACGAGGTCGCGCTTCGCGTGCTCCGAGCGGCACGCGACGCACGTCCGGGCGGGCAGGCGCCGCTGGCGCGGCGCGGGGGCGCCTACGGGGCCACCCCCTCGGCGGTTTCCGGGGCCGGCTCGATCTGCTCGTCCGGCACGACGCGGGCCCGGCGACGGGACGGCCGTTTGACCACGACCTCGTGCCGGCTGCTCCACGGCAGGCTGGACGCCGGGATCGGGCGAAGCCACCGTGTCGGCCCCGGCGGCCGGCTCGGCCGGCAGTCCTGCCACGCCGGCAGTCCCGGTCACGCCGGCAGTCTCGTCCGTGTCCCGCCCGCCGGCGTCCGCCGTCCCGGCCTCCGGGGACTGCGTCAGCACGGCCGCGTCGGGCCGGTCGATCTCGTCGGGTCGAGGCTGGTCGCTCCGGATGTCGATGCGCCACCCCGTGAGCTTCGCGGCGAGCCTCGCGTTCTGGCCCTCGCGCCCGATCGCGAGCGACAGCATGCGTTCGGGAACGGTGACCGTCGCGATCCGCGCCGCCTCGTCGATGGACACGCCCACGACCTGCGCAGGGCTCAGCGCATTCGCCACGAACTGGGCGGGGTCCTCGGCCCACGGGATCACGTCGATCTTCTCGCCGTTCAGCTCGGCCACGACCGCCTGGACGCGACCACCCCGCTGGCCGACCGTCGCGCCGACCGGGTCGAGGCCCTCCTGGCGGCTCGCCACGGCGGCCTTCGAGCGGCTGCCTGCCTCGCGGGCGATGGCCTTGATCTCGACCGTGCCGTTGTGGATCTCCGGGACCTCGAGCTCGAACAGCCGGCGAAGGAACCCCTTGTGCGTCCGGCTCACGTACACCTGCGGGCCCTTGGTGGTCCGGCGCACCTCGAGCACGTACGCCTTGACGTGCTGCCCGATCCGGTAGCTCTCGGTGGGCGACTGCTCGGTCGTGGCGAGCACCGCCTCGACCCCCTTGCCCATGTCCAGGATGATTCCGCGCGGCTCGACGCGGTTCACGGTCCCGGTGATGATCTCCGCCTCGCGCTGGGCGTACTGCCCGAACACGACCTCGCGTTCGGCCTCCCGCAGCCGCTGGAGCACGAGCTGCTTGGCCGTCTGGGCATGGATCCGCCCGAAGCTCGCGGCGTCCAGCTCCTCGGTCTCCAGGATGTCACCCGGGTGCGCGTTCGGCTTGACGGCCCGCGCCTCGTCGAGCGTGAACTCCGTGAGGGGATCCTCGACCTCCTCGACGGCGATCATCGCGCGGTAGACGCGGATCCGGCCCGTTTCGGGGTCGATCTCCACGTAGACGTTCTCGTTGCCCGGAGCGACCCGGCGGTACGCCGCCTGGATCGCCTCCTCGACGGTCTTGACGAGCTGCTCGCGCGGAACGCCCTTCTCGGCATTCAGCTGCAGGAGGGCGCCGATGAAATCACGGCTCACGGTGCGCCTCCTCTCGTCTCGTGCCGACCGCCACTCACAAGAAGACGTGGGGGTCACCCACGTCAGAGCGGCGGCCAGCGATCAGTCCGAGGAAGTATATCACCCGGCTCCGGCGGTCCCGGAGGCCTGCGGAGGACGCCGCGCCGACGGTCCTGCCGTGGCACCTCCGGCCGATACGGCACCCGCGAGATGGCCCCGGACCTACGCGGGTCGGCGCTCCGGCCCGCCCGCGCGCCCCGGCCCCGCCTCCGTGCCGAGCCGCGACGTCAGGGCAAGGCCCGCGACGACCGCTGCGGTCGCGATGGCGAACGTCAGGAGCAGCGCACCCCGCTCGTCCCACCCGATCGACGGCGCGAGCGCGAGGATCACCCCGCCAACGCCGGCACCAAGCGCCGTGCCAAGCACGTCCGACAGCTGCAGGCCCGCCGTGGCCTCCCCCTGCCGGTCCCGGGGAGCCTGGTGCAGCACGAGCAGCGTGATGGCCGCATAGGACAGGCCCATCCCCAGGCCGGCGACCCCCCACGCCCCCACGCCGATCCAGACGGGTACGCCGGGTCCGGTCGCGACGGCGATCAGCCCGATCCCGCAGACCACGAACGCGAGTCCCAGCCGGATGAGGCGCCGCGCTCCCCACGACGCGATTCGCCTGGCCTGCACCCACGATCCCACCGTCCAGGTCAGCGTGGCCGCCGTGAGCGAGAGGCCGGCCTGCGCCGTCGACATGCCGCGGAGCGACACGAGCATCAGCGGCACGAACGCCTCGGCGCCGGTGAACCCGAACGTCAGGACCCCACGGAGCAGCACCGTGGCCGGCAGTCCCGTGCGTCCCCGGAGCGCACCCTCGGGGAGCAGGCGACGGAGCGACGGCAGCGCGACGGCCGACCCGACTCCACCCAGTGCGAGGAGCGGCACGGGCTGGTGCGAATCGAGCGCCCCCAGGACGAGGCCCGCACCAACGGCCACGCGAACGGCGTCGATCAGCCTCGCCGCGCCCCCGGAGGAGCGATCGGCGGAGGGGCGGACCGGAGCGGTCCCCGCGAGGTCCGGCGGTTGGATGCCGGGATGGTTCGTGCCATCCGTACGGGCTGAATCCGCGCCGCTCGTGCGCGGCGAGTCCGTGTCATCCGATCCCGCCGGCACCGTGGCGGCCGCACGCACGACGCGACCGAGCGACGGGACCGTCAGCACGGCCGCAACGACAACGAAGGGCAGCAGCCCGAGGAAGACAGCACGCCACGACATCTGGGCCGCGACGAGGCCGGCCAGGGCAGGCCCGGCGATGCCGGGAACGACCCACGCGGTCGACAGGATCGCGAACATCCGTGGCCGAAGCCCCGGCGGGTACTGCCGGGCGATGCTGACGTATGCGACGGCGGGGATGGCGCCGGCCCCGATCCCCTGCACGCCGCGCGCGATGACGAGCACCGGCATCGAGGGCGCCAGGCCTCCGAGGGCCAGCCCGGCGGCGAACAGCCCGAGCCCCATCAGGTACGGGCGCACGAGCCCGTGCGTGTCGGCCTGCTGCCCCGCGGCGACGATCCCGACCAGGTCGCCCAGGAAGAACGCGCTGAAGACCCACCCGTAGAGCGAGAGGCCGCCCAGGTCCGAGGCGACGACCGGCATGACGGTGGCGATCGCCAGCGCCTCCAGCGCGACGAGCGTGACGGTCAGCGCGAGACCGATGGTGAGCGCGCGCAGCTCGGGCGAGCCGAACGACGCTGGTGCCGTCGGCGCCCCTGCCCGGGGCGCGGCGCTCGTGGCGATCAGTACGCCCGGGCGAAGACGACCCGGCGGTCGGACGGCCGCCCGTCCACGATGCAGGGCCCGGAGTCCGCCGGAGCGTCGAATGGGATGTTCCGGATGGTAGCTCCGGTTTCCTGGTTCACCTGCGCCTCGCACTCGGCCGAGCCACACCAGTGGGCCCAGATGAACCCGCCCTGCTCCTCGTTGACGCGCTTGAACGACGCGTAGTCGTCCACGTGGTGCGTGTTCGCCTCCCGGAAATCGAGCGCCCGCCGGAACAGCTCCTGCTGGTACCCGCTCAGGCGGAGCGGCAGTTCCGCGGCCAGCCGGTCGAGTGGTACCGCTTCCTTGGACCGATCCACGCGCCGCACCAGCATCCCCTGCCCTGCCGCGACGTCGCGCGGTCCGACCTCGATCCGGAACGGCACGCCGCGCAGCTCCCAGTGGTTGTACTTGAAGCCCGGGGACTCCTCGCGCCAGTCCACCTGGAGGCGGACCTCGCGCCCCTCGGGGGTCGAACGGAGCGCCAGCTCGAAGCGCTCGATCGCGTCGGCCACCGCAGACCGGTCGGCCTCGGAGCGGAAGATCGGGACCACCACGACCTGCACCGGCGCCACCTTCGGCGGCAGGACCAGTCCGCCGTCGTCGCCGTGGGCCATGATCGTCGCGCCCACCATGCGGGTGCTGAACCCCCACGACGTCCCGAATGGATGGCGCCGCTGGTTGTCGCGGTCGAGGAACGTGATCCCGGCGGCCTTCGCGAAGTTCGAGCCGAGGAAGTGGCTCGTGCCGGCCTGGAGGGCCTTCCGGTCGCGCATCATGGCTTCGATCGAGTAGGTGTAGACGGCGCCGGGGAACTTCTCGCCCTCGCTCTTGCGGCCCGGGATCACGGGGATCGCCAGCCACTCCTCGGAGACCTTGCGGTAGACCTCGAGGCCCAGGTCCACCTCCTCGCGAGCCTCCTGCTCGGTGGCGTGGAACGTGTGCGCCTCCTGCCAGAGGAACTCGGTGGTGCGCAGGAACAGCCGCGTGCGCAGCTCCCAGCGCACGACGTTGTTCCACAGGTTCATGAGCAGCGGCAGGTCACGATAGGACTGGATCCAGTCCTTGATCGTCTCGGCGATGATCGCCTCGCTGGTGGGGCGGATGGCGAGCCACTCGTCGAGCTCCTTGCCGCCGGCGTGCGTCACCCACGCGACCTGCGGGTTGAAGCCCTCGACGTGCTCGGCCTCCTTCTCCAGGAGCGAGCGCGGCACGAACAGCGGGAAGTAGACGTTGCTGTGGCCGGTCGCCTTGATGTGGCGGTCCAGCTCGTCCCGCATCGACTCCCAGATCGCATAGCCGTAGGGGCGGATCACCATGCATCCGCGCACGGGCGAGTACGAGGCCAGCTCGGCCTTCAGGACGACGTCGTTGTACCAGGCCGGGAAGTCGTCCGACTGGCGCGTGATCGCGGTGACGAAACCCTCCCTGGCCACGGAACCTCCTGCAGTGATGCCGGCATGGGCGGATGGGCGCGGTCGTGCGGCGCTCGGATCGAGCGACGCGAGCGGCCCTCCTCGGGCGCCTATGGTAGCGCGCGGCCGCGGCGGCCGACGGCGACGAGCAACCGGGACCGTCGCCCGCGACTGCGGGTCACCGTCGCCCCGGGCGCCTCCGGCGCTGCTGCTGCGCAGGCGCCGGGAGCCTGCTACATGGACGTCCGGCCTCACCACTGCCCATCCCTGGAGTCCGGCGAGTGGAGGCCGCCGGAGGCTGTCGGCGCGCCGCCCGCCATGGGTGCCGCACCGGCGGGCGCCGTCCTACGGGCGCCGCACCGGGAGGCGGGCCGGATCCGGTCCGTGCTGCGGTCGCGTATCAGGCTGGGGATGCCTGCCCGGCGGCACAGGGGCGGCGCGGGTCGCGTATCAGGCCGGGGATGCCTGCCCGGCGGCACAGGGGGCGGCGCGGGTCGCGTATCAGGCCCGGTATGCCTGCCCGGCGGCACAGGGGCGGCGCGGTTCGTACACCACGGGTGGCTGCTCGAGACCTCGGGACGCGACGGGCCCGCCCGGCGTCGAGCCCGGGCTGACCGCGGGACCTACCCCGCCGCGACCGGCTCCTCGCGCCGTCCGTAGCGCCGCTCCACGTACGTGTCGAGGATCGCCTTGAACTCGTCGACGATGCCGTCGCCGCGGAGCGTGGTCGACAGCCTGCCGTCCACGTAGACCGGCGCCACCGGCTCCTCGAACGTGCCGGGCAGGGAAATGCCGATGTCGGCGTGCTTCGACTCGCCGGGGCCGTTCACCACGCAGCCCATCACCGCGACGCGCATACCCTCGACGCCCGGGTACCGCTCGCGCCAGCCGGGCATGGATTCGGCGAGGTAGCCCTGCACCTGCTGGGCGAGCTCCTGGAAGAACACGCTCGTGGTCCGCCCGCACCCGGGACATGCCGAGACCTGGGGCAGGAACTGGCGCAGGCCGAGCGACTGGAGCACCTGCTGCGCGATCCGCACCTCCTCCGCGCGGTCGGCACCCGGCTCGGGCGTGATCGAGACCCGGATGGTGTCGCCGATCCCCTCGTGGAGGAGGATCGAGAGGCCGGCCGTGGATGCCACGACGCCCTTCGTCCCCATGCCCGCCTCGGTCAGCCCCAGGTGGAGCGGATAGTCGCAGCGGGCCGCGAGGCGGCGGTAGACCTCGACCAGGTCGGCGACGCCGGACACCTTGGCCGACAGGATGATGCCGTCATGCGCCAGGCCCGTCGACTCTGCCAGTTCGGCCGAGCGCAGGGCCGACTGCACCATCGCCTCGATCATCACGTCGCGCGCGGGAGCGGGCTCGGGCAGGCTCGCGTTGGCGTCCATCAGGTCGGTCAGCAGCGCCTGGTCGAGCGAACCCCAGTTGACGCCGATCCGCACGGGCTTCCCGTTCTCGATGGCGACCCGGACGATGGTCGTGAAGCGCTCGTCGTGGTGGTCGCGTGATCCACGTTGCCGGGGTTGATGCGGTACTTGTCGAGAGCCTTCGCCATCTCCGGGTACTCGACCAGCAGCTGGTGGCCGTTGTAATGGAAGTCGCCGATGATCGGGACGCCGATGCCCAGGCCGCGGACCTTCCGGACCATCTCCGGGACGGCCGCCGCCGCGCCGTCGTTGTTCACCGTGACGCGCACGAGCTCGCTCCCGGCATGGGCGAGCGAGGCGACCTGGAGGGCGGTCGCGTCCGCGTCTGCCGTGTCGGTGTTGGTCATCGACTGGACGACGACCGGCCAGCGCGACCCGACCGGCACCCCGCCGACCATGACCGTCGGCGTCGCGCGACGGCTCACGAGCCCACGCCGCCCCTGACGATGTCGAAATAGCTGACCCAGATGAGAAAGCCGAAGAGGAGCATGAAGCCCACGAAGTACGTGGCGCGCTCCAGGCTGGTGCTGATCCGGTTCCGGGTGGCCGACTGCAGGACCGCCACCACGATCCGGCCACCGTCGAGCGGCGGGAAGGGCAGGACGTTGACGACGGCGAGATTCGCCGAGAGCAGCGCGATCAGCCAGAGCAGCACGACCGGTGGCGCCTGCGTGCGGACCGTTCCGACGGCCTCGGCGATTCCGATGGGACCGCTCACCGGCGGCGCGGCGCCCGGGTTGTTCGCGATGGAGGTGACCAGCTGCCCGAGCGCTCCCACGATGAGGCCGCATGCCTGCACCGTGCGATCGGCCCCGAGCTGCACGGCGGCCACCAGCGAGCGCTGCACGATGGCGCCCGGCACGATTCGCGCGGTGATCCCGAGGGCCCCACGGCCCGCATCGACCGCCGCCTGGTCCTGCAGGGTGACGGGAAGCTGCTGCGAGACCCCGTTCGCGTGGCGCACGGTGAGCGTGACGCGGTCGCCCGCGTGCGCCAGCGTATAGGACGTCGGTGCCGCCCCGTCGAAGTACGGGAACGTGTGGCCGTCGACCGCGGTGATCACGTCACCCGCCTGCAGGCCGATCGACGCCGCGGGCGAGCCCGCCGTGACCGAGTCGACCTGCGCGTCGGCGTTGGGTTCCAGCGCGGCCGCGATGACCGTGAAGATGACGAACGCAAGCACGATGTTCATCACGACGCCCGCGAGCAGGATGACGACGCGCACCCCCAGGGACTTCCGTCCGAAGCTGCGCGGATCGTCGCTGCCGCCGTCCTCGCCCTCCAGCCGCACGAACCCGCCGATCGGCAGCCAGTTGAGCGTGTACTCGGTCTCGCCGTCGCTGCCCAGGCGCGCGGCCCTCGGCGGGAACCCGATCCCGAACTCGTGCACGCGCACGCCGCTGAGACGAGCGACGAGGAAGTGGCCGAACTCGTGAGCCACGACGAGCCCGACCAGGATGGCCAGGAAGAGGACCAGCGTGATGCCGGAGTTGAGGATGCCGGTCATGCTGCGGATCCCGCGGATCCCGCGGATCCGGCGGATCTGGCTGGCCCGGCGCACCAGGCGCGGACCTCGGCGTCGAGCGCCATCAACTCGTCCAGGCCGGGCGCCGGCCCGGCGCCGAAGCGCTCGACCGCACCGGCGGCAAGGCGCGCGATGCCCGGGAAGTCGAGCGTGCGGTCGAGGAACCGGCCGACCGCGACTTCGTCCGCTGCGATCAGTGCGGCGCTCGCGCGAGGACCAGCGGCGCCGGCCTCGCGGGCGATGCGGAGCGCCGGGAAGCGGGACTCGTCCGGCGCCTGGAAGTCCAGTGTCGAGAGCTGGTCGAGGCCGAGCCGGGGCGCCGGCGACGGGTAACGGTCGGGGAACGTGAGTGCGTACTGGATGGGAATGCGCATGTCAGGGTGTCCGAGTTGGGCCTTGACGGATCCGTCGACGAATTCCACGGCCGAGTGGATGACGCTCTGGGGGTGGATCACGACGGAAATCCGTTCGAGACCCACATCGTACAGCCGCTCGGCCTCGATGACCTCCAGTCCCTTGTTCATCATGGTCGCCGAATCGATCGTGATCTTGGCTCCCATCCGCCACGTCGGATGTGCCAGCGCCATCTCGGGTGTGACCGCCGCGAGCGCGGCGGGCGGCGTCGAGCGGAACGGCCCGCCGGATGCCGTGAGCCAGATGCGGGCGATGGACGCGTGGTCCTCGCCCACGAGGCACTGCCACAGCGCCGAGTGCTCCGAGTCGATGGGGCGCAGCCAGGCCAGCGGGCTGCCGGCGACCCGCCCGGCGCTCGCCAAGCCGCCGTTCCGTGCCGGGCCATCCGCCTGTCGTCCCGCGCCGCCAACTCCCGGGCCAGGGGCATCACCAGGTGCCCGCCGCTGACGAGCGTCTCCTTGTTCGCCGTGGCCACGACCCGGCCACGGCCGAGGGCGGCGAGCACGGGCCGCAGGCTCACGACGCCGCCCGTCGCAACCACCACGAGGTCCACGTCGTCGCGCTCCGCGAGGTGCACCAGCGCATCGGGCGAGTCGTCCACCTCGACGCCGTCGGGGAGGCGGAGCTGGCGCCGTCCCGGGGCGTCGGCCAGTGCCACCACGCGGGGACGCAGCGCCTCCGCCTGCGCCTCGAGGGTCGACCGGTCGCGCCCGGCCGCGAGCGCGACGACCTCGAACCGGTCCGCCAGCCCCGCCAGCACGTCGACGGTCTGCCGGCCGATCGATCCCGTCGACCCGAGCAGGGCGACGCGGATGCGCGCGGGATCGGGGATGCGCGCGCGCTCGACCCGTCCCTGCGCGGCCGCGACGTCGCCCGGGGCTTCGCCGCGGGAACCGGAGGAGGCGGTCACCGGGTCACCAGGGCCACGTACCCGGCGAGGATGGGCGCCGCGAACAGGAACGAATCGACCCGGTCGAGCATGCCGCCGTGCCCGGGGATCAGGTGGCCGGAATCCTTGGCGTTCGCCGCCCGTTTCAGCATGGACTCGGCGAGGTCGCCCGCCTGGGCGGCGATCCCCGCCAGCAGCCCGACCGGGATGCCCTTGAGCGGCGAGCGGCCCAGGGCGGCGAGCACGAGCCCGGCGACGATCATGGCCGGCCAGTCCCCCGACGAGCCCGGCGTACGTCTTGGACGGCGAGATGCGCCTGAGGAAGCGCCGGCGGCCGAACGCGCGCCCGACGCGTAGGCGAACGAGTCGTACGACCAGACGGCGGCGATCAGGACGAGCAGCCATCCGCGGCCGCCATCGAGGGCCCCGAGCGGTGCCGATGCAGGCACGGGTGGGGCGATCGTCAGCAGCAGCGGCGCCGAGCCCAGGAGCCCCACGTAGCCGGCGCCGAACACCGTCGCGACCCACGCGGAGAGCCCGGTCCGCGGGTCCCCGTCGAACAGCGCGGCTCCGCCGGCCAGCAGGGCGCCGATCGCGGGGACCATCAGGCAGCGGTATCGCCGGCCGACCCCGGCACGACGGCGCCCACGGCGACGATCACGCGGCGAACAGCGTGCCCGTACCGGCGCGAAAACCCGGCGAGAGCTTGCTGCGGGCTCAGCAGCGCGAACGCCTCCGTGTGGCGAGTGCCGCGACGGCGACGACGACCACGTCCATCCAGGGATGCCCCGAGCAGGAAGACGGCGACGACGACCGGGACGAGGACGGCGGCGCTGAACGAGCCCGCCGTCCGAGCACGTGCCCGCTCAGCGCCCGCAGCGATGCGTGCGCCGGGCAATACTCCGCGAGCGCTCGTCGAACGCCTCCGGGCACGAAATCGGGCGAGAGGACATCCGAGACGTAGGTCTCCGCGTACGCCGCCTGCCAGATGAGGAAGTCGTGAGGCGCGACTCGCCGTCCGTGCGGATCAACAGGTCCGTCGGGGGACGCCGGCCGTGTACAGGCGCGCCCCGATGGTCGCCTCGTCCACCTGCTCGGCGACAGGCCGTCCTCGATGTACGGCTGCACCGCGTCCACGATCTCGGAGCGACCCGATAGTCGAAGGCCACGTTGAGGAGCCAGGCGCTGGCTGCTGCCGCGCGGCCGCGAGTCCCCGGCGACGATCGAGTCACGGGCCCTCCTCCGGGGAGCTCCCGGAGCCGGCCCGAGCAGGCGGGACTTCGCACGCCCTGGGTCCCGCAGCTCGGCCGTCTCGTCGCGGATGGCCGCCCCGAGCAGGTCGAACAGCGCCGACGCCTCGTCCGGCGAGCGCGCCCCAGTTCTCGCGGCGAACGCGTAGACGGACAGCACGCGCGACCCCGCGCTCCGACGGCACGGTGCAGCAGGGGGCGGATGGTGCCGGACGCCCGCGGCGTGGCCCTCGACCTCCGTCACTCCCCGCGCGCGGGCCCAGCGACGGTTGCCGTCCATGATGATCGCCACGTGGCGCAGGGACGGCCCTGTCGCCTCCCCATCTAGCCCACCGCCAGGACCTCCGTGACCTCCTTCGCCTCCTGATCTCCTGCTCGGTGCTTCCACCGTCTTCGACGACCAGCGGTCGGTGACCTTCTGGAGCTGCTCCAGCTCGCGCCGGCCCTCGTCGGTGCTGATGGTGCCGTCGTGCTCCTCGCGCTTGATCTCGTCCGCGGCATCGCGCCGGAGGTTGCGGATCTCGACGCGGGCCTCTTCCATGCGCCGGTGGACCGGCCGGACCAGGTCGCGCCGCCGCTCCTCGGTCAGGGCGGGGATGTTCAGCCTGACCACCGACCCGTCGACATTGGGCGTGAGGCCGAGGTCGCTCTTCTGGATCGCCTTCTCGATGGCGCCAAGGGCCGAGCGATCCCACGGCTGGATGACGATCGCGTGGGCCTCGGGGACGCTGATCCCCGCGAGCTGGTTGAGCGGCGTCGGCGTGCCGTAGTACTCGACGGTGAGCCGCTCCACGAGCGCCGTGGAGGCACGCCCCGTCCGGACCGCCTGGAAGTCCCGCACCATGACGTCGACCGCGCGCGCCATCTTCGGCTCGGCGTCGGCCAGTGCCTGGCTGGTCATGCGCTTCCACCTCCGCTGATGATGGTCCCTACGGGTTCGCCCATGGCGACTCGCCTGATGTTATCCGGCCGATTGAGGTCGAAGACGACGATCGGCAGATCGTTCTCCATGCAGAGCGATACGGCGGTGGCGTCGAGCACCTGGAGGCGCTCGGTGAGGACGTCGACGTACGTGAGCCGCTCGTAGCGCCGGGCCTCGGGATGCAGCAGCGGATCCGCGTCGTACACGCCATCGACCCGGGTGGCCTTGAGGATCACCTCGGCGTCGATCTCGACGGCGCGCAGCGCGGCCGCGGTGTCCGTGGTGAAGTACGGGTTGCCGGTGCCGGCCGCGAAGATCACGACGCGGCCCTTCTCGAGGTGTCGCACGGCGCGGCGGCGGATGTACGGCTCGGCCACCTCGTTCATCCCGATCGCGCGTCATCACGCGGGTGTCGATGCCGCTCCTTCTCGAGGGCATCCTGCAGGGCCAGCGCGTTCATCACGGTGGCCAGCATGCCGATGTAGTCGCCGGTGGCGCGGTCCATGCCCTTCGCCGCCGCGGCCAGGCCGCGGAAGATGTTGCCGCCGCCGACCACGATGGCGACCTCGGCCCCGAGCCGCCGGACGTCGACCAGCTGCTTGGCGATGAACGTGCAGAACGCCGGATCGACACCATAGGCGCGGTCCCCGAGGAGTGCCTCGCCCGAGAGCTTCAGGAGGATCCTGTGATACCGGGGACGGCCCTCCTGGCCTCCGCCCGCGGGTGACGCCGTGGCGTCGGGTTCCGTCACAGCTCTTCGCCCAGCTGGTATCGCGCGAACCTGCGCACGCGGATGTTCTCGCCGATCGTCGCGATGCGTCCGTGAGCAGCTGCCCGACCGTGATATCCGTGTCCCGGAACGGCTGTTCGTTGAGCACGACCTGCGAGTACCACTTCTTCAGCTGGCCGTCCACGATCTGGCCGCGGATGTTCTCGGGCTTCTTCTGCACCGACTCGTCCGCCGCCAGCTCCGCGCGCTTCGCTTCGACGACGTCCGCGGGCACGGACTCCACCGTGGGATAGTCGGGCGCGAGCCCGGCCACCTGCATGGCGAGGTCCCGCACGAGCTTCTGGAACTCGTCGGTGCGCGCCACGAAGTCCGTCTCGCAGTTGACCTCGATCAGCACGCCGACACGTCCGCCGGGATGGATGTAGCTCGCGACCTGGCCCTCGCGGGCGTCGCGACCGGCTTGCTTCATCGCGGCCGCCTGTCCGCGCTCGCGGAGGAGGGCGATGGCGCCGGCAAGGTCGCCGTTCGTCTCTTCGAGCGCGCGCTTGCAATCCATGAAGCCCGCGCCCGTCCGCTCGCGCAGCTCCTTGACGGTCTCTGCCTTGATCTGTACCTGCTCAGCCATTCGTCTGCGGGTCCCTTCGTCGTGGGTGGATCAGGCGTCGAGCGCGGGGGTCCCGACGGCCGGGGATTTCTCGCCGTCGGGGGTCGGCGCGGTGCGGCGCGCACGAGCGGCAGGGGCCGCCGCGGGTACGGCGCACGTCCGGGCAGCAGCTCCTCTTCGTCCGGCTCCGGCTCGAACGTGAGCGTCCGCCCTGCGGCCATGGCGCTGAGCAGTTCGTCCGCACCCGACTCCTCGACGGGCACGCCGGCCACGATCTCGGGCTCGGATTCGGTTCGCGCGGCGCGGTCGTGCTGGCCGGTCGACGGCGGCGTCGGCTACCAGGCCGCACAGCAGCCGGACCGCGCGGATGGCATCGTCGTTGGCCGGGATGATGTAGTCGAGCTCGTCGGGATCGATGTTCGTGTCGCCCGTCCCGACGACCGGGATCTCGAGCTTCCGCGCCTCGGTCACGGCGATGTGCTCGCGGTGCGGATCCACGATGAACATGGCGCCCGGAAGGCGCTTCATCCGGCGCATGCCGCCCAGGTGCGCTGGAGCCGCGTCATCTCCTCGGTGAGCTTCGCGGCCTCCTTCTTCGTCATCCGGTCGAAGTCGCCGTTCGCCTGGCGCGCCTCGAGCTGGTCGAGAAGCGCGAGGCGCTTGCGGATCGTGACGAAGTTGGTGAGCATGCCGCCCAGCCAGCGCTGGTTGACGCACGGCATCCCTGCCCGAGCCGCCTCTTCCGCGATGGGCTCCTGCGCCTGCTTCTTCGTTCCCACGAAGAGCACGCCGTCGCCGCGCGCGGCGGTCTGGCGGACGAAGTCGAGCGCCACGTCCAGGCGCTGGACCGTCTGGGCCAGGTCGATGATGTGGATCCCGTTGCGCTCCGCGAAGATGTACGGGCGCATCTTCGGGTTCCAGCGCCGCGTCTGATGGCCGAAATGCACGCCGGCCTCGAGAAGCTGGCGCATCGAGACTGCTGACACGAGTACCTCCTGGTGGGTTCGATCCGCCACGCGCCTTGGCCCGCGGATCGCCGGTCGGTCGACCGGGCGACACCGCCGCGGGAAACGGCCCGTGTGTGTGATGCCCGAGCTGACGCACGGACGCCGCCGGGGGTACCGACGGCGTTGGCGAGTCTAGCACACGGTCGAGGTGCTCCCGGCCGGGATGGCCCACGACTGTCCCGCCCCTCCGCCCGGAACGCAGGACCGGTGGGCCACCGCCAGGCGCGCGGAGCACACGGTCGAGGCCGCAACGTCCCCGTCCGTGCGACCGGGGCCGCCCGCGTCGTCGCTGGCCCGGCCGTCCCTCGCCCGGGCCGTCCCTCGCCGGAGCCGTCCCCGCGCGCGCCGCCCGGTGGCTCCGGGTCCGTTCAGCGCGGCTCGAGGGCGCGGACGTGCCTGAATGCCGGACCACCCGCCCCGGGCCCGATCGCCGGCGCGTCGTCGACGGCGACGAGGTCCACGCGCCACGGCAGCGCCGGAATGGGCGTGCCCCCTGGGAGGGTCCCGATCGCCCGGAGCGCCGTCGCCGCCCGGTACAGGCGCGCGACCTTGCGCCGGTCGACGCTCTCTTCGGGCGAGCCGAACTGCCCGCTGGCCCGCGTCCGGACCTCCACGATCACGAGTGCGGCCGGCGGCCCTGGTTCGACGGCGACGAGGTCGATCTCGTCGCGACCCACCCGCACCCGACGGGCCAGCACGGTCCAGCCGAGCGCCTCGAGGTGCCTGGCGGCCAGCGCCTCGCCGCGCTCGCCGCTGGTGCGGCGTCTCCGGGCGAGGGTTCCGGCCGGACCGCCGACGGGGACGTCGCGTGGTGTCACGCCTCGCCGGCCAGCACCGGCAGGAGCTCGAGCTCGAACGTCTGCTGTTCACCCAGCACGATCCGCTGCGTGGTGATGAAGCTGCGCCGATGGAAGACGGTGATCCCCAGGTCCGCCATGGCCGCGCGGTGTTCGCGCGTCGCATACCCGGCATTGCGCTCCCACCCGTAGCCGGGGTGACGTGCCGCGAGGAGCGTCATGAGCCTGTCGCGCACGACCTTGGCGACGATCGACGCGCAGGCGATCGAATAGCAGAGGGCGTCCCCGTCCACGATCGACGTGTACGGTCCGACGTGGTCCTCGAACTCCCGGATCCTGAGCCCGTCCACGAGCACGTGCTCGTGGCCGCCCAGCTTCGCGATCGCGCGGCGCATGGCCAGGTGCGTGGCGTGGTAGATGTTGAGCGAATTGATCTCGGTCACCGACGCCGCTCCCACGCCGACCGCCACGGCGCGACGGCGGATGAGCGGCGCGAGGTGCTCGCGCTGCGCGGCCGACAGTGTCTTGGAGTCGCGCACGCCGGGGATGCGCCGGCAGTTGGGGGCCATGATGACGGCCGCTGCGACCACCGGGCCGGACGCCGGTGCGACCCCGACCTCGTCCACGCCCGCGATCCGCGACAGTCCGTCACGCCACAGGCCGCGCTCGAAGCGCAGGGTCGGGGTGATGGGACCGGTGGCGCGGACAGCCCGGACGGAGCCCGGAGCGGCAGGTTGTCGGCGGGAGGGCTCTCGCATCCCGCCCGGAGCCTAGCGGCGCTCGCGGAGGCTCGCGGCCTTGCCCACGCGCTTCCGGAGGAAGTAGAGCTGGGCGCGCCGGGCCACGCCGTGGCGCACGACCTCGATCTTGTCGATGCGCGGCGAGTTCACCTTGAACGTCCGCTCCACGCCGACGCCGCTGCGGACGCTGCGCACCGTGATCGAGCGACCGATGCCGCCGCCGCGCAGCCGCATGACGGTGCCCTCGAAGACCTGGATCCGCTCCCGGCTTCCCTCGATGACCTTCGCGGACACGCGGACGGTGTCGCCGGAGGCGAGTTCGGGCAGGTCGGTGCGGATCTGGTCCGCGGTGACGGCGTCGAGCACGTTCACAGGAGTCACTCACTCAGGCTGGCGCCGGCCATGGGCAGGCGAAGGGGTGGTCGGTCGGACGAGGGCGGAGTATAGCATGCGCGGCGGCCCGAACCGCGCCCCGCCCGACGTCGTTCCCGGCTTCAGCCGTCCGGGGGAACCGCGTCCTCCCAGCGCTCCGTGTCGTCGAGAAGATCGCGGGCACGGCCGCCACGGCGGGGATGTTCCGTTCCGGCCCGGGCGGGACCGGAGGGACGCGGCGGGACCGACGCGCTCTGGGCGGCCGCCGTGCCGCCCGCCGCGTCGCCGGAGATGCGCTGCAGCAGGTCGGGCCGGTTACGGCGGGTCCGCTCGAGCGCCTGTTCCCGCCGCCACCGGGCGACAGCGGCGTGATCGCCGCCGACCAGCACCTCCGGGACGCGCTCGCCTGCGAACTCCGGCGGCCGCGTGTACTGGGGGTACTCGAGCAACCCGCCCGCGAACGACTCCTCCTCCGTGGATGCGGCGTCGATCGCGCCGGGCAGCAGCCGAAGCACGGCGTCGATCACCACCAGGGCGGGGAGCTCGCCACCCGAGAGGACGTAGTCGCCGATCGACAGCTCGAGGTCCACCATCCTGCGCACCCGGTCGTCGACCCCCTCGTACCGGGGGCAGAGCAGGACGAGGTGCGGCCGCGCGGCGAGGTCGCGGGCGCGGGCCTGGGCGAAGAGCTCCCCGCCGGGGTCCATCAGGATCGTGAATGCGTCGTCGCGACGGATGGCGGCGAGTGCCGCTGCGACCGGCTCGGGCCTCAGCACCATGCCGGCCCCGCCGCCGTAGGTGTAGTCGTCGACGCTCCGGTGCCGGCCCAGGCCCCACTCGCGGAGGTCGTGGCTGTGCAGCTCGGCCAGGCCCCGGTCGAGAGCACGGCCCGGGATGCTCTCGGACAGGGGGCCCGGGAACAGCGCCGGGAAGAGCGAGACGACGTCGATCCGCACGTCAGCCGGGCGGGCCCGCCGTGGGCTGCCCGCCGTCCGTGCCGGCACCCGGCTGCTCGCCGTCCACGCCGGCAGAGGGCCGCTCGCCATCCGGGCTCGCACCGGCATGATCGCCGTCCGGACCTGCCGTCGCGTCGAGGGTCGCAGTGGTCTCGGCTGCGGCGGCGCGTTCCGCGTCGAGCACCGGGGCACGCTCTGCCGCACCGGCTCGCGACGACCGCCGCCCACGGGGGCGCCGTGCCAGGAGCGGTCCCAGGCCCAGTGCGTCGGCATCGACGACGACCCTGCCCTCGCGGGGCGCGAAGTCGCGGAAGACCGCACGGACGGCCGGGACCAGGAGTTCGCCGCGTGGGCCGCCCCGGACCACGTACACCTCGCCGCCGCCGGCGCGGAAGACGTCGTCGACCGTGCCCAGCGTCTCGCCAGACTCGGTCGTGACGGAGACGCCGACCACCTCGTGCCACCAGTACTCGTCCGCGCCCAACCCGGACGACGGCCTGTCCGCCTCGAGGTACACCTCGCGGAGTCCCTCGGCCGCCTCCCGCGTGGACACCTCCTCGAACCGGACGAGCAGCCCCGGCGCGTCGGCCTGCGACCAGGCAACGGTCAGCCGGCGCGGCGTTCCTTCCGGGTACAGCCGCGAGCCCGGCGCGAAGCGGTCCGGATCGTCGGTCAGCAGCTCGACCCGGACGCCGCCCCGGAGGCCGTGGAGACCCCGGACGAGCCCGACGACGAACCGGTGGCCCTCGGGGGGCACGCTCAGTCGATCTCCAGCGAGATCGACTCTCCCTGGCGCGCCGACATGACCTTCAGCAGGGTGCGCAGCGCCTTGGCGACGCTGCCGTTCCGGCCGATGACCTTCCCCATGTCATCCTCGGCCACGTGCAGCTCGATGACGGTCCCGTCGCGATCCTCGTGGACCCCGACGGTCACCGCGTCGGGCTCGTCCACGAGGGACCGCGCGACGTATTCGACGAGTTCGACCGCGCTCATCCCGATCCCCTCCCGCTCGCCTACTTCGCGTCCGGCAGGATGCCGGCGCGGCGGAACAGCCGTTCGACGGTATCCGAAGGCGTGGCGCCCTGGCTCATCCAGCGCGTCGCCTTCTCGGCGTCGACCTGGAAGTCCACGGGATCGGTGCGCGGGTTGTAGTGGCCGATCGTCTCGATCGCACGGCCGTCGCGCGCGCTGCGGCTGTCCATGACGACCACGCGGTAGGCCGGTTGCTTCTTCGCGCCCACGCGCGAGAGACGGATCCTGACTGCCAAGCGAGTGTCCTCCTCGATCCAGTGACGATTACTGAGGGTTGCCGACGGTGATGATGGCGCGGGATGTCACGGTCGACCCGCTGACGCCGTTCACGGTGACGAGCCGGTCGAACGGGAGCAGGTACGGTCGGACGTCGGATTCGTAGGCCGGCTTCTCGCTGGCCGGCATGATGGATTCGACCGCCGCGCGGATCGCCCGGAGGTCGAAGTAGGAAAAACCGGTGGTCGACGGGCCGCCGGCCGACGCGAGCGCGTCGGCGAACGCCGGGGTCGCGCCGAGGCTCTGCGCGGTCGACTGGTCGACCAGGGCGGCGACGGCGTCGGGGCCGAGGCCGAGAATGAACCGGCCGCCGAGCTTCGGGTCACCGCCGTCCGCGAGCGCCCAGCTGATCGATACGGTGGCAGGCGTGCCGCCGGCGCCACCGATCGAGCCGGGCAGCGCCAGGCTCGCCGACGAGATCGACAGGGTCGTGATCGTCGAGCCGCCGTGCGTCGAGTCGGAGATCTTGAGCCCCTGCGTGCCCGCCATCGTCGCGAGCGCCACGAGTGACTTGAGCTGCGCGAGGCGCTGCGCCGCGAGCGCCGGGTCGGTCACGGAGGCGACCAGGGCCACCGATGGCGACGCCTGGGTGTTCGTGGGCGCGTTCACCACGATCCCGGCGTCACCCATCCACGACACGAACGACTCGAGCTGGCCACCGACGAGGCCCTCGATCTGCCCGAGCTGGTCCGAGGCGCCCGCCGACGCGGCAGGCATGGCGGCCTTGACCTGGCCCAGGATGCACGCCAGCGCCTTGCCGGCGTCGTGGGTCTCGATGTAGGCCAGGGCCGTTCCCGGCACGTGGTCGACGAGCGTCGAGACATGCGGCGAGGGGGGCGTCCCACCGGCCGGCTCCTGCGCCCGAAGATCGGCCACGAGCCGGTCCGCCTGCGCCCGCAGGGTGCCGTAGGCGCTGACCGGGATGGCCTGTGCCGCGCAGGCAGCCAGCGGAGCGGCAAGCGGCGAGGCGACCGGCGCACCGCCGGGCACGAGCGCCCGCATCTCCTGCTGGAGCGCGGACGTCGACACGTAGATCGAGGCGAGGTCGCTCGAGGCGGCGCCCGAGGTGGCGTCGCGGTACGCCTGCGACCCCTCGAGTCCGGCCGCCCGGCCGTCCTTCACGTCCTGCACGCTCCCGATCACGGCCGGATCGCTTGCCGCGACCAGCACACCGGGCAGCAGGGACACGCTCACGGCGTGGTCACCCGCCGAGCCTGCGGACCCGGACGACCCGCTCGGCGGCGAGAACGTCCAGACGGTTGCACCCGAGATGGTCGCCTGGGCAGGCGAGACGCCCGCGGATCGTGCAGCCGCCACGATCTTGTCGAGCTCCGCCTGCGCCTTCGCCTGGTCGGCCACGGCGACGAGCGCCAGCGCGGCCGGCGAGGACGGCGACGCGCCCGGCAGGACGGCGACCGCCACGGTCCCCTGGACCCACGGCGCCACGTCGGCACTGTACGTGTAGGTGTTGCCCGGGATGGCGCGGAACAGCCGGTCCCACACCTGGCTCAGCTTCGACTGGACGTTGGACGTGTCCGTGAAGCCCGGGAAATTGGAGAGGAAGGAGGCGAGTGCGACGCCCTGGTCCCCGGGAACGTCCAGGCGTCCCTCCGCGTAGACGATGGCGTTCGCCGGAATGTACCCGAGCGCAGGCGAGGCTCCCGCTCCACGCGTGGCCACGAGCGCGACGCCGGCCGCGCTCCCGACGACGAGGACGGTCGCGACGATCGCGATCCACCAGCGCCAACGCGCGGGCCGGACCGGGCTCGCCGGCGGCGGGGACGACTCCGGGATGACGGTCCAGCCGCCCGTCGCGTCCTCCGTGCCCGTACCCGGATCGAAACCACTCGCGGTCGTGGCGTCGTCGATCCCGCCGGCGCCGGTCGCTCGTTCGTCCGTCATCGCGTAAACGGCAGCGCGGGCCGCCGCCCTCCCTGCTTCTGCATCATTCGCATGACGCGCTGCATCTCGGAGAACTGCTTGACCAGCCGGTTGACGTCGACGGTGGTCGTGCCGGAACCCAGCGCGATCCGCCGCCGCCGCGACGCATTCAGGATCGACGGGTCGGCCCGTTCGCCGTGCGTCATCGACTGGATGATAGCCTCGACACGCGTGAGTTCGCCGCGGTCGACGGCGCCCTGGGCCTCCTTCGCCAGCCCGCGCATGCCGGGCACCATCTCGAGCAGCTGCCCGATGGGGCCCATGCGCTTCATCTGCTGCATCTGCTCGAGGAAGTCGTCGAGCGTGAAGGCGTTCCGGCGCAGCTTGTCGGCGGCCTTCTCCGCGGCCTTGGCGTCGAACGTGTCCTGGGCGCGCTCGATGAGCGTGAGGACATCGCCCATGCCGAGGATCCGCCCGGCCAGCCGGTCGGGATGGAATGGCTCCAGCGCATCCGTCTTCTCGCCCGTCCCGAGGAACTTGACGGCCAGGCCGCTCACGGCCCCGATGGACAGCGCCGCGCCGCCGCGCGCGTCCCCGTCGATCTTCGTCAGCACCAGCCCCGTGAGCGGCACGGTGGCCGCGAAGGCCTGCGCGACATTGACGGCCTCCTGGCCGGTCATCGCGTCCACGACGAGCAGCGTCTCGCTGGGGTTCACCGTGGCTGCCAGCTGGCGGATCTCGTCCATCAGGGCCTCGTCCACCGTCAGGCGTCCTGCCGTGTCGAGGATGACGACGTCGCGTCCGGTCCGCTTCGCCTGCGCGATGCCGTCCTGCGCGATGCGCACCACGGGCGTGCCCTGCGGGGCGGAGAAGACGGGAATGGCCAGGCTGCGCCCGAGCTGCACCAGCTGGTCCACGGCCGCCGGGCGGTACGGGTCCGCGGCCACGAGGAGCGGTTGCCGGCCCTGCTTCACGAGGTGCCTGGCCAGCTTGGCCGCGGACGTCGTCTTGCCGGAACCCTGCAGGCCGACCAGCGCGACGACGGCGGGCTGCCCCGTGAGGCGGAAGGTCCGGTCACCCCGGCCGAGGAGGGCGGTCAGCTCCTCGTTGACGATCTTGATGACCTGCTGGCCGGCGTTGAGGCTCTCGAGGATCTCGGTGCCCACCGCTCGCTCGCGAACGCGTGCGACGAACTCCTTGACCACGCGGTAATTGACGTCCGCCTCGAGCAGCGCGAGGCGGACCTCGCGCATGGCTGCGTCGACGTCGGCCTCGGTCACGTGGCCGCGGCCGGTCAGCCGGCCGAGGACGTCTCGCAGGCGATCGGAGAGGGCGTCGAACACGGGCGGGGTCCTGCTCCTCGTGACGCCACCGGGCGGGGCGTCGTGGTGGTGCGCGGATTCTGGCGACACCGGGATGCCGGCTCGTGCCGGCGCAGGGAGAGTGTAGCCGGTCGGGTGCGCAGTGTCGTGCCGCGGATCAGGAGAACAGCGCCTCGACGAACCCGGCGGGGTCGAAGTCGACCAGGTCGGAGACGCGCTCTCCCACGCCGGCGAAGACGACCGGAACGCCGAGCGCCTGCTCGATGGCGAACACGATCCCGCCCTTCGCGGTCGAGTCGAGCTTGGTGAGGACGAGCCCGGTGAGGCCGCTGGTCTCGTGGAACGCCTTCGCCTGCGCCAGCCCGTTCTGCCCGGTGGTGGCATCGAGCACGAACAGCACGTCCGGGGTCACGCCGGGAAGCCGCTTGTCGATCGTCCGGCGGATCTTCGCCAGCTCCTCCATGAGGTTGTGCCGGGTGTGCAACCGGCCGGCCGTGTCGACGATGACGACGTCGGCACCGCGGGCCACGGCCGCATCCAGCGCGTCGAAGACGACGGCCGACGGATCCGCACCCGCCTTGTGCGCCACGACCGGCAGCCCGAGCCGGTCCGCCCACGTCCCCAGCTGCTCGATCGCGGCGGCGCGGAACGTGTCGGCCGCGGCGAGGATCACGCTGTCGCCCTCGGCCGCAAGCCGGGCGGCGATCTTGGCGATCGACGTGGTCTTGCCCGTGCCGTTGACGCCGACGACGAGTACCACGGCAGGCAGGTCGGGGCGGGGACGGGCCGGACGCCAGGGCCCTGCCGGCCCCGCCGGAAGCAGACTCGCCAGCTCGGCCCGGACGGCCGCCTCGGGTCCCCCGGGGTCCCGCCTGGATCGCGCGCGCGACACCACGTCCATGGCGAGGCGCGCACCCACGTCGCCGGCGATCAGGGTCTCCTCGACCTGCTCCCACGTCTCCTCGCTGGCCGAGCCGCTGCCCAGGATTCCGCGCAGGCGTGCCATGAAGCCCCGCCGGCTCGCCGCGACGCCGTCGGCGATCGTGGCCGCCTGCCCCTCGTCGCCGGGCGTGGAGGCGGCGGTGACGGGGGCCGGTTCGGGACCGGTTCCCGGGTCCGACGGCTGGGCGGGTCGCGGCGGCTCCGGGGGCGGGGCCGCGTGCGCGTCATCATCGACGTCGGGCGCGGGCGCCTCCGACTCGCCCGGGGCCTGCGCCCCGGGCGCAGGCTCGCCCCTCGTTCGTCGCCAGAACATCCCGGACAAACCTCCCCGGACGAGCCTCAGACGGAGGCTGCCGCCTCGACCATCGTGCGCGCCTCCTCGAGGCGCAGCGAGATCACGCGGCTCACGGCGTCATCGCCGATGGTCACGCCGTACAGGGCGTCCGCGGCCTCGATCGTACCGCGGTTGTGCGTGATCACGATGCACTGGGTCCGCGAGGCCAGCTCGCGGAGCGCGTCGGTGAAGCGGCCCACGTTGGCCTCGTCGAGAGCGGCGTCCACCTCGTCCAGGACGCAGAAGGGCACGGGCCGGACCTCGAGGATCGCGAAGAGGAGCGCCACGGCGGTCAGCGCGCGCTCGCCCCCGGAGAGCATCGCGAGAGGCTGGCGCCGCTTGCCGGGCGGCTGCGCCGTGATCTCCACGCCGGTCGCGTCCAGGTCCTCCGGGTCCGTCAGGCTGAGGCGGGCAACCCCGCCACCGAACAGCTGGGTGAAGCGCCGGCCGAACGCATCCTCGAGCGCGAGGAACGTCGCGCGGAACTGCTCGGCGATGAGCCGGTCGAGCTCGACGATCAGCTCCCGGGTCGACCGGATGGCACGCTCCAGGTCCTCGCGCTGGGCCTCCAGCCCGTCCAGCCGTGCCCGCACCTCGGCGTACTCCTCGACGGCCAGCGGGTTGCCCGCGCCCAGCTCGTGGAAGCGGCGACGAAGCGTCGCGAGCCGCGCGGCCGCCGGGATGTCCGTGGGCGGGGGTTCCCGGCCCCAGAGGGCGGCCGCGGCGTCCAGGGCCGCCTCGAGGGCGACGGCCGGATCACGTTCCATCTCGGCGTCGGCCTCCGCGCCCGCTCCGGACGTTTCCGTCGCCGCGTCGGGGGCGGCGCCCGGGGACGGGTCCCGTTCCGCGGCACCGGTGCCCGCCTCTCCCTCGGCGGCTGCCGCCGCACCACCGTCGCCGCCGGCCGCGGCCGCGAGCGCGGCGAGGCCGACCGGCCCCAGCGAGGCCAGTTCGACCAGCACCTGCTCGCGCATCGCCTCGCGCGCCAGCCTCGTCTCGAGCTCCGCGACTTCCGCCGCCCGCACCGCGTCGTCGAGGTCCCGCAGTCGAGCGCGATGCGCTGCCGCCGCGCGCTCGGCCCGGCCAAGCTCCTCGCGCTCCCCTCCCCCGGCGACGAGCACCGCATCCAGGGAGGCACGGGCGGCACGTTCGCGCCCCGCGAGAGCAGACACCTCCGACGCGAGGCGTGCGCCGTCGGACGACGACTGCTCGATGGCCGATGCGAGGGACGCCGCCTCCCCGTCGATGGCTTCGAGCCGGGCCTCGTCGAGCGCCAGGGTCGCCTCGGCGCGGTTCCGCGCATCCTCGGCCCGGCGTCGCTCTGCCGCGTGTTCCTGGACGACTCCCGCCACGCGGTCACGCCGCCGCCGCAGCTCGGCGACCCGCTGCTCCCAGGCTCCAGCCGCCGGCGCGTTCCGGCCGGCGTCGCCCGGGGTCCCGCCCGGTGCCGGGTTCTCGCGTCCCACGGCCTCGAGCGCATCCAGTCCCGCCTCCGCGCGTGCGGCGTCGGCCGCGAGCCGCTCCGCCTGCGCGCGCTCCCAGGTGAGCTCGCGCCCCGCCGACTCCGCGGCGCGGCTCGCCGCCCGCTCGGCCTCGTCCGCAGAGCGTCGGAGCCTCCGGGCCGCCTCGGCCTCCCGTCGGGCCGCATCTCTCGCCTCGCGAGCCGACGCCGCCAGCCTGCCTGCCCCGTCGCGTTCGCCGCCGAGCGTTCGGGCCGCCTCCTCGAGGCGTTCGATCTCGACCGCCAGCGCGTCCAGTTCGGCCCGGCGCTCGAGGAGGCTGCCTCCACCGCCGAGGGTGACGACACCGGAGGCGGTCACCACGTCGCCGTCGCGGCTGGCGACGGACCAGCCCGGAGGAAGCGTGCCCGCCACGGCGAGCGCGTCCTGGAGGGTGGGCACCCACACCGCGGTCTCGAGGAGCCGGCCCACGATCCCGCCGGGATCGCGACGGATCGCCTCGCCGAGTGGTCCTCCTCCGGCAGCCGCGGCCGTCACGCGCGCGCGCTCGACATCCCTGTCGCCGGTACGGTGGGACGCCGCCTCGGCGAGGACGACGAGGCCACGCTCACCTCGAAGCGCCGGAACCCGGTCCCGGGCGATGGCCGCGGCCCGGATGGCATCCCCGAGCGCCGCCTCGACCGCGACCCGGAGCCCCGGCTCCACGTCCAGCCCTTCCGCCAGGCGCGTGCCGCCACGACGGCGAGCGGCCTGCGTGATGGCCAGGCCCTCTTCCGCGGCCACGTGCTCGGCCAGCGACGACATGCGGCTGCGTGCCGCCTCGAGCCGCGCCACGGCATTGTCGGCAGCATCCCGCCGCTCGCGCCAGCGCGCCTCGGCCTCCTCTGCGGCGGCCCGGGCCGACAGTTCGCGCGCTTCGGTCTCCGACTCGTGGCCGATCGCCTCGCCCTGCAGCCGCGCGGCCTCGTCCCGGCGCGCGTCCGCGCGCCCGGCAACGTCCGCGGTCCGCGCCGCCCGGGCCTCCTGGTCCGCGAGTGCCCGGCGGGCTTCGCCTGCCCGGCGCATCGCCGCCTCGAGATCCCTCGCGCGGGCCGCCTCGGCGCGCCGGATGGCCCCCTCGCGATCCTCGGCCGCGCGGGCGGCCGCGCGGAGCTGGGCAAGCTCTGCGAGCGCCTCGGCCAGCGCATGCTCAGACTCGGCCAGCTCGGCCTCCTCCGACGGATCGGGGGCCGGAATGGGGGTCGCGGCCTGCCGCCGCGCCGCATCCATGCGGGCATGGGTCTGCTCGCGGTCCGCGTCGAGTCGCCGCCGGTCACGGGTGAGCGCCTCGAGCTCGGACTCCGCGCGGCCCTGCCCGAGCCGGGCGGCCGTGAGGGCGGCGGTCAGCGCATCCAGATCGGCGCGGACCGCACGCTCGAGGGCGGCGCGCTCGGCGAGCGCCACGCCGAGGGCGACGGCCTCCGCCTCGACCCGGCGGAGCTGATCCTGCTCGGCGAGCGCCGCCCGCCGCGCCGCGGAGAGCGCGGTCAGGGCCTCCGAGCCGGCACGCATCGCGGCATGCCATCGGCCATGCGCGGCGGCGACGAGCGCGGCAGCAAGGTCGTCGGCGGCCGTCCGGCGCGCCTCCTCCTGCTCGACCTGCTGCGAGAGACGGCGAGCCTGCGGCCTGAGCTCGGCGAGCACGTCGCGGACGCGCGCGAGGTTGGCCTCGGCCTCGAGCAGCTGCGCATCCGCCTGCCGGCGGCGGCGCTCGTGGCGGCGGACACCCGCGACTTCCTCGAACAGCACCCGCCGCTCCTCGGGACGCAGCGCGAGGGCCTGGTCGACCATCCCCTGGCCGATGAACAGGAAGGCGTTCTCGGCGAGGTTGGCCGAATCGAGCAGGTCGACGAGGTCGCGGTGGCGCACGCGCTGCCGGTTGACGAGGTAGTCGTTCTCGCCCGACCGGAACAGCCGCCGTCCCAGCGCGACCTCCGCGAAGTCGAGCGGCAGGAGGCGGTCCGCATTGTCGAGGAGGAGCGTCACGTCGGCCATGCCGATCGCGTGCCGCCGCTCGGAGCCGGCGAAGATGACGTCCTCGGCACGGCGGATCCGGAGCGACCGGCCCTGCTCGCCGAGCGTCCAGCGCAACGCGTCCGCGAGGTTGCTCTTGCCGCTGCCGTTCGGACCGATGACCGCGCTGATGCCGGGGCCGAACTCGATCTCGGTGCGCTCCGCGAACGACTTGAAGCCGACCATGCGGAGCGCCCGGAGGCGGGCCGGCGCGCTCACCACACCGGCCGCCGTCGGCCGCCCTTCACGATCGCGGCTCCGCGGACGGCTCCCCGTCGACGGCGCCATCAGCGCCCGGTGCCGGAGCGGCTGCCTCCCGGGCGTGCCCGACCGGTCCGGCCTCCAGGACCTCGATCGCGCGGGCGGCTGCCTCGGTCTCGGCGTCACGCCGATTGGCGCCCTCTCCCCGCCCGAGCGTGCGGTCACCGACCACGACGTCCACCACGTAGTGCTTGGCGTGATCCGGGCCGACCGCGCTGACGAGGCGGTACGTGGGCGGTGAACCCCAGCGCACGTACCCGAGCTCCTGCAGGCGGCTCTTGGGCGACTTGAGGCTCGCCACCGGGATCACTTCGTCGAGCTCCCGCGCCAGCAGCGCGGTGATCCACGTGCGCGTGGCCGCGAAACCCTGGTCGAGATAGACGGCGGCCGCCACGGCCTCGAAGACCGCGGCGAGGACGGACGCGCGACGTCGCTCGCCGGTCCGCTCCGCGCCCTGCCCCAGCACGATCGCCTCGTCCAGGCGCAGCCGCTGGGCGACGCGCGCGAGTGCACGCGTCGAGACGAGGGACGCGCGGCGCGCGGTCAGCGCGCCCTCGTCCTCGTCGGGATGGCGTTCGTACAGGGCCTCGGAGATCACGAGTGCGACGACCGCGTCACCGAGGAACTCGAGGCGCTCGTTGGAGCCGCCCGGCGCGTCCGGGTGCTCGTTGGTGAAGCTGCCATGAACCAGCGCCCGCTCCAGCAGTGCGCGGTTCATCCCCGGCAGGCCGAGCCTGACTGCAAGCTCGCCTGCCTGATCCATGGGGGGAGGCGCCTCTTACTGCGCGCTGTGCTCGTCGATGTAGTCGGCCGCGTCCTGGACGGTCCGAATCTTCTCGGCGTCCTCGTCGGAGATCTCGGTGCCGAACTCTTCCTCGAGGCTCATGATCAACTCGACGAGATCCAAAGAGTCCGCGTTGAGGTCGTCCACGAAGGACGCCTCGGGCTTGACCTCATCCTCGTCGACGCCGAGCTGTTCGACGACGATCTTCTTGAGCCGCTCGTAGGTTGATGCCGTCACCCGTCCTACCTCCTCATCGTGGCGGTCTCGTGCCGCCTGCCCTCGACCGCCTGGACTCGCGATCCCCGTCCCTCCCCGTGGGAGCGGCCAACCCGGCCTCGTCCGCGATCCGTCCGAGGACGCCGTTCAGGAGCCGACGGGCGGGTTCCCCACTGTAGGTTCTCGCGAGGCCGACCCACTCGGCTATGACCACGCGGGCCGGCGTCGCCGCGGAGTGTAGCAGTTCCCCCAGCGCCGAACGCAACAAAGCGCGGTCGATTCTGGCGAGCTGGACGACGGGGTAGGCGGGTGCCACCGCCTCGATTCGGGCATCGAGGGAATCGCGGTTGCGGACCACGCCGTCGACCAGCGTGCGCGCGTACGACGCGCTGTCGTCGTCGATCCCGAGGTCGGCCAGCTGGCGCTCCAGCGCGGAGGCCGCAGTCCGCTGGCCGAAGTCCGCCTCGAAGACCGCGGCCAGGGCCAGGCGTCGTGCGGCACGATGTGCCGCGTGCGGATCCGCGCGCTGGTCCGACACCCTCAGCCGCCGACGCCGTCGACCAGGATCGTGACCTCGCCGAGCTCGAGGCCCAGCTGGCGCTCGATGGTCTCCGCGATCGACCGGCGGACGCGGCTCGCAAGTGTCACGAGCGGCTCGCCCGTGCGCGCCACGACGAAGAGCCGGACATGGACCTTGCCGCCGCGCAGGCGCGCCGTCACGGCCGGACCCGCGAGCCATGCCCAGAACGAAGCCCCCCCGCGACCCACGCGGAGCACCCCCGGCTGGCCCTCGGCCGCGGCACGCGCCATGGCGCCGATGACCCGGCGCCGCACAGTCAGGACGCGCATGCCGTCGCCGTCGACCACGTCCATCAGGCCGTCACCTCCGCATCCTCGGCGGTGGGCCGGCCACGCTGCTCGCGAGGCCCGAGCGCGGCGGCGATCAGCTGCGGGACCCGCGCGCGTGCCGAATCCGCGCCCACGCCCACGGCATACGAGATCATGCGCGCCCGCGCCCGTCCATGCGTGATGACCACGGACCCGCGCACGCCGAGGAGTGGGGCGCCGCCCGTCCGCTCGTAGTCGAACCGCTCGCGAATCCGGGCGATGCCCGGTCGCATGAGGACGTACGCCATGGGCCCGAGCGGCGGCCGCCGGAACTCGCGGCGCAGCAGGTCGAAGATGAACCCCGAGAGCCCTTCGAAGAACTTCATGGTCACGTTGCCCACCGACGCGTCGCACACCACGACGTCCGCCAGGTGGTCGACCAGGTCCTTGCCCTCGACATTGCCGACGAAGCGCAGGTCGCTCTCCGCGAGCATGGCCGTCGCCTCCTGGACGCGGCGCTCGCCCTTGCCGCCCTCCTCCCCGATCGACAGCAGCGCGACGGACGGATCCGCGACGCCGAGCACCTTCTCGGCGTAGATCGTGCCCATCCGCGCGTACTGCGCCAGGTTGAGCCCGGTCGAGTCGGTGGTCGCGCCGATGTCGAGCAGCACGAACGGACCCTTGTCGCTCACCATCTGCACCGCAAGTGCAGGTCGGTCGACGCCGGGGAGGCGGCCCAGGTTCAGGATCGCGGCGGCCACGCCGGCGCCCGTGTGCCCGGCGGTGACCACGGCGTCGGCCCGCCCCTCGCGTACGAGGCGCATCGCCACGTTGATGCTGGCGTCACGCTTGCGCCGGACCGCGGATGCGGCGGCCTCGTCCATGGCGACGAGCTCGGACGCCGGGACGAGCGTGACGTGCGGTGGAAGACCGCCATGCACGTGGGGAGCCACGCGCGCCTCGTCACCGACGAGGATCAGGTCGACGTCGGGGTTCTCGCGCGCCCATGCCAGAGCGCCCGGCACCACCTCGGCGGGACCGTGGTCACCACCCAGGGCGTCGACCGCGACACGGATGCGTCCGCCGGCCGTGCCGGGCGGGCCACCGCCAGACGGCTCGTCCATGTGGTGCCCGGCTCCCCGCAGCTCCGCGGGCCGTCAGGACCGGCCCGACTCGCCCGTGGCCTTGGTCCGCATGTGGACCGCCTCGCGGCCCGCGTACCAGCCACAGTTCGGGCAGGCGTGGTGACTCAGCTTCGGCTCATGGCAGTGCGGGCAGGACTCGACGTTCGGCGTCACGAGCGCGTGGTGCGCGCGCCGATCGCCCTGTGCAGCATGCGATGTCTTGCGCTTGGGAAGGCCCATGGGTATCTCCTCTTCGGTGCCGCGGCGCGGCGCTGCGGATCAGTGGCTGGTTTCGTCGGTATCCGCGGGCCGCCAGCCGGCAAGCGCGGAGAGGCGCGGATCGATCTGCTCATCCCGGTGCTCGTGCGTGGGATTGTCGTTCAGGTCGGCGCCGCACACCGGGCAGAGGCCCCGGCAGTCGGGGCGGCACAGGGGCGCGATCGGTTCGGCCATGGAGATCGCCTCGCCCACCGGCACCGCGAGGTCCAGGACGTGATGATCGTCGATCCGCAGCGCGTCCGGTTCCGCGCTCGTGTCGAGCGGCAGCCCGGTGTGCAGGTCGATCGTGGGGAGCGCCTCCTCGCGGAGCTCCACGTGGACCGGCTCGACGACCGGCCGGAGGCACCGGCTGCATGTCTCCTGGAGGGCCGTGGTCAGGTCGGCGTCCGCCAGGATGCTCCTCGACGTGCGCGACAACCGCACGTTGCCCGTGATCGGGCGTGCGAGCCGCAGGTCGTCGGGCAGGTCCAGCCGCGCGTCCCTGATCTCGTACCGGCGATCGGTCCCGGGGACCGACCCCATGAGGCCCGCGACGTTAAACGCGAGCATGGCCCGCCATGCGATCCGGCTCGCCCTCGAGCCCGTTCTCGCCGGGCTCGGGCTCCGGCTCGACGCCACGACGTTCGTCCAGCATCTCGATGCCGTGCCGGATGCTCTGGAGCGCCTTGACGCACTCCCCCTCCAGGCGCACGAGGACGCTCGCTGCATACTCGTCCGCGCCGTGCCGGATCTGGTCGGCCTCGCGGTGCCCGTCCTCGATGATCTCCTGGGAGCGCACCTCCGCGGCGCGCGTCAGCTCGCGCTCCTCGATGAGGAACGCGGCCTGTTCCTGCGCGCGCGCGACGATCCGGTCCGACTCTTCCTGCGCCTTCTCCAGGATGCGGTCGGATTCCTGGTTGACCCGCTTCGCCTGCCGGACCTCCTCGGGGACGGCAACGCGCAGCTGATCGATGAGGTCGAGCGCGGTCGCCTGGTCGATCACGACGTTGTTTGTGAGGGGCAGCCTCTTCCCGTTGGCCACGAGCGACTCGAGTCGCTCGACGAGGAAGATGATGTCGATGGCGGGAACCTCCTGTTGCCGGTCCGGGAGGGCGTCCCGGGCTGACGCGCCATTCTAGCCCACAGCCGGGCCCCTGCTCCACGCCGCCGCGGCGGCCTCCAGGCGCTCGGCAACCGCGCGGGGCACCATGCCCCGGACGTCGCCGCCGAACCGGGCGATCTCCTTCACGAGGCTCGAGCTCAGGTACGCGTGCTCGAGTGCGGTCATGAAGAACACGGTGTCGATCTCGGGCGCCAGCTTGCGGTTGAAATGCGCCATCTGCAGCTCGCTCTCGAAATCGCTGACGGCCCGCAGCCCTCGGACGACGAACGCGGCACCGTGGTGCCGGGCGGCATCGACGGTGAGGCCGTCGAAGCGGACGATCGAGATCCGGCCCGCGACGTCCCGGGCGAGCTCCTCCTCGACGGACTGGCGGATCACGTCGGTCCGGTCGTCCTCGCCCAGGAGCGCGGACTTGCGCGAGTTCTCGAGCACGGCGACCACGAGCCGGTCGAACACGCCGGCAGCGCGGCCGATGACGTCGAGGTGCCCGTACGTGATCGGATCGAACGAGCCCGGGTAGATCGCGACGCTCATCCCGCCTCCCCGACCGTCATCCGGACTGCCGCTCGCCGTCCGCCGCCGGAGCCGCGGGCCCCGGCCCCGCCTCCGCACCGGACCCGGCCGGTTCCGGACCGTACTCCGTCACGACGCCCTCGCCGATCCGACGCTCCCGCAGCCGCAGCAGCCGCCCCGATCGCTCAGGCAGCGCGTCCCGCCAGAAGTGGCGGGCCACCACGACCGAGGCGGGGCCGAGAAGGCCTCCCTCGCCCAGCCGCCGAAGCACGTCGAGCATAGCAGCGTCCCCGAACGGCGGATCGACCAGCACCACGTCGAACGGCCCGGTCGCGCCGGCGAGATACGCACCGACCTCCCGGCGGTGCACGCGGGCCCCCGGGCCCGCGAGGCCGGTCCGGCGCAGGTTCTCCTCGATGAAACGTGCGGCGTTGGCGTCGCGTTCGACGAAGTCGCAGCTCTCGGCGCCCCGGCTGAGCGCCTCGATTCCGCCCGCTCCACTGCCGGCGAAGAGGTCGAGGACCCGCGCCCCGGGCATGACCGGGTCCAGCGAGCCGAAGATCGCCTGCTTGACGCGGTCTGCGAACGGCCGGGTGCCGGTACCGGGGTGGAGGAGCCGCCGGCCCCGCGCCGTGCCGGCGATGACGCGCCCCGCCTCAGGCATGGTCGGCGCCCGCCGCCCTGCGGGAGGTACCCGCGCGGCGGCCCGATGGAGCCCCTCGCGCCGGGCCCCCGGCTGCAGATCCCGCCCCGATGCCCGTCCTGCCCCGGGCACGTGGCGCGTCCTGCGTCGCCGCCCGGGACGGGGCGGGCGGATCGGCCGCGCCCTCGCCCGCCTCCGGCAGCGCCTCGCCGGCCCCGACGCGCGCCAGCCATCCGGATTCCAGTTCGCGACGCAGCCCGTCGAGCCCGGGGGCGAGGGCGCCGTCCGGCTCGACGATCGAGAGCGCCTCGTCCCGCGCGGCGGCCGACAGGTCGCGGTCGGCGGGCTCGTCCAGGCGCGCCACGCGCAGCGGCGGAAGCCCGCTCTGTTCGACCCCCAGGAGGTTGCCGGCCCGCCGCAGGCGAAGGTCCTCCTCGGCCAGCACGAAGCCGTCCTGCGTGCGCTGCACGGCCTCGAGCCGGGCCCTCGCCACCTCGTCGCTCGCGTCCGACACCAGGACGCAGTAGGACTGCCACTCGCCGCGGCCCACGCGCCCGCGGAGCTGGTGCAGCTGCGCCACCCCGAAGCGGTCCGCATTGAGGATCACCATCACGGAGGCCTGCGGCACGTCCACCCCGACCTCGATCACGGTCGTCCCCACCAGCACGCCCAGTTCGCCGCGCCGGAAGGCCTCCATCGCAGCATCCCGCTCCCGCGCCGGCATCTGCCCGTGCACGATGCCGATGCCCGCGTCGAGGCCGTCCACGCCCGCGCGTCGCGCCGCCTCCGGCAACGCCTCGCGCACCATCGCGGCCGCGTCCTCCACGGCGACGGCCTCCGCGGTGTCGTCCTCCTCGACGAGCGGGACCACCACGAACGCCCGCCGGCCGGCGCGCAGCTCGCGCGCGACGAGCTGCCATGTCCCGCGCGCCTGGTCTCCGGGGTCGTCACCGAGCAGCTGGCCGAACCGGCGGATCCCGGTGAGGACGGGCATCCGGCCCGCCGGGGGCGTGCGCAGGTCCGACACGTCGAGGTCGGCATAGAAGACCTGCGCCAGGGTCTGGGGGATCGGTGTCGCGGTCATCAGCAGCACGTGCGGGTTGCGGCCCTTCCGGGCGAGCGCATCCCGCTGCGAGACGCCGAACCGGTGCTGCTCGTCGATCACGACGAGGGCGAGGTCACGGAAGCGCACCGACTCCTGGATCAGCGCGTGGGTCCCGACGACCACCGCCGCGCCTCCGTCCTCCCCCGCGATGCGCGCCATCCCGCGCTGCCTGTCCGCCGTCGCGAGGGAGCCCGTGAGCAGGGTGACCTCGTGCCCGAGCGGCTCGAGGAGGCCCCGGAGCGTCTCCGCGTGCTGCCGTGCCAGCAGGTCCGTGGGCGCGAGAAGCGCCGCCTGGCGACCGGTATCGGCCACGAACGACAGGGCGAGCGCGGCGACGGCCGTCTTGCCCGAGCCGACGTCCCCCTGGAGCAGCCGCAGCATGGGCCGGCTGGACGCCAGGTCCGCCCGGATCGATGCGAGCGCCGCCGCCTGGTCGGGCGTGAGGACCGCGCCGGCGGCCGTGGCCACGCGCTCGCGGACGGCTCGTGACAGGACAGCCTCGACGGCGGCGGCGGCGGCCGCGTACCGCTCGTCCGGGACCGCGATGCGGTCGGCCGTGTCGGGGCGGCGCTGCCGATCCCGCGAGATCATCCCCACCTGGAGCGCGAGCAGCTCGTCGAACGCCAGGCGCCGCAGCGCCGCGTCCCGCCGCTCGAACTCCTCCGGGAAGTGGACCTGCTCGAGTGCGTCGCCGATCCCGACCAGCCCGTGACGCGCCCTGAGGTCGTGCGGCAGGTAGTCGTCGAGCGAGGCGGCGTGCCGGGTGAGCGCCTCGCGGATGACCTTCCGCAGCGAGGGGTTCGTGACCCCGGCCGTCAGCCGGTACAGGGGCACGATCCTGCCCGCGTGCAGCGACTCGACATCGTCCGGCCCGAACTCGGGGCCCTGGAACTCCGGGACCGGAAGCAGTCCCCTGATCGCCGCGCGGCCCGTGATGACGATGCGGTCACCGGCATGGATGCGCCGCTCGACGTAGCGGCGGCCGTACCAGACCGCGGTCGCCTCGCCGCCCTCCTCGTCGCGCAGCCGGGCGGTCACGACCCGCACGCGGCGGCGGAACGTCTGCCCGACCTGCACGTCCGTCACGGTGGCGCGGGCGCTGACCGCCTCCTCCGGCCGGTTCGCGGCGATCCAGCGCAGCGAGCGGATCTCCCGCACGTCCTCGTACCGCCGCGGCAGGTGGAACAGCAGGTCCTCCACCGTGATGATCCCGATCCGGCGGAGGCGTGCCAGGACCGGGCCGCCCGGGAGCCTGGACTTCGACAGGGGGGTGGCCAGCGTGACGGAGCCGGCGCCGGCTCCACCGTGCGGCAGACGGTCGGGCATGCTCACGCTCGCGCCCGGCACCCGCCGGTCACGGCCGTCACTCCGCCGCGAGGAGGAATCGGTAGTGCGGCTGCCCGCCGTGCACCAGCTCCACCTCGGCCGCGGGGTACGCCGCCCGCAGCGCGGTCGTCAGGTCCTCCGCCTCGGCCAGGTCGGCGCCGCCGCCGTAGTAGACGGTCAGCAGCTCGAAACCCGGCCGCAGCGTCGCGACGCCGGCCAGCACGGCCTCCCGGCGGTTGGCGTCGGTCGCCACGAGACCGTCGTCGGGGTCGAGCACGATGGCATGCCCCTTCCGGACCTTGCGACCGCCGATCTTCGCGTCGCGGACGGCATCGGTCACCTGCAGCGTCTGGACGCTGCGAGCCGCGGCAAGCATCGTCGCGGCGTTCGCCTCCGCGTCGCGCCCGGCGTCGTACGCGAGAAGCGCGGCGAACCCCTCCGCCGCATTTCTCGTGGGCACGACCACGATCCTCGTCTCGTGGCAGAGTGCGGCCGCCTGCTGGGCCGCCAGCTTGACGTTCGGGTTGTTCGGCAGCACCAGGACCTCGTCCGTGCCAAGCCCCTGGGCCGCCCGCAGCAGCTCCCCCGCCGACGGGTTGGCCGACTGCCCGCCCCCCACGACGTCCGCAACGCCGAAGCTGTGGAAGATGGCGACGATCCCCTCCCCCGAGGCGACCGCAACGATCGGCGGCCCCGCGTGCGGCACGGGACGGCGGGCAACACGGGACGGCTCGGCGAGCCCGTGATCGCCTCCCTCGATCAGGGCGCCGGGTGTCGCGGGCGCCGCCGGCTCGAGCCACGTGCCGTGGTCGAGCAGCTGGGCTCCGTCGTGGAGATGCGCCCCCTCGGGACCGTGCACATGGGCGACGGCGGCCGCGCCGGCGAATGCGTGGGCGCGCGTCTCGCGCGCCTCCCTGGCCTGGCGATCGAGGTTCTCGATCGTGACGTGGCTGACTGGGCCGAGCGACAGGCCGAACGCGAGGACCTGGTCGGGCCGCTCGCCGTGGACATGGACCTTGGCGGCGCGCGCATCGCCGGCGACCAGCACCGACTCGCCCAGCTCCGCGAGGCGCACGCGGATCGCCTCGATGTCGAGCGACCGGCCGGGGGCGGGCATCACCAGGAACATCGTCTCGTACCCGAACCCGTCCTCGCCCTGGGCGATGACCGCCGCGGGATGCGCCCGTTCGGTGCGCGACGGCTCGCGGCCCGCGTCGTGGGCGACGATGGCCCGGAGGGCGCCCTGCAGGATCCGGTAGAGGCCCTCGCCGCCGGCGTCGACCACGCCCGCCTCGCGGAGGACCGGCAGGAGCGCCGGCGTCCGCGCCACTGCCTGCTCCGCGGCCTCGACCGCCGCCCCGAGGACCGCCTCCATGTCCGGGTCGTGCTCCGCGGCCGCGACGGCCGCCGCGGACGCCTCGCGGACGACCGTGAGGATGGTCCCCTCCACGGGCTTGAGGACGGCGCTGTGCGCCTTCTGGCTTCCCGTCGCCAGGGCGTGGGCCAGGTCCAGCGGGCTCATGCGCGCGCGGCCGGCGAGTGCCTCGGCCATGCCCCTGAGAATCTGCGAGAGGATCACGCCGCTGTTGCCGCGGGCGCCCATCAGCGCGCCGTGCCCGACCGCGGTGGCCACGCCGCCAACCGTGCGGTCGTCGGACGTCAGTGCCTCGGCCTCGCCGAGGGCCGCCCGCAGCGTCGCGAGCATGTTCGAGCCCGTGTCGCCGTCCGGCACGGGGAAGACGTTCAGTGCGTTGATCGACTCCTCGGACTGCTCCAGCAGCGCGAGGGCGCCTCGGAGGGCCTCCAGCAGGCCGTCGCCGTCCGTGCCCCGACGGCTCACTCGGGGTCCGCCCCCGTCTCCGGTTTGGCCGGCCGGCGAACCTGCAGGCCGCCGACATGGATCACGAGGCTGTCCACGTCGCGGCCGAGCGCGTGCCGGACCGCGTAGCGCACGGCCGATTCCACGTTGCTGGCCACCTCCGCGATCGGAACGCCGAACGCCACGCGCAGCGACAGGCGAACGTCGAGGGTCGGCGCGATCCGGACGGCCACGCCCGGGGTCCCGAACCGCACGAGCGACAGGAGCCGCGACCGCATGTCCGGGCTGGTGAACCCCACGACCCCGTACGAGCCGGCTGCGGCATCCCGCACGAGATCCGTCACGGCCCTGCGCGTCACGAGGGCATGTCCGGGCACTGGATTCACGGGGGCGACGTTCCTTCCGGTCACGATGCGGTCGACCGACATGCTATAGTACGCAACCGCGTCGCCGCAGTCCGGCACGCCTGATCATGATCCCAATTCCGCACCCCGAGGAACCCATGGCCCGCTCCTGCGCGATCTGCGGCAAACACTCGATGGGCGGCTTCAACCCGCAGTCGAGCGGCATGAACCGCGTGCGCACCCACCGCCGCTGCGAGCCCAACCTTCACCGCCTCCAGATCGAGCAGAACGGCAAGACCGTCAACGCGCTCGTCTGCACGCGGTGCCGTCGAACGCGCAGCAAGATCGGCCTGACCGGCCGCAGATCGGCCTGACCGGCACCAGATCGGCCTGACCGGCCGCCGCCTTCACCGTCGCCGCCGCGGCCCGGACTCGCGCCGGTCCGCCACACCGGATCGATCGCGGCAGCCCGGGCGGCCGCGTCCCACCCTACGGTTCCGGCTGGCCCTGGCCCGCGGCGCTGTCCAGCCAGATCGTGAACGGCCCGTCGTTGACCAGCTCGACGTCCATGCGCGCCCCGAAGACGCCCCGCCCCACGCCGACTCCGATCGACTCCAGTTCGTCCGCGTAGATCCGGTACAGCCGCTCTCCGAGGTCCGGCGTCGCCGCCCGCAGGAACGATGGCCGCCGCCCGCGACTCGTGTCCGCGTACAGCGTGAACTGGCTGACCGCCAGGACCTCGCCGCGCACGTCGAGCAGCGAGCGGTTCGTGCGCCCCTCGTCGTCCGCGAAGATGCGCAACTCGGCGGTTCTGCGAGCCATCTGTCGCGCGAGCTCCGGCGTGTCCCCGTGGCCCACGCCGACGAGCGCAACGAGACCCTTCCCGATGCGTCCCGTGGGCTCGCCCGCGACGCGGACCTCCGCCCGGCTCACGCGCTGGAGCAGCAGTCTCACCTCGTCACCGCCTCACCAGGCCCGTCGCGGCGGCGGACAGTCCGACAAGCACCAGGGCCGCGGGCAGGGCGTACGCGAGCGAACCGGGAGCCTCGCCCCGCGCCGCGAGCGCGGCGACGAGAACGGCACCGACGACCGCGGCCGCCGTGCCCCCCGCGACCCGCTTCCACGCCACCTGCGAACGCCATCCGAACGCCCGTGATACCGCCCCGCAGGCCGCCGGGTGACGGGCTCGCCTCTCCCAGCGAGTCGTCGCGCAGCCGGTCGAGCGTGCGACGGAACCACCCGGGCGCGTGCGTCACGAGCGCGTACGACGCGGCCGCATACGCGACGCCGGCGATCGCGTCGATCACGTAATGGTCGCCCAGGTACACGATCGCGAACACGACCAGCGCGAAGTACCCGAGCACGAGCCAGCCGACGCGCCCGAACCCGCGACGCGCGTAGAGGAACGCGAGAAACGGGAACGCGGCGTGCAGTGACGGGAACGCGGCAACCGGATCGGGGCCGATGTCGTAGAAGGCATACGTGTAGATGTAGTGGCCGTTGAAGCCCATCCACGAGGCAAGCTCGTCGAACCCGACCGGTTTGAGGTACTGGATCATGGGCTGGCCACCCGGCCCGTTGAGGAACCCGTGCAGGGCCGCGTACCACGGCGGCGCGACGGGCACGAACAGGAAGGTGACGAATCCCGCGATGCACAACACGATGAGCGCGGCGACGAAGTCGTAGAACATCGCGCGCCGCTTGAGCCAGAGAAGGAAGCCGACGGCCAGCGGCAACGGGAAGTGCAGGAAGTAGACGATGGTCGCGCCCATGGCGACCACGTCGGGTCCGGTGGCGGGGTGGAACCATCCCTGGAGCCATTGCGTCGGCAGCCGGCCGAGCCCGATGACCCGGTCGATCGCGATGACGTCGGTGATGTGCACCGCCATGCCGAAGTCGTCGGCGAAGCCCCGGAGCAGCTCGTACGCGAAGAAGAGCGCGATGAACGGGATCCAGTCACGGAAGAACAGGCGCCCGCGGCCCAGCACGACGGCGGCGAGCCCGAACCCGACGAGGAGCAGGTCGGGGGTGACGCCGATCCCCCTGGCGATCATCAGGCCGCTGATGACCGCGACGTATCCCGCGACCGCGACCAGGAGCAGGCGGTTGTTGCGCTCGCCCAGGGCCGCCGCGCCGGCGTCCCCGGTTCCGCGACGTTCTCCTGACGGCGGGTCCGCGCCACCGGTGCCGGCGATCGGCACGCCGCCGTCCGCGCCGTCCGGTGCCCGCCGGGGCCGCGGGCTCACAGCGTCTCGTCTTCCTCGGCGAAGCCGAGCCCGAAGCGCTTGCGCGTGAAGACCTCGGCGGAGGACGGCACCATCACGACTCGCTCGGCGTCGACGCCGGGAACGTACGGCCCGGTCCTGAGGACCAGCGTGGGCACACCCTCGCGCTCGATGGTCCGGCTCAACTCGTCCGCCTCCGCGTGGGCGAGCGTCGCGATCACGGACCACGACTCGCGCGGGATGGGCGGTTCACCGCGGCCGATGTCGCGCGTCCAGCCCTCGTCGGCGAGAGCCTTCACGAGGCGGATCTCGCGCGCGATATCGTGCCCGCGCTGGAAGAGCGCCGAGCCCACGATGAGGATGTCCGCGCCGAACCCGCCCACCAGGTCGGCCGTCTCCCGCCCGATTCCGCCCTCGACGTGCACCTCCCACCCGTGGGGCCGGCCGTCGAACAGGTCCCGGGCGTCGCCGACCTTGCCGGCGAGCTCGCGCCGGAACCGCTGTCCCGGCAGCGCGGGGTCCACGAGGAGCACCAGCGCGATGTCCAGCGCGTCGCGGAACGGGGCCAGCGCCGAGACGGGCGTGGCCGGGTTCATCGCGAGGCCCGGGGCGAGCCCGGCACGACGCACGGCCGCCAGCGCCTCCCGCAATGACTCGGCCGGTTCGGGTGCCTCCACGTGCATGGTGATCGAGTCCGCGCCGGCGGCGATCAGCCCGTCCACGAGCGTGGAGGGGCGGTCGACCAGCAGATGCACGTCGAGCGGAAGGCGCGTCAGCCTGCGCAGGGCCCGGACGACGTCGGGGCCGAACGTGAGGTGCGGCACGAAGTGGCCGTCCATGACATCGAGGTGGAGCCGGTCGGCGCCCGACCGTTCGAGCTTCCGGACGACGCGGTAGAGGTTCCCGAAGTCCGCCTCCAGGAGTCCCGCCGCCAGCCGCGCTCGACCGGTGCTCACCCGTTCCCGCCGGCGAGCGCCGCCGCCCCTTCGCGCTCGAGGCGCTCGCGTCGTCGCAGCACGGCGGAAGGGGCCGGGGCTCCGGCCTGTTCGGCCGCGAGCTGGCCGCACGCGGCGCCGATCTCCTCGCCCCTGTTCTGCCGGACCGTGACCGGGACGCCGGCCGCGTCGAGCACGCGCGCGAACGCCTCGATGCGATCACGGGTGCTGGGCCGCCACGGCGTGTGGGCGACCGGGTTCATGGGGATCAGGTTGACGTGGGCGAGGCGGCCACGCAGCAGTTCGGCGAGTGCGTCCGCGTCCGCGGCCGTGTCGTTGATCGCCTCGATCATCACGTACTCGTAGCTGACGCGCCGCCCCGTCGCCGTCCCATAGGCCGTCGCGGCCTCCACGACGTCACGGACCGGGTAGCGCCGGTTCAACGGCACGAGCACGTCCCGCAGCGAGGGACGCGCCGCGTGGAGGGAGACGGCAAGCGTCCATGGCGGCCGGAGCGCCGTCAGGCGCTCGATGCCCGGGATCACCCCGCTGGTGCTGATGGTCAGGTGACGGCCGCCCAGCCCGAAGCGCGCGGGATCGACGAGCGCGCGGGCCGCCGCGACGACCGCGTCCGCGTTGAGGAGCGGCTCTCCCATGCCCATGAATACCACGTTGGTGACGTGGCGTTCGTCGGCCGCGAGGCGCCGTGCCCAGAACCGCACCTGGTCCACGATCTCGGCCACGTCGAGGTCGCGTCCGAACCCCAGTTCTCCGGTTGCGCAGAACGGGCATCCGACGGCGCAGCCCGCCTGGCTGGAGATGCAGACCGTCGCACGATCGCGGCGCCCGGGCCGCCCCGGGTATCGCATGAGCACGGACTCGATCAATCGCCCATCGGCGAGCGTGTGCAGCGCCTTCTCGGTCAACCCCGCGTCCGCGGGCCGGACGGCCGTCTCCGCCAGGGTGTCGGCGCGGTACGTCGACGCCAGCGTTTCGCGCAGGGACGCCGGCAACGTCCGCATCCCGCCGACATCGGCCACGTGCCGGCGCCACAGGAAGTCCGCCGCCTGGCGAGCGCGGTACGCCGCATGGCCCCGCGATTCCACCCACGCCGACAGGTCGTCGGGCAGCACGCCGCTCAGGCCGGGGCGATCGTCCCTGGACTGGTCGGGAATGCCGGCGAGGATGGGCAGTGGTCGGCGCTCGGACATGGGGCGTTCATGGTAGCGCCGGGCCGCCGACGCGGCTGCCGGACAGCTCCGGGTGCCCCCGCCGGAGCGCGGCCGACGGCATCCGCCTTCCCCCGGCGAGCTGGACCTCGTCGAGCCGGAGCCCGCCATCGGCGACCAGCACGGCGAGCCCGTCGCCGTCCGGGACGATGAGACCGAGCGAGCCGGCAGGTGACGCGGTGGCTTGGGGCGCCGTCGTGGCGAGCGGGTCGTGATCGCCGCCGGCGAGCGGGCCCGGGTCGCCGCGGGCGACGACGAGCGGCCGCGCGGCCCACACGATGAGCCGGCCCGCGACGGTATCGCACCACGTTCCGGGCCACGGCTGATACGCGCGCACCTGGCGTTCGAGCGCCACGGCATCTCGCTCGGGATCGAGGCGCCCCTGCTCGCGGCGCAGGAGTCGCGTGAGGGTCACGCCCTCCGCGGCCTGGGGGCGGGCCTGGCGCCGGCCCGCCAGCCAGTCGGGGATCGCCGCCCGCAGGAGTTCCGCGGCCTCGATCGCAAGCAGGGCCTCGAGCTGCGGCGCCGTCTCGGTGCCGTCGAGCGGGACCGCCACCTGGGCCACCACCGGTCCCACGTCCAGGCCCACGTCCATCCGCATCAGCGTCACGCCGGTCTGGCGGTCACCCGCCAGGATCGCGGCGGGGATCGGCGACGCGCCGCGGTGACGCGGCAGGAGTGACGGGTGGAGGTTCAGCGCCCCGTGCCGCGGACGATCGAGCAGCTCGGCCGGCACGATCTGGCCGTAGTCGGCCAGCACGAGGAGCGCCGGGGCCAGCGCCAGCACGTCGGCGACGGCCTGCTCGCTGCGCAGCCGCGGCGGCTCCAGGATCGGGGCGATGCCGAGCGCGTCGGCGCGTTGCGCGACCGGAGAACGCCGCATGCGCTCCCCGCGACCAGCCGGGCGTGGCGGGCCCGTGACGACGCCCACGATGCGGATGTCGCCCGAGGCCGCAAGGACGTCCAGGATGGGGATCGCGAACGCACCGGTGCCGAGGAAGACCGTGGGCACGCCGCTCGTCGCCGGGACGGCGGGGTGCCCGATCACCCGACGACGGCGTGGTGCCCGGCGCCCGCTTCGGTCTCCTGGTCCTCGTCCTCCTGGCCCACGGGGATCAGCTCGTCCATCGAGTCCAGGTAGTCGATGTAGAGCTTGCCGTGCAGGTGGTCGATCTCGTGCTGCATCGCGCGCGCCAGGAAGCCCGGCGCCAGCGACCTTGATCTTGCGCCCGACGCGGTTCTGGGCCACCACCCAGATACGCTCGCGCCTCGTGACGTAGGCCGCGTACCCGGGAATGCTGAGGCAGCCCTCGATGTCACGATCGTCGCCGCTCGCGCGAACGATGGCGGGGTTCACCAGTTCGTGAAGCTGGCCTTCGACCTCGACCACGCAGGCCTGCAGGGCCACGCCGATCTGCGGCGCCGCCAGCCCCACACCGGGCGCGTGGCGCATCGTCTCGGTGAGGTCGTCGAGCAGCTCGTGGAGGTACCTGCCGAAGCTGTCGACGGGCTCGCCCCTGAGGCGCAGCCGCGGGTCGCCGAGGAGCACGATGGGCTTGACACTCATGATCCGGGAGCATACCGGGAACGCCGAAACCTCACAGCAGGGACTCGGGGTCGACGTCGACGCTCCACGGCGGGCCGGGGTCGCGCTCGATGACGCCGACCGGATCCGGACCCCGCACGACGAGGTGGAAACGCCAGCGACCCGCCCGGCGCGCGACGTAGGCGGGGACCGGCCCGAGCACCTCGTGGACGGGAGCGGTGCCGCGCAGGACCTGCGCGGGAACCGGTCCCTCGGGCGGCGCGTGGCGCCCGGAGGTGGACGCGCGCTCGCGCAGCGTGGTCGCCATGCGCTCGGCTTCGGCCTCGGCGGCGTCCCGGTCCTCGAGCGCGACCGTGAGCTTCACCAGCCGGCCGTACGGCGGGAGCCCGAAGGCCCTGCGGGCCGCCAGCTCCGACTCGTAGAAGCGCGTCGGATCGCCCGACGCCACCGCGGCGACGGCCGGGTTCTCCGGCAGGTACGTCTGGATGAAGGCGCGGCCCGGCCGTTCGCCGCGTCCGGCCCGGCCGACCGCCTGCGCGAGGAGCTGGTACGTCCGCTCGGTGGCGCGAACGTCCGGAAGGTTGAGCGCGACGTCAGCGGACACCACGCCGACCAGCGTGACCTCGGGCACGTCGATCCCCTTCGCGACGAGGCCCGTCCCCACCAGGACGTCGACGCGGCCGTCCCGAAGCCCGTCGAGCACCTCCTCCGCGGCCCCCCGGCGGCCGAGCACGTCCCGGTCCAGCCGCGCCACGCGGAGCCGGGGAAAGCGCTCGCGGACCTCCCGCTCGAGTCGCTCCGTCCCACCACCCAGGTAGCGGATCCGCGGCGACCCGCAGGCCGGGCACCGGCTCGCCAGCGGCGCCGTCGCCCCGCAGTGGTGGCAGCGCAGCGCGGCCGCCGCGGCATGGTAGACGAGCGGGCGCCGGCACTCGGGGCAGACCTGCACGTATCCGCAATCGCGACACAGCACGACGCTGGCCGATCCGCGCCGGTTGATCACGAGGATCGCGCGGTCGCCGGCCGGGACGTCGAGGCTCGGACAGCGCCTCCGAGAGCGCGCGCGACAGCAGGCCACGGTTTCCGGCCGCCAGCTCGGCGCGCAGGTCCACCACGCCGACCGTGGGCAGGGCACCCGACGCGCGGTCGGTCATCGGCAGGTGCTCGATCTCCCCGGCCAGCGCGCGCCCCAGCGTCGCGACGTCGGGGGTCGCGCTGCCGAGCACGACCGGGATGTCGGCGAGGCGTCCGAGTTCGCAGCGACACATCGCGGGCCTGGAACCGGGGCGTCCGGTCCGACTTGTACGCTGACTCGTGCTCCTCGTCCACGATCACCACGCCCGGGTCGGCCAGCGGTGCCAGGATTGCCGTGCGCGTCCCCACGACGACCCTGGCCTCCCCCGCCCGGATCCGTCGCCACTCGTCGCCTCGCTCCCCCTCCGACAGGCCGCCGTGCACCAGCGCGATGTCGACGTCGAGCCCGGCCCGCAGCCGGTCGACGAGCGGGGTGGCGAGCGCGATCTCGGGCACGAGCACGAGTGCGCCACGGCCCTGGCCGAGGGCGGCCTCGATCGCGGCCGCGTAGACGGCCGTCCGGCCCGCTCCCGTCACGCCATCGAGCAGGAACGGGACGAAGCGGTGGCTGTCGACGGCGGCCGTGATCGCATCCACCGCCCTGGACTGGTCCGGCGACAGGGTCGCCGCGCTCGGTGCCGGACCCCGAGTGCCCGGGGGCCGTCCCGCGAGCGGCCTCCTCGGGCGCTCGGCCACCGTGAGATCGACCAGGCCGCGGCGCGCGAGCCCCGAGAGCGCCGACGTCCCGTGGACCTCGGCAAGGCGCGCGGCGGGGACGGTCTCCCCGGGCGGGACCAGGGCGAGGGCGGCGAGCACCTCGCGCTGGCGGATCCCGAGGCGGGGCCGGCCGGGAGCGCCGGCGCCGTCCACGGCACGTGCGTCGGTGGTGGCGCCAGGGTCGGTGGGGACGCGAGCGTCGGCGGCCCCAGCCGTCGCCGCCACGGCGCGTCCGTCGGCGGTCAGCGCGGCGCGCCGCTCGAGACGGATCCCCGCTCCCGGTTCGGTCAGCCGCCATTCGAGACGGATCGAACCGGCAGCCTCCCGGGCCCGCAGCTCGCGCACGAGCGCGGCACGGCCTCCGGTCCACGGAAGATGCCGCACGGGCGTGCCGCCGGCGCCCGATGCCGAGATCCTGGCCAGCACCGGTCCGAGCCCCACGGCGTCCGGCTCCACGCCGGGCGCGCTTGCCGTGCCCGCGTTCGCGAGCGCCACCAGTTCGAGACGCTCCAGCAGGCCGGGCGGAAGGGCGGCCCTGGCCACGAGGGCCGGTGGGGCGAGATAGTGGCGCGCCACGGCCCGCACGAGGGCCAGCTGCAGTCGCGGCAGGAGCGGGCCGTCCGTCCGCACGCGGGCCGCGACCGGCTTCACCGCCACGCCTTCCGGGGCATCGGCATCCCCGAGCACGATGCCGATCGCCTGCCGACGTCCGTACTCGACCAGGACGGCCTCGCCCGCAGCCAGGTCACCGAGCGCCGGCGGAACGGCGTACGTGTAGGTCCGGTCGCCGCCGCCGCCCGGCACATCGACGGCGACCTCGACGAGCCGCCCGGCGGCGTGACCCTCCGGCTCCGGGCCGCCGGCCACGGTCAGAGCTCGACGCGGCGGTCGGGGTGTCGCGCGCGCTCTTCCTCGATGATCTCCGCGACGCGCGCCGCGGTTCGTTCCACCTCGCCGGTCTCGTTGACCACGACATAGTCGTAGTCGCCCTGGCGGGCGAGCTCGATGGCCGCGTCGCGCTGGCGCACCTCGAGCTCGTCGGCCGTCTCGGTGGCGCGAGCCTGGAGGCGCCCGAAGAGCGCCTCCTGCGACGGCGGAACCAGGAAGATCAGCAGCGCGTCCGGCACCCGCTGCTTCACGGCCTGCGCACCCCGCACGTCGATCTTCAGGATCGCGTGGTGGCCGCGCTCCAGCGCCCTGCACACCGCCGCCCGGGGGGTGCCGTACCAGTGGGAACCGTGCACCTGGTTCGCCTCGAGCAGCTCGCCGGCGTCGCTGAGCGCCAGGAACTCGGCGTCGGGCATGAAGTGGTAGTGCGTGCCGTCGACCTCCCCGTGGCGCGCCGCGCGGGTGGTGCACGTCACGATGAAGTCGTAGTCCGGCCTGTCGTGGTTCGCCCGGACGGCGTTGATGATCGTGTCCTTGCCCACCCCCGAGGGGCCCGAGATGATCACGACCATCGCGCCGGCCGCGCCCCGGCAGCCCGTCATTCCGGCCTCCCCTCGCGGCGCCGCCGAAGCCCGTCCAGCACGTCTTCGAGCTCCCCGGGCAGGTCGGCCGTCGCGTGGACCATGCGGCCTCCGGCCGGTGCCTCGAGCTCCAGGCGCCACGCGTGCAGGAACAGCCGCTCCAGCCCGTCCGGCCCGCGGCGTGCCTCGCCGGTCGCGTAGACCGGGTCTCCGGCGACCGCGTGGCCGATCGACGCGAGGTGGACGCGGATCTGGTGCGTCCGGCCGGTGACGAGGTCCACCTCGAGCAGCGTCCAGCCTCCGAATCGCTCCCGCACCCGGTACGCGGTGACCGACGGCCGGCCGTCGGGCACGACGGCCATGCGGGTCCGGTGCCGCGGGTCGCGACCGATCGGCGCCTCGATCCGGCCCACCGTGGCGGGTGGCTCGCCGGCGACGAGCGCGAGGTAGGTCTTCTTCACGCGCCGGGCCTTGAGCTGCGCCATCAGGCTCGCCTGGGCGCGGTCGTTGCGGGCGACCATCAGCAGGCCGCTCGTGTCGCGGTCGAGCCGGTGGACGATGCCGGGGCGCGCCACGCCGGCGATTCCGCCGAACGCCGCCGGCCCGCCCCGAGCGAGCAGCGCATTGACGAGCGTGCCGCCCGCATGCCCGGGCGAGGGGTGCGTGACCAGGCCGGCAGGCTTGTTCACGATGAGCATGTCGTCGTCCTCGTAGACGACCGTGATCGGGATGTCCTCTGCCTCGATCTCCACCGGCCGCACGTCCGGGATCTCCAGGTCGAGCCCTTCGCCGGCCGAGACGGAGACGTTGGCCCGGATGGGACGACCGTCCCGTACGAGCAGGCCCTCCTTGATCAGCCGCTGCACGTGCGCGCGCGTCAGGCCCGTCGCATCGGCGACGAACCGGTCGGCACGGAGCCCGTCGGCGCCGGGTGGAACTGTCAGGCTCACGTGCCGCACCAGCTAGCCCGGCCGGCTTCCGGCCTGCGGCCCGGGTGCCGTCCCGCTCCCGGCGCCCGCCGTCGACACCGGGCGCGGGTGCGAACGGGTCGCCGAAGAGGCCGACCAGGAACAGCACGGCGATCGACACGCTGATGGCGGAATCGGCGACGTTGAACGTGTAGAAGCGCCACGTTCCGATGCCCATGTCGACGAAGTCGATCACGTAGCCGAGACGGACGCGGTCGATCTCGTTGCCGATCGCGCCGCCGAGCAACAACCCCAGCGTCAGGGTGAGGAGGAACGAGCCTCGCCCGCCTCGCGCGACCTCGTACCACACGATGACCGCGATCGCGACGAGGCTCGCCACGGCGAAGAACGACACGCTCGATCCGAGCAACCCGAAGATCGCCCCGTTGTTGTAGCCCTTGGCGATCCGGACGAAGTCTCCGAGCACCGGCGTCGGGGCGACGTACGAGCCGGACGCGGCCACCGACGACCCGCTCAGGCCGAACGAATGGTCCACCCACGCCTTCGAGAGCTGGTCGGCGATGACGACGGCCGCCGCCACCAGGGCGAACGCCGTGAGGCGCGGCCAGGTCGTTCCCGCCACGGTCCGTGCCCCCCGGCTTCCGCCCGCGGACGTCATGCCGGCCCCGCGGGGGAACGTCGCAATCCGACCCGCACGCGACCCGAGCCGAGCTCCACCTCCGCCGTGGACACGCCTTCCGGCGGCGCCTCCGGGCGGACCGACGAGCAGAGCGTCTCCTCCGAGAGTCGCTCCAGGTACGGCGAGAGGCGCTCGCGGTCGGCGGCCGGCAGGTCGAGCCAGAGCTCGATCGTGTCGTCCAGCGCCAGCTCCGCGTCCCGCCGCAGGTCCTGCACGGCCCGCTGCAGCTCCCGCGCGTCGCCCTCGGCGCGCAGCTCGTCGGTGAGCGTCGTGTCGATCACGACCACGAGCCCTTCGTCGTGCGCCACGGCCGTCCCGGGACGTGGCGTGGCCAGGATCTCGACCTCGTCCGGGGCGAGCGTGACGCCGGCGAGGCGAACGGACCCGTCCGGCAGGAACTCCACCTCGTTCGCGCGAGCGGCCGCCATGACGGCCGGGATCCGGGATCCCAGCTTCTGACCGATGCGGGGCAGAAGCGGCTTCACGCGGCGCTCGACCAGCGCCGACTCGTCGCCGATCAGCTCCACCGCGCGCACGTTGATCTCGTCGGCGAGCAGCCGCAGCAGCGCGTCCCGCTCCGGAAGTTCCGCACCCGGCAGGGCCAGCCAGAGGCGCGCGAGCGGCTGCCGCACCCGGAGGCCCGCCTGCGAACGGAGCCCGCGGGCGAGCTCGACGGCCCGGCGAACGATCGTCATGCCGGCCTCGAGCCCGGGATCCCGCAGCGGGGCGAGCTCGTCGGCCGGCCAGCTCGTGAGGTGCACGCTGTCGGGGAGCGAGGAGTCGACGCCGGCGAGCAGGTTCCCGTAGACCGCCTCCGACAGGAACGGCAGGATGGGAGCCAGGATCCGGGATCCCGCCACGAGCGCGGCGTGGAGCGTGGCGAAGGCCTGCTCGCGATCGCCGGCGTCCGCCGTCGAGCGCATGCGGTCCCGCGAGCGCCGCAGGTACCACGTCGACAGGTCGTCGATCCAGGCCGTGACCTCGCGGGCGGCGGCGAGCGTGTCGTAACGCTCGAGATCCTCCTGCACGGCGGCGGCGAGCCCGGCCACCCGCGAGAGGATCCAGCGGTCGAGCGCCGGCCAGGCCTCCGCACCTGCCATCGCCGCCCGGATCCCCTGCCGCGGCACCCAGCCGGCCATCCGCGCGTACGTCACGAAGAACGCGTACACGTTCCACAGGACCAGCAGCTCGCGCCTGGCCTCGTCGGCGGCGTGCCAGCCGAACAGGATGTTGTCCTCGGGACGCGCGTTGGCGAACATCCAGCGCATGACGTCCACGCCCATGCGTTCGGCCGCATCGTCGAACTCGATCGCGTTGCCCCAGCTCTTGTGCATGGGCCGCCCGTCCTCGCCGAACAGCGTCCCGTACCCGAAGATCGTGCGGAAGGGCGCCTCCCGTCGCAGCACGGTGCTCATCGCCAGCAGCGAGTAGAACCAGTTGCGGAACTGGCCCGGGAAGCTCTCGGTGATGAAGTCCGCCGGGAACCACTCCCGCCAGTACTCCGGGTCCTCGCGGTAATGCATCGTCGAGAACGGGACGATCCCGGCGTCGAGCCACGGGTTGCCCACGTCGCGGATCCGCTCGACCGGCGCCCCGCAGCCGGGGCACGCGATCTTCACGGCGTCCACGTACGGGCGATGCGGCGTGTGGCCCTCGAACTGCTCCCAGCCTTCGACGGCGCGCTCGCGCAGCTCCTCGATCCCGCCGACGACTCCGACCGTGCCGCAGGCCGGGCAGTCGTAGATGGGCAGCGCGAGCCCCCAGTAGCGCTTCTTGCTGATCATCCAGTCGTGCATGTTCAGGAGCCAGTCCAGCTCCCGCTCGTAGCCGAACCCGGGGATCCAGTCGATCCCGTCCACGACCTCCATGATCTGGTACCGCAGGCTCGCGTCCACCTGCTCGCGGGTGAGCGTCTCGCGCGGCTGGTCGTAGACCGGCCCCATGCTGATGTACCACTCGTCCACCAGCCGGAACACGAGTGGCGTGCCGCAGCGCCAGCAGTGCGGGTAGCGGTGGAGGTAGGGCTCGAGGCGGTGGAATCGCCCCGTCCTGTGGAGCCGCTCGAGGATGGGCTCCGTCACCTCGCGCACGTCACGGCCGCTGAGGAAGCCGAAGCCCTGCACCACCACGCCGTTCTCGTCGAGGGGAGCGATCATCGGCAGGCCGAGCTGCCGGCCGAGCTGGAAGTCCTCGGCTCCGCAGCCGGGCGCGATGTGCACGATCCCGGTGCCCTCGTCCTCGCCGACTTCGCTCCATGGCACGACCCGGTGCTCGTAGGGCCGTCCGTCCGGGCCGGGGACCGCCGCGAACGCGCGCTCCACGGCCGGGAGGTCGTCGAAGGGGCCTTCGTAGCGCCAGCCCACCAGGTCCGCGCCGGGCCGCTCCTCGATCACCTCGTACGGCCCTTCGAGCGCCTGCTTCAGCGTGCCGCGGCCGAGCCAGTACAGGTGCTCGCCCTGCCGCACCTTCACGTAGCGGAGCGCGGGGCCGACGGCCGCCGCCACGTTCGACGTGAGCGTCCACGGGGTCGTGGTCCAGACCAGCAGCGATTCCCCTGGCCGATCGAGCAGCGGGAACCGGACCGTGAGCCCCGGGTCCTCGCGATCCTGGTACCCCTCGGACATCTCGTGCTGGCTGATGCCGGTGCCGCAGCGTGCGCACCACGGCATGGTGTCGTGGCCCTTGTAGAGCCACCCCCGCCGATGGCACTCCGCGAGGAACGCCCAGATCAGGTCGTTGTTCTCGTTCGAGAACGTGAAATACGAGCCGCCCAGTTCGGGCATCCCGAGGCGGCCGACGATCTGCTCGACCGTGTCGGTGACCGGCCCGTCCGGCCCTTCCACGGTGACGACCCGTTGCGGGTCGTCGGCCAGCAGGTCGCGCAGGCGGCGCAGCTCGTGCGGGTCGTTCCAGTCCATCCACATGCCGAGGCGGATCGACTGCTCGGTCTGCCGGGCGGCGAACGTGAGCACCCGCTGCTTGCACAGGCTCACGAACTCGGCGATGCCGTAGTCCTCGATGTCGCGCTTGCTGGTGAACCCCAGCTCCCGCTCGACGTTGACCTCGACCCACAGCCCCTGGCAGTCGAATCCGTTCTGCCAGCGCTGGTCCTGTCCCAGCATCGCGTGGAACCGCTGGAACACGTCCTTGTAGCTGCGACCCCAGGCGTGGTGCACGCCCATGGGGTTGTTGGCCGTGATCGGGCCGTCGAGGAAGGACCAGCGGGAGGCTCCGGCGTTCCGGGCGCGGAGGCGCGCGAACGTGCGACGCTCGCGCCACAGCTCGAGGGTCGCGTGCTCCTGTGCCGGGAAATCTGGATGGGCGGGGACGGGCCGGAAGGGCGACTGCATCTGGCAGGTAGGATACCGAAACGCGTCCGGCATCCGCGCGTCACCACGGGATGGGCGTCCGCGGAGCCGCCGGCCGCCCCGGTCGGCCCGTCGCGGGAGGGTTCCGGGACCCTTTGCGGGACGCGCAGGCCCGGGCTCCGCGGACCGATCCTGCGCGTCCGACCCTGCCGCGCCCCAGCGGCTATGATCCGGCCGTGGTGAACGCAGATCGCCCGACCGGGCGGCCATCCCCGTTCGCGGCGGCGTTCCTCAGCCTCATCTTCCCGGGGCTGGGACATGTCTACGCCCGACGCTACGTCCGTGCGCTCGGCTTCGCGGCGCTGCCGGTCCTCGGCCTGGCGCTGCTGGCAGGCCTCCTCGCCAGCGCCGCCACGCGCGACATGCTGAAGACCAGCGTCTTCGACCCGTTCGTGCTCGACGTCCTGCTCGCCCTCGACGTCCTGCTGTTCCTCTACCGGCTGCTGGCCGTGGTCGATGCCTATCGATGCGCGGCTGCCGAGGGCGTCGAGGGAGGCCGGCTCGGACGCCAGGGCGTGCCGCTGGCCCCGCTCTCGCTCGCCGGCCTCGCGGCGGTGACGCTCGTCATGGGCATGGCCCACGTCGCCGTCGCCCGCTACGACCGCATCGCGCACGACACGATCGTCGCGGTCACGAGCGATCAGCCGGCCAACCCCGCGACGTCCGCGTCCCCCGGCGCGTCATCGCCGGCCGGCGCGACGCCCGCCGCCGCGGTCGCGAACACCCCGCAGCCCCAGGCGACGATCGTGCCGTGGAACGGCGGCCGGTTGAACGTGCTGCTCGTTGGCGTGGACCAGCGCCCCGCACAGAACACCTTCAACACCGACACGATGATCGTGGCCAGCATCGACCCGGCGACGGGGCAGGTGTCGATGTTCAGCGTGCCGCGCGACTTCGAGCAGATCCCGCTGCCGCCATCCTGGCCGGCATCGGCGTACTACGGCGGCATCTACCCGAACAAGATCAACAGCATCTGGACGGCCGCCCAGGGGTCCCCGTCGCTCTTCCCGGGCACCGACGCGAACCGCGGCGTCACCGCGTTGAAGGGCGCGATCGGCTACATGCTGGGCATCGACATCCCCTACTACGTCGAGGTCAACTTCTCCGGCTTCCGCCAGGTGGTGGACACGCTGGGCGGGGTGACGATCGACGTGCAGCTGCCGGTCACGGACTTCGACTACCCCACCGACGACGGGCGGGGTGCCATCAAGCTCTACATCCCCCCGGGGATCCAGCACATGACGGGCGAGGAGGCGCTGGCGTATGCCCGCTCGCGCCACCTCACGTCGGACTTCGACCGGTCGCAGCGACAGCAGCGCGTGATCACCTCCATCCGCCAGCAGACGGACGTGCTGAGCTTCCTCGACCCGAACAAGCTCGACGCGCTCGGCCAGGCGCTGCGCAACGCGATCCACACCGACTTCCCGCGCAACCAGCTCCCCCAGCTCGTCTCCCTGATCGAGAAGGCGAACACGACCAACCTGAGCTCGATCGTGTTCACGCCGCCGCAGTACGCGGTGCAGTGCCCGCCCGCCGAATGCGTCGTGCACTACTGGCTGCACCCCAACCTGCCGGCCATCCGCCAGGCGGTCCAGCAGGCGTTCACGACCAACCCGGCGACCGTCAAGGCCCGGGCCCAGCTGGCGGCGGAGGGCGCGAGGATCCTGGTCGAGAACGGATCGGGTGTCAGCGGACAGGCGACGAGCGTCGCCGCGTACCTGACGTCACTGGGGCTGAAGGCGACCATTCCGACCGCCAACGGGGGCGGGCCGGAGGGCCCGTCCGTCCCGACACCGTGGTGACGTTCTACAACGGCGCCGAGCAGAAGATGCCCGCCACGGTCCAGGCGCTGCAGTCCGCCTTCGGGGTGACCGTCCAGACGGCCGCCGATCCGGCCGTCACGTCCGACGTGATCGTGATCACCGGGACGAAGACGCCCCAGTTCGCGTCGCCGGGAGGCTGACCGAGCCAGCTCCCATGGCGGGCGCGCGTCGCGCTAGACCTTCTCGGTCACCCTGTATTCGAGCTACCGGCCCGTCATCAGGCGCGTCTGCGCGTCCAGCGCCGGCAGGTTGCTGAAGATCATGCCCACCGCGGGGAGCGCGAGCCACTGCACGTAGACCAGCGCGCGCCGCAGCACGCCCCAGGACTCGGGGCGCGGCGGCGCGATCCGGTCCTCGATGAAGATCAGGACCATCAGGCAGCAGAAGGCGCCCGTGAGCATCCAGGCGGCATAGACGGGCAGGTTCTGGCCCAGCGTCGTCTGCGCGAACTGCGAGTGCCCGAACTGGTTGCTGATCAGCAGCGGCAGGTTCGACCCGAAGATGATCACGAACGGCGCGACGGCCCAGTTGAGGTGGTCGAGCCACAGATCGACGAGCCGGCGCAGCCGGACCCGCAGCGGGGATCTCGCGGATGCGTGAGCGCATGGCGGATGTAGTACGGGATGTCGGTCACGCCCCACGCCCAGCGGCGGATCTGCGTGTACTGCTGGACAGCGTGCTCGGGTATGACCGGGCCCGGACGGCGTCGCCGTAGATCGGGATGAAGAGCGGCTCGGCGTGGAACTCGCCGGCGTACGTGAAGAACGACTTCCAGTAGAAGCGGCTGTCCTCAGGGATCGCGTCGGTCGCCCAGTAGTCCGACCTCGTGGACGGTCTGCAGGCACACCGCGTACGACCTGAAGCTGATGAGCCGCTCGGGCGTGAGCGAGCGCCACATCTGGACGTGGGTGGCGCCGACGGCGACGAGGCGGACCGGCATCGGCACCTCCCAGAGGTTGTTGTGGAACATCGGAACCGGCTGGAAGAGCCGCCGGTACCGGTCGCGGATCGGTGAGCGAACGTCCAGGTGAGGTACGCCGAAGTACTGCGGATGGACCCGGTAGTCGGAGTCGAGGTCGGTGACGATCACCACGGCCGGGTCGAACCCGAGTCGCACAGCTCGCGATAGAGCCATCGGCCGCCGTAGGCCATCGCGCTCGACTTTGCCCACGACGATCCCGGGCTCGAGCGGATCGAGGATGTGGAAGAAGTGCACGGAACTCGGTCGCCGAACAGCTCGCGCAGCCGCGCCACGTTCTCGCGGCCCGCAGTGTCCGTCTCGCGGGTGATGATCGCGACACCATCCGCAGCTCGCGCGGCCAGTCGGCCTGGGCGAGCGCCGGGACCGTCTCGTAGAGCTTCTCGTACGGCTCCGTGTAGGTCGGGATGAGCGCGACGTGCCACAGGCTCCGCGGATCCGGGCTGGATGCCGCTCGCCGGGCGAGAAGCGCTCAACCTCGCGCGCTCGCCGCTGCAGGCGCGTCAGCTCCCGCCGCCCGCCTCGCGCGGCGGCGCGCTCGCCGCGGCGTTCGAGCTCTCGGATCGCGCTCCCGATGGCCGGCGATGGCGGTCTCGAGCTCGGCCGGCGCGGCCGGCAGGTCCGCAGAGCCACCCAGCTGCGCGCGGCCGCCAGTCGACGCGTCGAGCACGGCCCGGATCCGGAGAACGTGATCGCGACGCTCACGTGAGGACGAGCGCCTTGTAGAGCCAGTAGAAGTCGAAGCTGAGGACGAACCAGGCGACGACCTCGGGATAGCGCAGCGAAGCACGAGCGGACCGAGGATCAGCGCCAGCGATGACTCCGGACCATTCCAGGAGACGGCCCCCGGCAGGACTCGTCGAGCGGGGGCAGCGGGTGCCCGCACGAGTCCGGGCGCCGGGCAGCGCTCGCGGCGAGGGCGGGACCGCTGACGGCGGCCTGTCGGGTGGTCCAGCGATTGATCCCTCGAGCGCGGGCTCAGACACCCTCGTAGATCGGCGTCAGCCAGTGCGCGGTACTGCGGGCAAGCCGCCCGCGAACCGCGTCGAAGTAGCGCTCGCTGATGAGCCGCGCGCGATCGGGCCGACTGCGCCGCGACCCACCGGCCGGTGGTCGACCTCGACGACGGGCGAGATCTGGACGCCCGTCCCGCAGAGGAACACCTCGTCGGCGACGTAGAGCTCGGATCGGTCGATCGAGCGGACCTCGACCGGAATGCCCTCCGTGCCGCGCGATCTCGAGCATCGCCTTCGCGGGTGACGCCCTCGAGGATGTCGTCGCTCACCGGCGGCGTGAGCGAGGACGCCGTCGCGGACGACGAACACGTTGGCGGCCGACGCCTCGAGCACGTGGCCGTCGGGCGTGAGGACGATCGCCTCGTCGTAGCCGTTGAGCTCGGCCTCGGTCTTCTGGAACGCCATGTTCACGTAGCCGCCGACGATCTTGCCTCGCGCGGGGATCGCCTCGTCCGCGTTCGCGCCGCCAGGACGACGGTCATGACCCGGATACCGGCATCGATCTCGATGTAGTTGCCGAACGGCGTCGCGAGGATGTAGAGCGCGTGGTCGAGATGTGGAGCCGGACCCCGATCGCGCGGGTCGACTTGTAGAACGAGGGGCGGACGTAGATGTCCTCGGGGAAGCCATTCCGGCGGACCGTCTCGACGATCGGCCGGACAGCTCGTCGACCGATGGCAGGCCTTCCATGAGCATGATGCCGGCGTTCGACCGGATCCGCTCGACGTGCTCGCGGACCTTGAGCACATACAGCTGCTCCTCGTCGGCGTTCCAGTAGCGCCCGGATGCCCTCGAAGACCGCGGTCCCGTACATGAAGGCGTGGGTCATGATGCTGACCTTCGCCTCGGAAAGCGGGACGAACTGCCCTCGAAGTAGCAGACGAGTCGTCGAGCTCGACCGGTGCGCCGGCGGGACGAGGTGCGTGCCCGGTCGACTGGGATGGCTTCTCGGTCAGCATGTGAGCGTGCTCCTGATGAGCCGCGGTGACGGCTCCGACGGATCGGTGGCGTCATCGGCGGCGGTCGAGTCGGGTGCGGCGAGCGCGGCCCGCGAAGGCCTTTCGCGCCCTGCGGGCGAGTACAACAGCGGGTCCCGGCCCCTCCGGACGCGCTCCGAGACCTGCACGAGCCGGCGAGGCGCGCTCCGACCGCCCGAGATAAAGCGACGTAGAACGCGCCGCCGACCAGCAGCTGCTCGCCCGTCAGGCGGCCCCGGCCAGCCATGGGGACGAAGATCGCCGCCGGCGAGAGAGAACGCGATGCCGGCCGAGGCGAATGCGAGCGCCGGAACCGACGCACGGACCAGTGACTCGAGGCGAAGAGGAGCGCGACGGACGTGGGGATGCATGCTCTGGAAGACCATGGCCCCCGTGATGTTGCCCATCGCGAGCGTGTCCTTGCCCTGCCGGACCCAGATCACGCTGTTGAACTTCTCGGGCAGCTCCGTCGCGATCGGGGCGATGACGAGGGCGAGGATCGCTCCTGTCGATCCCGAGCGACGTGCGACAGGTGCTCGACCGCCCCGACGAACGCGATACGCGCCGACCGACGATGCACGCCGAGCGAGACCACGACCTGGAACGTCACGATCCGCAGGCGCGGGTGGCCGAGCTCGGCCGGGCGCGCGCGATCGAGCCGATGCAGTCGGAGGGGCGCGAGTCCGGGTCGCCGGTCGAGGCCTCGGCCGCGAAATGCTCGCGGACGTAGATAGCCGTAGAAGACGAGCAGACCGACTGCGACAACCCAGCGCGGCCAGGCGAGATCTGCCGGCAGGAACGCCGCGCGGATGGCCAGCGCGTACGCGACTGCGAAGTACCGCATGTCGTGCGCGATGACCCGGGTGTCGACGGGCATCGCCGTCCCCCGCCGGCCGGCGCGTGCGGCCACCAGCAGCACGGCAACGCCCGTGACGAACATCGCCAGCGTGGAGAGCATGAACGGAGCGCCGAGGATCGCACCGATACCGACGGCGTCGCCCGCATCGCCGGCCCCGAGCAGGATCGCGATGAGCGGGATCATCGTCTCGGGCATGGCGGTCCCGACCGCGGCGAGCACCGATCCGACCGCGCCCTCGGCGAGCTCGAGCTTGTGCCCGAACCACTCGATCCCGTTCGTGAACAGCTCGGCGCCGAGCAGGATGATGCCGAAGGCGACGACGAGCAGGATGAGATCCACCTACGCCCCGCGTCACGAGCGCGGCGAGGACACTCGTCGCGATGACGACAAGGATCCCGACCGCGACGATCGCCATCCGCCGGTCGCCGTCACGCGAAGTACCCGATGAGCGACGCGAGGACCCGCGCCGCCGGGGTCACGACAACGACAACGAGCCCGAGCCAGAGGAAGCCCGGTCGCCGGCGGACGTCGCCAGGATGATCGGCGACGGGCTGAACGCGGGGTGCGACTGCGCGGCGAGAGTCCGCCACGAGCAGACATGACGCCGGCGCGAGCAGCGCGACGCTCAGGTACGTCCCGAACGTCAGGACCGGGCGACGACCGGTCGAGGTCGACGCCCAGCCGTCGTCCGCAGCGCGCCGGCGGCGCACGCGGACCGGTGAGCGCGCGTCTGACCGCAGGCGTCGCCGTCGGCCGCTCATGAGATGGCCTTCGCAGGCCATCTCGATCGCCGTGTAGCATGAGACCGACGACGAACAGGAGCGCGAGGCACGCGCAGGTCGACGCGGTGGGCAGTGCGGGATCCGACGACGCCCCGATGAACACGCCGACGGCCGTCGGCGCGGCGACGTACGGATCGATCCCGCCGCGCAGCAGGTAGACGATCGCGCTCGACGAGGCCGGTGACGCCGATCATCAGGTTGCTCGTGGCCGTCGCGACGCGAAGCGGCACGCCCATCGCGAGGTTCATGACTGGCACCTTGACGATCCCGCCGCCGACGCCGAGCAGCGCCGAGACGACCCCTGCGAAGAGGCTGCCGGCGATCCCGACCGGGAGGCTGCTCACACGGTAGCCCGGCCCGGACGAGCTGCGCACGGAGCCGCCCGGTCGAGGCGGCGGCTGCGGCGGGTCCTCGGGACCGGAAACGCGGCGACGGGACGTCGGCCGCGGTCGCCGGCAGACGAGCGCCGCGGGGCCTGAGCCGTCCGGGAGCGATGCGCGCGCGCCGGACCATCGAGAGCGCCGTGTAGGCGAGCAGGAGCGCGAACAGGCCCGCGAGGAGCGCGGTCGGGCAGCAGGAACGCGAGGAGGCCGCCGACGAGCGCACCGCGGCGCCGTGAAGAGCTCGAGGGTCATGCCGAGCCGCAGGTTCGCGACGTGCCGCTCGAGGTAGACGCCCGCCGACGCCGCCGCTCGTCACGATCACGCGCGACCAGGCTGACGCCACCGCCTCGCGCAGCGGCAGCCCGAACCCGAGCGTCAGGAGCGGGCACGATGAGGATCCCGCCGCCCAGCCCGAGCAGCGAGCCGAAGACGCCGGCAGGCCGCCACCGCCGCAGCGGATCAGGACGCAGACCTGCGATCCACGTCAGACCTCGGGCCGATGCCGCGTCGTGGGCCGCGCTCGGACATCCGCGAGGGCCGTTGCTGCGCGACGCGGCGGACGTGCCGGCGTCCCGAGCACACCGGTCACCTGCGTGGCGTCCCTCACGGCGGCGCAGGACGCAGGTGCTGAGGCGCGTACGGCAGCAGGGCGACGTGACGGGCGCGCTTGAGCGCCACCGACAGCTCGTCGCTGGTGGCCGGCGCATGTGCCGGTCTTCCGGCGCGGCTCGATCTTCGCCCGCTCGGAGAGGTACCGGCGGAGGCGGTTGACTTCCTTGTAGTCGATCTGGACCGTCTTGTCCGCGCAGAAGGCGCACACCTTCCGGCGTCGGCGGTCGCGGTAGTAGTCGTCTCGCTTCTTGGATCGTGCGCGGGGGCATCGGTTCGTGACTCCTGGTTCGTGTCGGCTGCTCGTCGGCGCATCGGTCATCGCCGTGAGGCCGAGCCGCCGGCGTGGGTCAGAAGGGAAGGTCGTCGAGGTCCGCGTCGTCGACGCCGCCGCGCAGTCCGCGCCGGCCGGGGCGGGTCCGTGGCGGGCCGCGCCGGGGGGCGCCGGGCTCGAGCGCTCGTCGATCTCCTCGTCACGCGGGCGCGGATCGAGTGTCGTGACCGTCTGCGCGACGAGTTCCGTCGTGTACCGCTTCTGGCCGTCCGTCCTCCCACTGGCGGGTCTGGAGGCGGCCCTCGACGTAGACCTTCGTGCCCTTGCGGAGGTACTCCGCGGTGCGCTCCGCGAGCGGCCCCCAGGCCACGACGCGGAACCACTCGGTCTCCTCCTGCCACTCGCCCGTTCGCACCCTTGGTTGCGGTTGACGGCGACGCGTGAACTGCGTCACCGGCCTGGCCGTTCGGCGTGTAGCGCATCTCGGGATCGCGGCCGAGGTTGCCGATGATCATGCACCTTGTTGAGCGACATCGCGGCCCTCCCCTCCTCGACAGGTGGAGTCAGTCGATGGCCGCGGGCGCTGCCTCGCTCTCCGACTCGTCGATCCGCTCGCCTTCCAAATCCTCCTCCTCGTCCTCGAGGCGGCACGGACTCGCGTCCTCTTCGCCGGCGTCGTGCGGCGGCGGCCCGAACGGGCGCTCGACGCGGGTGACGAGATGGCGCAGGACCTCCTCGGTGATGAGGAGGCCGCGCTCGAGCTCGGCGATCGCCTCGGGCGGCGCATCGAAGAGGACGATGTGGTAGGAGCCTTCGCGGTACCGGTCGATCTGGTATGCGAGGCGGCGGCGGCCCCATGGAGCGACCTTGACGATCTGGCCTCCGCCGGCGGTGATGGCGCGGGTCGTGCGGTCGAGGACCGCCTGGAGTCGATCGTCCGGCAGGTCCGGACGAAGGACGAGCATCAGTTCATAGCGGCGCATGCGCCTTGTACTCCTTCCTGTGGGAATGCCCCACTCGGCATCGGAGGCCATGCGCTCACGATCATCCGGCGGAACCGAAAGGACCGGCGGAGTATAGCACCCGTCCCGCTGCTAGACTGTCGCCCGTCCGATCAGCGCATGACCCGGAGGTGAGTGTGCCCGCCAGCTCGATCCTGCTGCTCGAGGCCGATCCGGCCGAGGCCGACCGGATCGGGGAGATCCTGCGCGCGGCCGGCCACGCCGTGGACGTGGCCGGTGACGGTCCCGGCCTCGTGGCGAACGCCGCCGGGCACGCGTCGCTGCTGATCGACCTGCCGGGCGACGGGACAGCCGCGGCCGCGCTCGTGCGCGAGCTCCGCGGAACGCCGCGCGCAGCCCCCCTGCCCATCCTGTGCTTCGCGCAGACCACCGAGGTCGACGAGCGGGTCCGGCTCCTGGAGGCCGGGGCGGACGACGTGATCGCCCGCCCATTCGATGCGCGGGAGCTCGCCGCCCGCGTCGATGCGTTGTCGGCGCGCTTCCTGCTCTCCGGTGGCGGCGCGCCCGTGCAACCCGAGCCCTCGGTCGCGACACGCCGCCACCAGGTGATCTCGTTCTTCGGGGCGAAGGGCGGCGTCGGCACGACGACGATCGCCGTGAACGTCTCCCTCGACCTCGCCGAGCGCCAGCCCGGGCAGGTCGCGCTCGTGGACCTCGCCCTGCCGCTCGGGCAGGTGCCCACGCACCTGGATCTGAAGCCCCGGCACCAGTTCGCGGACCTGCTCACCGGCGAGGACGGCGGCGTCCGCTCGGCGGCCGAGCGCTACGGCGGCATGGACGTCTTCTGCTCCCCGGACGACCCGGAGGTCGCGGACCGCATCACGGCCATCGAGATCGTCAGCGCTCTCGACGCGCTCCGCGAGGCGTACATGTTCGTCGCCGTGGACGCGGGCAGCTCCCTGGACTCCAGGACGCTGGCTCTCCTGGCGGCCTCCGACCGCATCGTCCTCGTCACCGTGCCCGAGATCCCGTCGCTGCGCGCACTCGTCGCGGTGGAGCAGGTGCTCGGGGAGCGGCGGCTCGGCGAGCGGATGCTCCACGTGGTCAACCACCTGTTCGCGCACGAGCCGCTCAAGCGGTCGGACATCGAGGAGACGCTCGGCACGTCCGTGGCCCTCGAGCTGCCCCATCACGACCTGCTGTTCGCCAAGGCCGTCAACGAGGGCGTGCCGGTGGTCCGGTCGGCGCCGCGCTCCGAGCCCGCCGAGCGGCTCGCGCAGCTTGCGTCGATCGTCGCGGGCACGGCCGAACCCGGCGAAGAGCCGGCGGCGCCGCGAAAACGGTTCCGGCTGCTTGGAAGAGGCGCCTGAGGGCCGATACGGGGAAAGCGGGCGGCGGCGCGGGGGAACACCGCCGTCCTCGACGAGCACGGTAGCCTGCTGCGCGACGCCGGACATCACGCGAACGGCGTACGCGGACCGTCCCCGCTCAGCGGACCACGAATTGATCGACCGTGCTCCAGACGCTGTTCGCGTTCAGGGACGTGGGAACCGCCTCGGAGCGCACGTACCACGAACCGGTGGCCGGGAAGCGCCAGGTGAACGAGGCGACCCCTCCTCTTGCCGTCACCGTGGCCTGCGCGACGAGGCGCCACTGCCCCGACACGAACCGGTAGACGCGATACGCCACGGCCGGCGTCGGCAGCTCCGGTCGCAGGGGCCGCACCGTCGTCGAGAACGTCACGGCGACGCCTCGCGAGACGACCCGGGTGGAGGGCGGGGGCCGCAGCAGCGCGATCTGCCGCACGACGATCCGGACGGGCGCTGATTCCGCCGGGGCCAGATCGGGTGACGGGGCCAGCACCGCGCGGTACCACAGGTTCGTGCTGGGACGGTAGATCGCGGATGCGGTCCCGCCGGCCGCCGTGGTCAGCGCCGCGATCGACGACCAGGCGATGCCGTCCACGGATGACTGCAGGTCCACCCGTCGCCCGTCGAGCGCCGGTGAGCCACCCAGGGGATCGGACAGGCGCATCGACAGGGCCGCCCCCGAACCCCACGTGATCGTCGGGGCAGCCGCCGCAAGGCCGAGGGCCGCCGCGGGCGTCGATGCCGCCAGCACGTCGAATGCAGACCCGGTGGCCACCGGGAGCGTTCCCGCGGTCGCGCTGAGCACGACGTGGGTCGCGCTGGCGCCCAGGCTGCACCCCGTGAACCGTACCAGCCCGGCCGTGGCCGTCACGGTGGTTCCGCCCGTACAGGCCAGCAGGCCGGCCGGCTGCGAGGCATCGGTCACCGACAATGTCACCGGCAGCGAGGCGCCGGGCCCCGCCACGACCCGGTCGCCGTGGTCGTCGACGATCTCCACGACCGGCTGGATCACCAGGGGCGCGCCGACGACCCCGCCCACGGGATCGTCGACGAAGCGCAGTCCGGCGGGGACGTTGGGCGCCGTTCCGAGCGCGAGGCGGCCGTATCCAGCGGTCGGGTTGGGAATTGGGCTGCCGAGGGGGAACGCCCCGGACGTCAGGTACTGGACGAGCCGCGCCGTCGTCCAACCGGGATGGGCGGAGAGCACGTCCGCGGCCGCGCCCGACACGAAGGGCGTCGACTGGCTCGTCCCGCAGAACGGGGCGAGTGCCCGGGTGTCCGCGCAGTCGGCCGCCACCAGGTCGGGCTTGATGCGCCCGTCAACGGTCGGCCCTCGTCCGCTGTACGCCTCGACGGTCCCTGACGCCGCCGCGTCCACCGCCCCCACCACGAGCATCCCGGGGTTCCGTCCATCGGAGGGAGCCGTCAACGTGTCGTCCGGCACGGCGTACTGCAGGGCGGATTTCGGACTCGCTCTGCACGATCACCTGCACGCGGGCGGCGGCCCCGCCGCTGTGCCGGTGAGCGGCGATCTCGTAGTCGCCGGTCGCGGGCACGTCGTATTCGAGCGTCTCGACGGGGTCTCCCCTGCCGTTCTGCACGTCGCTGGAGGAGGCGACGGGCGAGGGATCGCCGGCCTGGTAGAGCGCCAGGTCGTAGTCGTCGGATGCACGGCCCCACGGATCGGACCAGCGCATCGAGACGACCACGTGGTCGCCCTGCTGGAGCGTGACGCGGTCGGCGGTGTGCGTGCCCGAGAACTCGAGCCAGCCCTGCGCGTCCTCGCGCCACGGTCCGATCCACCCCTGCTCACCGGAGTTGCCGGCGGCGTTCACCCATAGCGCGCCTCGCGACACGGCATCGTCCACCAGCGCGTACGAGGTGTCCGGATACGGGCTCGTTCCGTCCCCCGGGCCTTCGAAGCCGGTGTCGGTCCACGACGCATTGATGATCCGCACCCCGTTCGAGGTCATCCACGCGATGGTGGCCAGGAGGTCGTCCTGGGACGTGGGGTCGGCCACCCAGAGCGATGCGGCGGGCGCCATTGCCGAGACGGTCTCCGCCACGGCGGTCCCGTGCGCCTCGCCGCCCTGCTCGCACGTGGCGAGATTGGAGGTGAAGGCTCCGATGGCCGTGTAGCAGCGGGCGGTGATCTTCGTCGGGAGATCGACGCCCTGCAGCGCGCGGATGCCGGAGAACCCCCCGTCGATGATGCCGACCCGCACGCCCGCGCCCGCCGTGCCGGCGGCCTGCCACGCCGAGCCGCCCTGGAGCGTCACCGCGGCCGACAGGGTGGCGGCCGGCACGCGGGCCCGGATGGGGTCGATGCGCAGGATCCCGGGGATGCCCGCCAGGGCCACCAGCGCAGAATCAGGAACGTACGCCTCGACGCCCCGCGGATCGCGGTTGGCGATCCGACCGCCGAGCGCCTCGATCCGTCCCTCGGTCGCCCCGCGGCCGGCGGCCGAGATCGTGATGGACACCGCGACGTCGCCCGCGACGGGCTCCCGCCCGACCACGGTGCCGGGAGCGTCGATCGCGGCCGGATGCCTGCGGCCGGACGAGGCGGCCACGAGCGCGAGCCCTCCGTGGAGCACGGGTGACGCCCCGGGGACCCGGCCCGGCAGCTGCCGGGCCGGCTGTGTCGCCGCAGCCGACGCGGAACCCGTGGCGACGAGCGAGACGGCGAGAAGCGTCGCGGCGGCGAGAAGCGTCGCGACGGCGAGCGCGAGCGAGCGGCTCCGGACGGCCACGGCTCCCTCTCTGCCGGGGTCGCACCGGTCGTTTCGATCGATCCCCACCCGGGCAGGATAGCCGTCCCGGCCGTCGAGGGACAGGTCGACGCCGGCGGGCGGCGAATCCTCGCGGGGACCGGTCTGCGCCCCGAGTCTCAGCCGATGGGCTTGATGAGGAACGGCTGCCGATAGTCCTGCTTGATGCCGTAGTGCATCTGCAGGAAGTACTTGACGAGCTCGGTGGACGGGTTGCCGATGCTGTTGGACGTGTTGTCGGTGAAGGCCAGGATGGCCAGCTGCGAGTCCGTCTTCGCGAAGTTGCCGCTGGGCGACACGAAGCCCACGAACCAGGAGTGGAAGGGCAGGTTGCCCCCGATCTTCACGTCCCCGAACTCTGCCGTCCCCGTCTTGCCTGCCACGTACAGCGGCATGTCCACCACGTTCCCGGTGTGGCGGATCACGACCGCCTCGCGGGCGGCCTCGCGCATGTAGGTGAGCACGGACGGAGGGACCTTCACGGTCCAGCGGACCTTGGGCGCAAACGCCTGCACGACCTGGCCGCCGGGCGCGGTGACCTGGCGCACGATCTGGGGCTGCAGGAGCCTGCCGCCGTTGATCATCGCGCAGTAGGCGTCGAGGAGCTCGATGGGGGTGACGGCGTCGTAGCCCTGCCCGATGCCCGCGAGGTACGTCTCGCCCGGGAAGATCGATTGGCCGAACGTCTGCATCTTCCACTCGTTCGACGGCACGATGCCGGTGGCCTCGCCGGGCAGGTCGATGCCCGTGGGGGACCCGAAGCCGAACTGGTGCGCGTAGTAGGCCAGCCGGTCGATGCCCACGAGCGCCGCCGCCTGGTAGAAGAACGTGTCGCTCGACTGGGCGTACGCGCCGGCCACCGTGAGCGGTCCGAAGCCCGCGCCGTTCCAGTCGTTGAAACGCTGACCGTCAAGGGTCAGGTGCCCGTACGTCTGGAGGGTCTGGTCGGGCCCGAGCTTGCCGTCGGACAGCACCGCACTGCCCGTGACGAGCTTGTACGTCGAGCCGGGCGGGTAGATCTCGCCGATCGCGTGATCGAGGAGCGGGTGGTTGGGGTTGTCAGCCAGGGAGGCGTAGGTCTGCAGCGACATGCCCTGCTCGAACACGTTGTCGTCGTACGTGGGCAGGCTGACCATCGCGAGGACCTCGCCGGTCTGCGGGTTCATCACGATCACGACGCCCTTCTTGATCCCGGCCGTCTGCATCGCCCACTGCAGGGCCGTCTGCGCCTGTTCCTGCGTCTTCAGGTCGATCGACAGCTGCAGCGTGTCGCCCGCCACGGGCTGCTGGAGCGTGGACAGCACCTGCAACGGTCGCCCCGTCGCATCGCGCTCGATCTGCTGCACCCCGTAGGTGCCGCGAAGCTGCTGCTCGTACTGGGCCTCGAGCCCCGTCTGCCCGATCGCGTCGTTGGCGAGGTACCCCTGCGCCTGCAGCAGGCGCAGCTGGTCGGCGCTGATGGGACCCGTGTAGCCCAGGACCTGCGAGAGGAGCGACCCGTACAGGTAGTCACGCCGCGAGTCGACCACGACCTGTACGCCGGGCAACTCGAGATGATCCTCCGCGATCAGCTGCGCCGTGGCCTGGGAGACGTTCGTGGCGACCTTGACCCCGTCGAACACGGCACCGGCGTTCGCGTCGATCGTCTCGTTGATCTGCGTCGTCGAGAGATGGAGCAGCTGCGCGAGCCGGGTGACGATTCCCGGTCGCTGTGGGAACGGCAGGTCGGCCGGGATCACTTCCACCGCGAAGGTCGGGACGTTCTCGACCAGCGGACGGCCCTCGGCGTCCACGATGATCCCGCGGGCCGACGGCATCGGCTGCAGTGCCGCCATGTTCGCGGCGGCCTGCCCCACGTAGTACCCGCCCCGCGCCACCTGGAGATAGGCGAGCCGCGCGGTGAACGTGCCCAGCACGACGATCACGGCGAGGCCGAACGCGAGGAACCGCGCCGGTGAGCGGCGCGTGCGTCCGGGGTCGGGGATGGTCACGGGAAGCGGCGGCTGGGGACGTGTGGTCGGGACGTGCATCAACGGGGCGAGCATAGCGCCGGGCGCGAAGTCGGGCATTGCGGACGGCTGGTGCCGAAGGTGGGGCTCGAACCCACACGCCGCTTGCGCGGCAGCGGAGTTTAAGTCCGCCGCGTCTGCCGGTTCCGCCACTTCGGCGCCCCCGGAGTCTATGCCATGCACCTGCAGGCCGCGGCCCCGGATCCGCCGGGCGCAGGAATCGTGGCGTCCGGACCGAGGCGGTGAGGCCGAATCCGCCACGCGGCCGCCGCTCGCACGTCACGAGTTTTCAGGCTATCTACAGACTCGCTGGGAGATGATGGGGCGAAGCGGGACGAGGACGGATGACCGATGCGCACGAGCGGCCCTGGACCAGGCGCCGCTTCCTGAAGGCGGCTGGTGGCCTGGTGGTGGCCGGGACCACCATCGGCGCAGCCTACGAGGCGCTGCGGACCACGGGCACCGCAGCCCCCAGCCCCGGCCCGAGCCCCATGGTCCTGGGCGTCAACACGGGAGCGGCCAGCCCCACCGCGAGCGGCGCGACGGCGGGCGTGCGCTACCGCTCGAGGCCCGACCTGTCGCCACCGCACGTCGACATCGACATCCCGGCCGGCCCCGTCGCGCCCGGACTCGTGTTCCTCACCCCGAACAACGGCGCGGGCGCGTCCGGCCCGACGATCGTCGACAACGACGGCGAGCTGATGTGGATGCTCCCCGTGCGGGGTCGGAACGTCACGGACTTCCGCGTCGCGACCTACCGCGGGCAGCCGGTGCTGGCGTGGTGGGAAGGCACGGTCAACGGCGGAATTGGATCGGGTGAGTGCGTCATCGCGGACACGTCGTACCGTCAGATCGCCCGCATCGCGGCCGGCGACGGCCGCACCGTGGACCTGCACGAGTTCCAGATCACGCCCGAAGGCACGGCCCTGTTCTTCGCCGACGCGGGCGTGCGGCCGCTCCTGGCCGCCGGCGCCACGCCGGCGCCTTCCGGCACTTCTTCGGCGTCGCCCTCGGTGCTCGATTGCGCGATCCAGGAGGTCGACATCGCCACCGGCAGGCTGCTCTGGGAGTGGCATGCGATCGATCACATCGCGATCGACGAGACGTACGTGAAGGCCCCGGTGTCCGACAAGGACCTGTTCGACTACGTGCACACGAACTCGATCTCGGTCGAGCCGGACGGGAGCCTGCTCGTGTCGGCGCGCAACACCTCCGCCGTGTACAAGATCGACCGCTCGACGGGCGCCATCGTCTGGCGGCTGGGCGGCCGCCGCAGCGATTTCCGCTTCGGCGCGGGGGCCACGTTCGGGTGGCAGCATGACGTCCGGCGGCAGGCGGACGGCACCATCACGATGTTCGACGACGAATCGCCGCCCGTCCCGGCGCGCGCCCTGGTCCTTCACGTGGACGAGAGCGCGCGCACCGTGCAGTTCGTCCGGTCGTTCACGCGCTCGCAGCCCGACCTCGTCTCGAGCCAGGGCAACGTCCAGGCGCTCGCAAACGGCAACGTGTTCGTGGGGTGGGGCAGCACGCCCTTCTGCAGCGAGTTCGATCCCTCCGGCCGCCTCGTCTTCGATGCCACGTTCCCGTCGGCGGTCCAGTCATATCGAGACTTCCGCTACGAATGGGTCGGCGATCCCACCGACCTTCCCGTCATCGCCGTCGCGCCGGCCGGATCGGGCCTGACGGTGTACGCGAGCTGGAACGGCGCGACGCAGCTCGCGAGCTGGGAGGTGCTGGCGGGGCCCGACGACGCCCATCTCGCCATCGTCGCGTCCGCAACCCGCGCCGGCTTCGAGACGGCGATCCACGTGAGCACGGCGCACGCGGCCCTGGCCGTCCGCGCGCTCGACGCGTCGGGGCGGACGCTTGGGACCTCGGCGGCGATGAGCCCGGGACTCGCCGGATAGCACGCGCGGGTGCCGGACATGGCACCATCGCGGCACATGGCCAGCCGCTCCACGTCGCTCTCCACGGCCGTCGTGGCCGGGTCCCGGCGAATCCCCGATCCCGCTCTCTGGGCGGCCGCGCTCGGCATGATCGCCATCGGGTCGGCGCTGATCGCAGCCCTGTTCCAGGAGCTGGCGGCGTCGATGACGGCGGGGATCCACCACGACTTCCTGGCCTTCTTTGCGGCGGGCCGGCTCGTGCTCGAGGGACACCCCGGCGACCTGTACGACGCCGCCGCGATCACGGCGATCCAGCGCACGGTCATCCCGTCGCCCGTGGGTGCCAACGGCTACATGCCGTTCATCAATCCTCCCTTCGCGGCCGTCGCGTTCGCGCCGATCTCCGCGCTCCCGGCCGAGGGTGCGCGCCTGGCGTGGGCGCTGTTGAGCCTGGGGATGCTGGCCGTCGCGGGCGCGTGGATCGCCCGGCCGCTTCCGACTCGCGAACGAATTGCGACGGCCCTCCTCGTCGTGCTCAGCTTCCCCGCCTACCACTCGCTCGCGGAGGGGCAGTGGTCCGCCGCGATGCTGCTCGGCGGCGTGGCCGCACTTGCGGCGGCCCGCCGGGGATCGTGGCAGCTCGCGGGGCTGGCTCTCGCAACCTGGTGGCTCAAGCCGCAGCTCGTGATCCTGCCCCTGCTCGCCCTCGCGGTGGACCGGCGCTGGTCAGCCGTCGCGTGGACGATCCTCGGCGGCGCGGCGCTCGTGGTCGTCAGCCTCCCCTTCACCGGTGCCGGGATCTACGTGCAGTACACCGGCTACCTGGTCGAGGTCGCCGTCAGCCACTTCAATGGCGCCGGGGCGGTGGTGAGATCCGTGTGGGAGGGCGAGCTGGCGACCAGCGAGGGCCTGAACGGGATGCTGGTGGGCTTCTTCGGCCAGGGAGCCGTGACCGTGGTCGACGTGATGTGGGCGGCGCTGGTGGCCGGAGTCGTGGCGCTGTGGCTCGCCGCGGCGGCGGTGGCGCGCCCGGGGTTCGGATCGCCTGCCGGCCGGCGCATGATCGCCGCCGGTGTCGGAGTGGTGCTGCTCGTGAACCCCAACCTGTTCATCCAGGACTGCGTGCTCGTCTTTCTCCTCCTGCCAGCCCTGTGGCCGCTGCCCGCCCGTGACGCCTGGCGGGCCGTAGTGGGAGTTGCCCTCCTGGCGGCCGCGGTCCTCCTCGACCAGCCGCTGGGCACTCACCTCTTCACGATCCTGTTGCTCGGCCTGGTCGCCTCGCTGTGTGTCTCGACCCTGGCGCCGCGTCTGCGGTCGGGCGGCAGAGACAGGCTCGCCGCGTAGGCCGGCGTCACGCGACTGTTCGCTGCCCGGCATCGTCGGCTTGCTGGTGATCATCTTCCTCGTGCTGCTGGTGCTCGGCGTCGTCCGGCCTCTGACGGGGCCCGCAGGAGCGCGGCACGCGGCCGCAGGACCTCACCAGCGGTGACCCGATTTCGCCGCGTGGTCGCGGGGCCTCCAGGCCGCGACACTTCGCGATCGGCCGTAGGATGGGCGCTTCCCTGGCCCGATCGCCTGGTGGAGGCTGTCGACCCTCGTGAGCCGCTCGCAGCGTTTCGTCGTCCTGCTCGCCGTCCTGGCCGTCGCCGGTTGTGGGGCGACGCCGCCCACCACGCGTCCGAGTGAGGCCGTGGCTCCGACGGCCACGGCCCCCGCGCCGTCAGCATTCCCCGCGTCGTCCGGAGCTGCCGGCCCCGCGAGCGCCGTCCCGGCGGCCTCGGGCCCCGTGTCACCTGCCGCGTCCGCGGCCGCCACGTCCGGCTCACGTCGCGGGAGCATCGCGTGGACGTCGTGCGGCGCGCCGTTCGAGTGCGGAACGGTTCGCGTGCCGATCGACTACACCAACCCCGCAGTGGGATCGATCGAGCTCCGCGCTCATCCGGCTGCCGGCCACGGGGCCGGGCCCACGCATCGGGGACCTGCTCACGGATCCCGGAGGACCCGGTGATTCCGGGGTCGACTTCGTCCGGTCCGACGGTCAGCAGGTGTTCTCCGCCCGCCTGCGGGCACAGTTCGACATCATCGGGTTCGACCCGCGGGGCGTGGGTGCGAGTGACCCGGTCAACTGCGTGGACGGCCCGGCGATGGACCACCTGATCGCCCTCGATCCCACCCCGGATACCGCGGCGGAGCGACAGGCGCTCATCGATGGGGCGAAATCATTCGACGCCGGGTGCGAGGCCCATGGCGGAGCCCTCCTGCCGCACATGAGCACGGTCGACGCGGCACGGGACATGGACCTCATCCGCGCCGCGCTGGGCGACGCGACGGTGACCTACCTCGGGTTCTCGTACGGCACGTTCCTGGGGTCGACGTACGCGAACCTCTACCCCGGCCGCGTTCGTGCGTTCGTGCTCGACGGCGCAGTCGACCCGACGCTGTCGTTCACGGAGACCCTCGCGCAGCAGGCGACCAGCTTCGACGGCGCGCTCTCGCGCTTCCTCGCGGCGTGCGCTGCCAGCCCGAACTGCGCCTTCGCCAACGGCGGCCGGCCGCAGGCGGCGTTCTCGGCGCTGATGGCGCGGATCGACCAGTCGCCGCTGCCCGCCCTCCGGAGCGGGGATCCCCGGCCCGTCGGACCGGGTGAGGCGCTGACCGCCGTCGCCGCGGCCATGTACGACCAGACCTCGTGGCCCATCCTGGCCCAGGGCCTGGCGCTCGCGCAGGCCGGCGATGGGTCGATCCTGCTCGCGCTCGCGGACGCGTATGACCAGCGCTCGCCGGACGGCACGTTCAGCAACATCGCCGCCGCGAACACCGCCGTCACGTGCGCGGATTTGGTCGTGCCCACCAGCGTCGCCACCTACGAACGGCTCGCGCAGACGCTCAGGGCGTCCGCCCCGTGGTTCGGCCCGTCGGAGGCGTACAGCGGCCTCGACTGCGCCTTCTGGCCGTTCCACCCGGCCCACGATCCGGTCGCGCCGCGGGCACAGGGAGCGCCGCCGATCGTCGTGATCGGGACCACGGGCGATCCGGCCACGCCCTATGCATGGGCGGTCAAGCTCGCGTCCGACCTGGATTCCGGCGTGCTGTTGACGCGCAAGGGCGAAGGGCACACGGCCTACGGTGGCAAGAGCGCCTGCATCGACGACGCCGTTGACTCGTACCTGATCTCGCTCACGGTCCCCGCGCGGGGCACCGTCTGCTCCTGATCGGGGCTTCCGCCCAGGAATCAGATCAGGCCCCCGAAAGGGGCCTGATTGGTGATCAGAAGTGGAGGCGACGACCGGATTCGAACCGGTGAATAGAGGTTTTGCAGACCTCCCCCTTAACCACTTGGGTACGTCGCCCCGCCGCCTGGGACCGGGCCGGTGCTGGCTGGCCCTCGAGGATTCGAACCTCGGTTCACGGATCCAAAGTCCGCTGTCCTACCACTAGACGAAGGGCCAGCGGTTGTCGAGGGCCGGTCCGAGGGAGAGAGTGGAGCGGAAGACGGGACTCGAACCCGCGACCCTCACCTTGGCAAGGTGATGCTCTACCAACTGAGCCACTTCCGCCCGATCGCTGCCCGGCCATCCGGGCTCGTTCAGTGGTGCCGAGAGCCAGGATCGAACTGGCGACACCGCGATTTTCAGTCGCGTGCTCTACCAACTGAGCTATCTCGGCCCGTTTTGCTCCGGGACGCCAATCCCTCGGCGGCCGACAGGTTAGCACATCGCCGCCGCGACGGTTGAGCCGTGCGACCCGTCAATCCAGGCCCTGGAGCTGCCGGATCGCGCCCGGATCGAGCGGCGGATCGCCCGTCAGCTGGCGGAGCCGGTTGATGCGCGCGACGATCGGCGGATGGGTCGAGAAGAGCCCGTGTGCCCGTGCTTCGAACTTCTTGATGGGGTTCACGATGTAGAGGTGCTGGGTCGCCCGGTTCGCCACCTCGAGCACTTCCTGGTCGCCGGCGATCTTCGCCAGCGCACGTTCGAGGCCCGACGGGTTGCGGGTCAGCGCGACGCTGGATGCGTCGGCCAGGTACTCGCGCTGCCGGCTCACGGCGAGCTGGACCATGCGGGCGAAGATCGGCGCCAGGATCGCGAGCACGATCGCGACCACGAACAGGATCACCTGGAGACCGCCTCCCCCGCCCTCGCGGTCACCCCCTCGTCGCGGGCCACCGCCGAAGAACGTGAAGCGGAGGAAGAAGTCGGCGAGGAGCGCGATGCTCCCGACCAGCACGGCCACGAGCAGGGAGAAGCGGATGTCGTAGTTGCGCACGTGCGACATCTCGTGCCCGATCACACCCTGCAGTTCCTCGCGATCCAGCTTCTGGAGCAGCCCCGACGTGATGGCGACCGAGGCGTGCTTCGGATCCCGGCCGGTGGCAAAGGCATTCGGAGCGGTGTCGTCGATGATGAAGACGCGCGGCATGGGGACGTTGGCGGCGATCGCCATCTCCTGGACGACGTTGAAGAGCTGCGGCGCCTGCTGCGCCGTGACCTGCCGTGCGTGGGATGTGCCCAGGACGATCGAGTCGCCGCCGAAATAGGAGCCGGCCGTCAGCAGGAGCGACAGCATCACTGCGCCGATCACGACGACGTAGGCCGTGTCGAGGCTGCCGCTGACGCCGTACCCGATGGCGAAGCCAAGGCCGGCGAGCACGAGGGCGACGACCACGATCAGGAGCAGCGAGTTGCGCCGATTGGTTGACTGCTCGCTGTAGAAGGTGGCGCGCGGGATCACGCCCACTGCCTCAGCTCAGGGTCAGGTCGACCTGCGGGACCTGCTGTGCCTCGGGCTCGGCCTCGAAGAACTCCTTGCGCGCGAAGCCCAGTGGACCCGCGATGAACGCGCCGGGAAGCGTGGCGATGGAGGTGTTGTACTCCATGACGCTGGCGTTGTAGTTCTGCCGCGAGAACGCGATCTGGTTCTCGGTGGTGGTCAGCTGCTCCTGCAGCGCGAGCACGTTCTGGTTCGCCTTCAGGTCGGGATAGTTCTCCACGACCGCGAACAGCGAGCGCAGCGTCTGGGACAGCTGGTTCTCCGCCGCAGCGGCCGCGGCCGGTCCCTTCGCCCCCGCCGCCACCGCGTTCGCGCGGGCATTGGTGACGTTCTCCAGGACCTTCTGCTCGAACCCCATGTAGCCCTTCACGGCGTTGACGAGGTTCGGAATCAGGTCGTGACGGCGCTTGAGCTGGACGTCGATCTGCGCCCACGCCTCGTCGACGCGGATCCGGCGCTGCACGAGCCCGTTGTAGAGGAGGATCCCTCCGCCGACGACCACGACGAGGATCACGAGCACGACGATCACGATGGGGTCCACGAAGATCCCTCCACCGACGAGGATGAGCGGCGCCCACCCCTGGCTCCGTTCAGTCTAGCGATCCGGCGGCCTTGCGTGGCGCCGCCGACGATCAAAGACCGGACACGGCTCAGGGAGTCGTGCCCGAAGGCCCCACGCGGAAGAACTCGCGCATGTCGTTGGCGCCGCACGAACTGGCGAGACACGGCAGGCCCCACGCATCCTCGATCGTTCGAAGCAGCGAGTAGTGATCGTGCGGCACGGCAGATCGGAAGCCGGGCGTCACGTCCGGTGAGATCACCAGCGTCGCGACGGGCTGCGATCCCTGCCCCTCGTCGAACGTGACGAACAGTGCGCCGCCCTCCTTCCACGCGGCACTCGCGAGGATGCGCGGCACGAACGAGGCGAGGAACCTGTCGCCGGCCGCCACGCTGCAGTCGTGCATGTCGTTGCAGAGGTTCGGGATGATGAGCTCGAAGTCGGCGGCCGCAGGATCGAAGTGGCTGAAGTCGGTGATGTTGGCGCACCGCGCCGGGTTCCCGCTGATCGCCGTGAAGCTGATGGCGGGCTCGTGCTTGCGGGCGTAATTGCCCGGCCCGTCGGGTCCGCCGGATGCCGTGGCTCCGCGGTAGCAGTCGAGGGGCACGTTCTCGGCGAACACGCGCCAGCTTCGTCCGGCGGCGTCCAGCTGATCCGCGAGGGTCGGTGCGGCGATGTCATGGACGCCGTCGTCGGTGACGCCCTGCGTGGAACCGCTGAAGAGCGCGAGGTAGTTCGGCTCCGACGGATGGGCGACGCTGTGGTAGTTGGTGGCCAGTCCGTACGCATCCATGAGCGAGTGAAGGTACGGAGCAGACGTGCTGTCCAGGACCTGCGCCAGTCCGCGGTTCTCGAGGACGATCAGGTACACGTGGCTGAACCCGGGCACGCGCGCAGCTGCCGTCCCTCCGCTCCCCGGCCTGCCCGCCGCGCTGGCGGACGGCACGGATGGCGACGTCGGCGGCGCGCCGGCTCCGGCCCTGGTCCCTGGAGGCGCGCCCGCGGAGGCGGTAGGGCCGGAGGGGGAGGCGCATCCTGCGGCGAGGATGGCGGCCAGAAGAACCACCCCGAGCGTATGGACGCGACGGGCCGCGGGCCGGCGAGGGCCGCCTCGCGGGCGTCGACAGGCCGCCGCGGACACGCCCTGCCTGGGTGCGATGCGCGTGGGTCGCCTCCTCCGCCATGCCGGTCCGGCCGGGCCGGCCGCCCGATGCTAGCAGCAGGCGGCGGCGGCTCCGCATCTCCGGGGTTCGAGTCGCGTACGGATGCATAACCATTCCGTGCCGCGCGGGACGCATGGACGCTCCCTGTCGCACGGCGGGCACCTGTGCCCCGGTGGGGCGCTCGAAGAGACGGGCAGTGGCCCGCGAGAGTGGTGGGCGGTGAGGGGTTCGAACCCCCGACATCCTCGGTGTAAGCGAGGCGCTCTGACCAGCTGAGCTAACCGCCCGAAAACCGAACGCGGCGCCTGGTGGGCGCCGCGTCGAACGAGGATCAGAGAGGTGGTGCCCAGGCCGGGACTTGAACCCGGATGACTTGCGTCATACGCCCCTCAAACGTACGCGTATACCAATTCCGCCACCTGGGCACGAGCGCCGCGAGAGCCGTCCGACAGGCGTGGTACCGAGGAAGGGAGTCGAACCCATACGCCCTTGCGGGCACTAGCTCCTGAAGCTAGCGCGTCTACCTATTCCGCCACCTCGGCCCGGTCCCGTCCGGCGATCACTGGCCGGGCGGCGTCGCGATTCGCCATGTTAGCACATCCCAGAATTGCTCCCCGGGGTCCGAAATCAGGGTGGAGGACGGGCCCTGGACGGTGTCCCGGACGACGTAGGTGTAGTCGGTGTAGGCAAGCGGCAGGATCGGCATCTCGCTGGTGAGATCGGCCTCGACGGCAGCCACGCGCCGTGCCCGCGTGGCCTGCGACGCGTACGAGCGTGCCGCCTCCAGGAGCTTGTCGAGTTTCGGCGACTGGAACCCACTGAGGTTCGAGCCACCGACGGGGGCCTGGGAGGATGCGAGCAGTGGATACAGGTCCGCGTCGAGACCCACGTTGAGGTCGACCACCGCCGCGTCGTAGTTGCCCGGGACCAGCCGCCCGGTGACGAGCTGGTCCGCGCTCACCGTGACGAGTCGCACGGGCAGCCCGATGCGCGTCCAGGCCGCCGCCACCTGCGTGGCGATCGCCGCGTCCAGGGGGTTCGTGGCGGCGTCCACCGTCAGCAGCTGGATCGTGACCTTCGTCGTCGATCCGGGACGGAGCCATCCGGAACCGGAACGTTTCCAGCCTGCGGCGACGAGGTCCGCGACCGCCGCCTTGGTGTCGTACGCGACGTGCCCGGCCGACTTGGCCGAGAAGGCCCACGACCCGGGCGGCACGAGCGAATCGGCCCGGACGCCGAGGCCGCCCAACTGGTTCCGCACGAGCGCATCGCGGTTGATGGCCCGCAGCAGGGCTCGGCGAACGTGGACGTTCTGGAACAGGTTGTGCCCGAACCGCAGATTGAGCATCACGGCAGTCGCGACCGTCCGCGGATATCGGACCACGGTCACACCCGATTCCGAGGCAAGGCCCGCGACCAGGTCGGACGACAGGCCGCCCGCCGCGTCCACCGTGCCCGACCGGAAGGCGGCCGCGAGCGCCTGCTGGTCGGAGAACAGGTCGATGGCGATCTGCTGGACCGTGGCCGTGGACTGCCAGTCGAGCGGGTTCGACGGGATCGCCGTCGGCACGGCCGGCGTCGCGTCCACGCGCTGGAGCAGCGCGCCGGAGGTATCGAGGGAGACGAGGCGGAACGGGCCCGAACCGACGGGCTGCTGCTCGAACGACGAGGCGGCGATGTCGGTCAGCGCCTGCCCGACGAGGAGGTGTGACGGGAGGATGGGGCTGCGGGCGGCCAGGGGGAAGTCGGCCACCGGCGTCGACAGCGTGAAGCGGACGTCGAGCCGGTCGATCTTCTGCACCGACACGCCCTGCCAGGCACCCGCGAGCGGTCCGTGGTAGTCCGGACGCTGCGTGGTCAGCACCGTGAAGACCACGTCGTCAGCCGTGACGGGGACGCCGTCGGACCACGTGGCGCCGCCCCGGAGCTGGAACGTCCAGGTCTGGCCGTTGCTCGTGGCCGTCCAGCTCGACGCCAGATCGGGCAGCACCGTCCCGGCCGGTCCCAGCCGGGTGAGGCCGCTGAACAGCAGGGCGTCGGCGTCGAGCTCGGGGCGTGACCGTGCGAACAGCGGATCAAGCGTGGTGATCGATCCGACGACCCCGTCGCGAAGGACGCGCGGCGCAGGCGTCGGCGCCGGTGTCGCCACGGCGGCCACGGCGGCGTCGGGCGGGGGTGGCAGCAGCACCATCGCCCCTGCGATCGCGACCAGCGCGACCAGCGCGAGCGTGACGACGGCGCGGTCGCTGCGGGTCATGGGGCGACCCCGAGCGCGATCCCGGAGCGGCTCAGCCGACGAGACGGAAGACCGCGATCGAGAAGACGACGAACAGGACGGCGAGCAGGATCGTGAACTGGAAGAGGCGCTTCTCGATGCCGCGGCGGCTGCGGTAGACCGCGGAGTCTCCGCCGAATGCCGACGAGAGCCCCGCGCCGCGCGCCTGGAGCAGGATGGACGCCATCAGCCCGATGCTGACGACGATCTCGGCGAGGGCCAGGAAGGGATTCAAGGGAACGGAGACCTCCGATGCGAACGGGTCGCGCGGGTGGGAAGGATAGCACACGCGGTCGGGCGGATCGGGCGCGTCGGGCCTCCGGGCCCCCGGGTGGCGTGTCGACTGGATGACAGGGGGGCGTCAGGACCCTCGTGCCGCTGGCCTTCGGCCCGGGACGGCGCGCGCCGGCGACGGGGATAATGGGGCCATGGATGCCACCACCCCTCCTCCGATCTGCCGGCCCCCGGCGAAGCCCTCCATCGACTGGTGCTTCTCAGGCACGGCGAAAGCACCTGGAACAGGGAAAACCTCTACACCGGCTGGACGGACGTCGACCTCTCCGAGAGGGGGGTGGTCGAGGCGCACGAGGCAGGGCGGGTGCTCCACGAAGGCGGGTACGTCTTCGACATGGCGTTCACATCGGTGCTCAAGCGGGCGATCAGGACCCTCTGGATCGCCCTCGACGAGCTCGACCAGATGTGGATTCCCGTGACGAAGTCGTGGCGGCTCAACGAGCGGCACTACGGTGCCCTCCAGGGCCTGAACAAGGCCCAGACGGCCGAGCAGTACGGCGAGGAACAGGTCCGCCTGTGGCGCCGCAGCTACGACGTGCGGCCCCCGGCCCTGGAGCTCGACGACCCGAGGTTTCCGGGCCGCGATCCGCGCTACGCCGACCTCGACGCCGGCGACCTGCCCCGCTGCGAGGCACTGGTCGATACGGTTGCGCGCTTCCTCCCCTACTGGCACGCCGAGATCGCGCCGGCCATCCGTTCAGGCAGACGCGTCCTCGTCGCCGCGCACGGCAACAGCATCCGGGCGCTCGTGAAGTACCTGGACCAGATGTCGGACGACGCGATCGTGGGCCTGAACATCCCCACGGGCGTGCCCCTCGTGTACGAGCTGGACGCCGAGCTTCGACCGGTGCGCCACCACTACCTTGGTGACCCCGAACAGGTCGCCGCGGCGGCGGCGGCCGTGGCGGCCCAGGGCTCCGCGAAGCCCGCGGCCTGATCGCGTCCCTCGTATCCGGCCGACGCGCTCGGCTGCGCGACGAGCACCAACGGTGCCGCCCGGCACCCGCCGGCCGCCACGGGAACGAGCGAGCCGCTCCGAGCGAACGGCCGTGGCGCGTCTACCGGACGGCCGCGGATCGCCTCGCCGTGGCGGTGGTGGCGGCTCGCGCGACGATCCCGGCCATCTCGTCGGGCTTGAGGCTCGCGCCTCCGACGAGCGCGCCGTCGATGGTCGGCTCCGAGAGGAACTCCGCGATCGTGGAGGCGGTGACGCTCCCGCCGTAGAGGATCGGGACCGCCTGCGCCTGCTCGCGTGTCCAGCCGTTCGCCTCGAGGGCGCCACGGATCGCGTCCGCCATCGCGGCCGCGTCCGATCCGCTCGCGGTGCGTCCCGTGCCGATCGCCCAGACCGGCTCGTACGCGATCACGATCGTGTCCGCCCACCCCCCGCCGGTCAAACCTCCGGCAAGCAGCGCCAGCCGGACCTGCTCGCGGACGACGGACTCGGCCCGGCCGGCTTCGCGATCCTCGAGCTGCTCGCCCACGCACCAGATCGGTCGAAGGCCGGACTCGAGGCATCGGGCGACCTTCCGCCCGATCAGCTCGTCCGTCTCTCCCATGTCCCGGCGACGTTCCGAGTGCCCGACGATGCACCACGTCGCGAGGCCGGCCAGCATCGCGGCACTGATCTCGCCGGTGTAGGCGCCGGCGTCGCGAACATGGACATTCTGGGCGCCGATGCCGACCCCGGTGCCGGCCAGCGCATCCCGCACGGGGGCCAGGCAGACGTACGGAGGGCAGATCACCCGCTCCACGTCGGGCACATTGGTGACGGCGGCGATCGCAGCGGCGAGCTGGCCCGCGTCCGACGGTGTGGTGTTCATTTTCCAGTTGGCGGCAATGATGATCGGTCGCATCGGACGATTATCCGGGCCCGGCCCGATCCCGTCGCGGGCCGAATGGGGCGTCCGCCCCTGCAGGATGGAGCGCAAGTCGTTCGATCCGTTCGAGGGCACGCTGGACGGACGACCGGGTCACGTCGAGATCGCAGGCGAGTTCGCCCAGCGTCGCGTCCGGGCTCGCCTGCCGCGCCCTGGCGACGGCCCGGACGGCCTCCCGCTCGTCGGCGAGGCGCCCGTCGCCGGCCAGGGTGGCGATGGCCTGCAGCTGCCTGGCGGATGCGCCGACGGCTCGCTCCAGGTTGGCCGCCTCGGCGTTGAGGAGACGGTTCAGATCGCCGCGGAGCGTCCGCGCGACACCGCGGGCCTCGAGCTCGAGCAGCGATGGGCCCGCGCCCACGCCACGCAGGAACGCCGCGACACGATCGGCGCTCTTCCACGTGACCACGCCCCTCCCCCGGCGCACGCGCGTCGCTGCCGGCAGCCCGATGGCCGCCAGCCGCCGGGCAAGCATCGGTGCGTCCGCGGGCTCGACGACGAACTCCAGGTGCGTGCGAGCCGCGCCGAGGCTGAGCGAACCCCGGGCCAGGAACATGCCTCGAAGCCACGCCATGCGGCAGTGGTCCGCGGCGGATTCCCAGTCGAAACCCGCGGGCGCCTCCCCGGGCGTCGCGGCGGCGGACCGTGGACCGAGGCGAACCGCCAGCCGGGCCACGACCGGCGAATGGGCCTCGCCGGTGGCGGCGGTCCCGAGGCCCGCCCGTTCGGCGATCCGGCAACAGGCCCTCGTCGGCTCCACCGAGGCAAGCTCCCCGCGGATCGCGGCCACGAACTCCCGCTCGGGTCCGGCCGGACCGCCTGCGCCGCGACCCGCGGGAGCGGGCCGCCGGGGGCCCGTGCGCGCTGGCGACCGGGCGGCCGATGCGTCGGGATCGTACTGCCCGGGGTGCCGCACCCGGCCGGGCCTGCGAGCCGGCGCACCTGAGCCGGGCAGCCCCACCCGCGATAGTTGCGTGACCGCCCCCGGCGCAGCCTCGCCCGTCATGCGGTGCTGGCCACCCGCAGGGCGGGACGCGACCGCCCGCGATCCTGGTAGATGGCGACGAGCGCCGCGGCCAGCAGCGCCGAGTCGTGACGGTGGGCATTGGTCGGGTCGACCACGGCGCGCATGATGACCTCCGGCCCGGTCCGCGGTGAGCTCCAGTCCACGCGCACGGGCTCGCTGCGGTCGCCCTCGGGGCGCGGGGCGGTGAAGTCGTCGTTGACGAGCACCACGTCCGCGAGCGACGCCCCGGCGTGTCGCTCGAGCGCCGCGATGTGCGCGGCCAGGCCGTAGCCCTCCGTCTCCCCGACCTGGGTCGCGACGTTGCACACGTAGCATCGAAGCGCCCTCGACGCCGCGATTGCCGCCCGGACCTCGGGAATGAGCAGGCTGGGAAGCAGGCTCGTGTACAGGCTGCCGGGCCCGATCACGATGAAATCCGCCTCGGCGATGGCCTCGATCACCTCGACCGTCGCATGGACCTCGGCAGGTGTCACCCACACGCGGTCGATGCCCGTCGCACGCGCGATGACCGACTGCCCGTGGATCTCCCGTCCGTCGAGCAGGCTCGCGTGCAGCGTGAGGGGAACGGGCGCCGCGGGAACCACCTGGCCCCGCACGGCCAGCACCCGGTTGGACTGCCGCACGCCTTCCTCGAAATCGCCCTCGATCGCGCTCATGGCCGCGATCAGCAGGTTCCCGAAGGCATGTCCGCCGACACCGGGCACGGGGGCGTGCTCATCGGGAAACCGGTATTGCAGGAGCCTCGTCATCAACGGCTCCGTGTCGGCCAGGGCCGCGATGCAGTTCCGGATGTCGCCCATCGGCGCGATCCCGAGCTCGGAGCGGAGCTTGCCGGACGACCCGCCGTCGTCGGCAACGGTGACGACTGCCGTGATGTTGCTCGTGTGCTCCTTGAGTCCGCGCAGCAGCGCGGACAGCCCTGTCCCGCCACCGATGGCCACGACGCGAGGCCCCCGCGCCAGGTAGCGCTTCTGGTAGATCACCTCGACGAGCGGGCCCGACGGCTCGCCGAACGGCAGCAGCAGCGTGCGGGCCAGCTTGACGACGCCGATCAGGAAGACGGCGACCCCCGCCACGAGCAGCGGCACCGCGCGGGCGGCATACGGGAGGAACTGGAGCGTGAGGACGTAGACGACCCCTTCGATGGGGCCCGGGATGATGACGTCCCGGTACACCTGCTTGAGTGCGAACGCCCCGGCCAGCGCCAGCGCCAGCTCGCCCAGGAGGACGAGCGCCAGCCAACGCTTGACGCCGATACCCGGCATCAGCCAGTAGCGCAGCCGCCCCCCACCGAGCGACGTGCGGCGCGGCCGGCCCGCGCCGTTTCGCGGCTCGCGCCCCGAGCGACCGTTCTCGCTCATGCCGCCCTCACGCCCGCTCCAGCTCACGGTGCCAGACGCTCACGCCGCCATAGCCGCGCTCCGTCCAGCGGCGCTTCAGCTCCTCCGCGATGGCGATGGACCGATGGTAGCCCCCGGTGCACCCGATGGCCACGGTCAGCCGCGTCTTTCCCTCGGCGGCATACGCGGGGATGGCGAAGTCGAAGAACTCGTCGGTGAGCTTCAGGAACTGCTGGGCGGCGGGCTGGCCGAGGACGCGGTTGCGGACCGGCTCCGTCAGGCCCGACAAGGGCCGGAGCTCGGGATCGTAGTAGGGGTTCTCCATGAATCGGACATCGAAGACGATGTCGGCCTCGATGGGCAGCCCGTACTTGTACCCGAAGCTCACGAGCTGGAGCGTCATGCGCTCGGGCTCGGTATCCAGCTCCAGTGCGCCGAAGATCCGCTCGCGCAGCTCCCGGCTCGACAGGTCGGACGTGTCGATGATCGCGTCCGCGCACTCGCGGAGGGGCTCCAGGACGAGCCGCTCCTGGGCGATGGAGGCGGCGATCCCGTGGTGGCCCCCGAGCGGATGGCGGTGGCGCGTCTCGCTGAACCGCCGGACCAGCACGTCGTCGCGTGCCTCGAGGAAGAACACCTGCGGCTGGAGGCCGCGGGTCTGCAACGCGTCCATCATGCCGGCGAACGCGGCGGGTGCGTCGCCGGCCCGGACGTCGATCACGATGGCCACCCGCTCGAAGCGGGCGGGGTCGCGAGCCACGAGCTCGGCGAGGCCCGGCAGGAACTCCGCCGGCAGGTTGTCGACGACCGTGTAGCCGAGGTCCTCGAACAGCTTGCTCGTGGTGGTCTTGCCGGCACCGGAGAGCCCGGTGATCACCGCGACGTGCTGGGTCTCCGCCATTGGCCCGTCCTCGCGGCGGATGTCAGCGCCCGGTCCAGCGGACCAGGCGGATGCTGAATTCGAACAGCAGGTACATCACCACGCCGAGCACGGTCGGGCTGATCGGGTCGCCACCGGGCGTCACCACGACGGCGAAGATCGTGATCCCGAGGATGATCATGCGCCGGTTCTTCCGCAGCCGTTCGGACGAGACGATGCCGACCTTCCCCAGCAGGACCAGGACGATCGGGAACTCCATGACCAGCCCGAACGCCAGGAAGAGCATCGTGACGAAGCCGAAATACGCTTCCGCCGTGATGAGGGGCTCGAGCACGCCGGGGACGGCAAAGCCGAGGAGGAAGGCCGACGCGAACGGCAGGACGACGTAGGCCACGGCGACGCCCAGCGCGAAGAACACCAGCGCCAGCGGCACCCAGGGGCGGGCCAGGCGCCGCTCCTCGGGCGTGAGCCCGGGCGCGATGAACCGCCACAGCTGCCACAGGATGACCGGCATCGCCAGCACCACGCCGATCACGACCGCGACCTTCAGCTGGATGAAGAACGCGCCGCCCAGGTCCGTGAACCGCAGGGCACCGGGAATTCGGGGCCTTCAGGATCTCGATCGCGCGCGGGGCGAGGAACAGCCCCAGGACCGAGCCGCCGACGATCGCGAGGATCGAGATGGCGAGGCGGCGGCGCAGCTCCGCGAGGTGGTCGACGAGGCTCATGACGGCCTCGTCGCCGGTGGCAGGGGCCGGTGGAGAGGGTTCCCGCGATCCTCCGCCCGTCAGAGCCAGGTCGGCCGGGGTGGCAGCCTCGAGGTCAGCCACGGGAGAGGGCGAGACGCCGCAGGATCAGGCCCCGACCCGGGGCTCGGTCGAGCCCGCCGACTGGGACTGCGACGGCGCGCCAACGGCCGCGGGTGGAACCTGCGTCGACGCGGGGGCGACGGGGGGCGCGGGAGCGGCCGGAGCGGGAGGCTGCGCCGTCGTATCGATGCGGACGGACTCCTGGACGTCGGTCGCCGCCTTGCGGAACTCGCGGATGCTCGACCCGAGGCTCTTGCCGATCTCCGGAAGCTTGCTCGGCCCGAGCACGAGCAGCGCGATGGCCAGGACCAGGATGATCTCCATGGGTCCGATATCAGGCATGATCGACACGACTCCTCGGTGGCGACCCGACGGTCAGGGCTGCGATTGTAGCACCGGCAGTTGGCGCGCCCACCCCGCGGCGGCGGTCGCGACGGCCTCCGCGGGATCCGGGGCACCCTTCGCGGCACCGGCGATTCCACGCGACACGTTGACCAGCAACCCGCCTCCGGGGACGGATCCGGCCGGACCGGCGGTTGCGGGCCCGTGCGTGAGGGCCGCGTCGGCATCCCCGCCCTGCGCGCCGATCCCCGGGACGAGGAACCCGAGGCCGGGGGCCACCTCCCGCAGGACCGCCATCTCGCGCGGCGCCGTCGCCCCCACCACGAGACCGACGGTGCCGTAGCGCTCGTTCCACAGGACGGCGCGTCGGGCGAGGCGGACGTGCAGCGGCTCGGCCGGGAAGCCGGCTGCCGCATCGGACGCGACCTGCAGGTCCTGGAACTCGCCCGCGCCCGGGTTCGACGTCCGGCACAGGACATACGCGAAGCGCCCGGTCCGCTCGAGCAGGGGCGCGATCGCCTCGCTCCCCAGGTATGGGCTCACCGTCACCGCGTCGGCTCCGAGCCTGTCGAACAGCGCGACGGCCTGCCGCGCCGCGGTGGACCCGATGTCCCCCCGCTTCGCATCCATGACGACGGGCACGTCGTCGGGAATGAGCGACCGGAGCCGTTCCAGGGCCGCGATCCCAGGGCTGCCGAATGCCTCGAAGAAGGCCAGGTTGGGCTTGACCGCGGCGACGTACGGCAGCGCGGCGTCCAGCAGCAACTCGACGAAACGCTCGACACCCGCCAGGTCGGGGGACATGCCGTCGGGCAGCGCGCCCGGGTCCGGGTCAACGCCGAGGCACAGCACCGTGCCGACGCGCGCGCTGCGAGCCCCCAGGCGGTCGAGGTAGCTGGAACTCGTCATGGATTCACGGAGTGGCCGAGACGGCGGGCGCGCCGGACGGCAGCGCAACGGACGGCGCCGGTGTCGGCGGCGGGGGGGTCGGGATCTGGGAGGGCGGGATGTACCAGGTGGGGCGCGAGGTCCCGTCGAGCTGGCTCTGGGAGGTGAGCGGCTCCTCCCTGGCGACGGTGAACTTGGGCGCCGTCCCCCCGAGCGTGATGAGCTGGAGGTCGATGGTCGTGCCTGCCGCGCGCAGGAACGCGATCTGGTTCCCGGCCGGCGACCACGTCGGGGCGAAGCTGCGCGCGTCGTGGGTGAGCGTGGCGAGCAGCTTGCCCGTGTGCGCGTCGAGGACGACGACGTTGCGGCCGGCGGGCGTGGTCCGGACGGCGGCGATGTACCGGCCGTCGGGCGACCACGACGGCTGCGCGTACCCGTTCGTGGTGAGGAAGCTGGCCTGCTTGGTCGCGACGTCGTAGAGCGCGATCCGCGGCGCGCCGAATGCCCCCGACTTGTCGTTGTACGTGTAGGCGATGACCGACCCGTCCGGGCTCCACTGCGGATCGTTCTGACCCAGGCCGTACCCGTAGTACGTGGCCTCGCCGACGGGCAGGCGGGTTACCGGGCCGCCGGCGACCCCCATCAGGGAGAGCGCGACACTGTCGATGAAGGGATTCGGCGCGTCGCTGACGAGCGCGAACGTCTTGCCGTTGGGGCTGAGTGCCGGCTGCCACAGGCCGTAGAAGTACTGGCCTCCGGCAGGCAGCGAGTAGAGGCCGCTCGCGATCGCGGTCGACGCGGCGCCCGGCGTGGCCGCCATGCGCGACACCACCGGGAACTGGAGCGTGTAGTTCACGCGGGATCCCGGCACGCACCCGCCCGACGAGATGTACTCGCACGGGACCTGGGTCTTCTTCGAGACCACGTGGATGTAGTAGATCGTCTTCCCGTCCGGCGACCACGCCGGCGACTGGTCCGAGCCGCTCGAGGTGAGCTTCGTCAGTTGGTCATCTCCGGAGACGGACCAGAGGTTGCCCGCCTTCGCGAACAGGATCGTGCCGAGCACGTGCGGCGGCTGGACGGCGACGGGCGTGTAGACCACGATCGGGTTCGGCGTGCGGTTGGCGACGTCCCCGGGGTGGATCTGGCGGATGGGGAGGATGTCCGGCAGCGAGCCGCCGAGCAGCCCGAAGCTCAGCACGCCGACCACGACGAGTCCGACCAAAGACAGCAGCGATGCGACACCCGGGATGGGGGTTCGGGGGCGCGGGCCGGTCCGGTCGCCGGGACGGCGGCTCCCCCGTGGCGATCGCTCGGTCACGGCACGGCCTTCCCGGGTACCGCCGCCAGCCCGGCCGGCGTCCAGCCGGTGACGCGACCGTCGGCGTCTGCGACGGTCACGCGTCCGGCGCGCGTGTCCGCCTCGGTCGTGTGCGTCTCCGTCCCCGCGCCGCCGGCGCCCACGAGTGCCGGGGCGGCCGCCGCATCGGCTCGCTGCGCGGCATCGACCACGTCGGGACCGGACGGGGCGGCCCACGAATGCCCCGCCGTCGCGATGTCCACCAGTTCGAGCTGCAGCGACTCGTACCCGCCGAACCTGCGGCTCGCGAGCCGCGCCACGATGTCCACCCGATCGCCGGCGGCCACGGCGTCCGCCAGGTCCGACCGACCGAAGGCGATGACGTCGAGCACCTCGCGCCCCTTCGACACGGTCATCTGGACGTGCCCGCCGGAGGCCGGCCGCACCCGCGTCACCGTAGCGCCGAGCACCGCCACCCGCGGGACGGGATTCCCCTTCCCGGCCGGCTCCAGCAGCTCGAGCTCGCGGAACAGCGCGTAGTCCACCTCGATGCGCCTGGACCGCCAGGTCCACGTGCAGCGGCGGCTCCGCATCGGCCGCCGGGGAGAGCGCGGCGAGGGCGAGGAAATCCGACCGGAACTCGTCCACCGCGCCGGGACGCAGGTCGCATCCGGCTGCTTCCGGGTGGCCACCGAACCGGAGGAAGTGCCGTTCGCACGCCGCGAACGCGCGCGCCAGGTCGAGGCCTCCGCCCGGCGATCGCGCGGAGCCACGCCACGGTTCCGACTCCGTGGAGAAGACCACGACGGGACGGCGGTGCGAGTCCGCGAGACGACCGGCCACGAGCCCGATCAGTCCGACGGGCCAGGGCCCGGCCACGACCACGGCCGGCGCGTCCCCGGGCTCGCCCACGACGTCCCGTGCCTCGGCGAGAGCGGCGGCGGTCAGGTCGCGCCGCGACCGATTGGCCTCCTCGAGCTGCGCGGCCAGCGATGCCGCCTCGTCGGCGTCCGAGGCGAGCAGCAGGCGCGCGGCGAGCGTCACCTCGCCGATCCGGCCGGCGGCGTTCAGCCTCGGTGCGATGGCGAACGCGATCGACTCGGCGTCCATCCGTTCGGGTGCGATCCCCGCGACCCGCAGCAGGGCCGCGATGCCGGCCCTGGGCCCCTGCCGCACGCGGGCCAGGCCGAGCCGGGCGATCGCCCGGTTCTCCCCCTGCAGCGGCGCGACGTCCGCGACCGTGCCGATGGTTGCCAGGTCGGCCAGGTCGAGCCACGCCGCGCGGTGTTCCGGCACCCCGTCGTCGAGGAGCAGCTGGGCGAGCTTGAAGGCGATCCCCGCACCCGTGAGGCGGGCATCCGGGTAGGCCGAGTCGGGTCGCTGGGGGTTGACCAGGGCGGCCCCGCCCGGCCGGCGCTCCGGGACGCGGTGGTGGTCGGTCACGAGCACGTCGATCCCGCGGGACGCGGCATCGGCGATCTCGGAGGCGCTGCTGCTCCCGCAGTCCACGGTCACGATGACCCCGCATCCCGCCTCCAGCGCGCGGTCCACCGCGGCGAGGGAGAGCCCGTGCCCGTCCGTGAACCGGCTGGGCACGTACGGCTCGACCTCGAGCCCCCAGGCGCGGAGTGCCAGCACCATGACGGCCAGGGCCGTGAGCCCGTCCGCATCGAAATCGCCGTAGACCATGACGCGCTCGGCGCGCTCGCGTGCGCGTTCGAGGCGGGCCCGGAAGATCGCGGCGTCCGGCAGCAGCGCCGGGTCGTGCAGCGCCGCCAGCGGGTCGCCGAGGAAGGATTCGAGGGCGCCCGGATCGCCGACCCCTCGGGCTGCAAGCACGCCGAGCAGGCGCTTCGACACGCCCAGCCGTTCGGCGGCGGCCGCCAGCTCGGGCGGGATGGGTCCGGGCACCGCGAGGGCCCAGGCGTGCACGGGTCGTAGCATCACTGCGGAGTCTGCCACGGCGCGGTTCACCGGCCCTTATCGGACGGTGGCAGGCGGTGGCCGGAGGCGGCGCGACTGCGCGCGAGCCGCCCCGTCCCCCCGCGAATCACCGCGGGGCGCGTGCCAGAGACAGCGACTGCTGCCGCCGGCGGTCCTCCCAGTGGTGCCACACGACCAGGATCATGCTCGCGTTGAAGATCGACGAGTAGGTCCCGGACACGATCCCGATGAGCAGCGCGAGGACGAACTCACGGATGGTGGTGGCGCCGATCAGGAGGAGGGCCGTCAGCACGATCACCACCGTCATCGAGGTGCTGATCGAGCGGCCGAGCGTCTGGAGGATGCTGTGGTTGACGATCGCGTCGAACGGCTCGCCGGCATGCCGGGCCCGGTTCTCGCGGATCCGGTCGAAGACGACGATCGTGTCGTGCACGCTGAAGCCGATGACGGTCAGCATCGCGGTCACGAAGAGCGAGTCGACCTGGACGCCGAACAGTGTCCCGAGGATCGCGAACGTCCCGACGACGACGATCACGTCGTGCAGCAGGGCGGCGATGGCCGAACGCCGAACTTCACGTCCTGGAACCGCACGGACACCCAGAGCAGGATCCCGATCGAGCCGAGGATGACGAGCAGGATCGCCTGCTGCGTCAGCTCGGAGCTGATGATGGGGCCGACCGTGGTCTGCTCGCGGATCTCCGCGATGGGCCCGAACTTCGCCTGCAGCGCCGTGGCCAGCTCACCGAGCTTGCCCTCGGTGGGCACCGGAATGGCGGCGGCGCTCGCGCTGGGCGACGGGCTCGTCGACGGCCCCGGCCGCGGCACTGCTGGACGGAGATCCCGATGGCGCGGGCGATGTCCCCGATGCGGCGGCCGCGGACGAGGACGGGGACGCTGCGGGTGAGGCGCTCGCGGCGGCGGACGCGCTCGCCGACGGCACGGCGGATGCCGACGCGGCCGGAGACCCCGAACCCGACGGCAGCGAGGCGACCGGCACCGGCGTGGCCACGGGGGCCGGCGGCAGCAGGCCGATCGGCTTGGTCCGGATCGTGACGAAGCCGTCGCTCGAATTCTGAACTTCCGACCCGGGCAGGCCCTGGGCGACAAGCACGGCCTGGATCGCCGACTGGGAGGGCTGCGCGCCTGCGAACCGGATCTGCCACTCCGTGCCGCCCGTGTAGTCGATCGAGAACTTCACGCCCGCCGCACCGTTCGTGAGGGGCGTGAGCAGGATGAAGAACAGGCCCGGGATGACGATCAGCCCGCTGAGCAGGAAGAACCAGTTTCGCTTTCCGACAAGGTCAAACATCGATCACGTCGCTGCACGGTGGAAGCAGGCCGCCGCGGAGCGTCAGGCACGAGATGACGGATCTCCGTCCGCCGGGTGCCTCGCGGCGTGGCGGTGACGAACTCCTCCTCGTTCACCCCGTAAAGGCTCGCCTTGCGCGTCCACTGCCAGCGCACGATCGTGCGCAGGATCGTCCGGCTCACCGTGATGGCCGTGAACATCGACGTCAGCACGCCGATCATCAGGACCAGGGCGAAGCCGCGGATCGTGGACGACCCGAACCAGAAGAGGATGAACGCGGTGATCAGGCTCGACACGTTCGAGTCGAAGATCGAGTTCCAGGCGCGGTTGAAGCCCGCCTCGATGGCCGGCGCCAGGGTCTTGCCGGCGCGCAGCTCCTCCTTCTTCGCTCGAAGATCAGGATGTTGGCGTCCACCGCCATTCCCACCGAGAGCACGAAGCCCGCGATGCCGGCCAGCGTCAGCGTCACCGGGATGAGCCGGAAGATCGCGAGCACGACGACCGCGTAGTACATCAGCGCGACGCCGCGACGACTCCCGGCAGCCGGTAGTAGAGGAGCATGAAGACGAACACCAGCAGGATGCCGAGCAGGCCGCCGAGCAGCGTCCGGGTGGAGGAAGTCGGCGCCGAGCGTGGCGGGGACTTCTGGCTGCTGATCTCCTGGAGCGGGAACGGCAGCGCGCCGTACTGCAGGACCGTGACGAGGTTGTTCATCTGCGGCGGCGGTGAAGCTGCCCCGTGATCTGGCCGCTGCCGCCGGTGATGGGGCTCTTGATGTACGGCGCGGACACGACCTGCCGTCGAGGACGATCGCGAAGAAGTCGCCGATGTGGCCGAGGACCACTGCGAGAAGATCGACTTGGCCGCGTCCTTGAGCGTGCGCCGCTACGGCCCGCTGGTTGGTGGTCGAATCGAACGCGGCGTTCGCCGATGCGACCTGGTCGCCGCCGAACAGCGGGGGCAGCGCGGGATCGATCGCGTCGCCATCCGCGGCACGGGCTTTGTGCCCGCCGTCGGCGAGAGTGCCGTACTGGTCGGCCGGGAGCGGCACGAACGTCGAGCAACCCGTTTCCCACCAGGCTGATCTGGTTCTGGTCGCTCACGCCGGGGACCTGGACGACGATCTGGTCCGCCCCCTTCGTCTCGACCATGGGCTCCGTCGTGCCCGTCGCGTTGACGCGGCGTGATGATCCTCACGATCGTCTGGAGGTCGGACGAGGTGGGGTCTTGCCGCCCGTGGGCATGACCTGGTAGTCGACCTCGAACTCCGCCGCCCTGCAGGTCCAGCCCAAGGCGCGTCTCGATCTTGTTGCCCGTGACCGGGTTGGTGAGGTCCGGCGCGAACACGAACGAGAAGTCGAGCACGAGCGCGAGCAGGCCGACGACGACAATGAGGATGGGGCGATCCGGCGCATCGGGCGGGACTATAAACAGGCTCCGGCAAGGGCCGGCGTGCCCCGGTCAGGGCACCAGCATGCGCACCGCTGACCACCGTGCCGACGATCGACGATCGATGCCGCGCAGCACCAGCGGCGGCAGCCGGCGCCCGACCGCAGCCCCGATCTGGCCCCCGGCGATCGAGCCCGCGGCGATCGCCAGCACGACGACCGGCCACGAGACCGGCGCCAGCGCGATGAACAGCACCGCCGCGACCCCGTTCACGAGCAGCGTCAGGACGTTCTTGAGGCCGTTGAGGCGCTGCAGGCCGTCCGGCACGAAGATCGCCAGCAGCGCGATCAGGATCACGCCCTGGGCGGCCCCGAAGTAGCCGCCGTAGATGCCGTTCAGGTACACGAACCGGCGAGAGCGCGCGAGTGCTCCGCGCCTCCGGGCCGCCGGCGCCAGCGCGCGGGAGAGGCGCGGCTGCAGGGCGACGAGCGCGCACGCCAGGAGGATCAGGAAGGGCACCACCCGCTCGAATGCCGACGCCGGCAGTGCCAGCAGGAGCACGGCGCCGGTCACGCCGCCCAGCGCCGCCGCCACGCCGAGCCGCAGGATCCTCGGCCGCTGACCGGCAAGCTCCCGTCGATAGCCGATCGACGCCGCTGGCGCTGCCCGGGACGAGCCCGAGCGTGTTCGACACGTTCGCGACGACCGGCGCGTACCCGAAGGCCAGCAGCGTCGGGAACGTGATCAGCGAGCCCGACCCGACGATGGTGTTGATGGTGCCGGCGGCCATCCCGGCACCGACGATGGCGACCGCCTCGAGGGGCGTCACGGGTGGTCCGGCACGCCGGCGCCCTCCGTGAGGATCGCCGGGAGCTCCGGCGCCATCGCCGGCGCCCTCCGGCGCCATCGCCGGCGCCCGACCCATCGCGGCGCGCATCCGACCCCATGCTCGCGCGTGCCGACGCCATCGCCGAGTGCTCCGACGCCGCCGACCCCGACCATCCGCGGGGAGCGCCGGACCCCTCGTCGCACTGCTCCGACGCAGCCGATCCCGGTCATCCGGCCGCCAGCGCCTCGTGCAGGCGCTCCGCGAGCCCCGCGCCGATACCCGGAACCGCCGCGATCTCCTCCACCGACGCTTCGCGCACGCGCTTCACCGAGCCGAACGCGCGCATCAGCGCGCGCCGGCGCTTGGGCCCGACGCCGGGCAGCTCGTCTAATGCCGACCGCGTCTGCCGCTTGCCGCGCAGGTTGCGGTGGTACGTGATCGCGAAGCGATGGGCCTCGTCGCGAAGCCGCTGGACGAGGTGCAGCGCGGGCGACGTGCCCGGCAGGACGATCGGCTCGCGAGCCCCGGGCAGGAACAGCTCCTCGCGCTGTTTCGCGATGCCGGCCAGGGGCAGGTCGTGGAGCCCGAGCTCGTCCAGCACTTCCTTCGCGGCGGACACCTGGCCCTTCCCGCCGTCGATCAGCACGAGGTCGGGCATGCCCCACCGCGCCTCGTCGGGGCTCGTCCCCTCCTCCGCCTCCAGCGCCGCGCGGCGGAATTGGCGCCGCAGGACCTCGCGGTGGCTCGCGAAGTCGTCGGTGCCCTCGACGGACCTGATCCTGAACCGCCGGTACTGGCTCGATGCCGGCTTCCCGTCCACGAACACGACCATGCTGCCGACGGTGTCGCTCCCCTGGATCGTGCTGATGTCGTAGCACTCCACCCGCACGGGGGCGGCCGGCAGCCCGAGCGCATCGGCGAGCTCTTCGAGGGCCACCAGCAGTTGCCCATGGTCCGCCAGGTGGCGGGCCTGCTCGCGGGCGAGCGCCTCCTCGGCGTTCCGCGTGGCCAGGGCGACGAGCTCCGCTTCTCGCCCCGCCGGGGAACCACCAGCGTCACCCGCGCTCCCCGCCGTTCCGTCAGGAACGTCTCCAGGTCCTCCGGCTCGGCCGGAGGAAACGGCACGAGGACCGTGGGCGGGACGGATGCCGCGGTGGCGTAGAACTGCTTCACGAATGCCGCCAGCACCTCGTCGTCGGGTACCTCCGAGCGGCTGACGAGCGTGAAGACGTCACGGCCGACCATGCGCCCGCCACGCACGACGAACAGCTGGACGGCCGCCTCGCCGGCGCCACGGGCCAGCCCGAGCACGTCCTGCTGCGTGCGGGCATAGGCGGCCATCTTCTGGCTCTCGGTCGTGCGCTCGACCGCCCGGAGCTGATCCCGGAGGGACGCGGCGCGCTCATAGTCGAGCGCCTGGGAGGCGGACTCCATGTCCCGGCGGAGGTGGCGCGTGACCTGCTCCTGGCGGCCCTCGAGGAACAGCATCACCTGCTCGATGTCGCGCCGGTAGTCCTCGCGGGAGATCGCCTCGATGCACGGGCCCTGGCAGCGCTTGATGTCGTACAGCAGGCACGGCCTGGCGAGGGCGCGCTCGCCGTCGTGGATCGGGATCGTGCAGGTCCGGAACGGGAACAGGCGCCGGATCAGGTCCATGGCGCTGTCGACGCTCGTCACCGACGCGTACGGGCCGAAGTAGCGGCTCCCGTCCTGGACGAGCCTCCGGGTGCGCTCGATGCGCGGGAAGTCGTCGGCGAGCGTCACCTTGATGAACGGATAGCTCTTGTCGTCCTTCAGCCGGGCGTTGTAGAACGGCTGGTGGCGCTTGATCAGGTTGGCCTCGAGGAGCAGGGCCTCGCTGACGTTGTCGGTGAGCGTCCACTCGACGGTGGCGACCTGGTCGACCGAGAAGACGCCCCAGCTGCCGCCCCGTCCGTTCCGTCGCTGCCAGTAGCTCGGAACGCGGTGGCGCAGGCTCTGGGCCTTGCCGACGTACAGCACGGCTCCGGCGGCGTCCTTGAACAGGTACACGCCGGGGTGGTCGGGAAGGCGAGCGAGGGTCGCCTGGAGCTCGGGGGTCACGTCCAGATGCTAGGGCATTCGTGCCCGACGCCTCGCGGCCGGCCACGGGCCGGGCGGCCGCGGCCGCGACGGCAGAACGGCTGGCTCCGACGACGGCCGCGCCGGCGACCTGCTGCGCGCCGGCGACCTGCTGCGCGCCGGCGACCTCCCGTGCGCCGGCACGGCATCCCTGATGCCTTTCCTGCAATTCGAGCTGGCACAGAACCGTATGTCGGTTGCGGGCGCGGTCCGACGCCCAGGGGACGCGTGATGCCGGTCGGAACGCCCGGTCTCGTGCGGGGCCATGCTCGCGCCTGCGACTCACGGGCGGCCGGGACGTGTCCGGGACCCCCGCGGCGGTCGACCAACCCGCATACGTTCCCCCCGGACGCGTTCTGCATGAAAGCCAACCGCGCTTCTCAGGCATGCGGCGTCCTGACGGCACTTGACCGCCGGCGGACGACGGCAGACCGTCGGCTGCATGGACCGATCCAGCCACGGAGAGCGCTTGCTGCGCCGCCAGAACATCCTCGCCGCAGGCGTCCTCCTCGTGGCGCTGCTCTGCATGGTCCTGCTGGCCGGGTTCGTCGTCGTCGAGACCCAGTTCCGACCGACCGGGTCGGCGTTCGGGCTTCCGACGCGGATCCCGCTGTGCGGGCGAACGTTCAGCCGCCCGGCCGACGATACCCGCGTCTTCACGAGGGCCGAGATCGACGCGGGCATGACCCCGGGGTACTCCCCGGTCATCCTCGAACCGTCCATCGGCGAGGTGCCGCTTCTGGCACTCCTCGAGCCGCACCCCAATCCGAGCGGCATGGCCACCTGCGACGTGCTGATCTTCCTTCACACGGGACCCGACGCCTACGTCGGCTACGCGCTCGAGGGTGGCCCGTAGCAGCGGTCGGCGGCCCCGGGGGCGGCGGTGCGCTTGGGGCGGCTGGCGGCGGCGGTGAGCTTGGGGCGGCCGGGGGCCGCCCTGAACGACCGGCGTCGGCCTCCGCGGCGCCACTCGATCAGGCCGTCGGCAGCGTCACGCGACTCGTGCCCGCGTTCGCGGCGCGACTCGTCTCGGGTGTCGGCGTTCGCGGCGCCACTCGCCTCAGACGTCGGGGCGGCGGTCCCTCGACCGTCCGTTTGGCGCCACTCGCTCGATGAGCCGGCAGCGGGGGGCCGCCCTGCTACTCCCCTTCGGCCGTCAGCGGCCGCGCCAGACGATGTCGTGCCATGGCTTCCGCGGCGCACCCTCGATGTCGAGCGCCACGTGCTTGACGATCGTGTACTCGTCGAAGCTGTACTGGCTCATGTCCTTGCCGGTACCCGACTGCTTGAACCCGCCGTGCGGCATCTCGGACGTGATGGGGATGTGCTCGTTGACCCACACGGTCCCGAAGTGCAGGTCGCGCGCCATGCGCAGGGCCCGGTGCACGTCCTTCGTCCAGACGGAGCCCGCCAGCCCGTAGTCCACGTCGTTTGCCTTCACGACCGCGTCGCGCTCGTCGTCGAACGGCAGCAGCACGAGGACCGGCCCGAAGATCTCGCGCTGCGTGACCTCCGCGTCCTGTGCGGCACCCTCGACCAGCGTGGGCAGGTAGTAGGCGCCGTCCGCGAGGGCGGGGTCGTCGGGGGACCGCCCGCCCGTCGTGACCGTCGCGCCTGCCTCACGAGCCCGATCGACGAAACCCGCCACGCGATCGCGCTGGCTCCGGCTGATCAACGGCCCGAGGTCCGTGGCGTCGTCGAACGGATCGCCCATGTGAACCGTTCCCAACCGCTCGAGGAGCAGGGAACGGAACCGCTCGTAGGCCGGCCGCTCCACGTACAGGCGGGTGGCCGCGGTGCAATCCTGGCCCACGTTGATCAGACCGCCGGCCACTGCGCCGTTGGCCGCCGCCTCGAGATCGGCGTCGGCGAACACGACGAAGGGCGCCTTGCCGCCGAGCTCGAGATGGACACGCTTCAGGCCCGCCGCCGCATGGCGCATGATCTCGGCTCCGGTTCGCGTGTCGCCGGTGAGCGACACCATGTCGACCTCCGGATGCTCGACGAGCGCAGGCCCGACGAGCTCGCCGCGGCCCGTGATGACGTTGAAGACACCATCCGGCAGCCCGGCCTCCGAGCACAGCTCCGCCAGCCGGATCGCCGTCAGCGGCGTCAGCGAGGCCGGCTTCAGCACGATCGTGTTGCCTGCGGCGATGGCCGGCAGGACCTTCCACACGGCCATCTGCAGCGGGTAGTTCCACGGTGCCACCGAGCCGACGACGCCGATGGGCTCGCGTCGCAGCACGCTCGTGATGCCCGCCATGTACTCGCCGGACGCCTTCCCCTCGAGGTTCCGGGCGGCGCCCGCGAAGAAGCGCACGTTGTCGATGCTGCCGGCCAGGTCGAACTCGCGGGCCATGCGCAGCGTCTTGCCGGTGTTGCGCGCCTCCAGCTCCGCGATCTCCGCGCCGTGCTCCTCCATGAGGTCCGCGATCCGCATGAGGACCGCCGCGCGCTCGGCCGGGAGTGCGCGGGACCAGGACCCGGCGGCAAAGGCCCGCCGCGCGGCGGTCACGGCTCGGTTCACGTCGTCGGCCGTGCCGTCCGGAACGCGAGCGATCACGCGCGACGTCGCCGGGTCCAGCACCTCGATCCAGCGGCCCGTCGCAGATCCGGCCGCCCTCCCGTCGATCCACATCGCCCTGTCGGTCACGCTGGTCAGTGTCCTGCTCATGGTCGCCCCTCCTCCTGTCGCCGCCTCTTTACCACGTCGAACGGTTTGCTGCGCCTGCGCGCATCTCCGGGTCGCGTGTCGGCGCGCGGGCCCCGCAGTCCGACCAGGCGCCGCGTCCGTGACAGCCGCATGGCATGGAAGTGGCCCGGCGTCTCCGCCGGGCCACTCGCTTCGGGTCGCTTGCCCGGCACCCAGTGTGCCGGGGGCCGAGGCTAGGGCTGGTTCTGGAAGACGAGCCTGCCCTCGATCGCGGGGGACACGGTCCCTTCGTGCGTGATGTAGTCGATCACCGCGTCGCGCACGTAGTACTGCGTGTCGTGGACGATCTGGCCCAGTGGCCAGAGGCTCTTGCCGTTGTCGTTGAAGTTGCACGACCCGGCCGCCAGGTAGTTGACGGTCGAGACGTTGTAGTAGGTCGTCGCATCGGCGAAATTCACGGCCTTGCCGTTGATCGTGAACGAGACGACGTTGCTGCCGTCGGGCTTGGGCGGCGTGCTCGACCCGGAGGCCGTCTTCTCGTCATACGTGATCTTGCCGGCCAGGTTCGTGTCGATCATGCACGTCGTGTAGTACGAGTAACCGCCGTACCCGTCGACGTACTTGTAGTAGTAGAAGTTGCGATAGCCGCGCTCGAGGACGGACTTGATCTGCGGGCCGTTCATGCGGAGCACGACCAGCGAGTTCTCGTAGGGCATCGCCGCGAACATGTCCGACACCTTGAGGGTGACGGGGCTGTCCGCCGTGGCGGCATCCGCGATCTTCTTGTTGGTCATCGCGCCCGACAGGTGGACGTCCACGTCGGTGATGCCGTGCTGCGCGAGCTCGAACACCGACGCGTCGGCCTGCAGGTTCGCGCCGTTGGTCTCCTCGGTGAAGGCCTTCAGCGTGTCGATGGGCGCCGTGGTCTTGCCCACGACCTTGTCCTGGTAGGAGGCCAGCGCCGCGAGGTACGGATCGACGATCGCCTTGATCTGCGGATCCGCCGGCGTGTCCTTGGTGACGGCCAGGTACTGCCCGGCCTCCGTGACCGTCTCGTACCCGCCGCCGGCATGCGTCTTCATCGACTTCGCGTCGGCGATGAGGTGCGAGGCCGCCGCGGACTTGATGGTCCCGGCCGAGCGCTGGGTGGTGACGAACGAGATGAACGCCGTCAGCTGCGTGGCAGCGACGGAGCTCTTGCCCTTCGCGAACGAGGACTTGATGGCATTCAGCTTGGCCGTGAGGGCCGAGACCACGCCCTTCGACGTGATCGTGCCGGCGCCGTACATCATGCTGACGTCATCGATCGTCCCGACGACGATCGGGCGCATGCCCAGGACGACCTCGCCCAGGTACTGGTTGTAGCGGTAAGCCTGCGTGACGAGCACAGGGTCGTCGGTCGGCCCGGCGATGATCGTCGGCAGGTACTTGTAGTCACCGGACGCCGTCACCGGGCTCGTATGACTGTGGGCGCCGATGATGGCATCGAGGCCCGTGACCTGTGCGGCCATGGCCGTGTCGACGTTCGCGTCGACATCGACGCTCTTCGGATCCGTCGTGAAGCCGATGTGCGTCAGGCCGACGACCGCGTCGTCCTTCGGCGCGAGCTTCGTCGTCAGCGCCTGCGCGGTCTTCAGCGGGTCGCTGAAGGTCAGGCCCTTGATGTTGCTCGGGAGCTCGTAGTTCGGCACCCGGTGGTTGGTGATGCCGACGATCGCGACGCTGATCTTCTCGGGACCGACCAGCTTGGTCACGAACGGCTTCACGCCGCTCCCGCCGCGCGCGGCCGCCAGCCCGTAGGAGCCGTCGTCCTTGACGTTGGCGCCGAGCACGGGGAACTTCGTCTGGCCGAGGATGCCGCTGAACACGTCGCCGCCGAAGTTGAACTCGTGGTTGCCGAGCGTCATCGCGTTGTAGCCGAGCGCGTTCATCACGGCGATGATCGGGTCAGTCTTCAGCGAAGCGTCAAGCGGCGTGCCGTCGCTCGCCTTGCCCGTGAACGAGGTCTTGAAGTAGTAGGACGCGGCGTCGCCCTGGATCTGGTCGCCGCCGTCGAGCAGCAGCGTGCGCTGCGGGTTGTAGGCGCGCTCCTGCTTGATCAGCGTGGCCAGCTGCTCGTAGGCGGGCAGGTTCCCGTGCGAATCGTTGTTGTGCAGGATCGTGATCGGCACGATGCTCCCGGCGGTCGCGTGCCATCGCGGGTGATCCTGCCGTCGAGCTTGCCGTTCCCGGCCGGACCCTTGTACGGGTGGGCCTGCGTGTAGGTCTTCGACACGTACGAGTTGACGGCATCCAGCATGTCGCCCCAGTACGTGATGTTCTTCATGTACTTGAAGCCGCCGTAGTTGTCTCCGCCGGCCGGCGCGAGGAACTCGTTCGTGCCGACGTGGTACGTCTTCTTGAGGTCGAGCGGGACGCACTTGTTGGTGGTGCTGTTCACGATGCACGCGTCGTAGGCGCCCCACGCGTAGGTGTGGGTCGCCGGCGGCGTCGTGGTCGAGGCCGGATCGGGTTTGGCGTAGTTGTAGAACTTGTAGCGGATGCCCGTGACCTGGATCGCGCCCTTGTTCAGGGTCGCGCTCTGGTTGAGGACCTCCAGGATCTGCGCGCCCGTCATCGTGCCGACGACGGTCGCGTTCCCGAACGGCAGGATCGTGAACATCTGGCCGTAGGTCAGCAGCATCGGGTCATGGGACCAGACGCCCGACTTCGCGCAGTCGGATGCCGTGCTGCTCCAGGTGTAGCCGCCTGGTGCGGTCGAGTCGGCCTTGGCGCACCAGTCGGTGCGGATGCCGCCGGCGTTGTTCATGAACAGGTCGATGTCGTTCGCCTTGGTGGCGTCGCTGTTGAGCGAGCTGTAGATCGCGTCGTCGACGAAGTCGCCCATCATGTTGTCGCCGTTGTAGTCCCGCAGCAGGTCGACCTGCGCGTACCCGACCGGCTTGTTGATGAGCGCCTGGTAGTCGGCGTCGCTGGCATACCCGTCGATGACGCCCTTGACGGTGGCGTCTTCGGCCGCCGTGGTCGAGATCTTGTTGGTCTTCCACGTGACCGCGGCCGTCCTGGTCGACGCGTCGAACGTGAAGTCGGCCTCACCGACCTGGCGACCGTTGTAGTAGGCCTGCCCGATGGTCGTCCCGCCGACGACGGAGGCCCCGGGGACCGACAGGTCCGTGTGGCTGTGGCCGCCGATGATCAGGGAGACCGGCATCTTGTCGGTGTTGAGCTTCGTGGCGAGGGTCTTGTCGCCGTAGACCGGGATGCCGTAGCCGTAGCCGCCGTCGTTGAACCCGAGGTGGCTGAGGACGACGATGACGTCCGCGGCGGCGGTCATCTCGGAGTAGTAGTGCTCGATCGACGCGGCCGGGTCCTTGAAGCAGAGGCCCGTGGTGGCCGACGCGATCGTGATGGTCGGCACTTCCTGCGTCGTGACGCCGACGAACGCGACCTTCACGCCGGCAACCGTCTTCACGGTGTACGGGGCGTCCGCGAAGTCCGGCTTGGTCCAGCCGGCCGTCGAGCAGTTGCCTGTGTCGTTCTTCACGATGTTGGCCGTGACGAACGGGTACGTGGCCTGCGTCGTGCGGGCCGCGAGCGTCACCTGGCCCCAGTCGAACTCGTGGTTGCCGAACGTCGCAACGTCATAGCCCGTGGCATTGAACGCGGCGATCGTCGGCTCGCCCTTCTGCAGGTTCGACAGGAGGGATCCCTGCATCTCGTCGCCGGCGTCGACCAGGAGCACGTTGTCCGCGCCCTTGTCGGTCCGCACGCCGTCCACGAAGGAGGCCACGCGCGCGAGCCCGGGGTTGCTGCCCGAAGCCTGCAGCTGACCGTGGAAATCGTTCGTGTGCAGGATCGTGAACGAGACGCCTGCCGCCGCGACCGGGGGCGGGGCACCACCAGGTATCAACCCCCCGACGAGGACGACCGCGCCCGTCAGCGCAAGACGGCGCAGTCCCATGGCACGCTGCATGCAGCACCTCCCACGGCGGTCCGGACACACACCGGCCGCCTCAAGCGCCCGGGGATGGAGGCCATTGATGGCCGTCCTGGGCACCCGGGCGCGACTCCCTCCCCCCTGCTCGACAGGATAGTCTCGTGCCAATCCGATGGAGCAGGCCGTTTGGCGCCTTTCCGCGGGCGAAGCCCCCCGGCGAGAGGGGCCCCGGCAAGGGATCGTGGATCGGGCGGTAAGCGGCGCCCGCGATGATCGTGGCCATGCCGCTTCATCCGGCGGTCGACGAGCGCCTTGCCAGGCTCGCCCCGGACCAGCGTGCCGCCGCGACCGCACCCCCCGGGCCGGTCCTGTGCGTGGCCCCGGCCGGCAGCGGCAAGACGACGACGCTGGTTGCCCGCATCGCCTGGCTCGTGGCGACCGGGACGGCCCCCGAGCGAATCTGCGCGGTGACGTTCAACAAGCGTGCGGCCGACGAGCTGGGCGCGCGGGTGGCTGCGGCCCTGGCCCCGCTCGGGCCGGACCCCGACGCCGTCCGGGTCCGGACGTTCCACGCGCTCGGCCGTGAAATCCTCCGGGACGGTGGCCGGGCGGTCGAACCACTGGTCGACCGGACCGCCGTGGTCCGCGAGCTCGAGGGGGACCTGGCGCCGGACGCCCTGCGTCGCCTGGACGACGGCTTCTCGAGGTTGAAGCTCGACCTCGCCGTCGACACGGCCGGCGCTCGAGGCGGAGGCGAACGCGGCGTCGGCGCGAGGCGAGCCGCCCGGTCCGGTCGTCATGGCGTTCCTCCGCTACGAGGCCGCGCTTCGGCAGCGCGCCGGGCTCGACTTCGACGACCTCGTCCGGCACGCGCTCGGCGCGCTGGAACGGGACGTCGCGCTGCTGGCCCGATGGCGCGAGCGCTGCGCCGAGCTGCTCGTGGACGAGGTGCAGGACGTGGATCGCAGCCAGCTGCGGCTGGCCCTGCTCCTGGCGGCGCCCGCGAACCGCATCTTCCTGGTCGGCGACGACGACCAGACGATCTACGCCTGGCGGCTGGCCGACGTGCGCCGTGTCCTCGACCTCGCCGCGTCAGCTGCCGGGGCTGCGCCGCATGGATCTCGTGACCAACTACCGCTGCCCGCCCCTGGTGGTGGAGCGGGCCGTGCGCCTGGTGGAACGCAACCGCGAGCGGTTCGCCAAGACCATCCGCGCCGCACCCTCGGCCAACGGCCGGCTGTTCCTCCTGCCCGATCCCGGCGACGACGTCGCGCGTGCCCGGCGCCTGCTCCGCGAATGGCGGGCGCCACAGGGTGCGGTCACGAGCCATCCTTGCCCGCACCAACGCCGAGCTCGCCCCGTACGCGGCCGTCGCGCTCGAGGCCGCGGATCCCCTACCGGGCGGCCGAGGACGGCCTCCTGCTCGACGACCCCGCGATCGACGACCTGCTCGAAGCGCTGCGCGACGCCGCGGCTGCGCCCGCCCACCAGGCGGCGCGTGTCGGCGCACTCCGCGCTGCTCGAGCGGCTCCTGCCACGCGACGACGAGCGCGGATCCGCGAACGGGGCCGAGCGGCCGCGGCGCTGCTCTCGTGGGCGCCCCGACATCGCGACGCACCGGCACTCGTCGCAGCGGTCGCCGAGGCACGCTCCCGCCGTGCCGCCATCCGCCGCGACGACGCGCCACTGCTGCTCGCGACCGCCCACGGCACCAAGGGCCTCGAGTTCGACCACGTGGCCGTCGTCGGGATGGACGAGGGACGGTTCCCGAGCCGGAGGAGCGTCGAGGAGGCGGACGACCCAGGACGTACGCTCGAGGAGGAACGACGGCTCGCGTACGTCGCGTGGACGCGCGCCCATCGGTCGCTCACGCTCGTGTACGACCCGGACGCGCCTTCGCCGTTCCTCAGGGAGGCATTCTCCGACATGGAGCTCCGCGCATAAGGCGGGTCCGGTCTCGGGCGCGGGTCCGTCTCAGGGCGCGGGCCTGCCTCAGGCGCGGGTCACGGGGCCGGGATCACCAGCTTCTGCCCGATCTTCAGGACGTCGGGGTTCGTCAGCGCCGGGTTCGCGTCCTGGATCGCCTTGATCGTCGTCTTGTACTTCTGCGCGATCGCCCACAGGGTGTCGCCCTTCTTCACGGTGTACGTCGCCCCGGTGGCGGGGGTCGCGGCCGGCGCGGCGGACGGCTCGACCGTCGGCTGTGCGGCGGCGGACGGGATCGCGAAGGACGCCGCCGGCTGTGATGCCGAGGCGGACTGCCCGGGGGTGGCGGCCGAGCCCCCACACGCGGCGACTGTCGCCAGGAGGGCCACCGCAACCAGAGCCGCACGCACACGCATTGGCTTCCCTCCGGCGCTTCGCGCCGCCCGACCCCGACAGCGGGCTGCCACGCGCCCCCAGTCTAGCCATCGCGTCCAGCGAGCGGGAGCCGGAATCGGCCCCTTCACGGACCGGATCGCACCATCGTCGCGGACGTCGACGACACCCGGACCAGCCACGCCGGCCGGCGGGTGCGAGGGACCCGCGAGCGTTGCAGCCGCGACGCGGAAGAACCGCCCACGGGCGTGGCCGCTCCGGCCGCCACATCGAGGTCTCAGGCGGCGCCCATCCGTCCTCGGCGCCCGGCCAGAAGGGGCACCCCGACGACGACCGCCCCGGCCGCGAGAAGGACGCCACCGGCGAAGAACACCGCCGGCAGGCCGACGCCCACCAGGAGTCCCCCGATGGACGGCCCCACAATTCCCGCCACGTACAGGGGCAGGTAGACGAGGTTCAGCGTCGCCGACCGCCGCTCCGGCGAGACCTCGACGGCCAGCAGGCCGAACACCATCGCCGTGACGGCGGCGACGAACGCCGACCATCCGACGACGACGACGGCGAGGGCCCCGATGCCGGACGCCAGGGGCATGAGGCACAGTCCAAGCGCCCCGCCGGCAAAGGACACGGCCAGCACCGGCCGGAAGCCGAAGCGGTCGCCCAGGGGTCCCGCGATGGGCGAGACGAGAGCGCCCACGAGGGCGGCGACTCCGGTCACCAGGCCGATGGACCCGGCCAGCCCGCTCCCCTCGCCCACCAGCCGCTCCACGAGCAGCGGCACGAACGGCAGGACGATCTGCCGGCCGAAGAACGCGAGGCCGAACACGAGGAACAGCCGCCGGACGGCCGGATCCGACAGGACACCGCGCACCGCGCCGTAGGCCAGCGAGCGCAGGGAGCCCTCGGGCACGACCTCCGGCCGCACCTCCGAGGATCCGAATGCCAGCAGCAGCACGACCGCGACGGAGAGCAGCGCCGAGAGCCAGTAGACGCTGGAAACCGGCCAGTGCAGCCCGCTGAGCATGATCCCGCCCATCCATGGACCGACCGACATCCCGACCGGAGACGTGGCGCCGAACAGGGCGAATGCGGTCCCCAGCCGATGGCGCGGCGTGACGTCCCGGATCGCGGCCAGCATCACGCCCGTGTTGCCGAGCTGGAACCCGACCAGCAGCAGGCTGATTCCGAGCTCCCAGGGGGTCCGGCTGAGCGCCACCGCGCCGAAGACGATCGCCTCCACGACCGCGCTCCGGATGATCACGGCCTTGCGGCTGTACTTGTCGGCCCAGACGCCCCAGAGGGGCACGATCGGGAGCCCGAGCACGAACACGAGGGAGCTGAGCACGCCGATGGTCGGGCCGATCTCGGCCTTCGGCACCCCCATGCCCTGCAGGTTGAGCAGCATGAAGGAGAAGACCTGGCTGACGCCGAAGGCCTCCACGAACGACGCGATGCCGTAGAGCACGAGGATGCGGACCCAGGGCCGCGGGACGGCGGGACCGGGATCCGACCTGGCCATCGCGACCGGCGCCTCCTCCGCCCCGTCGACCGGCGGACGTGCCGCTGCGCGTGCCCCTGCCGCCTCGTCGATGGGGGTGTGCGACGTGCCAGGGGTCCCGGCCGGCACATCACTCCCCTCGGGCACCGGCACTGCCCGTTCGGGACCATCGCCGGGTTCCAGCCCCGGCGGGGTCGGCGGTTCCCCGCTCGGAGGCGCGTCCCGGACCGCGGCGGGTACGGCGGTGGAAGTGTTCCTGCCCGTCACGTCCCGGCTGCCCTGCGTCGCTCCAGCAGGAGCTGCAGGCGATCGACGGCGTCGCGCAGCTGGAGCATGTCGGGGCCCGACGCCACGTCGAGCACGGAATCACGTGCCCCGAACGCGGCACGTGCCCTGCGGGCGGCGGCCAGGAGATCGGCGCGGTCTCCGTCCTCGAAGGCCGGGGTGAGCGGCTCGAGGAACGCGACCCAGCGTTCGTGACCGTGTTCCCGGAGTCCGGCGACCGCCAGGCGCACCCGGCGGGCGACATCGAGCGCGGCTTCGTCCAGTTGCGGATCCTGCCAGCGCGGCGGTCCCGCGTCGCGATGCCGCGCGCTGCCTGCCCGGTGAGTCCCGCTCACGCCCGCCCGGTGGGCGGGGGGAAGGGCGGCACCACGCCGCTCCCCTGTGCCCCCGTGCTGCGCTCGAGCGTGAGCGTCATGCGCTTCCGCTCCGAGCCGCCGATCAGGGCGCGCAGCGAGTAGTCCCCCGGCTCCGCGAACGTCAGGTTCCACAGGTCGAGGGCGAACGTCACCGACGTGTCGCCTCCGCCGGCGGCCCACCCGTCGGCGCGGATCTGCGCCTCTGCGCGGGAGAGTTCGGCGCCGTTCGGCCCGAGGAGCAGGAACTGGAGCTCGTGGTCACGGCCCAGCTCCGACGACGCGACGGTCAGCCCGATGACGAGCGCGAGGTGCGGATGGACGAGCGGAAAGGTGGGGCCGCCGATGCGGGTCACGCCGCCACCGAGCACGTTGAACTTCTGGCCGGGCCGCGCGTCCGCCGCGTCGGCAAGGAAGGCGAAATCGATCTCAGGCATGCGCGGATGCTACCTGCCCCCCCGGGTGTGCGCCGGCAATCCGCGCCTCCCGTCGAGGAGGCGCCTCAGGATCGCTCGCGCACGAACCGCACGATCTCGGAAAGACGCCCGTGGGCCATGCAGACGACCGTGTCGGCCGCGCCGTAGTAGATCGTGATGCGGTCCAGGGCGTGGTCGACGAGCGCGGAGCACGGGAACACGACGTTGGGCACGTCGCCCACCTGCTCGTACGGCAGCTGGGGCGAGAGCAGGTAGTCGCGACCGCGGGCCACGACCTTCCACGGCTCGTCAAGGTCCAGCAGCGCCGCCCCCATCGAGTAGACGAAGCCGTTGCAGGACGTCAGCACGCCGTGGTAGATGAGCAGCCATCCGGCGTCCGTCTCGATGGGAACCGGCCCCGCTCCGAGCTTCGTGGACTGCCATGTCCACGGCAACGGCGCCATCACGTGGCGGTGACGGCCCCAATGGACGAGGTCGGGGCTCTCCGAGAAGAAGATGTCGCCGAACGGCGTGTGGCCCGTGTCGCTGGGCCGGCTCAACATCGCGTACCGCCCGCCGATCCGGCGCGGGAACAGGACGCCGTTGCGGTTGTAGGGCAGGAACGCGTTGTCCAGCTGACGGAACGTCCGGAAATCGTCCGTGGACGCGAGCCCGATGGTGGGACCGTGGTACCCGTTGCACCACGTGACGTAGTAACGGTCCTCCAGCCATGTCACGCGCGGGTCGTAGGCGTGCTCGAACGTCTCCTGGATCTCGCTCACGCGCCCGTCGCCCGGCTCGAACCTGATGGGCGTGGCCGCGATGTCCCAGGCCACGCCGTCGGCGCTGAAGCCCGCGTGGACGTTCATCGTTCGCGTCGTGTCGTCCACGCGGAAGACACCCGCAAAGCCGCCCCGGAACTCGACCACCGCCGAGTTGAAGATGCTGTTGGACCGCGCAAGCTGGTCGCGCCGGATTATGGGGTTCCGGCTGGAGCGCCAGACCACGCCGTTCTCACTCGCGGGCCGTTCCTCCCACGGGATGGCAGCCGGCCCGGTCGTGCCCGCGACCGGGCCCGCGACCGGACCGGCACCCGGCAGGATCACGGCACGCGCACGGCGAGAGGCACGCGGTTCCCGCCGTCCGGCCCCACCCGGTCGGCCTCCGGAAGACGGCCGGTCCGTGCCACCTCGCCCAGCAATCGCCCGCTGTCCCGGACGCTGCGTTCCAGCGAGTCGTAGTCCACGTGGACGATCCCGAAGCGCGGCTCGTAGCCCAGCGCCCACTCGAAGTTGTCCAGCAGCGACCAGGCGAAGTAGCCGCGCAACGGGACGCCAAGCGCGAGCGCGTCCAGCGCGGCCTCGAGGTGCCGGCGCAGGAACCGGACCCGGTCGGGATCCGCGGTGGGGTCGCGCAGATCGGCGGGATAGGCGGCGCCGTTCTCCGTCACGTACAGCGGCAGGTCGCCGGTCCGCGACGCGGCGAACTGCAGGACCTCGGTCAGACCGGCCGGGTACACGGGCCAGCCGAGGCCGGTCCGCTCGTCGCCGGCGCCCGGCATGGGCTCGAGGGGCGGCAGCAGCCGGGAGCGGACGTACCGATGCGAGTAGTAGTTGACGCCGAGGAAGTCGATGGGAGCGGCGATGAGAGCCAGGTCGCCGTCCCGGATCTCGTCCCGGGTCCAGCTCCACGCGCGCGCGCCGTCCTCCGGGTAGCCGCGTCCCGAGAGCGGGTCGAGGAACCACCGGTTGACCTGGTCGTGGGCGACGATCGTCGCTTCCAGGTCCAGCACGTGGCCACTGGCGGGATGGAGCGCGTCCAGGTTCAGGACGATCCCCGCTGCCACACGCGGCGCAGCGGCACGGATGGCCTGGATGGCCAACCCGTGCGCGACGAGCAGGTGGTGCGCGGCGGCCAGCGCGGCCGGCGGGTCCACGCGCCCGGGCGCGTGGCGGCCCTGGCGGTAGCCGTGGTCCGACACGATGTGCGGCTCGTTGATGGTCGCGATGTGCGTGACCCGGTCGCCCAGCCGGCGCGCCACGACCGACGCGTACTCGGCGAACGCCAGCGCGGTGGACCGCGCCGGCCAGCCGCCGGCATCCTCCAGGGCCTGCGGCAGGTCCCAGTGGTAGAGCGTCACGTGCGGGTCGATCCCCCGGGCGAGCAGCTCGTCGACGAGACGGTCGTAGAAGTCGAGGCCGGCCGCGTTCACGGCGCCGGTTCCTGCGGGGATGACCCTCGGCCACGCGACCGAGAACCGGTAGGCGCTGAGGCCGAGGCCGGCCATGATGGCCACGTCCTCGCGCCAGCGGTGGTAATGGTCGCAGGCCACGTCGCCGGTGTCGCCGTTTGCGACGCGGCCGGGCGTGTGGGAGAAGCGGTCCCAGATGCTCTCCCCACGACCGTCCGCGGACACGGCCCCCTCGACCTGGTACGACGCCGTGGCCGTCCCCCACGCGAAATCAGACGGGAATGATCTGCCGCTCACGTCGCCTCCATCCGGACGCACTCCTCGACTGCTCGAACCCTCGGTCTCGCCATGCGCCCTCCATCGCCCCGACGTCCGCTGCGACGCGGAGTTGCACCGTCCCGTGGCGGCGGAGCCGCACCGCTCTCGCCGGCAGCGCGCTCAGGGCGTGCCGCTCACCTTGACCGTCCACGTGCACGCCGACACGACCTCCACGGTGAACGGCCCAGTCGTACCGTTCAGGTTCTCGACAACGCTGGCTGCGCCGGTCGTGCCGAGCTCGTCGACGATGACATCCGCCAGCACCGGACTGCCGTTCGTCCCGTAGAAGTTGACCGTGAAGTTGCCCTCCGGGCTGCACGTGTACTCGTACGAGACATCGACGCTGGCGCCGCTCGAGTGGAACTCGTCGGACGTCCTGGGGCCCGTCCCGCTCAGGGACACGAGGGTCGAACCCGCGGGAGTCGCACTCGCGGCCGCCTCGGAGGCGACCGGCAGGTCCGATGCCACGGGCGCGGAACTGAGTGCGGGGTGGCCCTTGCAGGATGCCAGCATCGTGGCCAGCGTCGCCAGGGCGGCCATCGCGACGAGGGTGCGCCAGATGCGCTGCGACCGTCGGGGCGCCTTCGCCGGGGTTGTCACGGGTGCCTCCATGTTCGTTGGGGCCGAGCGCCAGATGGCCTCGTTGCCCGCGCGCGGAACGCGGGGTCGATCCGGGACGCAACGTATGGGCCGGGTGCGAGCTGGCCGGCGAGCTGGGCAGCTTCGGCGGCCGAACGGGGAACGGCTTCGCGACGGCTGAATCCCTCCGTGCGGGAAGCGCTTTCATCCCGCTCGTCCATTCTCACATGGGCGTCGATACGTGCCGAATGGCCCATGACCGGCGTGTTCGCAGCGCTAGGATGTGAGCGCTTTCAGTCCGGGGCCAGCTGGAGGGTGGTTTGGTCCGCACCGGTTCGAACGGGAATTCGAGCGGCAGCCCGGCACACACGCTCGATGACCTGGCGGCCCTGAGCGGTGTCTCCCGTGCCACCGTGTCTCGCGTCATCAACGGCAGCGCGCTGGTGGCGGAAGACACGCGGCGCCGCGTGCTGGACGCACTGGAACGCACCGGCTTCCGGCCGAACGCGGCCGCCAGGACGCTGGCGTCGGGCCGCTCGGGGGTCGTCGGCGTCGTGATGCACGTCGATCCGCATCTCCTGTTCCAGGACCCGTACTTCTCGCAGTTGCTGCAGGGCGTGACGGACCACCTGGCCGAGCGTGGCGCGGCGATGATGCTCTGGCTCGGCAACCGGACCAAGAAGGAGACGCTCGACCACATCCTGTGGATGAGCCTCCTCGACGGGGTGATCGTCTCGGCCAACACGCTCGAGGATCCCCTCGTGGACGGGCTCCTCGGCTCACAGGTGCCCACCGTCCTCATCGGTCATCGTCGGGAGGACCGCTCGGCGAGCTACGTGGACGTCGACCACGTGCAGGCCGCCGACTCGATCACGACCCACCTGCTTTCACTCGGACGGATCCGCGTGGGCCACATCGCCGGCAGCCGCGGCACCGTGGCGGGCGAGGACCGGGTGACCGGCTACCAGCAGGCGATGCGGCGAGCCGGCCTCGACCCCGTCGGCCTCCTCGTCGACGGCGACTTCAATCGATCATCAGGCGTCATCGCCGCTGGCGAGCTGCTCGACCGCGGCGTCGACGCCATCTTTGCCGCCAACGACGCGACGGCTTCGGGTGCACTCGAGGCGATCCGCGCGCGCGGGCTGCGTGTTCCTGACGACGTGGCGCTGGCAGGTTTCGACGACCTGGATTTCGCCGCACATCTCGATCCACCCCTGACGACCGTGCGCCAGGGGGTGCGCCAGCAAGGGGTCGAGGCTGCGCGAACCCTGTTGCAGCTGCTGGACGACGCGGACCGAGCTCCGCGGCGCGTGCTCCTGCCGACGGAGCTTGTCATTCGGCAATCGAGTGTGGGAGGTGTGCCTCGCGGATGAGCGCGCGTTGACTGCCCTGCGTAGCAGGTGTCGCAACCTCGCCCGGGAGGCGAGAGGGAGGGACTGAATTGGGCCCAAAGCGAACCGTTCTGGTCATGCTGGCCAGCCTGTGCCTGGCCGCGACTGCCCTGCCGGCGGCCGTGGGCGCGGCACAGGTCATTCCCACGTCGTACCCGCGCAGCGAGACGCTCTACACGAGCGGCACGATGTACGGACCGCCCGGCGACTTCAACCCGATCAAGAACTGGGACTACACGACCGGGACCCTCGGACTGCTCTACGATCCGCTCTTCCTGTACAACCCCCTCAATGACAAGTTCGTCCCCTGGCTGGCCCAGAGCGGAAGCTGGACGGGCGCGAAGCAGTACACGCTGAAGCTGCGCTCCGGGCTCACCTGGAGCGACGGCAAGCCCCTCACGGCCGACGACGTCATCTACACGGTCAACCTCGGGAAGCTGCCGTCCGTGCCGTACAGCACGCTCTTCAACTTCCTGCAGACCGCGACGAAGGTGGACGCCCTCACGGTGAAGTTCACCTTCTCGAAGGCGCTCTACCAGGAGTGGTCGAACTGGCTGTACAGCTGGGGCATCGTGCCGCAGCACATCTGGACCGGGCGTTCCGAGACGGACGTGATGGGCAACAACCCCGATCCCATCGGATCCGGCCCGTACACCCTGCTGACCTATGACCAGCAGAAGGTCGTCTGGGTCAAGAACGACGCCTGGTGGGGCAAGGCCCTGCTCGGCCTCGACATGAAGCCCAAGTACATCATCGACCAGGTCAACGGCAGCAACAACGTGTCGTTGGGCCAGATGCTCTCCGGCAACATCGATCTGAGCAACAACTTCCTGCCCGGCATCAACAGCATCGTCAGCGGCATCGGTGGCTACGGCATCCAGACCTACTATGCGAAGCCGCCGTACATGCTCTCCGCCAACACGGCCTGGCTCGCGACGAACGACACCAAGAAGCCGATGAACGACCCGGTGTTCCGACGCGCACTGGCCGAGTCCATCAACGTCAACCAGATCGTGAACAACGTCTACGGGCAGATCGTCAAGGCGGCCGATCCGACGGGCCTCCTGCCGACCTGGAGCCAGTACATCGACAAGTCGGTCGTCGCCAAGTACGGCTACAAGTACAACCCGACCGACGCGAAGAAGATCCTGACCAACGCCGGCTACAAGATGGGCAAGGACGGCTACTTCCGCAACAAGGACGGCTCGACGATCAACCTCGAGATCATCGTCCCGAGCGGCTGGACCGACTGGATGGCGTCCATCCAATCGATCGCGCAGAGCGCCAAGTCGGGCGGCATCCGGATCCACACCGCCTTCCCGTCCTACAACGACCGGACCGACAAGATCCAGAAGGGCAACTTCGACCTCGCGATCGTCAATGACGCGCAGATCGCCAACACCCCCTGGGCGTACTACAACTGGATGTTCCGCCAGCCCATCCAGAAGGTGCAGAACGCCGGCAACGACGGTCGGTACAAGAACGCCACGCTCTGGACGCTCGTCCAGCAGCTCGACGCGACGTCGACGAGCAACGTGGCTGCGATGAAGAGCATTATCTCGAAGCTCCAGACCATCCAGCTCCAGTGACCTGCCGATCATTCCGCTCTGGTACAACGGCGCGTGGTCGCAGGCCAACAACTCCGTCTGGACGAACTGGCCGTCCTCGGCGGCGGCAGCCCCCACTACATGCCCGTGACGTGGCGCGGGTACTGGAACATGGGCGCCGTGCTCATGCTCACGCAGCTCAAGCTGGCAGCCCACTAGCAGCGGGCGGCCCGAAGGCGAACACCGCATGACCCCGTCCCTCTCCCGACACACGAGGGAGAGGGACGGGGCTCTCGTTCCGTGACGGCCCCGGAGGCATCGTGCGCCGCTATTTCGTGCGGAAGCTGGTCACCTACATTCTGACGTTCTTCGTCGCGGTGACGGTGGACTGGATGATCCCGCGCTTCATGCCGGGCGACCCGGTCAGCGGGATGATCTCGCGGATGTCGCTGCAGCCCGAGGCCGCCAACCGGATGATGGGCTACTACACTGGGCGCGTTCGGGCTCGACCGTCCCGATCTGGCAGCAGTACCTCAACTTCTGGGTCGCACTGTTCCACGGCGATCTGGGCATCAGCGTCTGGCTGTTCCCGCGGCCGGTGACCGGGATCATCATGGACGCGCTGCCGTACACCCTCGCGCTCCTGGTCCCGGCGATCATGCTCGGCTGGATCGCCGGAAACCAGTTCGGCGCGTACGCCGCGCGGCGCAAGCGGCTGGACAACACGATCCTCCCGATCGGCTACATCCTGACGGCGACGCCGTACATGTGGCTCGGCATCCTGCTCGCCTGGGGCCTCGGGTCGGTCCTGAAGATCCTGCCGATGTCGGGCGCGTATGACCTTCGATGTCCCCGACGCTCACCTGGGAGTTCGCGGTGAGCGTCATTCACCCACTGGCTGATGCCGTTCCTCTCGCTGTTCCTCGTGGGGTTCGGCGGCTGGGCGATCGGCATGCGGAACATGATCATCTACGAGCTCGAGTCCGACTACGCGCACTACCTCGAGGCGCTCGGCGCGCCCGCAGGGCCTGGTGCGACGGTACGCGTTCCGCAACGCGGTGCTCCCCCAGATCACCGGGCTCGCGCTGTCGCTGGGCGTGATCGTCGCCGGCGCGCTCGTCACCGAGGTCGTCTTCTCCTACCCGGGGCTCGGATACCTGGTCCTCCAGGCGATCCAGAACCAGGACTACTTCCTGCTCCAGGGCGTCTTCCTGTTCGTGATCATCGGCGTGCTGGTCGCCAACTTCCTGATCGACGTGGCCTACGTCGTGGTCGATCCGCGGACGCGGGTCGGGATGCAGGGTGAGTCGGCATGAGCGTGCATGTCGAGACTCCTGGCCGGGTCGCTCGGCACCGCCGGGTCCGGAGGCGGTCGCAAGGCCGCGGTGAGCCGGTTGCGCCGGGGCCGGCCGCGGTCGCGGCAGCGCCGCGAGGTCCTCTACTTCGCGCTGCGCGACAGGCGGATCATCTTCGGCGCGGCGATCGTGCTGTTCTTCGTCCTCCTGTCCATCGTGGGACCCCTGCTCGACCCGACCGATCCGCAGGCCTTCGTGGGACCGACGGGACAGGCCCCGAACGCCGACTTCTGGTTCGGAACCACCACGTTCGGACAGGACGTCTTCGCGCAGTTCGTCTTCGGCCTCCAGGCCACGTTCCTGGTCGGGTTGCTCGGCGGGGGCCTCGCCGCCGTCGTGGGCATCACCATCGGGTTCGTCGCGGGTTACCGGGGCGGGGTCGTCGACGAGGTCCTGAGCATGATCACCAACGTCGTGCTGGTCATCCCGACCCTCGCGGTCCTGGTGGTGATCGCCGCCTACCTGAGCGCGCGCGGCGTGATCATCGAGGCCGCCTTCGTCGGCCTGACCTCGTGGCCGTGGGCGGCGCGCGCCGTCCGGGCCCAGACGTTCTCGCTGCGCTCGCGGGAGTTCGTGGACCTGGCGCGGCTGAGCGGCCTGAGCAGCTGGCGGATCATCTTCCGACGAGATCGCCCCGAACATGGGCTCCTACCTGTTCATGACCTTCATCCTGCTCTTCGGCGGCGCGATCCTCATCGCCGCGACGCTGGACTTCATCGGCCTCGGCCCGACCGACGGCATCTCCCTGGGTCTGATGATGAACAGCGCCGTCCTGTGGAGCGCGCTGCAGCTGGGCCTGTGGTGGTGGTTCATCCCGCCGGGCCTGGGGATCACGGCCATCGTCGGGGCCCTGTACGTCATGAACGTCGGGCTGGACGAGATCTTCAACCCCAAGCTCCGGGACATGTGACCCATGAGCCTCCAGGTGACGACCTCAGGGTCTACTACCGGACGCTGGCCGGCGACGTCAAGGCGCTCGACGGCGCCACGTTCGGGATCGCCGACGGCGAGATCATGGGCCTCGCGGGCGAGTCGGGCTGCGGCAAGTCCACGCTCGGCAAGAGCCTGACCCGCTTCGACAGCCGGATGCGCTACATCGGCGGCGATGTGCTCCTCGACGGCGTGCCGCTGCCCGATCATGGACTCGGCGCGATGGACCAGTTCCGGTTCAAGGACGTCTCGATCATCCCGCAGTACGCGATGAGCGCGATGAACCCGACGCGCAAGATCGGCAGGATGACCGCCGACCTGCTGCGGTCGAGGGGCGTGAACGCGGCCGCGATGCGGCCCGAGCTCGAACGCCGGCTCGAGCTGGTCGGCCTGGAGCGGAGCGTGCTCGACCGCTACCCGATCGAGCTCTCCGGCGGGATGAAGCAGCGCATGGTGATGGTGATCTCGACGCTGCTCGACCCGTCGCTGCTGATCGCCGACGAGATCACCTCCGCGCTCGACGTGTCGACCCAGAAGGCGGTGGCGGAGACGCTCGTCGGAGTTCCGCGACCGCGAGCTCGTGAAGAGCATGATGGTGATCACGCACGACATCTCGATCCTGTCGCAGATCGCCGACACGATCACTCGTCATGTACGCCGGCAAGCTGGCCGAGAAGGCGCCGACCGACGCGCATCATCGACGCGCCGCGGCACCCGTACACGCGAGCTGCTGATCTCGTCGCTCCCCGAGGTCGGCGTCAGCTACGCGGATCGAGCGGCTGACCGGGATCCCGGGCAGCCCGCCCCCGCTGCTCGACCCGCCCGCAGGGCTGCCGGTTCCGGACGCGCTGCCCGCTGGCCTCCGCCGACATGCGCCGAGGAGCCGCCGTTCGTCCAGGTCGAGCCGGGCCACTCCGTCGCCTGCTGGAAGGTCGGGTGATGCCATGCTGACGCTCGACGGGGTCTCCAAGATCTACCGGGTCGGCACGTTCGGCGGGACGGACCTTCCCGCCGTGCAGCGAGGTGAGCTTCGAGCGTCGGTGCCGGCGAGGTCGTGTCGCTCATCGGCGAGAGCGGCAGCGGCAAGACGCACGATCGGGCGGATGATCCTGCGGCTGACGCTCGACACGCGCGGGACGATCACGCTTCGACGGCGTGGACGTCGTCGCGCGGCTGCCGCCGCAAGGATTACTACCGGCACGTCCAGGGCGTCTTCCAGGACCCGTTCAGCTCGTACAACCCGATCTTCAAGGCCGATCACGTCTTCGGGATGATCCGCGAGCGTCTACTTCCCGGCCATGCCCGAGGGCGAGTGGACGAACCGGGTCGAGGGCTCGCTCAGGCCGTCGGCCTGATCCCGGCGCAGGTCCTGCACAAGTACCCGCACCAGCTGAGCGGCGGCCAGCTCCAGCGGCTGCTCATCGCGCGTGCCCTGCTGCTCGACATCAGGCTCCTCGTCGCGGACGAGATCATCAGCATGCTCGACGCCTCCACGCGGATCGACGTGCTCAACCTGCTCGGCGACCTGAAGGCCCGCGGCCTCGGGATCCTGTTCATCACGCACGACCTGTCGCTCGGCTACTACATCAGCGCAGCGGACGGTGATCCTCTGCCGCGGCCGCGTCGTCGAGATGGGCGCCACCGAGAAGGTCTTCCGCAACCCGCTGCACCCCTACACCAGGATGCTCATCGCCTCGGTGCCGCATCTCCACGAGAAGTGGAGCCAGGTCGAGGCCGAGCTGTCCGGGCAGGAACAGCCCCTGGCCGGACGCTGCGTCTACCACGCGATGCACGGCGAGGCGTCCGCACCGCACTGGAGCGGACGGCATCCCGACGGGCCTCGTGGAGGCGGAGGAGGACCACTTCGTCGCCTGTTTCCGGCCGTATCTCGAGGGAGCCTGCTGACGCCTGCCGCGCCGGGCACGGGGAGGAACGCATGCGCTACGGGCGGTTCGACGACGACGCGCGGGAGTACGTCATCACGCGCCCGGACACCCCCCTCCCCTGGATCAACTACCTGGGCAGCGAGGACTACTTCGGCATCATCTCCAACACCGCCGGCGGCTACTCCTTCTACCGCGACGCCCGGCTGCGCCGCCTGACCCGGTACCGGTACAACAACGCCCCGCTGGACCTCGGCGGCCGGTACGTCTACCTGCGCGACGACGAGGACGGCGACTACTGGAGCCCGGCTGGCGGCCGGTGCAGCGCGACCTCGACTCGTACGAGTGCCGCCACGGGCTCGGTTACACCGTGATCTCCGTCGACGCCGGCGCGGCATCGCGCGCAGAGACGCTCTACGTCGTGCCCCTCGGCGAGACGCTCGAGCACTGGCGCGTGCGGGTCACCAACGAGCGGCCGGTCGCGGCATCGCTCTCGCTGTTCGGCGCGGTCGAGTTCTGCCTCTGGGACGCCAACGACGACGCCACGAACTTCCAGCGCAACTACTCGATCGGCGAGGTCGAGGTCGAGGCCGGCGTGATCTACCACAAGACCGAGTACCGGGAGCGGCGCGACCACTTCGCGTACTTCGCGTGCTCGGAGCCGGACGCCGGGTTCGACACGCAGCGCGACGCCTTCATCGGCGCGTACCGCGGCTGGGACCGGCCCCTGGCCGTCGAAGGCGGCGCGTGCACCGGCTCGATCGCGAGCGGCTGGCAGCCGATCGGCGCGCACCAGGTCCGGCTCCGGCTTGCGCCGGGCGAGACGCGGGACGTCGTCTTCGTGCTCGGGTACGCGGAGAACCCGGCGGCGGCGAAGTTCGACCCGCCCGGCTCGCAGGTGATCGACAAGCGGCGCGTGCGACCCGTGATCGAGCGACACCTGCGGCCCGGCACGGTCGACGAAGCGCTGGCCGGACTGCGCGACCGCTGGGGCGAACTGCTGGGCGGGCTGCGCGTCCACACCGGGCGACGAACACGTGGACCGCATGGTCAACGCGTGGAACGCCTACCAGTGCATGACCACGTTCAACCTGTCGCGCTCGGCGTCGATGTTACGAGTCCGGGATCGGGCGCGGACTCGGGTTCAGGGATTCGGCCCAGGACCTGCTGGGGTTCGTGCACATGATCCCGGAGCGTGCACGTTCGCGGCTGCTCGACCTCGCGTCCACCCAGCTCCCGAGCGGCGGCGCGTATCACCAGTACCAGCCCCTCACGAAGCGCGGCAACGATGCCGTCGGCACCGACTTCAACGACGATCCGCTGTGGCTCGTGATCGCGACCGCCGCGTACATCCGTGAGACGGGCGACCTCGGGATCCTCGACGAGCCGGCGCCCTACGACGGCCGGCCCGGCAGCGAGACGCCGCTGTTCGAGCACCTCCAGCGGTGCATCACGTACACGCTGGACCGCCTGGGCCCGCACGGCCTGCCGCTGATCGGCCGCGCCGACTGGAACGACTGCCTCAACCTCAACTCCTTCGCCGAGACCCCCGGCGAGTCGTTCCAGGCAGGCCCGTACCGGGAGAGCGGGGTCGCCGAGTCGGTCGTCATCGCCGCGCTGTTCCTGATGGCGTCGCGCGAGATGTCGCTGATCGCCGATCGGCGCGGCGATCCAGCCGAGGCCGCCCGCTGCGTCGCCGGGTCGGCGCGGCTGCGTCGGGCACTGGACGAGCACGCGTGGGACGGCGCGTGGTTCCGCAGGGCGTACGACAGCACCGGCTCGCCGGTCGGGGCGTCGGACTGCGACGAGGGCCAGGTGTTCATCGAGCCGCAGGGCCTCTGCGTGATGGCCGGTGTCGGGCTCGAGGACGGACGCGCGGCGGCCGCGCTGTCGTCCGTGCGCAAGCGGCTCGCGACGCCCCACGGCATCGTGCTGCTCGACCCGCCGTACACGCGGTACAGCCCGCTGCTCGGGGAGATCTCCTCGTATCCACCCGGGTACAAGGAGAACGGCTCGGTGTCTCTGCCATGCCAACCCCTGGGTGACGATCGCGGAGACGCTCCTCGGGCACGGCGACGCCGCCCTCGACTACTACCTGCGGACGTGCCCGTCGGCTCGCGAGGCCATCTCGGAGGTCCATCGCTGCGAGCCCTACGTGCACGCGCAGATGATCGCCGGCCGCGCTTCGCCGTCCGAGGGTGAGGCGAAGAACTCATGGCTGACGGGCACCGCGGCCTGGAACTTCGTCGCGGTCACGCAGTGGATCCTCGGGGTCCGGCCCGAGCTCGACGGGCTGCGCGTCGACCCTGTCCTCCCCGCGGACTGGGGCGACGTCGAGGTGACGCGGAGATACCGCGGCACGACGTACCGCATCGCGATCCGCAAGCGGCGCGGGACGACCGGGCGCGTCTGCGACCTCGTGGTCGACGGCCGTCCGATCCCCGGGACGCTCGTGCCGATTCCCGCCGCGGCGGGCGAGGTGAAGGTCGAGGCGGTGGTCCTGGAACTGGCGTAGCGCGGCGCCGATGCCGCGACCAGGCGGTGTGCCGGCTCTACGCGCCTCGACCACGTAGCGTCCGGCCCTATGCCTCGACGGCGTCGCGCTCCGCCCCGGCCCGCTTCGCAACGAGCGTATCGGCGATGCGTCGAGTGGGCCGGACGCTCGTCGCACGACCGGCGGCCTCCGCGAAGGTCACGTCCGTGAGCGGCACGAGCGGTTCGCCGCGGAGCACGCGTCCCAGGTACTCGCCCGTCGCGGATTCCGGTACCCCTGCCACGTGCTCCGGCGTCCCCTCCGCGACGACCGTCCCGCCACGCGCGCCGCCTTCGGGCCCGAGGTCGACGATCCAGTCGGCGGTCTTGATCACGTCGAGGTTGTGCTCGATGACGATGACCGTGTTCCCCGCGTCGACGAGCCGGTGGAGCACCTGCAGCAGCTTCTCGACGTCCGCGAAGTGCAGGCCCGTCGTCGGCTCGTCGAGGACGTAGACCGTCCTGCCGGTCGCGCGCCGGGACAGCTCGGTGGCCAGCTTGACGCGCTGCGCCTCGCCGCCGGACAGGGTCGTCGCCGGCTGCCCGAGGTGGATGTAGCCCAGGCCGACGTCGTTGAGCGTCTGGAGCTTGCCGCGGATCGCGGGCACGGCCGAGAAGAACTCGAGCGCCTCCTCCACCGTCATCTCGAGGACGTCCGAGATGGACCGGCCCTTGTAGTGGATCTCCAGCGCCTCCCGGTTGTACCGCTTGCCCTTGCACACCTCGCATGGCACGTAGACGTCGGGGAGGAACTGCATCTCGATCTTGATGATCCCGTCGCCCTTGCAGTTCTCGCAGCGGCCGCCCTTCACGTTGAAGCTGAACCGCCCGGCCTTGTAGCCGCGCAGCCGTGCCTCGGGGACGCCGGCGAACAGCTCGCGGATCGGCCCGAAGACTCCCGTGTACGTGGCCGGGTTGGAGCGCGGCGTCCGCCCGATCGGGCTCTGGTCGATCTCGATGACCTTGTCCACCGCGCCCACACCGTCGATGCGGTCGTGCTCCCCCGGCTCGTCCCGCGAGCCGTACAGGTCGCGGGCCAGCGCGCGGTACAGGACCTCGGCCACCAGCGTGCTCTTGCCCGACCCCGAGACGCCCGTGACGACGATGAACGTTCCGAGCGGGAACGCGACGTCGATGTTCCTGAGGTTGTGCGCCCGCGCGCCGCGGACGACGAGCGAGCTGCCGTTGCCCGGCCGACGGCGATCCGGGATGGGCACGAACGCCTCGCCGCGGAGATAGGCCCCGGTCAGCGAGCGAGGCTCCGCGAGGATGGCCTCGAGCGGCCCCTCGGCGACCACCTCGCCCCCGTGCTCGCCGGCTCCGGGCCCGACGTCCACCACCCAGTCGGCCGTCCGGATCGTCTCCTCGTCGTGCTCCACCACGATCAGCGTGTTGCCGAGGTCGCGCAGGCGGGTCAGCGTCGCGATGAGCTTCGCGTTGTCCCGCTGGTGGAGGCCGATGGACGGCTCGTCGAGGATGTACAGGACGCCCATCAGGCTGGAACCGATCTGCGTGGCCAGCCGGATGCGCTGCGCCTCGCCACCCGAGAGCGTCTGGCTGGTCCGGTCGACCGTCAGGTAGTCGAGGCCCACGTCCACGAGGAAGCCCAGCCGGGCGCGGATCTCCTTGAGCACCTGCCGGGCGATCGTGGACTCCCGCTCGCTCAGCCGGGCGGGCAGGTCGGTCGCCCAGGCGAGCGCATCGGTCACCGACATCGACGAGACGTCGGCGATGGTGCGCCCGTCGATGGTGACGCTGAGTGCCTCCGGCCGCAGCCGCCTGCCGCCGCACGCGGGACAGGGCCGCTCGACCATGTACCGCTCGATCTCCGACTTGACGTACTCGGAGTCGGTCTCGCGGAACCGCCGTTCGAGGTTGGGCACCAGGCCTTCGAACGTGGCCTCGTACGAGTTCTCGCCGCGGTCGTGCTGGTAGCGGACCACGACACGCTCGCCACGTTCGGCGTACAGCAGGAAGTCGAGCGCCTCCTTCGACAGGTCGCGCACCGGCACGTCTGTGCGGAACCCGTGGCGCTCCGCGATCGCGTCGATGATCTTGAGCTGCCACGAGTTCTCCATGGGCATCCGCGTCCACGGCTGCAGCGCGCCCTCGCGCAGCGCCAGGTCGCGGTTGGGGATCAACCGGGACGGGTCGATCTCGAGGCGCACGCCCAGCCCGGTGCACGTGGGGCAGGCCCCGTGCGGGCGAGTTGAACGAGAAGCTGCGCGGCTCGAGCTCCTCCAGGATGGTCCCGTCGAACGGGCAGCTGTACCGCTCGCTGAAGCGCTGCTCCTCGAACGCGCCCGCCTCTGCCGGCGCCACCACCATCACGCCCTCGCCCAGCCGCAGCGCGGTCTCGACCGAGTCGGCAAGGCGTCCGAGGTCGGGGTTCGGATGCTCGGGCCCGTACGCGACACCGTCGTCGTCCGCGCGGCGGACGACCAGCCGGTCGACGACGACCTCGATCGTGTGGCGCTTGTACTTGTCGAGCGTCGCGCGCCTCGTCGAGGTCGAGGAGCTCGCCGTCGACACGAACCCGCACGAAGCCCTGCCGGCGGGCGGCCTCGAACACGCGGTCGCCCTCGGTCTTGCGGTCCTTGACCAGCGGCCCGAGGACGAGCAGGCGCGTGCCCTCGGGCAGCGCCAGGATCCTGTCCACGATCTGGGGCACGCTCTGGCGGGCGATCTCGCGGCCACAGATGGGGCAGTGCGGGTGACCGGCCCGCGCGAACAGCAGGCGCAGGTAGTCGTAGATCTCGGTGACGGTGCCGACCGTGGAGCGGGGGTTCCGGCTGGCGCCCTTCTGGTCGATGGAGATCGCGGGGCTCAGCCCGTCGATCTGGTCGACGTCCGGCTTCTCCATCTGGCCCAGGAACTGGCGCGCGTACGCGGAGAGGCTCTCGACGTACCGGCGCTGGCCCTCGGCGTAGATCGTGTCGAACGCCAGGCTCGACTTGCCGCTGCCCGACAGGCCCGTGATCACGATGAGCCTGTCGCGCGGCAGCTCGACGGTGATGTTCTTGAGGTTGTGTTCGCGTGCTCCGCGAACGACGAGCAGATCCTGCGGCATACCCGTCCAGTGTAGCCGCTCGCGTCGAATTAGAACAGATGTCCTACGTGCGGGGAGCTCGGACGCCGCCGCTACTGCCCGGGCGCGGCCGGGACGAACTGCGCGTCGACCATGGTGCCGGGGTCCAGCCGGGCACGAAGGAGGTGGGCCCGGCCGCCCGACACGCCGACCTCCGCCGGTCCCTCGTGCGACAGGAACCAGGGCATGGACTGCGTGAACCCGTAGGCACCGACGTCCAGCGCGACCACGAGGTCCCCGGGCCGTGTCTCCGGGAACGCGTCGAGGCGGTCGAGCACGTCGAGGCTCGTACAGAGCGGGCCGACGAGGTCCGTCGGGACGAGCGGGCGATCGTCCGGAGACGCGGCTCCGGCCAGCTCGAGCCGGTGGTGGCGGCCCACGAGCGCCGGCGCGAGCAGGTGGTTGATCCCGCCGTCCAGGACCGCGACGCGCCGGGCGTTCAGCAGCTTGACGTCGACGACGCGGGCGATGTAGGCACCCGCCGGCGCGGCCAGGAACCGGCCGGGCTCGAGGACGACACGCATCGCCGAGGTTGACGGGTCGCCCCGCCATGCCTCGTCCAGGCCGGCCAGGAGTCGACCGAACGCATGCAGGTCCAGCTCGAGATCGTCGTTCGCGTACGCGACCCCGAGCCCGCCACCCACATCGACGACCCGGAGGGGGAAGCCGGCCGTGCCGGCGAGCCGTCGACCTGCCTCGACCGTGCGCTCGACGTGCGCGACGAGGATGCCGGGGTCGCGCTCGGCCGAGACGCCGAACGCGTGCACGCCGAGCGGATCGAGCCGCGACGAGGCACGCGCCCGGCGCGCGCCGTCCGCGGCATCGTCCCAGGACATGCCGAACGTCTGCCCTGTCGTGGGCGGGCAGCCGGAAGAGGACGCCGGCCACGGCGCCTGCGGCCTCCGCCGCGCGTTCCAGCCGCTCGAGCTCGCCGAGTGACTCCACGACGATGGCCCGCACGCCGATCGCCGTTGCGCGGCGGAGCAGCCCGTCGCTCTTCCCCGGCCCGGTCACCACGATGGTCCGGGGGAGGCGCCCGCGCGGAGAGCGGCCTCGAGCTCGCCGGAAGACGCCACGTCCACGCCCGCCCCGGACGCGATCGCGGCGGCGATGACGGCGAGCGACGGGTTGGCCTTTGCCGCATACGCCACGTCGAACCGATCCGGAAGCGCCGATCGCAGGCGGCGGCCGCGCGCCTCGACCAGGTCGAGGTCGTAGACGTAGAGCGGCGTGCCATACGTGTCGGCGAGGGCCACCGGGTCGAACCCGGCCAGGCGGCCGTCGCGCCAGATCCCGGCATCGCGGGCGACGGTCGGGTTGCCGGGTGGGGCGGGAGCGCCGTCCCCCGTCGCCGCGGCGCCCCCGGGCGGCGGCCGTCACCGCAGCGCCGCCTCGAGCGCCGTCCGCGCCGACGTCCCCTCGTCCCGCATCTTCACGATCGCCGCGCACTGCAGCCCGACCCCGTGCTCCGTCGCGAACCTTCCGCCGGCGGGCCGCGTCGCCGGGACCACCACCGCGCCGGGTGGCACGCTGAGCGGCCGACCGGGCGTGCCCTCGAGCACGCGGTCTCCGACCAGGTCGTAGATGCGGCTCGTCCCGGTCAGGATGACGCCGGCCGCGAGGACGGCGCCGCGCCCGACCAGCACCCCGTCGAACAGCCCGCACTGGGCGCCGACGAACGCGTCGTCCTCGACGATCACCGGGCGCGCGTTGGCCGGCTCGAGCACGCCGCCGAGCTGCGCGCCGGCCGAGAGGTGCACCCGCGCGCCAACCTGCGCGCACGAGCCGACCAGCACGTGCGAGTCGACCATGGTGCCCTCCCCCACCCACGCCCCGACGTTCACGTACGAAGGCGGCATGATGACGACGCCGCGCCCCAGGTGAGCGCCGGCCCGGACGCTGGTCCCTCCGGGCACCACCCTCCACTCGCCGTCGAGCAGCGACTTGGTGGGCAACGAGGCCCGGTCCCGGAACGCGAACAGGTCGTCGATGCGCCACGACCGCATCTCCGGGTCGCGGAACAGGGCCAGCAGTTCCGCGCGGAGGTCGGGATCGACCCGCCACCCGTCGGGCGTCGTGGAGTCCGGCCACGCGGCGCGCCGGCGCCCGGCATCCAGGTCGGCGAGCAACGAGGATGCCGGCACTCCACCGGTTGCCGCGCCCGATACGGCCCGTCCGGCCGCCTCCGCGGTCACGCCACCGCTCCCGCGGCAACCGGCGTCCCCGGCCCTGCCGTCACCACGCCGGACGACTCGGCCACGAGCAACCCCTCCTGTTGCAGCAGCGCGCCGAGACGGCCGCGGGCCGGTTCGTCGAGGGGCAGCAGCGGCAGGCGCAGCCCGTCCTGGATCCACCCCATCATCGCCAGCGCCGACTTGACAGGAGCCGGATTCGGTCCGCCTCGGAAGTTCGCACGGAAGAGCGGCAGCCATCGGTCGTGCAGCCGGCGCGCCCGTTCCCAGTCGCCGCCCGACGCGGCGGCGCAGAGTCCCGCCATTTCGGCGGGGATCTCGTTGGACGCCACGCTGATGACGCCGTCTCCGCCCATCGCGAGCACCGCCAGCGTCCACGCGTCGTCGCCGGCCATCACCGAGAACCCGGCGGGCCGGTCGCGGATGATCGTCGCGATCTGGTCGAGGTTGCCGGATGCCTCCTTGACGGCCGCGATGCGCGGGTGCTCGGCCAGGCGCAGCACCGTGTCGGCGTCCACGTTCGAGCCGGTCCTGGACGGTACGTTGTACACGACGACCGGCAACCCGCCCTCGTCCGCCACGGCCGTGAAGTGCGCCGCGAGCATCCGCTGGTCCGGCCGGTTGTAGTACGGCGCCACGACGAGCGCGGCGTCGGCGCCCAGCTCGGCCGCCCGCCGCGTGGCACGGATCGTGGCCGCCGTGTCGTTGGTGCCGGTGCCGGCGACCACCACCGGTCGACGGGACGTTCCGGCGACGGCCGACACGGCTGCCGCCTCGACCGCCATGGCGATGACGCGCTCGCGTTCGCGCGGACGGAGCGTGGGTGATTCCCCGGTGGTGCCGCACGGGACGAGGCCGTCGATGCCGGCGGCCACCTGCCAGCGGAGCAGCCGCTGGAGAGCCACGAGGTCGAGGCTCCCGCCGACGTCGAAGGGCGTCACCAGGGCCGTGAACGCGCCGCGGATCCGCTGCACGGAACCGGTCTCCACGGAAACGGATCGGACGGACGGATTCATCGTGTGCCTCCTGGGATCTCGTAGCCGATCAGGTCGTCGACGACGCAGTCGAACGGGTGGATGCCGGGGCGTCGAGGTGAACGGAGCAGCCAGTCCGCGGCGGCGATCGCCCCCATCGCGTACGCGGAGCGGTCCCGGGCCGTCAGCCGCAGCTCGATGCTCTCGCCGGGCGCGTCGAACCCGACGAGGTGCATGCCGGGGGACGAACCCGCGCGCACGCTGGCCACCTCGAGTTCGTCCGGTTCGGGCGGGCCGTCGCGGGGCCCGTCGACCATGCGGCGCTTGACCGGATGCGCGTCCACGATTTGCCGTCCGAGCTCCAGCGCCGTGCCCGAAGGTCTGTCGGCCTTGCCGCGGCGGTGCCACTCGACCAGGTAGGGGTCGTAGGCGGGAAGCGCCCCGAGCATCCGGGTCGCCGACTCGACGAGCCGTCCGAGCACGTTGACACCCGGGCTGAAGTTGGCCGCGACCACGGCCGAAGCGCCGTGCTGGGCCAGGAGCGCGGCGATCTCGGCGGCCGCAACCGTCCACGCCGTGGTGCCCGACGACGAACGCGCGACAGCCGCCCGCAAGCGCCGCGGCCAGGTTCGGCAGGACCGCCGCTCCCCGCGAGAACTCGAAGACGACGTCGGCGGCCGCGAAGACCGCCGGCGCGTGCGTCGTCTCGGGACGGCCGAGGACGAGCGGATCCTCTCCGCGATCCCGCAGCCCCATCGCGACGGCGCGGCCCATCGGCCCGTCTCCGAGGACGATCGTCCGCATCTCGCATGCCTCCTCGCTGGAGGGGCTCGAGGTGGAGGTCCGTCCGTTCCCGGACACGAAAAAGCCGCGGACACCATCGCGGTTCCGCGGCCCTGGGACCTCCGTGCCTGGAGGCCCCGTTCGTCGTCCGACGCGAAGCCCCTAGGCCCGTGCCTCCCGGCAGGGCCGCCAGCGCTTCGACTTCAGTGCGACGTAATTCATGGTCGCCGGAACATAGCGGGCGGCCGTTGCCTTGTCAATCACCGTGTGCCCGCGCGGGTCGCGGCCAGATGGTCATCCGGGCCGGACAGCCACTCACGGAAGCGGGCGCGGGGAGTGGGGCGCCGGACCGGCGGCCGAATCCTGCGCGAGGCGCACCAGGAGCACCGGGCACGGGGCGTGGTCCAGCACGAACCGGGCGACGTGGCCCACGCCGTGCGGCCCGGGAGGCGTGGACATCGCGCCCGGCCTGCACCCGACGACGACGAGCGACGCGGCAACCTCCGCTGCGCGCTCCACGATCGACCGCTCCGGCCGGCCTCGACCCACGGCGGTGCCGGCGGTGCCACCGAGCGCGACGGCGGCGTCGGCGAGGATCGCGTCCGACCCACGGGATTCGGCGGCGCGTGCTCGCGCGTCGACATGGGGCGGGGGTGGGTGGCCGGGCCTCCGCAGGAACTGCACCTCGAGCTCGCGCGCGGGGGCGTCGTCGATCACGTGGTACAGCTCGACCCCGGCGTCCGGCGGCAGCACCATCCGCACGCGTTCCCAGAACGCCTCCGTCTCGGCCCCCGCCACGCACACCAGCACCAGCCGCCCGTCAGCCATGGTTGCCGCCCTCGATGGAGCCGTCGGGGGCCCCGGGCGCCGTCGCCGTCGGGCCTGTCCGCGGCCGGTCTCGTCGCGTCTCGCGTCGATTTCCCGATGTCATCGCAGCATCACTACCATCAGCAGCGTCGACACGACCAGGATCGGCGGCGTCGCGACGAGTCCGATCCGCAGGTAGTCGGCCGGACGGACCTCGAGCCCCCGCTCCCGCAGGATCAGCAGCCACAGGACGGTCGCAAGCGACCCGACCGTCGTGAGGTTCGGGCCGAGGTCGGCGCCGATGATCGCCCCGTAGGCCGCGGCCTCCCGTGCCGGGCCGGCCAGGTGCGCGCCCTGGATGCCGCTGATCATCACGAGCGTCATCGGCACATTGTTCACGAGGTTGGAGCCCGCCGCAGCGAGGAGGCTCGCCGCGATGCCGGCGAGCGGGAGCCGACCCTCCCGCCCAGCCGAGGACGGACCCGACCACCCGCGACACGACGCCGAGCCGTTCCAGGGCCGCCACCAGCACGACCATCCCGGACACGTACCCGAGGATCGGCCAGCTCACCCCGTCCAGCGGGCGGGAGTGGGGACGGCCGAGCGCGGACGCCTCGAGCGCAAGGAGCAGCACGAACCCGCCGCACGCCACGATCCCCAGGGGGGCGCCGAGCAATCCCCCGACGACGAAGGCAATGGCGACGGCGACGAGCCCCGCCCACACCCTGGGGACGCCGGGACCGGGAGGTTCCGGAACCCTCGCCGGCAGCCGACGCGGCACCGAGCGCCAGGAGAGCAGGACCAGCGCCAGTCCGGTCAGCACGGCGGACGCGATGGCGGCAGGTTCCACAGCCTCCAGGTACCGTGGCAGCCCCAGCCCCAGCCCGTCGAGCACCAGCAGGTTCACGGGGTTGCTGACGGGCAGCACGAGCGATGCGGCATCCGCGATGAACGTGCACGCCAGCACGTACGGCATCGCATCGATCCCCAGCGAGACCACCAGCCCGTACACCACGGGGGTCAGGATCAGCGCCGTGGCGTCGTTCGAGAGGAACGCCGTGATGACGATGCCGAGCCCGATGACCGCGACGAGCAGGCGGCGCCCGCTGCGCCGGGCCAGCCGTGCAGCCAGCCCGGCGGCTCGCTCGAAGAAGCCGCTCCGCTCCGCGACGGCCGCCAGGCCGGTCATGCCCACGAAGAACGCGAGGACGTTCCAGTCGGCGGCCACGGCCCTCACCGCATCCGCGACACCGACGAAGCCGAGGACGACGACGGCCGCCGCCCCGCCGAGGGCCGACGCCCACTCCGGGATGCCTCGCGGGCGGGTGATCGTCGCCGCCACCACGAGGAGGAACAGCACCGTGCCCGCCAGGGCCTGCAACATCTGCGGAGGGTATCGGGAACCCCGCGGGAACGCGCCGACCGTCCCGGCGGACCGGGGCCAGGGCGCGCCGCACCGCAGCCATCCGACGTCCCGCCCGCGACCGGGTCCGCGACACGGCCTGCTTCCCGCCATCGACGGCGGAGGGTGCTCGCGCCGTACGGTCGCGGGGACGGCCTGCCCGGTAGAATCGGGCGGCTCGGCCGAACTGCAATCAGGAGGCGTTGGGATGCGGCTCGAAGGAATGCGCGTTGCCGTGCTGGCTGCCGAGGGGGTCGAGGATCTCGAGTACTGGTGCACGGTGATGCGCCTGCGCGAGGAAGGCGCGCGCGTCACGAGCGTCGGTATCAAGCCCGGGACGGTCCACGGGAAGAACGGCCTCGATGTGCCGGTGGAGACGGCGGCGGCCGATGTCGACCAGGACGCCTTCGACGCGCTGGTGATCCCGGGGGGCTGGGCTCCCGACAAGCTGCGGCGGTATGACGCGGTGACGGGCCTGGTGGCCGGCGTGCGAGGGGCCGGCAAGCCGATCGCAATCGTCTGTCACGGCGGCCTCGTGGCCATCTCGGCCCGGATCGTCGCCGGCGTGCGCGCCACCGGCTCGCAGGGCATCAGGGACGACCTCGTGAACGCCGGAGCCACGTGGGTGGACGAGTCCGCGTTCTGCGACAACGGCATGGCCTGGGGCCGCGTCGTCGAAGACATCCCGGCGTTCCTCCGCGAGACCGTGGACCTGTTCGCGGAGCATCACGCCCGCCGAAGCTGAGGACGCTCGCCCGTGCGGCAGGCTGTTGGTGCCGGCTGCGGCGCGCAGCGGGGCCGCGGCGGCATGCAGGCAGGCAGCCACCGACCCGCACGCCAGGCCCGGGCTGCGGCCGGCAGGCACGCACCGGACCCGCACGCTACCTGAACTTGCACCAGCGGAACGGCATCGGCCGGATTGCGGTAGATCGCACCGGATCTGTCACCACGGGCACCTTGTCCGGCACTCCCCCTCACGGCAGACTCAGGACGGCTCACGAGATGCCGCACGGTCGAGCGAATCAATCGTGCCCCCGCACGGCAGGCGTCCTGTTCCCGCCGGAGCGACCTCCCCGGAACGCTCTCGCCCGATCGCACCTCCGCTCGCGGGCGCAATCGGCGTCGTGACGGTCCACCCATGACCATTCCGCACCGCCGATCTGTTGCGCCCGCGACGCCCGGGGCATCGCGTGCGGCCGCCGCCGAGCGGTGCCGCCGGGGCGGCCGCCGGCCGGTTCAGATGTCGGGGCCGGCCAGCCCGTGCATACCCAGGAGGTAGCCGAGCTCGCCGCCGTGGTGGATGTCGTGCTCGAGCACGTGGTAGACGATCCAGCCGCGTACGTACGTCAGCCCCTCCTCGCCCGGTGCCGGCCAGCGGCTGTGGATGGTCTCTTCCAGCTCGTCAGTCGTCCAGGTGGCCAGGGACTCCCGCACGAACCGCCATGTCGACGCAAGGCCTTCCCGGAGCTCCGCCGCAGATCGCGGCCGCGCTCCCGGATCCTGCCACTCCGCGACGTCGCGCCACTCGTCGCCGCCGGCGCCCAGGTCGAAGTGGAACCAGCCCGCGCGAACACCGACGATATGCGTCAGCAGCTCGCCGACCGACCGCAGGTGCGGTGCCGCACGCAGCCCGAGCTGCTCGTCGGTCAGCGGCGCGACCGCCGCGACGAGCTTGCCCTGGTAAGTGTCCCAGCCGTCGTACAGGACCTGCAGCGCCGCCCGTTCTCCCATGTCGCCCCCTTGCGCCTTCGGGACCTGGCCGCGCCGGTCGGCTCGGTCCTCGGGCCCGCTCTCCGGCAGCGCTCAGCGGTGCCGCCGGGGCGGCCGCTGTCCCGTGCGACGGATGACATTGGGCGTCACCCGGTGATCCCAGGTGGGCCGCTCGAGCCATTTCGCCTGCCAGCCGCCGTCGTCGTCGTGCTCGTCGCGGATGCCCGGCAGCCAGTCCGATGCCGTGCCCTCGTCGGTCGGCCCATCGGCGGCCGCCAGCGCCGCGGCGGGCTCCTCGCCGGCCGGCAGCACCTCCACCGCCGACACGCGCACGCCGCCGGCGTCGATGTCGGTGGCGTCTCCGGCACGGCCCGGGCCCGTCCCGCGCCCCCGGCCGGATCCGCGGCCCGAACCGGATCCGCGGCCCGAACGGGCGCCCGGGGCCTCACCGGGGCCCGGCCGCCTGCCCCGCGGACCCGTCGCGGCCCGCTCCGCGGCACGCCCGACCACGACCGAGGCGTCCTCCTCGAGCACCCGCAGCCGGACCTGCTGGATCTCGTCGCGCAGCGCCGCCGCCTTCTCGAACTCCAGCTCGCGGGCCGCCGCGCGCATCTCCGCCTCCATGCTGGGCGACCAGCTGGCCGACCTGCTCGCGGCTCGACATCTCCGACAGCTCGCGGCCGCCCGGCCCGTCCACGTACGCGCCCGGTGCTTCCGCGACGGCGCGCAGCCGGTCGTTGATGTCGCGCACCTCCTTGATGATCGTCGTGGGCTCGATGCCGTGCTCCGCGTTGTACGCTGCCTGGATCCCCCGCCGGCGCTCCGTCTCCGTGATCGCCAGCTTCATCGAGTCCGTCATGGTGTCGGCGTACATGACGACCTGGCCGCCCACGTTCCGCGCCGCGCGGCCGGAGACCTGGATCAGCGACCACGCGCTGCGCAGGAACCCCTCCTTGTCTGCGTCGAGGATGGCGACCAGCGTGACCTCCGGCAGGTCGATGCCCTCGCGGAGCAGGTTGATGCCGACGAGCACGTCGTAGACGCCGAGGCGCAGGTCGCGCAGGATCTGCACCCTCTCGAGCGTGTCGACCTCGCTGTGGAGGTACTAGACCTTCACGCCCAGATCCTTGAGGTACTCGGCCAGGTCCTCGGCCATCTTCTTGGTGAGCGTGGTGACCAGGGTCGCGCTCGCCGCGCGCGACGCGCTCGTGGATCCGCTCGAGGAGGTCGTCGATCTGGCCGCGCGTCGGCTGGACATGCACCGGCGGGTCGACGATGCCGGTGGGCCGGATGAGCTGCTCGACCACCTGCTCGCTGCGCTGGAGCTCGTACGCGGCCGGTGTCGCGCTCATGTAGATCACCTGGTTCAGGTGCTCGTCGAACTCCTCGAACGTCAGGGGGCGGTTGTCGAGCGCCGAGGGCAGCCGGAAGCCGAAATCGACGAGGATCTCCTTGCGCGTCCGGTCGTTCTTGTACATCCCGACCACCTGCGGGATGGTCATGTGGCTCTCGTCCACCACCAGCAGCCAGTCGGGCGGGAAGTAGTCGAGCAGTGTCCACGGCCGCGAGCCGGCGGGCCGGCGCGACAGGTGACGCGAGTAGTTCTCGATGCCCGAGCAGAAGCCCAGCTCCCGCATCATCTCGAGGTCGAACGTGGTCCGCTGTCGCAGGCGGGCGGCCTCGAGCGCACGGCCTTCCGCCTCCATCTGGGTGCAGCGCTCCTCCATCTCGGCGTCGATGTCGACGATGGCGGCCTTGAGCTTGTCCGCGGGCGTGACGTAGTGCGACGCCGGGTAGACCGCGACCTCCCTGCGCTCGGCCAGCACCTCGCCGGTCAGCGGGTCGATCTCGACGATCCGCTCGACCTCGTCGCCGAAGAACTGCACGCGCACGACGAAGTCATCGTGGGCAGGCTGCAGCTCGAGGGTGTCCCCTCGAACGCGGAAGCGTGCCCGCGTGAGCGCCTGGTCGTTGCGCTGGTACTGCAGATCCACCAGCTGGCGGAGCACGCCGTCCCGACGGTACTGCCCGCCGACACGCAGCCGGATGACGGTGGCGCCGTAGTCGACGGGCGCACCGAGGCCGTAGATGCAGCTGACCGACGCGACGATGATGACGTCGCGCCGCTCGAAGAGCGACTTCGTCGCCGCGTGCCGCAGCTTGTCGATCTCGTCGTTCCGGCTGGAGTCCTTCTCGATATACGTGTCGCTGCGCGGCAGGTACGCCTCGGGCTGGTAGTAGTCGAAGTACGAGACGAAGTACTCGACGGCGTTCTCCGGGAAGAACTCGCGGAACTCGCTGTAGAGCTGCGCGGCCAGGGTCTTGTTGTGGGCGAGCACCAGCGTGGGCTTCTGGTGCCTCTCGATGGCCGAGGCAATGGCGTAGGTGTTGTGGACGACCAGGCCACCGAACCCGGCCAGGAATGTCTCCGCATGCGCCACCGACAGGTCGTAGACGAACGGGGAGGACGGTGGAACTGGCTCGATGGATCGGACGCGCACCCAGCGACAGTCGAGCATGCGTTCGAGTGCGTCGATCCCTTCCCAGACCCCGGGCGGGCACGCGGCATCGGCGGCGGTCGCGAACCCGCGCAGCGCACGGACGAGGTCCCGACCCGTGCTGCGCCGGAGCGAGCGAGCGCCCGTCTCGAGGAGCCCTATCGCAGCCCGCGACAGGTTCGCCAGTCGGGCGAGGTGCAGTTGCGAGACGCCGAGCCCGAGCCTGGCGTTGAGAAGGTGTCGGGCGGCAACCTCCGGAAGCGTGTCCGCATTCCCGCCCACAGCGGCTTCGACGACCGTGGCCAGGTGGGCACGCTTCCGTTGGCCCAGGAAGCCGACGTGTCGCGCGAAGCTGGAAAGGTCCTCGGCGCCGCGCACGGAGACCTGCCAGTAGTCCGCCCCCGCGTGCGACGTTCCGACGGCACGTTTGCGAGTCCGCGCAAGTCGCGCAACGATCCCGAAGCGGAGGAGCGCGTAGGAGAGTTCGCCTGCCAGCCGCGCGCTCTTCGTGACCGCGCAGACGGCCGGGCCACGATCCTCGATCCAGCCGTCTCCCTCGAAGTACCCGGCCAGGAGCCTGGCGAGCGCCTGGTCGTCGAGGTTGGCCCAGAAGTCCGGCAGGTGCTTGGTCCCGGCGCGCTCGCCGCAGAGCGTGCGGAGGGTCTCGGTCACGACCACTGATCCGATGCCCAGGTCACCGGGCTCACGGAGATACCACGAGATTCCACATGCATCCATGAGGCCGGTGGCCAGGTCGGTCGACTCCTGGCCGGGCGTGATCGTCGAGTACGTGGTGTCGACATGGCCCTCGGCGACGAACAAGCCGAGGAACGCCATCCACTCGTCGGTGGTGGCGATGCTGGCCGGAAGGGTTCGCGTGCCGCGGTGTGCCGTGATCGTCGTCGGTCCGAAGCGCTCCATCACCGCGACTCCACCGCTGCCGACTGCAGCCACGGGGACTCGAGCTCCCGCGCTGGATTGCGCGCCTGACGGCGGGGGCCACGGGAGAGGCGAGCACAGCTGGTCCGGTGACATAGGCACGGGATCTGGCGATACACGATGCGACGTCGATTCGGCGGGTCGGTTCGGCCGGAGACGGGAGACGGCTGGGGAGCGGGAGGTAGTCGCCTTCCCGCAGCGCGCCGGTCTCGATGACCTCGAGAGCCGAGTCGGGCCCGAGCCGGACGAAGTTGTGGTCGGGCGTGACGGTCACTGCATGGCCCGCGTCCGTCGTCACTCGATAGAGCGTCTCCGGTGCCGCGTGTCTCGACACGGCATACACATCGTGGACCACGCTCCGGTGCGTCTCCGGATCGATGGTTGCGACCACGAGTCCGCCGCCATCGCCCTGCGGCGCGCAGGCAGATGTTCCGACTCGGTCAGCCGGCGCTGGTCCGGGTCCCAGTTCCCGGTCGACCAGCTCCCCGATGGGCTCGAGGGACCACCGGACGCCGCCGTACGCGTCCTGGCGTCCGATCAGGACCGGCTCGTCCGGCGCGAGGCTCTTCCCCGTGCCGGTCGCTCCGAGGAGGGTCTGGTGCTTCATGCCGCGTGCCAGTCCGTCCGCGAGGCGTTCGATCGCCTGCGGCTGGTCCCCGGTGGGCTGGAACGGTGCCACGAGCTTGAAGGGCGGCATGGGCTGAGGATACTACCTCCGGGTCGTATTGAGAACGGCCGTTCTCATTGCGGCGCGCCAACCCCGCCGTCCCGGACATTCGGCGCCGACGCCCGCGTGCGACGCGTCGACGCCTTACGTGCGCCCCGCGATCGCCCGCTCGACCAGGTTGTCCACCTCGCGCCGGACAGCCGATTCGGGTCCGTCCGTGCGCAGGTGCCGGACCGGCAGGGCGCGCGCCCCGGCACCGAGGCGTTCCGCGAGGCGGCCGGCCAGGTCCGCGCCCTGCGCCGAGATGCGCCGCTCGGCATCCTCCGCCGGGATGCCGCGGCCCGTGAGGCGCGCCCGCTGGCTCGCGGGACCGCACTCGACGATCCAGACCTCGTCGCACACCGCGGCCAGACCCGCCTCCACGAGCTTGATCGCTTCGATCACGATGATCGGCGCCGCGGACGCCCTGCGCCGCCTCGAGCTCGGCGAGGATGCGCCGGTGCACGGACGGGTGCACGATCGACTCGAGGTCGGCCAGCGCCGCGGGATCCGAGAACACGATCGCCGCGAGTGCCGCGCGGTCGAGGCTGCCGTCGGCCGCGAACACCGCCTCCCCGAAGCGGTCGCGGATCGCAGGGAGCGCCGGGGCGCCGGGGTCCGTCGCCCCCCGGGCGATGACATCGGCGTCCACGACATGTGCCCCGCGGTCGGCCAGCCACCGCGCCACGGTGCTCTTCCCGCAGCCGATCGGACCCGTGAGTCCGATCACGACCTGACGTGCCGCCGCGCCCGCGTCGCGCGCCTGGCCCGCGTCGACGCCGCCGGTCCCCGTCACCGCACGCACCTCATCGCGGCGCTCGCTCCTCGAGCGTCAGCCAGGCATCCTCGGCGGCCGACAATGCGCGATCCACGTCGACAAGCTCGCTTGTCAGCCGGCGCAGCTCGACGAAGTTGGCCTGCACGGCGGGATCGGCGAGCGCGAGCTCGATGTGGCTCCGACGCAGGCCCAGGCGGGTGAGCTCGCCGTCGACGACCTCCTTCTGTCGCCGGTACGCATCCTTCGACAACGGAGCCGCCCTGCCGGCGCCCGGCTGCCGCACGGCCCGCCCACCACCGCCCCGGCCCGTCCCGTTCGCCGGCCCGGCGGATACCGCAACAGCCTCGCGAACCGGGGCGCGACCCCGTGGCTGCGCGGCTGTCCGCCCGTCGAGCCGCCGCGCCTCGAGCTCCAGTGCGCCTCCCACCGTCCAACCCGCCGCGACGGCCGATCGCCACTCCCTCCAGCCGCCGTCGAACGCGACCGCAGCCCCCGGCG